>NZ_JAYRTQ010000012.1:0-79057 GCF_041919455.1 Thermomonas sp.
CGAGACGTTAGGACCCGAAGGCTGCGCCCGTATCCAAGCGGTGGCGATGGACATGAACACCGCCTTCGACCTGGAGGTGCGCCGGCACTGCAAGCAGGCCCGCATCATCCATGACCTGTTCCACGTCATCGCCAAGTACGGCAGGGAAGTGATCGGCCGCGTGCGCGTGGATGCTGCCAACCGATTGCGTCATGACAAGCCGGCCCGCAAGGTCGTCAAGCGCGCGCACTGGATCCTGCTGCGCAACCCGGAGCAGCTCAAGGAAGCCGAGCAGGTGCGACTGGACGAGGTACTGGCCGCCAACCAGTCGCTGATGGCGGTCTACGTAATGAAGGAGCAGCTCAAGGCACTATGGACGGTACCGACCGCCTGGGCCTGGAGGCGCGCCTGGACGCAGTGGCTGCGTCACGCCCGGGAAAGTGGCATCCCGGCCCTGATGCACTTTGCCAAGTGCCTGCGCCCCTACTGGCGCGGCATCGTCAGCCGGGTGCGCTGGCCGATGCACACCGGCCTGGTCGAGGGCATCAACAACCGGATCAAGGTCATCAAGCGCATCGCCTACGGCTACCGCGACGACGCCTACTTCTTCCTCAAGATCCGAGCCGCATTCCCCGGAGTTGGGAGATGAACCTTTTTCATGGCTGGGTGGACGGGATCGAGGCGCATCGCCATCGATCCCGCTTGCCCGGTCAGGCCGAGATCGCCAGCTTCTCCTGGCGGTAGCGCCACACCGCCGCCAGCCACAGCACCGCGGCCAGGGCCAGCGCGCAGCCCAGGTACACCGCCCATTGCTGCGCATCCGGCGATTCGCCGCGGGTGACCTTCTGCACCAGCTGGTTCTGCGACAGGAACGGCACCGCGTACTGCCAGAGATCCGTGTCCTTCAGCGGCGAGGCCATCAGCGCATAGGTCGGGATCATCGGCAGCATCATCATCCACATCACGTGGCTCTGCGCTTCCTTCATGCTCTTGGCGCCGGCCGCCACGAAGGTGATCAGGCCGGTGCCGATCACCACCAGTGGCAGCAGGATGAACAGCAGCTTGGCGATCGCCGGCAGGCTCACGTCCAGCATCCGGCCCATGCCCGTGGCCAGCGATGCACTGCCCTTCAACGCCAGCAGGATCAGCAGCAGCGAGGCGACGCCGATCACCACCGCCGCCAGCATCTTGCCGCTGACGATGGCGCCGCGCGCCGCGGGCGTGGCCAGCAGCGGTTCCAGCGACTGGCGTTCGCGCTCGCCTGCGGTGGTGTCCATGCCCAGGTGGATGCCGCCGAGGAAGGCGGAAATCAGCAGCAGGATCGGCAGCATCGCCGACAGCATGATGCCGCGCTTGGCTTCCGGCGTGGCCAGGTCGCGGGTGCCCACGCCGACCGGCATCCCGACCACCGGATTGATCCCGCGCGCGAGCATGCGCAATGCGCCCAGGGTCTGCGAGTACTGCTTGAGGGTGGATTCAACACGGGCGATCGGTACATCGGCATTGCGGCGGGTGGTGTCGGTGACCAGCTCGACCTTGGCCGGCGTGCCGGCATGCCAGTCCTTGCCGAACCCGGGGTCGATGATCAGGCCGACGTCGTCGGCCTGGCTGCGCACCGCCTGCTCCACTTCGGCCACGCTGGCCTTGCGCGCGGCGATGCCGTGGCTGGCCAGGTGCGCAAGCAGGTTCGGGGCATGTTCGCTGCCTGCGACCGGGATGGTCATCTCCTTTTCGAGCTGGGTGCTGGCGCGGTTCTCCATCAGCTTGAACATGCCCAGCATGATCGCCGGGAACAGGATGGGCGACAGCAGCAGAGTCATCAGGAAGGTGCGGCGGTCGCGGTAGAAATCGCGCAATTCCTTGCGCATCACCACCAGCATGCTGCGGAAATCGATGTTCATGCGTGCAGGCCCTCTTCGCTGCCGATGAGGCGCACGAAGGCGTCCTCGAGATTGTCGATGCCCGCCTTGGCGCGCAGTTCCTCCGGCGTGCCTTCGGCCATCACCCGGCCATTGGCGATGATCACGATGCGGTCACACAACGCCGCGACCTCCTGCATGATGTGGCTGGAGAAGATCACGCAACGGCCCTCCGCGCGCAGCTGCTTGAGGAACTCGCGCAGACCGCGGGTGGTCATCACGTCCAGCCCGTTGGTGGGTTCGTCCAGGATCACGTTCTTCGGGTCGTGCACCAGGGCACGCGCGATCGCGGTCTTGGTACGCTGGCCCTGCGAGAAGCCCTCGCACTGGCGGTCGAGGACGTCCTCCATCTGCAGTGCTTCCGCGAGCTTGCGCGTGCGTTCGGCCACCTGGGCGGCACTCAACCCGTGCAACTCGCCGAAGTAGGCGATGTTCTCGCGTGCGGTCAGGCGCTTGTACACGCCGCGGGCGTCGGGCAGCACGCCCAGGCTGCGGCGCACGGCGTTGGCATCGCGGCCCACGTCGATGCCGTCCACCAGCACGCGGCCGGTCTCCGGCTGCATCAGCGTGTAGAGCATGCGCATGGTGGTGGTCTTGCCGGCACCGTTCGGCCCCAGCAGGCCGGTGATCTGGCCGTCGTGGGCGGTGAAGCTCACGTCATCCACGGCGATGACGGGCGCGGCCTTCTTGCCCTTGCCGGGGAAGGTCTTGCGCAGGTGTTCTGCGACGATCATGGTCCAGTCCTTGTCAGAAAGAGGGGGCGCATCACGGCTCCCAGCCGTTGTTCGAGGTGAACGGCGGCACGTAGGCCAGCTTGTCCAGGCACTTGGCGTCCAGCGCCTTGGCATCGGCCTTTTCGATGAACTGGGCGAACAGCTTCGGCATGCAGCCGGCCCCGATCACGTTGTGGCCCTGTCCCTTCAGGTCGAGCCAGCGGGCATTCGGCAGCGCCTTGCTGGCGATCTCCTCGCCGTACTTCGGCGGCGTCACCGGATCGAATTCGCCGGTCAGCACCAGCACCGGCAGGTCGCCCTTGAGCGGGGTGTTGAAGTCGGCCGGCTTGTCTCCCTTGGGCCATACCTCGCACATCGCCGCCATCGCCTCGACCATGCGGTTGCCGAGCACGGTCTCCGCGTCTTCGGCGCGCGCGACCATGCTGCCGCCATCCTCGGTGCAGATCACCGACATCTGCATGCCCATCGACATCGATTCGGCCATGTCGCCCTGCATCATTTTCGCCAGCGCCATCAGGTTCGCGTAGCGGCCCTGGCTGGCTTCGTGGATCAGTTGCGGAAGCAATGCGCCGACCGCCGGCATGTACGAATACATGCGCACCAGCCCGGCGACATGGTCGGCGGTGATGGTTTCGGTGATTTCCTCGCCGGTGCTGCCGTCGCGATAGGTCACCGGCACCGGATTGGCGCGCAGCCGCGCCAGCACCGCCTGCAGCTCCGCGCGCGGGTCGCCCATCCGCCCCTTGCAGGCCGCGCTTTCCTTGCACAGCGCGAATTGCGCCTGCAGCGCGGCGTCGAGATTGCCGGCGAAGATGTTGCCCAAGCCCAGGGTGTTGGGCACCGGCGAATCCAGGGTGATCGTGCGCACGTGCTGCGGATGCCGCAATGCGTACTGCTGGGCCATGCGGGTGCCGTAGCTGACCCCGACCAGGTTCACCTTGTCCGCGCCGATCGCCTTGCGCACCGCTTCGAGGTCGGCCACGGCGTCGGTGGTGGTGTAGCGGCGCAGGTCGGCCTTCGCCGACAACGCGTCCATGCAACCCTGGATCCACGCGCGCGCCGCCGCCGGATCGCCACCGGAGGCCTCGCTGCCTTCCGACTTGCAGTTGAGCGGATTGGACTTGCCGGTCCCGCGCTGGTCCACCAGCACGATGCCGCGGTCCTTCATCACGTCCTTGAACACCGGCGCCAGCCCGGGGAAGGTGGCGACGGCCGCCTGGCCTGGCCCACCGGCCAGGAAGAACACCGGATCGGCCGCCGGATCGCTGCTGTTGCTGGGCGGGATCCAGGCGACGTTGAGCGCGATGCTGCGGCCGCCCGGCTTGCTGCGGTCTTCCGGCACGTCAAGGGTGGTGCATTGCGCTTCCATCGGCTTGCCGTAAGGCGAAGGCGAGGCGAGGGAGCACGGCTTGAACGTCAGGCTGCCGAGCGTGCGCAGCGTGGCGGCCTCGGGTGGCGTGGCCGGGGCCTGCTGCGTGCAACCGGCGGCCAGCGCCGACACGATGGCCAGCGACAGCATGAGGGGACGAACGGTCATGGTGAAACTCCTGCGGGATGCATGGATCAGTCCTCGGGGATGAAAAGGGATTCGATCGGTTGCCCGAACAACCGCGCGATGCGGAAGGCGAGCGGCAGCGACGGGTCGTACTTGCCGGTCTCCAGGGCGTTGACGGTCTGCCTCGAGACCTCCAGGCGCTCGGCCAGTTCGCCCTGCGACCAGCCCTGCGCCTCGCGCAGCTCGCGCATGCGGTTGTTCATGCGTACCTGCGGTGCAGCCAGCCGCGCACCAGCACGTAGGCGATGGCCAGGACCAGGCAGAGCCAGGCGGCAACATGCCGGCCGGACCAGCCGGCCACGCCGGCGTCGAGCAGGAGCATCGCGGCCATCGCCGCCTGCAGGGTGATCCCGGCGGCCCAGGCCAGCGCGCCCAGTTCGATGCGCCGTTCCAGCTCGTCGCAGTCGCGCAGGAAACGCAGGTAGGCGGCGAACATCCATGCCATCGCCAGCACCGGTCCCAGCGCGAAGAGGGTGCGCAACAGCGTGGACTGGCCGGTCCGCGACGCCCATTCGTGCAGCACCGTCATCGCCAGGAACGCCAGGCCCGGCCACACCGATGCGCGGTAGTAGCGCCGCAGCGCCGGGCTCAGGCTCTGCCAGTAGCGGGTGGCGATGCCGCTCACCGGTACCTCCGGGCCACCACGATCTTGGCCAGCCCATAACTCGCGCAGATCAACGGGAACACCCAGATCATCGCCACGCCGGAGGGAATGTCGATGACCTTCGCCAATTGCAGGAATGCCCCGGTAACGTACGCCATCGACACGAAGGCGGCGGCGAAACTGACCGCTTCCAGTTCGATCCGCTGCTGCAGTTCGTCGACGTCGCGGATGTAACGGATGATCGCCCGCAGGGCCATGCCGATCGCGGGAACCGGCATCAACGCCACCAGGGCGCGCAGGCCGGGCGCTTCGACGCGCTTCAACAACCAGACCGAGAACAACAGGATCAGGACGTACGCGACCATCGGCGGCAGGAATTCGCGGAGGTAGCGGCTGTTGAGCGCGGGCGTGCCCGCATCGCAGGCGTCCGGCATGAACCAGCGCAGGAGGCCGGCGAACAGGAATCCGGCACCGATGCCCGTGCAGATGCCGACCAGGCCGTCGGGCCACGCCAGCAGGAAGTGTCCCGCCGCGGCCAGCGCCAGCGACACCAGCGCGATCGCCACGAACAGCCACATGAAGCGACGCGTGGTCATCGGCGATCAGCCGGCCTTGCGCGACTTGCCGATGAACACGATGCCGAGGGCGATCATCGCCATCGCCACGCCCAGGAACGCCGGTTGCCCGCTCGCGGCCACGCCCAGGAACGCCACGCCGGAGCCCAGGAACGCCAGGCCGCCGCCTTTCAGGTTCTTCGGTTTGTCCATCGCCGTGCTCCGTTGCTGTCAAGGATGCTTGACACAACGATACGGACATCGCGAAACGCTTGTCAAGCGTCCTTTACAGACAGCAGTGGAGTGCGGGAGGCATACGCCTAGCGGGTCATTTGTTGCTGACGTACTTCTCTCGGCGGGTGAGGGCGGGCGATTGCGCGGCATGCCGCGCGCCCGGACGAACGCCGCGCACGAAGTGCGTGGCCGGGGATCCGCCGCCGGCCTACTTGTTGCTGACGTACTTCTCGCGGCGGATCTGCGGGATCGGCAGGCCATGCGCCTTCAGCGCCTCGAAGCAGGCATCGACCATGTTCGGGTTGCCGCACAGGTAGGCGATGTCGCCCTGGGCATCCGGTGCGAACTCGGCCAGCGCAGCCTGCACATAGCCATGGCGGACGTCGGCGTGCGCATGCGGGGATCCCGCATCGGGCAACTCGCGCGAGAAGCACGGCACGAAGCGGAATTGCGGCTGCGCGTTGGCGAAGGCACGGAACTCATCGCCGTAGAGGAGTTCTTCGGGCGTGCGCGCGCCCTGCAACAGCACCACTTCGATGCCACGCGAGGCGATCAGCGACTCGATCAGCGGCAGCATCGCCCGGTACGGCGTCACCCCGGTGCCGGTCCCGATCAGCAGGTAACGGCGGTTGCCGTCGTTGGGCAGCAGGCAGAAGCGCCCGAACGGTCCACTGGCGTCGACCGTACCGCCGATCGGCAGGCCCTCGAACAGCGCGGTGGCCGCACCGCCGGGGACGTAGCTGACTGCGATCTCCACCGCCTCGCCCGGGGCCAGCGCGTGGTCGTGCTGGGTCGCCAGCGAATAGCTGCGGCGCGCGGCGGAACCGTCGGCGTAGGCGAAGTGCACCTGGATGAACTGGCCGGGGATGTAATCCAGCGGCTGGCCGTCATCGCGCAGGAACGACAGGTGGGCGACGGAGGGCGCGATCATCCGGCGCGCCGTCAGCTTCAAAGGGAAATGCACGATGGCCAAGCGCTGCGATGCTCTGTTTGGTGGATGCAACACCGCGCCGGGCGTTGCCCCGCAGGTGGCCGCCTATACTAACCGCAACATTTTCCTGCCTCGCCGCGGCCCCGCGGCCGCGGAGCCCCGATGCACCCGACCACCGACGGCGCGCCTGCGCCCGCGCTGCGCGTCAGCGACCTGCGCAAGACCTACGACAACGGCGTGGAAGCGCTGAAGGGCGTCAGCCTGGATGTCGCGCCCGGCGATTTCCATGCCCTGCTGGGGCCCAATGGCGCCGGCAAGTCGACCCTGATCGGCATCGTCAGTTCGCTGGTCAACAAGAGCGCCGGCAAGGTCGAGGTGTTCGGCATCGACCTCGACGCCGACCGCGACGGCGCGATGCGCCAGATCGGCCTGGTGCCGCAGGAAATGAACTTCAACATGTTCGAGAAGCCGCTGGACATCTGCGTGAACTACGCGGGTTTCTACGGCATCCCGCGCGCACAGGCGCTGGTCCGCGCGGAGGAGGTGCTGAAGGACGCGCTGCTGTGGGACAAGGCCGACAAGATGAGCCGCACGCTGTCCGGCGGCATGAAGCGGCGGCTGATGATCGCCCGCGCGATGATGACCCGGCCGCGCCTGCTTATCCTTGACGAGCCCACCGCGGGCGTGGACATCGAGATCCGCCGCGGCATGTGGAAGACGCTGAAGGACATCAACGCCGCCGGCACCACGATCATCCTGACCACCCACTACCTGGAGGAAGCGGAGAGCCTGTGCCGCAACCTCGCGATCATCGACCGCGGCACCATCGTCGAACACGGGCCGATGAAGTCGCTGCTGGCCAAGCTCGACGTGGAAGGCTTCCTGTTCGACATCGACGGCAGCCTGCCCGCGCAATTGCCTCAGATCGAAGGCACCACCCTGGTCGCGACCGACGACCACACCCTGGACATGGACATGCCGCGGGCGATGGACCTCAACCGCGTGTTCGCCGCGTTCGAGGCCGCCGGCATCCGCGTGCGTTCGATGCGCACCAAGAGCAACCGGCTGGAAGAACTGTTCGTGCGCCTGACCAGCAAGGAAGGAGCCACGGCATGAACCAGCCTTCCACGATCGAATCCGCGGCCAGCAAGAACCTGGTCGCGCTCGGCACCATCATTCGCCGCGAAGTCATGCGCATCCTGCGCATCTGGGGCCAGACCCTGATGCCGCCGGCGATCACCATGACCCTGTACTTCCTGATCTTCGGCGGCCTGATCGGCTCGCGCGTGGGCGAGATGGACGGCATCAAGTACATGGATTTCATCGTCCCCGGCCTGGTGATGATGAGCGTGATCCAGAACAGCTACGGCAACATCAGTTCGAGTTTCTTCGGCGCCAAGTTCGGCCGCCACATCGAGGAGTTGCTGGTCAGCCCGATGCCGAACTGGGTGATCCTGGGCGGTTACGTGGCCGGCGCGGTGCTGCGCGGGGTCATGGTCGGCGCGATCGTGCTGTGCATCGCGATGCTGTTCACCAAGGTGCGCGTGCCGCATCCGCTGGTGATGGTCAGCTCGGTGCTGCTGGGCGCGGTGATCTTCTCGCTGGCCGGCTTCATCAATGCGGTGTACGCGAAGAAGTTCGACGACGTCGCCATCGTGCCGACCTTCATCCTCACCCCGCTCACCTACCTCGGCGGCGTGTTCTATTCGGTGAAATTACTGCCGGCTTGGGCCGAGGCCGCGACCCACGCCAACCCGATCTTCTACATGGTCAACGCGTTCCGCTACGGCCTGCTAGGCGTCAGCGACGTGTCGATGTGGACCGCGTATGGCCTGATGCTGGGCTTCGTGGGTGTGCTCGGCGCGCTGGCCTTGTGGCTGCTGAAGCGCGGGGTCGGCCTGCGCAGTTGAGGTCGTGAGCACGCCCGCTATGGCGTGAGATGACGACCGCGCACGAACGCGGCCGCCAGGCGCAACGCATCGCCGCCATCGGGATCGGCACGCAGCGCACGCACCAGTCGCGCCGGCGTGGTGCCGGTCCAGCGCAGCAGGTCGTGGGTGGCGTGGGCCTGGTCGTTGAAGCCATGGCGTGCCGCGGCATCGGCGATCGCGCTGCGTTCGCTGTCCAGCGTGCGCAGCAGGGCCTGCAACCGGCGCACGCGTGCATATTCCTTCGGCGTCATCCCGACCGCGGCCAAGAAGCGCGCCTGCAGGGTGCGCAGGCTGCAACCGAGTTCCTTCGCCAGTACGACGATGCGCAGGTCGCCGTCGGCGGCATCGAGGGATTCGACCGCGCGTTCGACCAGCGCATCGGCTGCGAACGCGGCGCAACGCTGGCGCAACAATGCCCACAGCGGCTCCGGGGACTCCGCATCGACGCAGGCAGTCGCCGCGGCGTGGAAGGCTTCGGCGAATCCGGCATCCAGCGTGCGCAGGTCTGGCGCACGATCGCGCAAGGCCGGCAACTGCTCGCCTGCAATGAGACGGCCGCTGGCGGCGGTCAGGCGCACGCCGATGCAATGCACGGGGCCTGTCGCCTGCAGCCGGATCGGCCCGAGTTGCTGGCCGGCGAAGGCCAGCGCCTGGTCCGCGCGGATCTCGCCATCCGGTCCGTGGAAGCGCAGCGGCACGCCGAGCTCGGCCAGCAGCTCGCAACGGCCATCGGGATAGATCACCTGTATCGCATCGTCGGGGGCGTCGTCGCGCAGGATCCACAGGCACTGCAGGTGTCGGCGCAGGTTCGCGGGCGGCGCGTGTTCCACGTACTCCATCCATCGCATCAGACAGGCCGCTGCGCGTTTTTACAAGAAGCGCCGCGGCGAGCGCCTTACGTTGCGCGTCACTCACACGGGAGACGCACATGCGACACGCAACGATGCTGCTGGGCGCATGCCTGGCGCTGCTTTCTGGCCAGGCGACCAGTGCCGAGCCGACGCTGGACTGGCTGGCGGGTCACTGGTGCGGAACCGGTCCGGAGCAGCAAATCGACGAGGTCTGGTTGCCCGAGGCGGGCGGTGCCTTGCTCGGCATGTCGCGCACCGTGCGCGGCGCGCGCGTGGAATCGTTCGAGTACATGCGCATCGTCTTCGATGCAGGCAAGGCGCAGTTCCACGTGCAGCCGAACGGGGTGCCGGCGACGGTATTCACGCAAGCCGCGCGCGGCGAGGGCTGGATCCGCTTCGAGAACAGCGCCCACGACTTCCCCAACCGGATCGAATACCGGCGCGACGGCGACACGCTGCATGCCTACATCGCCGGGCCGGGCCGCGATGGCAAGGAGATGAAGATTCCCTTCGACTACCGCCGTTGCGGCGGCTGAGGTTCGGCAGTGGTCACGCCATCGGTTGCAGCGATGGCGATGCGGCGCCGATCGTCCTGCGCACCGTCGGCATGATCCGCCGGCTCACCGGCACGCTTGCGCCGCTGCTCATGCGCAGCTGGCCGACACCGGACGGCTCGCGCTTGAGCGATTCGACGAGGGAGGTGTTGACGATGTGCGAGCGGTGCACGCGCAGGAATGCCGGCGGCAGTTCCGCTTCCAGTTCGTTGAGGCTGCCGCCGTGCAGGCGCGCGCTGCCGTCGGTGAAGTGCAGTTCCACGTAGTCGCCGGCGCCGCTGCAATGGCTGATCTTGTCGGTGCTGACCAGCTCGATCCTGCCGGTGTCGACGATCCGGATCGTGTGCGCGTGTGCCTGCGGCTGCGCTCGGGCCTGGGCCTGGTCCAGCGCCGCCTCCAGCTGGCGCGCGCGGCTGGCCAGGGCGATGCGCGACTGCTGTTCGCGGGCCAGCGCGGCGGCCTGCTGGGCGAACAGGAACAGCAGCAGGCCGGCGACCAGGAAGAAGAACACCGCATCCAGGAACATCCCGCCGAAGACGACACTCAGCGCGCCGAACAGCAGCAGCGCGATGCAGTACACCGCCGCACCCGGCGCCTGCTTCCACCACCAGTACGCGGTGGCCAAGGCGCACAGGAACACCGGACACAGCATCGCGAACAGGGCTTTCAGGTCATAGGCGGTGGTCAATGCGACCGCGGTCGCGGTCACCAGCACGACGGCGAACAACGCCCGCCACGGGCGCGGCATCCGGAACCGGCGGATGACATGCGCCGCCAGGCAGATGCCGAACCCGAGCGAGCAGGCGACGATCAGCAGCAACCGCAGGTCGTGGAACGAGTAGGGATAGGGAAACAGCCCGCGCGAGGCCTCGGCCAGCAGTTGCCCGGCGGCGAACAGCGAGACCAGGCAGAGCAGCAGCGAGCCCTTGCGATCGGCGCCGCGCAGGCTGCCCACGCCGAAATACAGCACGCCGAGCAGGAAGATCCCGAAGGTGACCAGCGACGGCCAGTAGGCGCGCAGGATCGGGTCCGCGGGATCGGCATAGGTGCCGATCCCCATGGCGTGCATCGGCGTGGCCAGGCGCAGCATGGCCGCATGCCCCGAGACCAGCAGGACGATGTCGTTCGTGCCCGGCCGGAGTGCGGTGCGCGGAATCGCGATGACGGCATCCATCCGCCCGGGCGTTTCGCCGGCGGCATCGATGCCGGGAATGCCGTTGCCGCCGATCCGCCGGCCGTTCCACCACGCGGTGCTGGCGAACTTGCCGGACACGAACAGGCCCAGCGGGGCCGATTGATCCAGCAAGGCCGGAGGTACGGCGATACGCGCCTTGAGCCACAGGCTGTGGTGCTGCGGATCGACCTTCCACAAGCCGGTGGTCCGGCATCCGGGCGCGGAAAAATCGGGCGGCGTGGTTTCGCCCCGGTGCGCCGGGCAGGTGGTGACCGTGGCCATGTCGATCCACTGCATCGACTGCGCGGCCGCCGAACCCACGGGCAGGCAGGACAGGCACAGCACGAGGACAAGCAACAGGCGGGAGAGAGGCGGCATACCGGGCGCGGACTATAACGCGCCGTTCGCGGACGCCCGCCCGCCGCTGACCGATCCGCCACAACCGTTCGCAGATTGGCCGCATGCCAGCGTGTCCGGCGCGGTTAGCGTGGTTGCGACGCCGATTCACGGCCAGGAGCCCCGCCATGACGTACACCCACCTCCCTCGCCCCCGCCTGAAGCGCGCACTGCTCGCCATCGCCTGCCTGGCGGTGTTCACCACGGCCAACGCGACGGCAAGCGACCCCGATGGCGCCTTCGTCTTCAAGAGCGCCAGTGGCCAGACCACGGAGGCGGTCCGCGGCTCGCTGCAGGTCCCGGAAAATCGCGCGGACCCGAACAGCCGCATGCTCACCCTGCGCTACGTGCGCTTTCCCGCCACCACCAAAACGCCCGGCGCGCCGATCATCTACCTGTCCGGCGGCCCCGGCGGTTCCGGCATCGAAACGGCGAAGCGCGAACGCTTCCCCTTGTTCATGGCGATGCGCCAGTACGGCGACGTGATTGCCCTGGACCAGCGCGGCACCGGCGCTTCGGACGATACGCCGCTGTGCGAACCGAAGAATGCCCCTTCTGATTCGAAGCGCATGACCGATGCCGAATACGCGGCGGCCTACCGGGTGGCGGCGCTGGAATGCGCGGCGTTCTGGAAGGGCAGGGGCATCGACCTGCGCGGCTACACCACCAACGAAACCGCGGATGACCTCGATGCGATCCGCCGCCAGCTCGGCGCGGACAGGATCAGCCTGTGGGGCATCTCCTACGGCACCCACCTGGCGCTGGCCGCGCTCAAGCGCATGGACGACCGCATCGATCGCGTGGTGCTGGCCAGCGCCGAAGGCCTGGACCAGACCGTCAAGCTCCCCGCGCAGACCGATGCCTACTTCGACCGCCTGCAAGCGGCGATCGACGCCGACCCTCGGGCGAAGGCCGCGTACCCGGACATCAAGGCACTGATCCGCCGCGTCCACCAGCGGCTGGACGAGAAACCGGTGCTGCTGGCGCTCAAGGGCCCGGATGTCGCGGACGCACCCGTCCTGCTCCAGCGGCGCAGCCTGCAGATGATCGAAGCAGGAGCCATCGCCGATCCGCAGGGCGCGGTGATGATGCTCTCGCTGTATGCCGCCGCCGATGCCGGCGACTACCAGCCACTGGCCGCGGTCATGCAGCGCTTCACCTCGCCCGGCGCGCCGTTGCAACTGCGGGCGATGCCGCTGGCGATGGATGCGGCGTCCGGGATCGGCAACGATCTGCTGGCGCGGGTCGAAACCCAGGCGAAGACCGCGCTGCTTGGGGACACCCTCAATTTCCCGATGCCGCAGCTGCACGGTGCCTTCCCCGAGCTCGACCTCGGCGATGACTTCCGCAAGCCACCGGTCAGCGACGTGCCGACCCTGCTGCTCAGCGGCACGCTGGACGGTCGTACCTATCCGGAAAGCCAGCGCGAAGCGGTTGCCGGCCTGGAAAACCTGCAGGCGATCACCGTGGTCAATGCCGGGCACAACCTGTTCATGGTCTCGCCCGAGGTCACCGCCGCGATCGAACGCTTCATGCGCGGCGAACCGATGGCGTCCGCCGAGATCGTGATCCCGGCGCCGGACTTCACCCCGGCGCTGCCGCCGGCAGCGACGCCGTGATGCACGCGTACTGACGGATGCGGAGGCGGCACTCGCTTCGGTGCACCGCACCGGAGCGGGGTGCTCAATGCGCGCCGGCCACGTCCCCTGCAGCACGCTTGCGCGAGAACCTGCGCGCGAACCAGTCGCCGATGTCGTGCAGCACGGTGTATGCCGCGGGGATCACGATCAGGCTCAACGCGGTGGAAGTGATCAGGCCGCCGATCACCGCCCAGGCCATCGGCGCGCGGAAGCTGGCGTCGCCGGAGAACCCGAGCGCGAGCGGCAGCATGCCCGCGCCCATTGCGATGGTGGTCATCACCACCGGCCGTGCGCGCTTGTGGCAGGCATCGACCAGCGCATCGTGCTGGCTCATGCCGTGCTGGTCCTCGGCCATCACCGCGTAGTCGACCAGCAGGATCGAGTTCTTGGTGGCGATGCCGATCAGCATCAGCAGGCCGATCAGCGCCGGCAGCGACAGCGCGTTCTGGGTCACCAGCAACGCACCGAACGCGCCGCCCGCGCACAACGGGATCGCGGTGAGGATGGTCAGCGGCTGCATCGGGTGCTTGAACAGCAACAGCAGCACCATGTAGATGCAGAGGATGCCGGCGATCATCGCCAGCACGAAGCCGACGAACAGTTCGACGAAGATCTCCGCATCGCCGGTGTTGATGAAGGACACGCCGGCCGGCACGTTCTTCACCGACGGCAGCGCTTCCAGTTCCTTCATCACGTCGCCCAGCGGGCGTCCGTTGAGTTCGGCGGTCAGGGTGATGTTGCGCTGGCGCTTGTAGCGGCTGATCACCGACGGACCGCTGCCTTCGACGATGTCGGCCACCGCATCCAGCGGCACCGGCGCACTGCGACCCGGCACCTGCAACTGGCCGAGCGTGGCCGGGTCGCGCAGGGCCTCGCGGTCGAAGCCGACGCGGATCGGGATCTGCCGGTCGGGCAGGTTGAGCTTGGCCAGGCGCTGCGTGTAGTCGCCGGCGGTGGCGACGCGCGCGGCCTCGGCGATCGCGGCGGTGGACACGCCCAGGTCGGCGGCGCGCGCCGGGTCCGGCAGGATCTGCAGTTCAGGGCGCAGCAACGAGGCCGACGACGACACGCTGCCGAGCCCCTTGATCTTGCGCAGGTCGCGTTCCAGCGCGCTGGCGGCGGCATCCAGCTTGTCGGGATCGTCGCCGGCCAGCACCAGCATGAGCTGTTCGCCGGGCTCGCTGCTCATGAAGCTTGTGCGCACGCCTGGCAGGTCGCCCAGCGCATCGCGCACCACCTGCTCGAGTTGTTTCTGGCTGCGGTCGCGGTCGTGCTCCGGACCCCAATCGAGCGTGAGCACCGCCTTTCGCGCATCGGCGCCGCCGCTCTTGCCGGGATCGCCCAGGTCGGGAACGCTGCCGATCTGGGTGAACACCTGCTTGAGTTCGGGGATCGTGCCTAGCAGTGCGCGCGCCTGTTCGGAGATGCGTGCGGTCTCCTCGATCGGCGTGCCCGGCGGCAGTTCGATGGACAGCATGCTGCGGCCCTGGTCGGACACCGGGATGAAGGTGGTCGGGATGAACGGGATCAGCGCCAGCGAACCGAAGAACATCAGCGTGGCAATGCCGAGCGTCTTCCAGCGATTGCGCAGGGCGGTATCGACCCAGCCCAGGTAGCGGGTCATCAGCTTGCTGTCCTTGACCTCGCCGGCATGCGGACGCAGCAGCTTCGCCGCCATCATCGGGGTGAGCAGGCGCGCGACCAGCAGCGAGAACATCACCGCGGTCGCCGCGGTCCAGCCGAACTCGCGGAAGAACTTGCCGGGGATGCCGGGCATGAAGGCGACGGGGACGAACACTGCCGCCAGCGTCACCGAGGTCGCGATCACCGCGGTGCCGATCTCGTCGGCGGCATCGCGTGCCGCATCCAGCGGCTTCTTGCCCATGCCCAGGTGGCGGACGATGTTCTCGATCTCCACGATCGCGTCGTCGACCAGGATGCCGACCACCACGCTGAGCGCGAGCAAGGTGATGATGTTGAGGCTGAAGCCGAAGTACTGCATCACCGCGAAGGTCGGGATGATCGACAGCGGCAACGCGATCGCGCTGACCCAGGTCGCGCGCCAGTCGCGCAGGAACCAGAACACCACCGCGAGCGCGAGCAGCGCGCCTTCCCACAGCATCGTCATCGACGACGAATACGAGCGGTCGGTTTCCTCCGACATGTCGGTGACCAACCGGTAGCTGGTGCCGGGATGCTGCTTCGCCAGCTCGTCGAGCGCGGCCTTGACGCCGTCGCGCACCTTCAGTTCGTCCGCGCCGCGACTGCGCGCCAGCGAGAAGCCCACCACCGCCTTGCCATCGAGCAACGCGAGTTGGGTCGGATCGGCGGCGCCGTCGGTGATCGTGGCGAGCGCGGACAGGCGCAAGTCGCGGCCGTTGCCCACGGCGATGCTGTAGTCGCGCAACGCCTGCGCGTCGGCGACGGTGCCGATGGTGCGCACGGTCTGCTGGCCGCCGTCGAGTTCGGCCTTGCCGCCCGGGCGCTCGACCTGCGTGGATGCAAGTTGCTGGCTGACCTCGCCGGCGGTGACGCCGAAGGCCTGCAGCGCGCGCGGATCCAGGTCGACGCGCACCTGCCGCTCGACGCCGCCGATGCGGTTGACCGCTGCCACGCCGTCCACCCCGTACAGCGCGCGCATCACGTGGCGATCGACGAACCACGAGAGTTCATCCGGCGCCATCCCCGGCGCGCTCACCGCGTAGGTCAGCAGCGAACCGCCGATCTCGACCTTGGAGACGATCGGTTCCTGGATGTCCTGCGGCAGGTTCATCCGGATCCGCGTCACCGCGTCCTTGGTGTCGTTGAGCGCGGTCATGATGTCCGCCTCGAGGTTGAACTCGATGGCGGTGGTCGAGGTGCCTTCGACCACGGTGGAAGTGACGCGCTTGACGTTGTCGAGCGTGGCCACCGAGTCCTCGACCTTGCGGGTGACTTCGGTTTCCAGCTGCGACGGCGATGCACCCGGCTGGGTGATCGTCACGATGGTCATCGGGAAGGCGATGTCCGGGAAGCGCGCGACCGGCAACTGGCGGAAACCCCACAGCCCGGCCACGCACAGCACGAAGAACAGCATCATCGCGGGCACCGGGTTGCGGATGCCCCAGGTCGACAGACTCCCGCCGCCGCTCATGGGGCGGATGCCGCTGCGGCCGCGGCCTCGACGATGCGCACGCTGTCGCCGTCGGCCAGGAAGCCCGCGCCCTGTTCGACCACCGCATCGCCAGCCTTCACCCCGTCGAGCACTTCGACCTGGCCGCCGGCATTCGCGCCGGTGCGGATGCGCACGCGATGGGCGATGCCCCCGGCATTGACGGTGAACACGTTCGGATGGCCGTCGCGCTGCACCACCGCCGCGGCGGGCACGGTCAGGCCTTGGCCGATGCCGGTGTCGATCCGGCCCTGCAGGAACGTGCCGGGCTGCAGGCCTTGCGGATCGGGCAGGTCGGCGTAGATGGTGCCGGTGCGGGTGGTGGCGTCGAGGCCCGGACTCACCGCACGCACCCGGCCGATGACCGCCTTGCCATCGCGGGTGGTGAGTTCGATGCGGTCGCCCGGCTTGACCCGCGCCAGTTCGGCTTCGGCCAGTTCGGCACGCCATTCCAGCCGGCCCTGGCGGATCAGCCGCAGCAGTTCGCTGCCAGCGGCAACGACGTGCCCCGGCTGCACCAGTCGCTTCGAGATCACCCCCGCGTCCGGCGCGCGCAACTCCGCGTAGCTGCGGCGCAACGCCGCGGTATCGCGCATCGCCCGTGCGGTGCCGACGCGTGCATCGCCCTGCACGCGCCCGGCGCGCAGTTCGTCCAGCTGGGTCGCGCTGATGAACTTGTCCTTCGCCAGCAATTCGCCGCGCGCCAGTTGCGAACGCGCCAGCGCCGCGCCCGCTTCGGCTTCGCGCAGCGAGGCGTCGGCCTGGGCGAGGTCGGCATCCAGGCTGCGATGGTCGAGTTGCAGCAGCAGCTCGCCCTTGCGCACCGACTGGCCGACATCGACCAGCAGGTTCCTCACCCGCAGGCCATTGAGTTCGACGCCAAGCTGCATCTCTTCCCACGCAGAGACCGGCCCGGACACCAGCACGCTGCGCGGGATGTCGCGGGCCTGCACGCGCGCCACGCTGACCGCGAACGCGGCGACCGGCTTGGCGGCCTCTTCTTCCTTCTTGCTGCAGGCGGTGGCGAGCAGGGCGACGCCAATGGCGAGACCGAGGAACAGCGGGCGGGCGATGCGGCGCATGCGCGATCCGGCGACGAAGGGGACGGCGCGCAGTCTAGCGTGCAGTTGAACCGATCAGTTCATTAACTGGCGGACGCAGCGGGACGAACGGATCGCCGAAATGAGGCAGCCAGCGCGCAACGGACGCGACAACCGTTGCGACGCCGCATCGGGTGCCGCTTCGCGTCCTGGACGCAGCATGGAACATCCGTTCGCTAAACTCCGCGCTCCCCCGAACATGGAGTACGAGACAGTGATGGTGACCAAGACTGGATTGGCGTCATGCATGGCGATGGTGCTGCTGGTTGGATGCAAGCCAAAGGAAGCGCCTTCCACCGAGACGCCGCCCACAACGGACGCGGTGCAGGCATCCGCTGAAGCGCCCGCGCCCGCCGCGCAGGCACCAGAGGCCGCACCCGCGGCACCCGTCGTCACCGTCTTCGACATCACCCGCATTCCGGCCAGCGACAAGCCCCTGCCGGCTTGGCCCTACGTGGTGCTCCCGGCCGGTTACCACTACCGGGACGACGATCTGGCCAGTCGCAGCAAGGATCTGGCCCGCGTGCCGCTGTGGACGGGCGGGCAACTGCTGTGGCTGGAGGGCAGGACCTTCAGCGATTCGATCCGCAGCGACGAGGGCAAGACGTTCTCGAAATTCGAGGTGCGCAAGAACCTGCAGCAGGCGATCGAAGCATTGGGTGGCGCCCGCATCGGCGAGCGCAGTTACGACGAAGCCGTGTACGAGGCGAACGAAAAGGTGCTGGACGATTTTCGCCAGGAGTTCGATCGCATCCGCGACGCGTACTGGTACAACGCGGACGCCGATACCTACGTGATCCGCCGTGCCGACAAGGCGATCTGGGTCGTGGTCCACGTGCGCAACGACGACGGCGGCATCATGGTCGCCGAAGGTCCGCTGCCGCCGCCGGCGAGGTAACGGCTGCGTCCGGCGCATGGAGAACGCCTGGCATTGGCCAGGCGTTTGCGTTTGCGGTTCAGGCGATGGGCAATCGGAAAAAAGCGTTTGCGGCTGCCGTCGTTGCGGCCGCGGTTGCGACGACCTCCTCGCCGCGGTCACGGGCCAGTTCCTCGACGATGTGGGCCAGGTACATCGGTTCGTTGCGCCGATGCGACGGTTGCGGCTTCACCGTACGCGGCAGCAGGTAGGGCGCGTCGGTCTCGATCATCAGGCGGTTGGGGGGGATGTGTTTCACCAGCTCGCGCAGGTGCAGGCCGCGGCGTTCGTCGCAGAGCCAGCCGGTGATGCCGATGTGCCAGTCCTGGTCGAGGACGTCGAACAATTCCTCGCGGGTGCCGGTGAAGCAGTGCACCACCGCCGCGCCGAGCCTGCCGTCGAAGTTCTTCATCATCGCCATGAAGTCCGCGTGTGCGTCGCGCTGGTGCAGGAACAGCGGTTTGCCGGTGTCCACCGCGATCTGCAATTGCCGCTCGAACGCACGGCGTTGCGCCGGACGCGGCGAGAAGTCGCGGAAGTAGTCCAGGCCGCATTCGCCGACCGCGACGACCTCGGGATGCGCATGCAGCGCGCGCATCTCGGCGTCGCATTCCTCGGTGTATTCGACCGCGTGGTGCGGATGCACGCCGGCGGTGGCGAACAGCTCGCCGGGATGCGCCTGAGCGAGGGCCAGCGCTTTCGGCGAATGTTCGCGCGAGGCGCCGGTGATGATCATCTTCGCAACCCCGGCATCGCGCGCGCGCTGCAGCACGGCGTCGCGGTCGTGGTCGAAGCTGTCGTGGGTGAGGTTGGCGCCGATATCGATGAGGTGCATGCGGCGATTTTAGCGGACGGCTCGCCTCGCCCGACCGCGCCGCGTCTGCCGGGGAGGCGAGTGTTCGTCGCCTATCGCCCGACCGCGCCTACCGACGTGCATTCGCCGCGCCGCTCGAATGCGGCTACGCGAATGCACGACGGTCCCGCGGTCGGTGATGTTTCTTCGTGGGCCTCAATTCAACTGGCAGGTCGCCGGCTTGGTCGAGGTGAACAGCGCATTCGTCGCCCATTCCGGATGGTCGATGAAGGGGTTGCGGTTGCCCTGGAAGCTGAAGATCACTTCGTTGCGCTCGCGTTCGGCATTGTCCGGCGGATCCGCCGCGTGCCAGGCCAGCAGGGTCGACAACAAGCCCATGTAGGCCGGCGACGCCGAAGTGATGACGATCTTGCTGCGATCGTTGGTGAGCTCGAGGTCGGGCTCCGACTGCCCGGTGTTCGGATCCACGCCGCCCTCGTAACGGATCGCCATGTACAGGATCGCGCGCGCCATGTCGCCCTTGCGCTTGCCCCAGACCTGGAACGAGCCGGCGTTGCCGTCCGGCGACTTCACCCAGTTCGAGTTGCCCGGGTACACGCCGCTGCCGCCACCGCTGCCGTTGTTGGCCTCGGTGATGCGCTCGCCGCAGCCGCTGGTGCAATCGGCATAGGGCTTGTTGCCGCGGTCGGAGTTCCAGGTGGCGTCGGTCAGGTAGAGCATATGGGTGTCGGTGTACGGCGCGTACGGCAGGCCCAGGTTGCCGCTCGCGGAGCCGAAACCCAGCGAGTTCGGCCAGGTGTGTTCGCGGTTGTAGCGCAGGCCGCTGCCGCTGCCGGCGCGGTCGGTGACCTTGGCGTAGCTGCGGTTGCGGTAAGCATCGAGGATGCGGCCGCTGTTGTTGGGATCCTCGTCGGCGATCTCGAGGATGGTCCAGGTGTTGGTGGTGCCGCCGCTGTACGGATACGCGGTGTGGCCCTTGATGGTCGCGTGCAGCGAGCAGCGCAGCTGCGACGCGCTGCTGGTGTTGACCTGGCCGTAGTAGCCGGTGCCCGTGTTGGCGACATCGAAGGCGACCACGGTGTTTGCCGCGGGCTTCGCCCCGCCGGCATCGGTCACCTTGCTCGCGACCACGGTGAACGTGCAGCTCTCGCCACCGTGCAGCGCGGTATTGGTGGCGATGTTGAAACTGCTGCCGCTGCTGGTGTGGGTCAGCGCGACATTGCCCGACGTGGTGCAGGCCAGTGTGAACGCGCCACTCGTCAGGCCCACGCTTTCGCTGAAGGAGACCGCGAGGTCGCCGGCCGCCGGGAAATTGCTGGTGCCCGCGGTCGGCGTGGTCGAGGTGACCACCGGCGGCGGATTCGGTGCGGCGAAGGTCTGGCCCGCGTTGCAGCCGCCGAAGCTCGCTGTGGCCGCGGCCTGCCAGCTGAAGTTGGCGGCGGTGGTGCCGCTGCCCGCCAGGCGCAGCGAACGGCCGGCCGCATCGGAACCGGACTCGGAGACCGGCAGGTTCACGCTGGTGCGGCCCGCAGCCGGGCCGTTGCTGGCGGTGATCACGCCTTCGTAGCTGATGAACTGCACCACCTGGCCGGCCGGATTGACCAACGCGATGCCGTCGTTCGGGCCGTTCTGGATGCCGTTGCTCGCGTAGCTGACGGTGGCGATGCGCACCTGCGCGCCGCAGGAGACCAGGCTGCCCGCGGGCACCAGGTCGTTGTCGTAGGTCACCGCGGCCGAGGGCGTGGACCCGTTACAGGTAGATGCGATACGCACTCAGGGTCTCGCCGGCGGTGGCGACCACTTCGATGCGTTCGCCCGTGTCGCCGGACGAAGTGGCGTCGTCGTAGTGGAGTTCGTTGATGAAGACATCGGCCGAGGCGGGTACCGCGACGAGGGCAAGGGCGAGCGCGGCGCAGGACAACCAGGCGCGGCGGGAATGGACGGGGCGTGGCGGCACGGGCGACTCTCGCGGCAAAAAGTGGCGCGATCTTGCCCCGGAAATGTGACGGAAGTCATACCACAGTGCACCGTGGCTGCGGGCGGGTAGCCTAGTCGCATGCGTGAAACCGATTTCCCGATCCAATCCCTGCTGCCGGCGATCTGTGCATCGCTGCAGGACCACCCGCGACTGGTGCTGGAAGCGCCCCCCGGCGCCGGCAAGACCACCCAGGTGCCGCTGGCCCTGCTGGAGGCCGACTGGCTGCGCGGCCAGAAGATCGTGATGCTGGAGCCGCGCCGCGTCGCCGCGCGTGCCGCGGCCGGGTTCATGGCGAAACAACTCGGGGAGGCGGTCGGCGAGACCGTCGGCTACCGGATCCGCTTCGACAACAAGGTCGGCCCACGCACCCGCATCGAAGTGGTCACCGAAGGCATCCTCACCCGGATGCTGCAGGACGATCCAATGCTGGAAGGGGTCGGCGCGCTGCTGTTCGACGAATTCCACGAACGTCATCTGGCCGGCGACCTCGGCTTGGCCCTCGCCCTCGACGTGCAAGCGGGTTTGCGCGAAGACCTGCGGATCGTGGTGATGTCGGCGACGCTGGATGGCGAGCGGCTCGCCGGGTTCCTCGATGCGCCGCGCCTGAGCAGCGCCGGCCGCAGCTATCCGGTCGAGGTTGCGCATTTCCCCGCGCGCCGCGAGGAAGCGATCGAGCACCAGACCAAACGTGCGATCGAGCATGCATTGGCAATGCATCCCGGCGACCTGCTGGTGTTCCTGCCGGGGCAGAGGGAGATCGCGCGAATGGAGGCGTTGCTGAGCCCCTCTCCCTCCGGGAGAGGGGTTGGGGTGAGGGTTCGGGACGTTCATGAGAACGCCGAACCCTCATCCGGCGCTGCGCGCCACCTTCTCCCGGAGGGAGAAGGGAGCAGCAACGTCGAAGTCCTCGCCCTCCACGGCGAGCTCCCCATCGAACAACAGACCCGCGTGCTGCAACCCGCCACCGATGGCCGTCGCCGCGTGGTGCTGGCGACCAATGTCGCGGAATCGTCGGTCACCTTGCCGGGCGTGCGCGTGGTGATCGACAGCGGGCTCGCACGCGAGCCGCGCTTCGATCCGAACAGCGGCTTCGCGCGGCTGGATGTGGTGTCGATCTCGCAGGCATCCGCCGACCAGCGCGCGGGCCGCGCCGGTCGCGTTGCGGAAGGTTTTGCGTATCGGTTGTGGCCGCAGTCGCAGCGGCTGGAACCGCAGCGGCGTCCGGAAATCGCGCAGGTCGAGCTGGCCTCGCTTGCGCTTGAGCTGGCGGCCTGGGGCAGCGATGCCCTGCGCTTCGTCGATCCGCCGCCCCCCGGTGCGCTGGCCGCCGCCCGCGACTTGTTGCAACGGCTCGACGCACTCGACGGGAACCGAGTGATCACCGCGCGCGGCCGGCGCATGCTCGCGCTGGGCACGCATCCGCGACTGGCGGCGATGCTGCTGGCCTCGGACGATCCATCGCGCATCGCGCTGGCCTGCGACCTCGCTGCATTGATCGAAGCGCGGGATCCGCTGCGCAGTCGCAGCGATGCGCTCGCCGAGCGCTGGCAGGCGCTGGCCGCGTTCCGCCACGGACGCGTCGGCGCTGACGCGAACCGATCCGCGCTGGCGGCGATCGATGCGGCATCGAAACAGTGGCGTCGACGCTTGCGTTGCGAGGCACGGTCACCCGTCGATGTCCCTGCGCACGACCTCGGCGACCTGCTCGCGCATGCGTTCCCCGACCGGATCGCCCGGCAGCATCCGCAGGACGCGAAGCGCTATCAACTGGCCAACGGCCGCATGGCCAAGCTGTTCGACGATTCCATTGTCCACGGCGAGCCGTGGCTGGTCGCCAGCGAGCTGCGTTTCGAGGCGAAGGACGCCTTGCTGCTGCGTGCCGCGCCGGTCGATGAGTGCTATCTGCGGCACGCCTTCGCGGCGCATTTCGGCGAAGGCGACGAAGTGCGCTGGGATGCGACCCGCCGCGCATTGGCCAGCGAACGCATCGCCCGCTTCGACGGCATCGTGCTGTCCAGCAAGCCGGCTGGCCGCGTCGATCCGGCGTTGGCGGCGCGTGCGCTCGTCGACGCCGTGCGCGATCTCGGATTGACGGCGCTGCCCTGGACCGAATCGTTGGCGCAGTGGCGCGTGCGTGTGCAGTGCTTGCGTGCGTGGATGCCGGAACTCGGATTGCCGGACCTGTCGGATGCGGCGCTGCTCGGTTCACTCGACACATGGCTGATGCCGGCTTTCGCCGGCAAGACGCGGCTCGACGCACTGGATGAAGCAGCGCTCGGCGAAGTGCTGAAATCCGCCGTCGACTGGAACCTGCGCCAGCGCATCGACCAGGTCGCGCCGACGCGGATCCTGGTGCCTTCCGGGATGGAACGCCGCATCGACTACCTGCTCGACGACCACGGCGAACCGGCATCGCCCGTGCTCGCGGTCAAGCTGCAGGAATTGTTCGGACTGGCGCAGACCCCGCGTGTCGCCGAGAAACGCATCGCGCTGACCATCCACCTGCTTTCGCCGGGTGGGCGACCGCTGCAGGTCACCCAGGACCTGGCCGGCTTCTGGGAACGCACCTATCCGGAAGTGAAGAAGGAAATGAAGGGGCGCTATCCGCGGCATCCCTGGCCCGACGATCCGTGGAATGCCACCGCGACGCATCGGGCGAAGCCCAAGGGCACCTGATCGTCATCCTGGCATTCGGCGGGATGACGGGCCACTGACTGAACCATCCGCCACGCCGCTCACGCGCCATGAACACCGGCCTGAAGAGACTTTGCCTCCCCACTCCTTTCCACTCGAGGCACCACCATGAGCAAGCTGGGCACTGCGCAGGATCGCGCGCTGGAACTGATCGGCGAACTCGGCGACGGCATCCGCAAGGCCGTGCCGGGCAGTGCGATGAAATGGGTCGAGACGGGAGCGGCGCTCGGTGCCGTGCGCACCGGCACCCGGATCGCCGGCAAGTTCGTGCGCCGCAATCCGGTGCTGGCCGGTGCGGCCATCGCCGGTGCCGGTCTGCTGTGGTTCGCGGCGCGCCAGCGGGCCAAGAAGCAGGCCGCGGGCCAGCCGATCGAAGGTACCGCGACGCGGGTCGAGGCCAAGCGCGGCAATGGGTCGACGCGTACGCGTCGCAAGCCCGCAGCCGCGCAGCAGACCGCGGACTGAACTGATCAGTTCGCGGAGGTGCTGCAGGCGGCTTCGGGCAGTTCGATCACGAAGCGCGCGCCGCCGCCTTCGCGATCCTCGTACCAAAGCTGCCCGCCGGCATCGGCAATGATCTGCCTGGCCAGCGACAGGCCGAGGCCACTCGACAGGCCATTGGCCGGATCGACCTCAGTCAGGCGCTGGAACGGCTTGAACAGCTCGCGCTGGCGAGAAGCCGGAATGCCGGGCCCGCGATCCTGCGCGACCAGTTGCCAATAACCGGGCGCGCCGGGGCGGGCCAGCAATTCCAGCTCCCCGCCGTCGCGTGCGTACTTCAAGGCATTCGTCACCAGGTTTTCCGCGACCTGGCGGAGCACCAGCGCATCGATCGCCACGCAGGCATCGCGCTCCAGTGCGCCCACCTGCAGGCGCAGGCCCTTGGCTTCCAGCTGCAGTTCATAGCGCGAGGCCAGCCAAGCCAGCGTTTCCCGCAGCCAGCTGCATGCCGTCGACGTGGCCGCCGTTGCCTTGGCTCCGCTCGCGCGTTCCTGGCTTTCCAGGTACCGGCGGATGTAACCCAGCGCGTCGCGGGTGCTGCCATCGATGATCTCGATGTAGCGCGGCACGCGCTCCGGCTTGCAGTCCGGCAGCGACAGCATTTCGCTGGCGAACAGCACGCTGGTCAGCGGATTCTTGAGGTCGTGCGCGACCAGGTTGACCAGTTCCTGGCGTTCGTGGGCGACCCGCTCCAGGCGGTCGAGGGTGAGCTTGAGGCCCAGGTGCGCATCCACGCGGGCCAGCAGTTCCTCCGGCATGAACGGCTTGGTGACGTAGTCGACCGCGCCGGCCTCGAATGCGCGCAGCAGCAGGTCGCGATCCTGCGCGGCGGTGAGGAAGACGGTGGGCACCTGGCGGAAGCCGGGCAGTTCGCGCAGCGCGGCCAGCAGCTCGAAGCCGTCCATGCCCGGCATCATCATGTCCAGCAGCAGCAGGTCGGGGACCTCGCCGGTCGCGGCCTGCAGCGCGTCCTTGCCGCTGCTGGCCGCGGTCACTACGTAGCCGTGGCGTTCCAGCAACGCGGTGACGACGCGCACGTTCGCCGACTGGTCGTCGACGACCAGGATCCGGCCTGTCCTTGCAGTCCGATGCGGCATCCGAGAGACGTTTTCCCCACGCCGAATTGGCGGAGCGAGACGTTAACAAACCCCTTCACGCCGGCATAGCCCGACCAGAGTCCGAAACTGAAGCATTCAGACTTTGCGGGTGGCCTGCCGCTCCCGCCATTGCCCCGGCAGCAGCCCAGCGAGCAGGTGCCCGCCCACCGCGACCCGCACCAGACGCAGGGTCGGCAGGCCAACCGCCGCGGTCATTCGTCGCACCTGGCGGTTGCGGCCTTCGTGGATGGTCAGCTCCAGCCAGGCATCCGGCACGGTCTTGCGGAAGCGCACCGGCGGATCGCGCGGCCACAGGTCGGGAGGATCGATGCGTCGCGCGCGGGCAGGCAGCGTCGGTCCGTCGTTGAGCTGCACGCCATCGCGCAGGGCCTGCAACTGCGATTCGCCGGGATCGCCCTCGACCTGCACCCGATAGGTCTTGGGCTGCTTGTGCCGCGGATCGGTCAGCCGGTGCGCCAGCGCACCGTCGTCGGTGAGCAGGAGCAGGCCTTCGG
This sequence comes from Thermomonas sp., assembly GCF_041919455.1. Classification (GTDB taxonomy): domain Bacteria; phylum Pseudomonadota; class Gammaproteobacteria; order Xanthomonadales; family Xanthomonadaceae; genus Thermomonas. Next base: position 25,823 of record NZ_JAYRTQ010000012.1, read on the forward strand.
AATCGAAATCGAGGCGGCCGGCCGCATACACTCCGACCGGCAGCCCGAAGCCGGCCAAGGTGGGCCGTGGCGGCCTCCCAGCGTCAGTGAACTGGCAGAGCACGCCATACGGTTTGTTGAACGCGATCAGCACGGCCCGCGAGTTGAGTCGAAAAGCATCATCGTGAGTCACCGCTATCGGCCGCGCGCGCGGCTTCGAATCTGCGGTGCGCGTGTGTTCTAGCGGGCGGGTTTGCGGAAACGCAACGTCATCCGGTCGCTTTCGCCGATGGCCGCGTACTTCGCGGCATCGCCGCCGTCATGGCGGTTGGTCGGCGGCAGCGTCCACACCCCGTTGGGATGGTCGGCGCTGTCCTTCGGATTGGCGTTGATCTCGCTGCGGGCCTCCAGCACGAAGCCGGCGCGGGTCGCGTGGTCGATGACCAGCGCCTCGGTGAGATAGCCGGACTTCTTCATGGTCTCGAGGTCGGTGCCCGGCCTGGCGCGATGATCGACCACGCCGAGCACGCCGCCCGGCTTGAGCGCCGCGAAGAACGCCTGGAAGTAGGCATCCGTGGTGCCGGCGGCGACCCAGTTGTGCACGTTGCGGAAGGTCAGCACCACATCGGCCGCACCCGGCGCGCCCAGCACCGGCGCCTTGCCGTCGTACTCCAGCCACTGCACGCGGTCGTAGCGCGCCGGACTGGCCGCGAACTTCGCCTGCAGCGCGGCATTGCGCTTGCCGCCGCCGCTGTCCGCCGGCGCGGCACCGGTCGCGGCGACGTAACGGCCGTCATCGCGCAGGTACGGCGCGAGGATCTCGCTGTACCAGCCGCCGCTCGGGCTGATCTCGATGATGGTGGCGTCGGGCTTCACCTGGAAGAAGCCGAGCGTTTCGCGCGGATGCCGGTGCACGTCGCGCAACACGTTCTTCGGGTCGCGCGCCGGATCGGCGATCGCGGCATCGAGCGCGGCATCGGCCTGTGCCGTCGCCGGCTTGGTCGAATCCGTGGCGGCGGTCGATGCACAAGCGGCGAATGCGAGGACGAGGCCGCTGGCGAGCAGGGTGGCGTGGAGGCGGGGCATGGTGGTGTTCCCGTGGGCGAAGGCAGCAAGGGTAGCGCGGCATGGCCGGCGGTGGCCGTGAAACGCGAAGCCCGGCGGGAGCCGGGCTTCGCGGGGGCCGCATGGCGGGCAGGCTCAGCCGGCCAGCGTGGCCAGCGCGGTGTTGAGGGTCGCGCTGGGACGCATCGCCGCCGACAGCTTGTCCAGGTCCGGCTGGTAGTAGCCGCCGATGTCGACAGGCTTGCCCTGCACGGCGACCAGTTCTTCCACGATCTTCGCTTCGTTGTCGGTCAGCGACTGCGCCAGCGGCGCGAACTTCGCCGCGAGTTCGGCATCCGCGGTCTGCGCCGCCAGCGCCTGCGCCCAGTACAGCGCGATGTAGAAGTGGCTGCCGCGGTTGTCGATGGTGCCCAGCTTGCGGCCCGGCGACTTGTCGGTATCGAGGAACTTGCCGTTGGCGGCATCCAGCGCATCCGCCAGCACCTGCGCGCGGGCGTTGCCGGTGGTGTTGGCGAGGTGCTCCAGCGAGGCCGCCAGCGCCAGGAATTCGCCCAGCGAGTCCCAGCGCAGGTAGTTGTCTTCGGTGAACTGCTGCACGTGCTTGGGCGCGCTGCCGCCGGCGCCGGTCTCGAACAGGCCGCCGCCGTTCATCAGCGGCACGATCGACAGCATCTTCGCGCTGGTGCCCAGTTCCATGATCGGGAACAGGTCGGTCAGGTAGTCGCGCAGCACGTTGCCGGTGGCGGCGATGGTGTCCAGGCCCTGGCGGATGCGCTTGAGCGAATGCCGCATCGCCCGGATCGGACTCATGATGCTGATGTCCAGGCCGGCGGTGTCGTGCTCGTTGAGGTACATCGCGACCTTGGCGGTCAGGCCGCGGTCGTGGTCGCGGCGCGGATCCAGCCAGAACACCACCGGCGTGCCGGAGAGGCGCGCGCGGGTCACCGCCAGCTTCACCCAGTCGCGGATCGGCGCGTCCTTGGTCTGGCACATCCGCCAGATGTCGCCGGCCTTGACCGGATGCTGCAGCAGCACGGTGCCGTGTTCGTCGATGACCCGCACGGTGCCGTCGCCGCTGATCTTGAAGGTCTTGTCGTGGCTGCCGTATTCCTCGGCGGCCTGCGCCATCAGGCCGACGTTGGGCACGCTGCCCATCGTCGCCGGGTCGAACGCGCCGTGCTCGCGGCAATCGTCGATCACCGCCTGGTAGATGCCGGCGTAGTTGCGATCCGGGATCACCGCCTTCGCGTCCTGCAGTTCGCCAGCGGCGTTCCACATGCCGCCGCTGTCGCGGATCATCGCCGGCATCGACGCATCCACGATCACGTCGCTGGGCACGTGCAGGTTGGTGATGCCCTTGTCCGAATTGACCATCGCCAGCGCCGGGCGCTGCGCGTACAGCGCGGCGATGTCGGCCTCGATCCCGGCGCGTTGCGCGTCCGGCAGCTGGCCCAGCTTGGCGTACAGGTCGCCGATGCCGTTGTTGGGGTCGAAGCCGATCTCGGCCATGGTGCGCGGATGCTTCTCCAGCACCGGTGCGTAGAAGCGGCTGACCGCGATGCCGAAGATGATCGGGTCGCTGACCTTCATCATCGTCGCCTTGAGGTGCAGCGAGAACAGCACGCCTTTCGCCTTGGCGTCCTCGATCTGTGCGTCGATGAAGGCGGCCAGCGCCGCGGCCGACATCACCGAGGCGTCGATCATCTCGCCGGCCTTCACCGCCACCGCGCCGCGCAGCGGGAACACGCTGCCGGTGGCGCTGGTGTACTCGATGCGCAGGCTGCCGGCATTGACCATCGTGTACGACTGTTCGCTGCCGTAGAAGTCGCCGTCCTCCATGTGGGCGACGTGCGATTTCGAGGATCGCGTCCACTTGCCCATGCGGTGCGGATGCTTGCGTGCGTAGGCCTTCACCGAAGCCGGGGCGCGGCGATCCGAATTGCCCTCGCGCAGGACCGGGTTCACCGCGCTGCCCATGGCCTTGGCGTAGCGCGCCTTGATGTCCTTCTCGCGCTCGCCCTGCGGCTCGTCCGGGTAGTCGGGCAGCGCGTAGCCATGCGCCTGCAATTCCTTGATCGCGGCCTTCAGCTGCGGCACCGAGGCGCTGATGTTCGGCAGCTTGATGATGTTGGCTTCCGGCGTCTTCGCCAGTTCGCCGAGTTCGCGCAGGTCGTTGCTGTTGCGCTGGTCTTCCGGCAGCAGGTCGTTGAACTGCGCCACGATGCGCGCGGCCAGCGAGATGTCGCGGGTCGCCACGTCCACGCCGGCGGTCTTCGCGTAGGCCTGCACGATCGGCAGGAAGCTGGCGGTGGCGAGGAACGGGGCCTCGTCGGTGAGCGTGTACAGGATCTGGGCGGTCATGGCGGCTCGCGGTCACGGCGGAAGGCCGCCATTGTCGGGCTTCGCGTCGCCGCGGGCAAAGACGGGCGCGGCCCATGTGCGGCGGCATGACCTCCGGCAGTGCGCAGCGGCTGGCGATGGGCGCATGGTGGCTACGCCATCACGTTTGGAACGGGGATCATGCCGATGCGTCGTGTCATCCTGCTGCCTTGCCTGCTGGCGACGGCGCTTGCCGGCCTCCCCGGAGAGGCGACCGCCCAGCAGCCGCCCGCCAACCGCCACAAGCCCTGCAGCCAGGCCATGCATCGACAGTTCGATTTCTGGATCGGCGAATGGACGGTCAGCGATCCCGACGGCAAGCCGGTCGGTCGCAGCCGCATCGAGGCCGCGCTCGACCGCTGCGTGATCCACGAGCACTGGACCGGGGCCGGCGGCAGCAATGGCCAGAGCTTCAACATCTACAACACGGCCACCCGCCAGTGGGAACAGTTCTGGGTCGACAACGGCGGCAACCGCCTGCACCTGAAGGGCGAGCTGGTCGACGGGGCGATGGTGCTGCGCGGGACCCAGGACGTGGCGAATGCGAAGACCGGGCTGACCCAGCACGAGCGCATCACCTGGACGCCGAATGCCGACGGCAGCGTGCGCCAGAGGTGGGAAACCTCGACCGACGACGGCAAGACCTGGACGGTCGCGTTCGACGGGATCTACCGCAAGGCCACGACTCCCGCGTCCTGAGTGCTCGCTGCCGCCAAACAGGAAGGGCCCGGTTCGCACCAGGCCCTTCACGTTCGAGGGTAGCCCGCAAACGCTCCAACGCTGGATCCCCGCCTGCGCGGGGATGACGTGCGCGCAGAGGCCCACGCGCATTGCGCGTGGGCGCGCTTACGTCACTTCACGTCGAACTCGCGGGTCTGCACCACGCTGCCGTCCAGCGAGACCTCGACCTTGTACTTGCCGGTCGGCCAGCCGTCCGGCTTGCTGATCTGGAAGTCGGTCACGCCCGTGCCGGCGAAGCCGATGTCGCGGCTTTCCTCGTGCACGGTCTGGTTGCTGTCGACGTGGGTCCACTTCACCCCGAGCTTGCCCGGCACGGTGGCGGCCGGGTCGCTGGTGGCCGTGCTGATCGCAGCGTAGATGGTGTCCTTCGGGGCGAAGCTGGACATCGGCGCGGTGACGCGCATGTCGGCGCCGACCGCGTTGCCCAGGTCGACCGCGCTGACCGAGGCGGTGGCGGGCATCGGCGCGGGCGCCGGCGTGGTCGGCGCGGGCTCGGTCGCGACCGGCGGCAGCGGGGCCGGTTCTTCCTTCTTCTTGCAGCCGACGAGCGCAGCGCTGCCGATCATCGCGGCGAGCATGGTCATCTGGAGGCGATTGGTCTTCATGGGGATTCCTTTCATGTCGTATGGAGAGGGGATGCGATGCGACTGCCGCGCGATGGTCAGTCCTGCGGGATCTTCAGCACCTGGCCCGGCTTGATCCGGTCCGGGTTGTCCAATTGGTCGCGATTGGCGTCGTAGATGCGCTTCCAGTGCTGGCGACCATAGAACTGCTTGGCGATGGTGGACAGGTTGTCGCCCTTCTCCACCGTGTAGGTACGTTCGCCGGTACTGCCCCCGCCGCCTTCGCCGCCGGTGATCGCTTCCGTGGACGTGACCTTCGATTCGACATTGGAGAAATCGGGCTTGACCTGCTCGGTGCTCTGCACGCCGCCCTGCACATTGGAGAAATCGGGTTTCTTGTCGTTGCTCATGCGGGGCTCCTTCCCGGATTCGGGCAGGCGCACGCTGACACGCGTACCGTTAAGGAAACATGTCGGCACCGTGACTGCGGTGCGGCGGCGCGGCTACTGGCGCAGGGTGCGCCGCGCGGTCGGTGCGGCGATCCCGGCGGTGGCGCGCCACGGATTGATGTCCAGCCCGCCGCGGCGGGTGTAGCGCGCCTCCACCGACAGCCATTCCGGCGTGCAGCGTGCCAGCACGTCGACGAAGATCCGCTCGACGCACTGCTCGTGGAACTCGGCATGGTCGCGGAACCCGACCAGGTAGCGCAGCAGGCCGGCGCGGTCGATGCGCGGGCCGCGATAGCGCAGCGCGACATCGGCCCAATCCGGCTGCCCGGTGACCGGGCAGTTCGATTTCAGCAGCGCACTGGCCAGCGTTTCCTCGACGACGTCGTCGAGGTCGGCCAGCAGCAGCGCGGCGTCCGGCGCGTCGTAGCCGTCGATGGCGATGTCGAGCCCGTCGATGCTGTCGGCATCGACCGAGTCTTCGAACGGCGGCAGGCCGAACACCATCGTCACCGGCGCGCCCGCGGCCTGGGTGAGGTCGGCCTCGATCCGCGCGCGCACGGTCTCGGCATCGGCGAAGCGGCTGGCATTGAACGAATTCAGGTACAGCTTGAGCGACTTGGATTCGACCAGGTGCGGCGAATCCGCGGGCACCCGCAGCGTGGCGGTGGCGACCTGCGGCTTGCCGCGCGCATCCAGCCACGACAGTTCGTAGGCATTCCAGCGGTCAAGGCCGACGAAGGGCAGTGGCGCGCCCACCCCGATCGCCTCGCGGCCGAGCCGGCGCGGGATCGGATACAGCAGGGTCGCGTCGTAATGCCGCGGGTAGGCGACCTCGCGGCCGAGCGGGGAGTGGTCGATGTCGCCCACGACGCAGTGACCGCGCTTACTTCACTGCGAACTGGACCAGCGCGATCGGGTTGCCGTTCGCCGCGACCTCGACGTTGTAGGCGCCGACGTCCTCGGGCGTGAACTCGAACACGGTGAATGGCCCCGCGATCGACTTCTGTTCCTCGCGGCGCGAACGGCCATCGTCGTGGAACCAGAAGATCTCCAGCTTGTCGCCCAGCTTGCGGCCGAACTTGGTGGGCACCGAGATGTGCACCTTCTGCCCGGGCTGGAATTCGCGCACTTCGGCGACGATTTCGCCGGCCGGATCCACCTCGCTGCCAACCTTGGCGGCATCGGGCGAGACCAGCACCGACTGGATGCCTTCGCTCTGGTCCTGCACGTCCTTGTTGTCGTCCACCGCCTTGGGGACGTCGGGGCCCTGGCGGTTGCAGGCGACCAGGGCCAGCAGGAGCAGGGCGGATCCGGCGATGCGGAGCGTGGGCGTCATGGACAGGTCTCTGGATCTGGACAAGGGCTGCGATTCTAGGGGACTTCGTGCGCCCGCATGGCCGGTTCAGGCGCCGTGTTCATGGGCGAGATAAGCCGTGGACTGCATCTCCACCAGCCGCGAGGCGGTGCGTTCGAACGCGGCGACCAGGCGTTCGCCTGCATACAACTGCATCGGCAACGCCTCGGCCGTGCACACCAGGTTGACGTGGCGGTCGTACAGCTCGTCGATGAGATGGACGAAGCGGCGCGCCGCGTCGTCGTGGGTGCCGTCCATGCGCGGGATGCCGCCGACCAGCACGGTGTGGAATTCGCGCGCGACCTCGATGTAGTCGGCGTTGCCGCGCGGTCCCTCGCACAGCGCGGCGAAATCGAACCAGCACAGGCCCTTGCTGCGCGCGCGCACCGGGATGCGGCGGCCGTCGATGACGATGCCGGCATCCACGTGGCCGTCGTCGCCGCCCAGCTCGCGCCAGCGTTGCCGGAGCCAGGCATCCGACTCGGCGTCCAGCGGTGTTCGGTACACCGGCGAGCGGGTGAGCGCGCGCAGGCGGTAGTCGGTGTCGCTGACCAGTTCGACGACCTGGCAGTGTTGCTCGATCAGCGCGATCGCCGGCAGGAAACGCGCGCGCTGCAGGCCATCCTTGTAGAGATCGGTGGGTGCGGCATTGGAGCTGGTCACCAGCACCACGCCCTCGGCGAACATCCGCTCCAGCAGCCGGCCCAGCAGCATCGCGTCGCCGATGTCGCTGACGAAGAATTCGTCCAGCACCAGCACCCGCAGCGAGCGCCGCCATTCCCGGGCGATCGCCGCCAGCGGGTCGCGCTCGCCGGCATGATCGCGCAGGCGCTGGTGGACGTCGCGCATGAAGCGGTGGAAATGCGTGCGGCGCTTCTCCGGGAAGGGCAGGCCGGCAAAGAACAGGTCGATGAGAAAGGTCTTGCCGCGGCCCACGCCGCCCCACAGGTAGAGGCCCTGCGGCGCGGGCGCGGGGCCGTTGCCGAACAGCCGCTGGAACACGCCGCGGGTGGGGACCGGTGCCTGCAGCGCGGCATGGATGCGATCCAGTGCGTGCAGCGCAGGTTGCTGCGCCGGATCCTGCTGCCAGTCGCCCCGGGCCACGCCGTCGGCGTAGCGTCGCGAGGGAAGCGTCGGGTCGCTCATGCGGCCGGCGGCACCGGCAGCCAGTCGCGCACGCCGTGCTTCACCGCGCCGCGCAGGTCGATCAGCTTGCGATGGAAGAAGTGGCTGGTGTCCGGCATCTTCACCAGCATCGGTGGGCGCGGCAGGGTGGCGACCCAGTCGAACACCGCGCCGGCGTCCACGATCTCGTCGGCTTCGCCCTGGATCAGCAGCCAGGGGACGGCGGGCATGGCCACGCCGTCGAACGACCAACCGCGCCCGACCGGCGGGGCGATCGAGATCAGCGCGCCGGCGTTCAATTCCACCGCGCCGCGCAACGCCACCCACGCGCCGAAGCTGAAACCGGCCAGCCACAACGCCTTCTCCGGATGCGTGGCGCGCGCCCAGGCGGCGACCGCGCGCAGGTCGTCCAGTTCGCCCTGGCCATCGTCGAAGCTGCCCTCGGACTGGCCGACACCGCGGAAGTTGAAGCGCAGGGTGGCGATGCCGGATTCGCGCAGCGCGCGCGCGGTCATCGTCACCACCTTGTTGTGCATGCTGCCGCCCTCGGTAGGCAGCGGATGGCAGATGATCGCCAGCACCGGCTGCGGACTCGCGTCGGCCTCGGGCAGATCGAGGGCGGCCTCGATGCGGCCGGCGGGTCCGGGGATCAGCAGCGCCTGGTCGGCACCGGCCGGTGCGGCGGGGGATTCGCTCATGCGGCCATGATGCCGGAGGAACGGTGAAATGCCGAAGACAGCCCACGCATCGGCGTCCCGGAAACGCGAACGCCGCCCGCAGGCGGCGTTCGGTCGGAGCAGGTGGGCGCTTACTTGCTCTGCGCCACCATCCATTCCACGGTGGCCTTGATCTGTTCGTCGGTCAGGGCCGGGTTGCCGCCCTTGGCCGGCATCACCCCGGCGCTGCCGGTGAACCCGGTGATCGCCTGGCTGACCAGCTTGTCGATGCCCTGCTCGGCCAGGCGCGCGCCGATCCCGGCCGCGTCCAGCTTCGGCGCGCCGCCGATGCCGGCGGTATGGCAGCCGGTGCAGGTGCTGTTGTTGAAGATCTCGGCACCGTCTGTGCGGCCATCGAACGGGATGTTGGCCAGCAGGGATGCCTGCGCGGCGGCCGCGGCGGCGGCCTGTGCTGCGGCACCGGTCGCGCCGGCATACACGTCACCGGCCGGGGCGATGCGCGCCAGCAGACGCTCATGGGTGGCCGGGTCCACGTTATGCACGACCTTGGTGTTCAGGTAGTACGCGAACAGGATCAGGCCCAGGGTGACCAGCGCCAGGAAGGCGAGGACCATCGAGAAGCGCTTGAGGAATTCAAGGTCGTAGTTGCGCACGATCCACCTGGGTCTGGAGTCTGGCCGAAGCCACCAAACCCCGGATTATCCCAGAACAGCCGGTGCAGCGCGAGATTGCCCGTCCGGAGACCGGGGGCGTGCGCCGTCGCGAAGGTGGACATGTGTTGGAAGCCGGTCCTGCAAGGCCTTGCGCAAGGCGAGCCGGGGGCGCGTATTCAGGTTGATTCAAACGTGTCCTGCGTCAAAGTATCTATTGACACGAAAAGCCGTGATGGCCATAACTAGAGATTGAACGAGTCCTTGTGCGCCGGGGAACAGGCGTGCGCGGACTCTCCTCCGGTGGGGAATCCAGCGCAGGCGACAGGTGCCGCGATCCATGGTCGGCACGGCGCGTTTTTCGCTTCACCGGCAACCGCGGCATACAAATTCAGCTATCGACCTTGGGGGTCAAATGAGCAATATCCGTAACGTGAGCGGGTCGGCGAAGACGAAGCGCAACCGCACCATCAAGCTGGCCCCCATGACCCGTGCGGTGCGCTCCGCGCTGGCCGTTTCGGCGATGGCCCTGGCCCTTGGTGCCAGCGGTGGCGCCTTCGCCGCCGGCCACAAGGTGCCGCAGGCGCAGGTCCTGCAGGTCGAACGCACCACGCTCGATTTCGCCCCGGTGCACGACCTGGCGACCGTCGCCCCGCCGATCTGGATGGAAGTCCCGCCGGAACTCCACCCGACCCTGATCGACGTGTCGGATGTCGGCGACGTGGTGATCGACAACGTCGATCCCATCGACGAGGTCAGCATCTATTACAGCGCGACCGCCATCAGCGGCTACAGCAGCGCAGGCAGCGTCGAGATCACCAACCACGCGGGTGCGGATTTGATGGCCGCCTCGGTCCTGGGCGATGCGATCGGCATCTACGGTTACGCTACGACCGGTGACGTCAGCATCGACAACGCCGCCGACGTGTACGCGTTTTCCGGGTACTACCTGGCCGACGGCATCTTCGCCTCCGGTGCGAATGTCGACGTGGCCAACTCGGGTGCGATCGATGTCTACGGCTACACCTGGGCCGCCGGCATCGAGGCACAGGGTGCCGATTCGGTCTCCGTGACCAATAGTGGCGATATCACGGCGACGGCATCCGGCTTCTATCAGGGGTATGTCTATTCATACCTGTACCAGGCCGGCGGCGTGTTCGCTTACACGCCGGGCGGTGACGCCTTCGGCATCTATGCGACGGCTGGTGAGGGCGGTGCGACGGTCGGCAACAGCGGCAATATCGAGGTCCAGGGCGGTTACGTCACCGGCGTCGAGGTGCAGTCCGGCGGCGACATCGCGGTGACCAACAGCGGCGACATCGTGGCGGGGAATGGCCTGAACGTTAACCAGGTCTATTACTACGACCCGATCCAGGCGGTCTACACCTATTACACCGGCACCCAGGTTGCGACCGGCATCAACGCCACCAGCAATGGCGAAGGCGCGCACGTTGCGGTGAGCAACAGCGGCGACATCACCGCCGACGCGATCTTCGGCGCAACCGGCATCGCGGCGACCTCGGGCGGCTACGGCGGCACCGCCAGCGTGGAGAACAGCGGCGATATCGCCGTCTCGCAATACAACAATGCCGGCTATGGTGCTTATGGCATCGCGGTGTCGGCGGATGGCGACGGCTCGATCGACAACAGCGGCAACATCCAGGTGGCGTCCGGCGGCGCAGCCTACGGCGAGATCGTGTTGTCGTTCGCCGGCGATGCCAGCGTGACCAACTCGGGCGACATCGATGTCGCCACGACCGGCAGCAAGTATTACAACGCGACCGGCATCACGGCCTTCGCGGGCAACGGTAGCGCGAGCGTGGACAACAGCGGCAATGTCTCCGCGTACTCGGCCGGCATTCTCTATTCCTCGACCCGCGCGGTGGACGCGCAGGGCCAGCAGGGCGTGACGGTCACCAACAGTGGCTCTCTGTACGCGAACGGCAAGTACGCCTACGGCGTGTACGCGCAGTCGTCGGGCGGCGACGTGGCGGTGACCAATGCCGATGGCGGCGAGATTGGCTTCTACTCCTACTCGGGCACCGGCTTCGGCGTGCTGGCCATCGCCGCCACTGGCGATGTGAACATTGCCAACGATGGCGTGATCGAAGGCTATGCCTACGGGCAGTCGGCGGGTGTGTTCGGCCTTGCGCAGGAAGGTGACGTGACTGTCACCAGCAGCGGTGCGATCTCGGTGATCACCGGCGGCGACGCGGCAGTGGGCATCTTCGCGCGTGCCGACTATGGCACCGCGACCGTCGACAACAGTGGCGACATCTACGCCAGCGTGATTGGCGTGAACGGTTTCTACGGCGATGTGGCCTACGGCATCATCGCCCGCGGCAACTACGCCGAGGTGAGCAACTCCGGCAACATCGAGGCGACCGGCTATTACGCCGTGGCCGGCATCGTGGCGAACTCGTATTACGGCACGACGGTGAACAATACGGGCGGCAGCATCGACGTGTTCGCGATGGGCACGGCGTACGGCATCGACGCGCGCTCCTCGTATGGCGACGTGACGGTGAGCAACGCCAGCGACATCGATGCCGCCGGTTTTTATCTCGGTGCCAAGGGCATCAACAGCTATGCCTACGGCGATGTCGCCATCGACAACAGCGGCGACATCTATGCCGGCTCGCTGGGTGGCGATTCGATCGGCATCTACGGCTACTCGGTGGGCGGCGACGTCAGCATCGACAACAGCGGCGCCATCACCGCGATCTCGTACTACGGTCTGGCCGACGGCATCTTCGCCTCCGGCGCGAACGTCGACGTGGCCAACTCCGGCGCAATCGAGGTCTACGGCTACACCTGGGCGGCCGGCATCGAGGCGCAGGGCGACGACAGCGCAACGGTCGACAACAGCGGCGACATCACGGTGATCGCCCCGGGCTTCCTGCAGGTCCAGGACTACTCCGGCGTGATCGGCTACGCGCCGGGCGTGCAGGCGTTCGGCATCTACGCGACCGCCGGCGAAGGCGGCGTGGCCCTGACCAACAGCGGCAACATCTCGGTCGACTCGGGCTACGTCACCGGCATCGAAGTGCAGTCCGGCGGCGACGTCAGCCTGAGCAACAGCGGCGACATCGTCGCGGGTTCGGGCTTGCAGTACTACTACAACGCGACGAACTACTACACGTACTACTTCGGCACCCAGGTCGCGACCGGCATCAACGCCACCAGCAATGGCGAGGGCGCTTCGGTCGACGTGACCAACAGCGGCGACATCACGGCTGACGGCATCTTCGGTGCCAGCGGCATTGCAGCCACGTCCGGCGGCCTGTACGGCACCGCCAGCGTGGACAACAGCGGCAATGTCAGCGTCTCGCAAAACCAGAAGTACGGCTACGGTGCTTACGGCATCGTGGTGTCGGCGGATGGCGACGGCACGATCGACAACAGCGGCACGATCGACGTCTACTCGGGCGGCGTTGCCAGCGGCGCCACCGCGCTGTCCTTCGCTGGTGACGCCAGCGTCACCAACAGCGGCGACATCAACGTCGCGAACAGTGCACAGCTGTACTACAACGCGACCGGCATCGTGGCATTCGCCGGCAACGGCGACGCGATGGTCGACAATAGCGGCGACATCAATGCCATCAGTCAGTACTGGGCGACCGGCATCGACGCGCGAGGCTTCGGCGACGCGACCGTCGAGAACAGCGGTTCGGTGTACGCGAACGGCGGCAAGTATGCGTTCGGTGTGTACGCGACCGCCGGCACCGGGAACGTCTCGGTCACCAACACCGACGACGGCGAGCTCGGCTTCTACTCCTACAGTGGCCGTGGCTGGGGCGTGTTCGGTTACGCCAACAACGGCGACGTGAACGTCACCAACGACGGCGCGATTTCCGGTTACGCCTATGGCCAGTCGGCAGGCATCTTCGGCCTTGCGGGTCTGGGCGACGTCAACGTCACCAATACCGGTTCGATCGAAGCGATCACCGGCGGCAACGTGGCGGTGGGCATCTTCGCCCGAGCCGACTATGGCACCGCGTCGGTCAACAGCAGCGGCGACATCTGGACCAGCGTCGAGGGCGTGAACGGTTACATCGGCGATGACGCCTACGGCATCCTGGCGAGCGGCGAATACGCGCAGGTCGCCAACTCCGGCAGCATCTACGCGTTCGGCATCTACTCCGCCACCGGCATTGCGGCGCGCTCCTTCTACGGCACCACGGTCACCACGACGGCGTCCAGCGAGATCGAGGCGTATTCGCTGCTGGTCACGATCGGCATCGAGGGGCGTTCTGAATACGGCAACGTCAGCGTGACCAATGCCGGCGACATCGCGGTCGAGGGCGTCCTGAGCGGCGGCGTCGGCATCCAGGCCTACAGCGGGCTCGGCAATGTGTCGGTCGCCAATTCGGGCGAGATCACCGCCAGTTCGGAATATGGCACCGCGATCGGCATCACCGGCTACTCCGTGGCCGGCAACACGACGGTTTCCAACAGCGGCACGGTCGAGGCCACCGGCTACTACGGCGCCTACGGCATCGCCGCCCAGTCCTACCTGGGCACCGTCACGGTCGCCAATGGCAGCGCCGGCCACGTCCATGCGTCGGCCCCGAGCTATGCCTACGGCATCTTCGCCAACGCCGATGGCAACGTGACCATCAACAACGCAGGCAGTGTGTCCGCCAGCGCCGATGCGGGTGGCCATGCGGCAGCCGTGCTGATGCAGTCGCTGTACGGTACGAGCACGTTGAACAATGCCGCCACCGGCGTCATCAGCGTCGTGGGCACCGATGGTGATGCGTTCGCCGTGCTCGGCAGCGACACGGTCGATACCATCAACAACAGCGGTCGCATCACCGGTGCGCTCGCCCTTTACGCCGGGAACGACGTGTTCAACAACGGCGGCGGCGGTGTGTGGAGCACGGGCGGCACCCAGAGCACCGATTTCGGCGACGGTAACGACACCCTCAACAACCTGGCCGGTGGCTTGGTCGACATCCTCACCGGTGCGATCACCTTGGGCGCGGGCAACGACACTCTGGCCAATGCCGGCACGGTGCGGACCGGTACCGGCGGCACCATCAGTTTCGGCGACGGCAACGACAGCTTCACCAATGCAGCAGGCGGCCTGGTCGACGTGGTCGGCGGTACGGTGGCGATGGAGGCCGGCAACGACACCATCACCAACTTCGGCACGTTCCGCCTCACCGGCGGCACGGTGACGATGGGCGCCGGCACCAACGCGTTCACCAACGCGGGCATCCTCAAGGTGCTCGGCAGCAGCTCGGTGGACGTGGGCGTCGGCGGCACCCTGACCAATGTCAACAGCATCGACCTGATCGACGGCGCGGCCAACGACACCCTGACCCTGACCGGTACGCTGGCGGGCACCGGCGCGCTGAACATTGACCTCAGCCTGCCGACCGGCACCGCGGATCAGCTGCTGGTGACCGGCAACGTCGCGGCCAATGCGGTGCAGACGGTCAACGTCGCGTTCGCGGGGCTGCCGACTACCGCGCGTACCTCGGCGGTGTTCGGTCGAGTCAGCGGCACGTCGGTGGCGTCGAACTTCGTCGGCGGGCAGATCTTCGGCTACAGCCCGGCTAACTTCCTCGACCTGGACCTGACCGTCAGCAGCCAGATCAACACGGCCAACACGGCACCCGACCTGTTCTCGGTCAACGTCGACGTGGTCGGCCTGAGCGACAGCGGCTCGCTGGCGGCTTCGGTGGCGTCCGGTGCGGCCGGCTTCCTCAACGACCAGGTCGGCACCTTCCGCCAGCGCCTGGGCGTGAACCCGTACGGCGATGCCGGCAAGGTGATGAGCGCCTTCGTCCGCGTCTACACCAGCGAAGGCGATGTCGACCAGGCGCACGTGGCGGCGAACTTCGGCCAGGGCGGCAACTTCGCCTTCGACCAGACCAGCTGGGGCCGCGAGGTCGGCGTCAACGCCAACCTGTTCGGCAACTTCCACGCCGGCGTGGTGCTGGGCACGGCCGACAGCCGCCAGCGCCTGACCGGTGCCGGCATGGGCCAGAACCGCATGGACGGCATGACCTGGGGCGCGTATGCGACCTGGTACGTGCCGCAGGGCTTCTATGTCGACTTCACCCATCGCCAGATGGCGGTGGACGTGGAATCGACCTCGATCGCCGGCCTGCTGCAGACCCGTGCGCACACCTCGTCGAAGAGCCTGGAAGCGGGTTACGAGTGGGCCGTGGGCGGCTTCAACATCGTCCCGCAGCTGCAGTACACGCGGACCGAAGTGGAAGACATCCGCGCGATCGCGTTCGACCGCGCGACCTTCGAGGGCCACGGCGGCACGTCCGAACGCGGCCGGGTGGGCGTGGAGATCAACAAGACCTTCACCTCCGGCAACCTGCGCTGGACGCCGTACGGCTCGCTCAACGCGATCCGCGAGTTCGACGGCGAGATGAATTACACCGTGGGCAACAACTTCTTCGGCGCCACCAGCACCAAGGGCACCAGTGCGATGGCGGAACTGGGCCTGGGCCTGCAGTCCGGCGGCTGGGGCTTCACCCTCGGCGCCAACTGGACCGACGGTGGGGTGGTGAAGAGCGCGGTCAGCGGTCAGGCCAATATCCGCTTCGCCTGGTAATTGATTGACGGGGCGGGCCCGGATCCGGGCCCGTCGTCTTGCAGTAGAGCAGTCGGGATGCACGTGACGAACGAGAACACGCAGGAAGAACCGCAGGTCCAGGGACAGCAGGACAAGCCGGAACTGGAAACGGGGTTGGACACGGTGTCCGCCGACGTGCCGGCACCGGCCGGTGCAGAGCAGAAGAAGCCGCTCGACATCACCAAGCTCAAGGTCGAAAAATCCTGCTCGCGCGGGCTGGCCGGCTGGCTTGCCCAGCATCGGCTCTCGCTGGCCATCACCTCATACCAGACCGGCCGCATCTACCTGGTCGGCAGCGACCAGAAGGGCCGCGTCTCGTTCTTCGAGCGCATCTTCGAGCGTGCGATGGGCGTGGTCGGCAACGCGCAGCGCATCTACCTGGGCGGGCTGTACCAGCTGTGGCGCTTCGAGAACGTGCTGCGCCCGAACGAGGTCATCCACGGCCAGTTCGACAAGTGCTATGTCCCGCGCAACGCCCAGACCATCGGCGACCTCGACATCCACGAACTCGGCATCCGCAAGAACGGCAAGGTGGTCTTCGTCAACACGAAGTATTCCTGCCTGTCCGAGCTCAGCCAGACCCACAGCTTCAAGGCGATCTGGAAGCCAACCTTCATCAGCAAGCTGGCGCCCGAGGACCGGTGCCACCTGAACGGCCTGGCGATGGTCGATGGCGAGCCGAAGTACGTCACCGCCGTGTGCAAGAGCGACAGCGTGGATGGCTGGCGCGACCGCCGCCGCGACGGCGGCGTGGTGATCGACGTGCAGACCGACGAGATCGTCTGCGAAGGCCTGTCGATGCCGCATTCGCCGCGCTGGCACAACGGCCGGCTGTGGGTACTCAATGCCGGCACCGGCCACCTCGGCTGGGTCGACTTCGAGAAGAAGGCGTTCGTGCCGCATGCCTCGGTGCCCGGCTTCGCGCGCGGGCTGTCGATCATCGGCAACGTCGCCGCGGTGGGCCTGTCGAAACCGCGCAACCAGCGCTTCGAAGGCCTGCAGCTGGACGACGAGCTGAAGAAGCGCGACGCCGAGCCATGGTGCGGCGTGCAGATCATCTCGCTGACCAATGGCGACGTGATGAACTGGATCCGCTTCGAGGGCGACATCAGCGAAATCTTCGACATCGCCTTCCTGCCGAACGTGAAGAACCCGATGATGATCGGCCTGCGCACCGCCGAGATCCGCGACCTGATTACCTTCGAATCCGACCTGCCTGCAGCGGAGGCGAGCGCCGCATGAACCAGATCCGCAACACCCTGCTCGCGTTGACCGGCGGCATGCTGCTGCTCGGCGCGCAGCAAGCGGCGGCACAGTCGGCGGCGGCGAAACCCGCGCCGGCGACACAGGCGCGCCCGGCGCAGGATCCGGCCGCGGACGCGTTCAAGGCCTGGGACAAGGATGGCAACGGCAACCTGTCGCTGGTCGAATTCCGCACCGGCTGGCAGCAGGTGCAGCGCGCCGCCGAGCTGCAGGCACGCCTGCGCCACCAGTTCGGCACGGTGGACGCCAACAAGAACGATGCGATCGACCCGGCCGAATACGGCAACCTAAAGCTGGTCCAGAATGCCGGCGCGAAGGCGCCGCAGATGTCGGTGTTCGATGCCAACCGCGACGGCAAGCTGGGGTTCGGCGAGTACGTGAAGCTGGTGCAGGCGCTTGCGCCCGATGCCGGCAAGGCCGCCGCCAAGTGAAGATCGAGATCGTCCCGGTCTGGAAGGCCCTGTCGCCCGAACTGGCGGCGGAGCTGGTGGCGTTCTGGCGCGACCAGAACGCGATCCAGAACGAGGCGGCCGCGACCCGTCGCACCGAGCAGGCGGTGTGCATCGCCCGCGATGCCGATGGCGCGCTGTGCGGCGTGGCCACCGCGATGATCAAGGTGCTGCCGCGCCTGCGCCAGCCGATGTACTACTACCGCCAGTTCTTCGCCAGGTCGTTGCGCGGGCAGCACCAGGAACTGGCGTTCTACCGCCGCGCGAAACAGATCCTGCAGGACTACAACGCCGGCCTGGACAAGGCCGAGTCGCTGGGCATCCTGCTGGAGGTCGAGAACGCCAAGATCGCAGCGGCCTACAAGCGCGCGCACGAGCCGGGCTTCGACGCCACCTTCATCGGCTATTCGCCGCGCGGCCTGCAGCTGCGCGTGTCCTATTTCGAGGACGCGGTGCTGCTGGCGCCCACGCCATTGCGCGCGCCCGCCGCCGTTCCCGGGACACGCCGCGTCGGCGGCGCCCGGCCCGCACCATCCATTCCCCGGCACGGTAACGGCCGGTCCTGATCACCACGGAGAACGCGCCATGAAAGCCCAGATGAGTTTGTTGAGCCTCGCCATCGCTTCCGGCCTCGCCCTTTCGGCGATCCCCGCCGAGGCTGCCGGCAACCTGAAGTCAGCCGCCATCAGCCGCGCCAACGTGCTGCTGGGCGCGAACGGCGCCAGCGCCATCCGTGCCGCCAACGGCGACGTGTTCGCCGCGCGCGAGGCGATCGTCGATGCCGACGGCACCGAGCATGTGCGCTTCCAGCGCAGCTTCCGCGGCCTGCCGGTGATCGGCGGCGACTTCGTGATGCATTCGCGCAACGGCAAGCTGCGCAACGTGAGCCAGAGCCTGAAGAGCGCGGCGCGCCCGAACCTGGTCGCCACCTTCGGCAGCGACGAGGCGATCGTGGAAGCCGGTGCCCGTTTCGGCAGCAAGTTCTTCGGCGCGCCGACCTCCCGTTTGGTGGTCTACGCACGCAGTGCCAGCCCGGTGCTCGCCCATGAAGTCGTGTTCAAGGGCGTCAAGGCCGACCAGACCGAAACCGAGATGCACTACTTCGTCGACGCGCGCAGCGGCCGCATCCTCGACCAGTGGGATACCGTGCACACCGCCAAGCCCGGCCCGGGCGGCAGCAGCTGCAGCGGCGCGACCGCCGCGGTCGGCAGCGGCAAGAGCCTCACCTCCGGCACCGTGGTCCTGAACACCACCAAGTGCGGCACCAGCTTCCAGCTGGTCGACTCGACCCGCGGCGGCGGCAAGACCCACAACATGTCGATGAAGACCGCTGGCATGGGCGCGGTGTTCACCGGCACGACCAATGTCTGGGGCAATTTCCTGGTCGGCAATGCGCAGACCGCGGCGGCCGATGCCCATTACGGCGTGGCCACCACTTGGGATTACTTCAAGAACATCCATGGCCGGCTGGGCATCGGCAACGACGGCGTGGGTGCGATCAGCCGCGTGCATTACGGCCGCAATTATGCCAACGCCAGCTGGAGCGACGGCTGCTTCTGCATGACCTTCGGCGACGGCGACAACGGCGCGACGATCCTGCCGCTGGTTGCGCTGGATATCGCCGGCCACGAAATGTCGCATGGTGTGACGAGTCGCTCCGCCGACCTGATCTACAGCGGCGAGTCCGGTTCACTCAACGAGTCCACCTCGGACATCTTCGGCACCCTGGTCGAGTACTACGCGAACAACGCCAACGATCCGGGCGATTACGTGATCGGCGAGGAGCTGTTCCTCAACAACGCCAACATGTCGCAGGCCATCCGTTACATGTTCAAGCCCAGCCTGGACAACGGTTACTCGCAGGATTGCTACGACCCGGCCACCACGCCGACGTACGAGGTGCACGGCGGTTCCGGCATCGGCAACCACTTCTTCTACCTGCTGGCGGAAGGCGCGGTCGTTCCGGCCGGTTTCGGCGCAGGCACCTGGGCCAACCTGAGCGCGTCCTCGATCGTCTGCAACGGCAATACCAGCCTGGTCGGCATCGGCCGTGCGGCCGCCGGCAAGATCTGGTACCGCGCGCTGACCGTGTACATGACCTCGAGCACCAACTATGCCGGCGCCCGCGCGGCAACGCTGAGCGCCGCGACCGACCTGTACGGCAATGGTTCCACGCAGTACAACGCGGTCGCCGCCGCATGGAGCGCGGTCAGCGTCAACTGACCTCGCGCAGCGGCATCGCGTGAACGGACGGCCCGCGCAAGCGGGCCGTTTCGTTTGCCGATGACGCTCCCCTGCAACCGTGCGAGAATGCGCGTCCGCGGCGTTCGCCGCAGACCATGCGCCCGTAGCTCAGCCGGATAGAGTAGTGGCTTCCGAAGCCATTGGTCGGGGGTTCGAATCCCTCCGGGCGCGCCATACACTGAGTCGCAAGGAGGTCGGGATTTCCCCGCCCTCGCGCACAGCGCTCGGGCGTTCGCCAGCGCGCAAGCCGATGGCTTGCAGCAGCGCTGGCTTACCCTCCGGGCGCGCCATACACTATGTTGCAACGAGGTCGGGATTCCCCTGCCCTCGCGTTCAGCGCTCGGGCGTTCGCCGTTGCGCAAGCCGATGGCTTGCAAGCGCGACGGCTCACCCCTCCGGGCTCGCCATCCTTCGCAGGTTCGATGCCCCACGACCGCGACTTCGCCGAGCGACCCGTTGCCGAACCCCAGTGGCGCGAGCGCTTGCGCCTGTACTGGGCGTTGGTGCGCGGCGATCGGCCGATCGGCTGGCTGTTGCTGCTGTGGCCCACCTGGTGGGGGCTGTGGCTTGCGGCGAAGGGCATGCCACCACTCTGGCCCTTGGTAGTCTTCTCGCTGGGTGTCTGGCTGACCCGCTCTGCCGGTTGTGTGATCAACGACTACGCCGACCGCTGGCTGGATCCGAACGTCGAGCGGACGAAACAGCGACCGCTGGCGACCGGCGCGGTCACCGGCCAGGAAGCGCTCGCGGTCTTCGCCGTATTGATGCTGGTCGCGTTCGCGCTGGTGCTCACCCTGAACCGATTGACCATCTGGATGAGCGTGGTCGGCGTGCTGCTGGCTGCCAGTTATCCCTACCTCAAGCGCTACACCTACCTGCCGCAGGTCTACCTGGGCATGGCCTTCGGCTGGGGCGTTCCGATGGGCTTCGCCGCGCTCACCGGCGAGGTGCCGCCGATCGCCTGGGTGCTGTACGTCGCCAACATCTTCTGGGCTACGGGCTACGACACCTGGTATGCGATGGTGGATCGCGACGACGACCTGCGGATGGGCGCGAAGTCGACGGCGATCCTGTTCGGCGACATGGACCTGGTCGCGCAGGGCGTGCTGTACGCGGGCATGTTCGCGGCGCTGGCACTGGTCGGGCGCGACGCGGGTATGGGGATGTATTACTGGGGCGGCCTGGGCCTTGCCATGCTGCTGGTCGCTTGGCAGTTCGGTATCGCCCGCGGTCGCGAGCGCGATGCCTGCTTTCGTGCCTTCGTGCACAACCACTGGGTGGGCATGGCAGTGTTCGCCGGCATCGCCGCGGATTTCGGGTTGCGCGGCACCGCCGCTGTCGCCTGAAAGCGGGTCACGCGACCCGCGCACAGACCCAGGCATCGACCCGTTGCACGCCAGCCCGCTGCAACACGCGGGCCGCGGCATGCAGGGTGGCGCCGGTGGTCATCACGTCATCCACCAGCACGACGTGGGCCGGCAACGCGATCCGCGCATCGACATGGAATGCGTCGCGCAGGTTGCGCTGGCGGGCATCGGCGTCGAGGCGCGATTGCGCACGGGTGCGCATGCGTCGTCGCAGTGCCCGGTCGAGCAGCGGAATGCCCAGCGCGCGCGCCAGCGGGCGGGCCAGTTCCAGCGCTTGGTCGTAGCCACGGCCGCGCAGGCGCGCGCGGTGCAGCGGGATCGGGATGACGGCGTCGGGACGCGGCAAGGACGGGAGTCGGTCGGTCATGCATTGCACCAGGACCCGGCCTGCGGCGAAGTCGCGATGGAACTTGAGCCGCGGCAGCAGCCGATCCAACGGAAAGGCGTAATCGAACACCGCATGCGCCTCGCCGAGTGGTGGCGGTGACTGCAGGCACAGTCCACAGGTTCCGGGCTGCGGCATCGGCAGGGCACAGCGCAGGCAGGCCGGTCCTTGCCAGGGCAGCGTGGCGTGGCAGGCAACGCAGAGATCGCGGCCGTGCGCCCCGGGTTCGCCACACACCATGCAGCGCAGCGCGAACAGCCAGGGCATCGGGGCGGCCAGGCAGCCGTCAACTTTTCCGGGGAGTGATTGGTTGACGGTGCCGGCCATGCATTCCAGACTGCCGATCTCATCGTGCAGTGTCTGTCGGGAAACTCCCATGCCCCACATCAGTGAATTCCCCGTCCGCCACGACTGGTCGCGCAGCGAGGTCGAAGCCCTGTTCGACCTGCCGTTCACCGAATTGCTGCATCGCGCCGGCAGCGCGCACCGGCAGCACTTCGATCCCGCCGAAGTACAGGTCAGCACCCTGCTGTCGGTGAAGACCGGCGGTTGCCCGGAGGATTGCGGCTACTGCCCGCAGGCGGCGCGCTACCACACCGGCGTCGATGCCACGAAGCTCATGGCCACCGAGGACGTGGTGGCGAAGGCCAGGCAGGCGAAGGCCGCCGGTGCGTCGCGCTTCTGCATGGGCGCGGCCTGGCGCTCGCCGAAGGATCGCGATGTGCCCAAGGTCGCGGCGATGATCCGCGAGGTCAAGGCGCTCGGCCTGGAAACCTGCGCGACGCTCGGCATGCTCTCCAGCGAACAGGCGCATGCGCTGAAAGACGCAGGCCTGGACTATTACAACCACAACATCGATACCGATCCCGAGTTCTACGGCGACATCATCCACACCCGCGAGATGCAGGATCGCCTCGACACCCTGTCGCACGTGCGCGATGCCGGCATGAAGACCTGCTGCGGCGGCATCGTCGGCATGGGCGAATCGCGGCGACAGCGCGCGGGTTTGCTGCAGACGCTGGCGAACCTGCCGGCGCATCCGGATTCGGTGCCGATCAACCGGCTGGTGCAGGTCGAAGGCACGCCGCTGGCCGGCACTGCGGAACTGGATCCGTTCGAGTTCGTGCGCAGTATTGCCGTTGCCCGCGTCCTGATGCCGGCGTCGATGGTGCGCCTGTCCGCCGGCCGCGAATCGATGAGCGACGAACTGCAAGCGCTGTGCTTCGCCGCCGGTGCGAATTCGATCTTCTACGGCGAGAAGCTGCTGACCACCGGCAACCCCGACACCGAGCGCGACATGGCGCTGTTCGCGCGCCTGGGTCTGCGACCGATGCAGGTCGAGGGGGCGAAGGACGACAGCATCGACGCGTGCACGACCACGGTCCACGCCGGCATCACCGAAGCGGCCTGAGCGATGTCGCGGGTGTCGTTGGGCGAACGCGTGCTCGCGTTGCGTGCGCAGCGCGAGGCCGCGCATCGGCGGCGTCGCATCCGCACAGTCGCGCGCCGCGAAGGCGTGCGTTGCGAGGTCGATGGGCGCGAGCTGCTGAACTTCTGCGGCAATGACTACCTCGGCCTGGCGCAGCATCCGCGGGTGATCGCCGCATTGCGCGATGCGGCCGGCGAAGGCGCCGGCAGCACCGCCTCGCACCTGGTCTGCGGGCACGGTGCGCAACATGCCGCACTGGAAACCGAACTCGCCGACTGGTTGCAGGCACCACGTGCCTTGCTGTTCGGCAGCGGCTACATGGCCAACCTCGCGGTGGTGCAGGCATTGCTGGGCGACGGCGACGCCTGCGTGCAGGACAGGCTCAACCATGCCTCGCTGATCGATGCCGCGCGGCTCGCGGGTTGCGCGCACAAGCGCTATCCGCATGCCGATGCCGATGCCGCCGAGCGACAACTGATATCGCACGCAGGCGGTGCGGCACTGCTCGCCAGCGACGGCGTGTTCTCGATGGATGGCGATCTCGCGCCGCTGCCTGCGCTTGCGGCCATTGCGCGCGAACAACAGGCCACCCTGTACATCGACGATGCGCATGCCATCGGCGTGATCGGCACTGCAGGTCGCGGCAGCATCGATACCGCCGGCCTCGACAACAAGGACGTGCCATTGCGCCTGGTCACCTTCGGCAAGGCGTTGGGAAGCGCGGGTGCCGCCATCGTCGGCGACGCCGACCTGATCGCGCATCTCGCCGAGACCGCGCGGCCGTACATCTACACCACCGCGCTGCCACCCGCGCAGGTCGCCGCCACGCGCGAGGCGGTGCGCATCGCGCGCGCGGGTGATGGGCTGCGCGAACGCTTGC
Organism: Thermomonas sp.; assembly: GCF_041919455.1. Taxonomy (GTDB): domain Bacteria; phylum Pseudomonadota; class Gammaproteobacteria; order Xanthomonadales; family Xanthomonadaceae; genus Thermomonas. Next base: position 49,423 of record NZ_JAYRTQ010000012.1, read on the forward strand.
ACGCCAACATCGAACGATTGAAATCCGGAGCACGGGCGCGTGGACTTCGACTGATGGCTTCGGAGACGCCGATTCAGCCGTTGCTGGTCGGCGATGACGCCGACGCGGTGGCGATGGCCGCGGCACTGGAAGCGCAAGGTTATTGGGTTGCCGCGATCCGTCCGCCCACCGTGCCGGGGGGCAGCGCGCGCCTGCGGATCACCCTGAGCGCCGCACACGACGCATGGCAGGTCGATGGCTTGCTTGATGCGCTCTCCCGTGCACGCGACGCGGTAGCGCCATGACCCTGCGCGTCGACACCGTCGGCAGCGGGCCGCCGCTGGTGTTGCTGCATGGCTGGGCGATGCATGGCGGTCTGTTCGCATCGCTGGTGGACGCGATGCGCGCGCATCGCACGTTGCATGTCGTCGACCTGCCGGGCCACGGCCACAACCGCGACTGCGGCGTGCCGCTGACGCTCGCCGCCTGCGCCGAAGCGGTGCTCGACGTCGTGCCGGATGCGCCTTGGTGTGGCTGGTCGCTGGGCGGACTGATCGCGCTGCACGCCGCATCGAAATATCCAGAACGCATCCCGGCATTGGCGATGTTGTGCGCCACCCCGAAATTCGTGGTTGCGGACGATTGGCCGAACGGAATGCCGGCCGATGTGTTCCGGGGATTCGCCGAGGGCTTGCGCAGCGACTGGCGCACCACGGTGGATCGCTTCATCGCGCTGGAAGCGTTCGGCTCCGACCACATGCGCGAGGAACTGCGCATGCTGCGCGATGCGGTGCTGGCGCATGGCGAGCCATCGCCGCGGGTGCTGGCGGAAGGCCTGCAGGTGCTCGAAGACAGCGACCTGCGTGGCGTGTTGCCTGGATTGCGCGTGCCCAGCCTGTGGATCGGCGGGCGTCGCGACAAGCTTGTGAGTCCGCAGGCGATGCGCGACGCCGCAAGCATCGCGCCGGATTCGCGCTACGTGCAGGTCGAACATGCGGGGCATGCGCCGTTCCTGACCCATGCGGCGGAAGTCGCCGATGTGCTGTTCGATTTCCTTGCGGAGCAGGGCGCATGAGCGCACCGCTCTTCGACGCGAAACAGGTGCGCCGCGCGTTCTCGCGCTCGGCGGCCAGCTACGACGCCGCGGCGCAGCTGCAGCACGCGGTGGAAGCCCGTCTGCTGGAATCGCTGGACTATCTCGACGATCCCGCGTTGCAGCGCGAACCGCCGCAACGCGTGCTCGACCTCGGCTGCGGCACCGGCCGCGCCAGCATCGCGATGCAGAAGCGTTGGCCGAAGGCGCAGATCGTGTCGCTCGACCTCGCCCTGCCGATGTTGCGGCAGGCGCGCGGCACCTCGGTGCGCTCGATGGGCTGGCTGTCGAACCCTTTCGCTCGCAAACCCGCACAGGTCTGTGCAGATGCGCGTGCATTGCCGCTGGCGGAGGCGTCGGTGGACGTGCTGTTCTCCAACCTGTGCGTGCAGTGGGTCGAGGATCTCGATGCACTGTTCGCCGGCTTCCGTCGCGTGCTGAAGCCGAATGGCCTGTTGCTGGTGTCCACGTTCGGGCCGGAGACCCTGTGGGAGTTGCGCGATGCCTTCGCCCATGCCGATGCGGCGCCGCACGTCAGCCCGTTCGCCGACATCGCCGGCTTCGGCGATGCACTGGTGCGTGCCGGCTTCCGCCAGCCGGTGCTGGACCGCGAGGAAGAGACCACGCATTACCCGGACTTGCCCGCACTGATGCGCGAACTGCGCGCGATCGGCGCAACGAATGCATTGGCCTCGCGCCGGCACACGTTGACCGGGCGCTCGCGCTTCGCCACGGCGGCAAATGCCTACGAAACGCATCGTGATGCGCAGGGATTGCCGGCGACGTGGGAAACCATCACCGCGATGGCCTGGGCACCGGAGGCCGGGACCCCGTTGCGCGAGGGCGATGTCGACGTGGCCTCGATCCCGTTGTCGCGCATCCCGATCCGGCGGCGCGGATGACCCCGCAACGCCGTGCGCTGCTGGCGATCGCGCTGTCGCTGCTGTCGGCGCTGTTCTTCACCGCGACCTACGTGTTCAATCGCGCCGCGGCCGTGGAGGGCGGGCATTGGGCATGGACCGCGGCGCTGCGCTACCTGTTCATGCTGCCGCTGCTGTTGCCGTTGATGGCGTGGCAGGGCGGCGTCGCGCCGGTGGCAAGGGCGATCCGCGCCGCACCCGGGGCATGGCTGCTGTGGAGCGGGATCGGTTTCGTGCTGTTCTACATGCTGCTGAGCTACGCCGCGGCCAGCGGGCCGTCGTGGTTGGTCGCCGCGAGTTTCCAGACCACGGTGGTCGCCGGGATGTTGTGCGCACCACTGCTGTACGACGACGCACGTGCGCGCATTCCGCGTGCGGCATTGGGTGTCGGCGTGCTGATCATCGCCGGCGTGTTGCTGATGCAGTTCGGCCATGCACGCGGCACGCTGGACACCAAGGGCTGGATCGCGCTGCTGTGCGTGGTCGCCAGCGCGTTCGCGTATCCGCTCGGCAACCGCGGGTTGCTGCTGCACCTGGAGCGCCGCGGCATCGAACTCAACGCGACCCAGCGCGTGTTCGGCCTGACCCTGGCCAGCCAGCCGGCATGGCTGGCCCTGGCAGCTTGGGCGTGGCTGCAGGCGGGACCGCCTTCGGCATCGCAGCTCTGGCTGGCGCTCGGCGTGGCGGTCAGTGCCGGCGTGATTGCCACGATCCTGTTCTTCCAGGCCACCGGCATGGTCCGCGACAACGCGACCGCACTCGGCGCGGCGGAGGCGATGCAGGCCGCCGAAGTCCTCTTCGCGATGCTGCTGGGCGTGGCCTTCCTCGGCGAAGCCTGGCCGCGCGGACAGGCGCTGGTCGGCGCTGCGCTGGTGGTGGCCGGCATCGTCCTGTTCGCCTGGATCGTCGCACGCGATGCGCGGCGCGGTGCGCGCGAGGCCGAGGCGTTGCAGACCGATCGCGGAAGCTAGCAAACTCGAAAGGCAGCTCTGCGTTTGATCGTCATCCCTGCGAAGGCAGGACAAGCGCGCAGCGCGCAGAACGGCCGAAGGCCGGCCCCGAAGGGGCGAGCGAAGCGAGTAATCCAGTGTCTTGGGTCTTGAACCTCAACGCACTTGGGCGAGCCAGTCTTCCAGGTTGTAGTAGTTGGTGACGCGCGCGATCAGGCCAGCGCCGCTTTTGTCGAACTTGATGTCGAAGAACGCACCGCCCGGCAGCACGTACCGTTGCCCGTTCGCGGCCGGCAGGCCGTCATCCGCGACCAGGTATTCGCCGTGCACCACGTATTCGGCAGCGGCGCGTGCACCATCGGGCGAGGCCATCACCACCACGTCGCGCAACTGTTCGCGATAGCAGCGTTCCATCCGCTGCTGGAACGCGGCGAACGCGGGTTTGCCGGTTTCGCGCGGGCCCTGGTTGAGGTCGTGGAGGACATCCTCGGCCAGCAGGGCCTGCATGCCGGCCCAGTCGCCGCGATTGAAGGCGGCGTAATAGGCCAGCACGAGTTCGGTGGCGCGATCATGCGCGCGGGTGCCGTCGATCTTCATGGCTGCGCTTCCTTGGCGAACAAGGCGGGCAGGGCATCGAGGTCGATGTTGCCGCCGGACAGGATGATGCCGACGCGGCGTCCCTCGAACAATGCGCGGTTCGCCAGCATCGCCGCCAGCGCAGTGGCGGACGAGGGCTCGACCAGTTGCTTGGTGCGCGTCCACAGCAATCGCATCGCGGTGACGACCTGCGCATCGTCGATGGTCAACACCTGCGCATCGGCGGTGCGCAGGATCTCGAAGTTGATCGCGCCGAGGGTGCCGCGCAGGCCGTCGCAGATGGTGTCCGGAATGAAGTCGTGGTCGAGTCGGCCCTTCGCGAATGAGCGCGCGCCATCGGCGGCGCCGACGGGTTCCGCGAGATAGAGCTTGCAGGCGGGTGCGAGCGCGTGCATCGCCAGCGCGGTGCCCGCGGCCAGGCCGCCGCCGCCAAGTGGAACGACCAGTGCATCGAGATCCGGATGCGCGGTCAGCAGTTCGAGTGCGGCCGTGCCCTGGCCGGCGATGACCCGCGGGTCGGTGTAGGGATGCACCGAGGCCGCGCCGGTCTCGGCCTGCACCTGCGCGCACATCGACTCGCGCGCGGCGATGGTCGGCGCGCAGTGATGCAGGATGGCGCCGTAATGTTCGATCGCGGCCAGCTTGGCGCGCACCGCGCCTGCGGGCACCACCACGTGGCAGGGAATGCCGCGCAACCTCGCCGCCAGGGCCAATGCCGCGCCATGGTTGCCCGACGAATGCGTGACCACGCCGCGCGCGGCGGTGGCGTCGTCGAGCGACCACACTGCGTTGCAGGCACCGCGGAACTTGAACGCGCCGACGCGTTGCAGGTGTTCGCCCTTGAAGGCAAGCGAGGCGCCGGTCGACGCGTCGAGCGCGCGCGAATGCAAGACCGGGGTGACGTGCGCATGCGGGGCGATGCGCGCGGCCGCGGCCAGCACATCGTCGAAGGTGGGGCGGGTCGGGGTTTCGTGCATGCGTGGATGCTAGCGCAGGCAGTCGTCGCTGAATGGTTCAGCGGTCGACATCGTCACGCGGCGAAATTAAGCACGGATTCAATCCGCCGGCAGGAAGCTGCGGAGGTTCACAAGGGGGACCGCCATGATCCGCAAACTCCTGTTTCCCGCCCTGGCCATCGCCACGCTCGCCGGGTGCGCCACCGGCTACAGCTACCGCGGCGGCAACGGCGATTACTACTACGGCCAACCGAGCGTCGATTACCGCTACTACGGCGGATACAGCTTCGGTTACGGCGGGTTTGGGGGCTTCGGTCGTGGCTACTACCTCGATATCTTCGGCCGTCCGGTGTACGGCTATCCATACGGATACTACGGAGGGCGGTATCCGGGCTACCCGTACTGGCATGGCCCGCGACCGCGACCGCCGCATGGTCCCGGTCACGGTGGCGGCCATGACGGCGACCACGACGGCCCGCCGCAGCACGGCGGTCATCGCCTCGGCAACAAGCCGCCCTGGCGCGACATCGGCCGCTTCCCCGAGCGTGGCGAAGACGAGCAGGTGCGTCCACGCCGGCTCGGCCAACCGGAGGCGCGGCCGACGGTGCAACGTCCGCCTCCGCGCGCGCGTCCGGCAGCACCGGTGATCCGCGAGCGCAGCGAGCCGCGCCCGGCGGGGACGGTGCGCGGTGGTGGCTCGGGCGAGCGGGCAAGGATGCGGAACATCCCTCCGTCGGCCAGCGAGTGACGAACGCCAAAGCGTGACACCGCGCACAGCCTGAACCGCAAATGGTCGTAAGGTTGACGAACCGCGTCACTCTGCGACCCGATCACGCTACTCTAGTCACCGCCGGCGACCTGTGGGACCACCCGGATCCCCCCTGTTCCGTCTGTCTTGCAGGCGCCGGCACTTCTTCCGCAGGCTGTGTTGCGCCTGATCCCCGACGGAAAAAAGTGAGGGCCGGATGTCCCCCGACATCCGGCCCCCGTAGCGTCCCCGTCGTGCGCAGGAACCGGCCCCTGTTCAGTCCGGTTCATCGCGTTTCGGCGTACCACGCCGGGTGCTGAAGGGGTAAATGCAGGAACCGTGCCAAGTCGTTCGTGTCGGCCAGTGCAGCGTCCTCGCAGGCGCGGGCCTAGAATTCCCTCGCAATGAACAACGCCTTCTACAGTTTCGACGTCATCGTGATCGGCGGCGGCCATGCCGGCACCGAAGCCGCACTCGCGTCCGCGCGCGCCGGCGCGCGCACGCTGCTGCTCAGCCACAACATCGAGACCGTGGGCGCGATGAGCTGCAACCCGGCGATCGGCGGCATCGGCAAGGGCCACCTGGTCAAGGAGATCGACGCGCTCGGCGGGGTCATGGCCAAGGCCGCGGATGCCGCCGGCATCCAGTGGCGCACCCTGAATGCATCGAAGGGCCCCGCCGTACGGGCGACGCGTTGCCAGGCGGATCGTGCGCTGTATCGCAGCTACATCCGCCACGTGGTGGAGCACCAAGCCAACCTCACGGTGTTCCAGGCCGCCGTCGACGATCTCGTCATCGAGGGCGATGCCGTGCGTGGCGCGATCACCAATACCGGCCTGCGCTTCGATGCGCCTGCGGTGGTGCTCACGGCCGGCACCTTCCTGGCCGGCAAGATCCATATCGGCGAGACGCAGTACGCCGCGGGTCGCATGGGCGATCCGCCGGCGACCACGCTGGCCGCCAGGCTGCGCGAGCGTCCGTTCGCCATCGACCGGCTCAAGACCGGCACCCCGCCGCGCATCGACGGACGCACGCTGGACTATTCGAAGATGGTCGAGCAGCCGGGTGACGATCCGCGTCCGGTGATGTCGTTCATGGGCAGCATCGCCGACCATCCGGGACAGGTCAGCTGCTGGATCACCCACACCACCGAGCGCACCCACCAGTTGATCCGCGATGCCCTGCATCGCAGCCCGCTGTATTCGGGGCAGATCGAAGGCGTGGGCCCGCGTTATTGCCCGAGCATCGAGGACAAGGTGGTGCGCTTCGCCGAGAAGGCCAGCCACCAGATCTTCGTCGAGCCGGAAGGCCTCACCGTCACCGAGATCTATCCGAACGGGATCAGCACCTCGCTGCCGTTCGACGTGCAACTGGACCTGGTGCGTTCGATCACCGGCTTCGAACACGCACATATCACCCGCCCGGGTTATGCGATCGAGTACGACTACTTCGATCCGCGCGGCTTGAAGAGCTCGCTGGAAACGAAGGCGGTCGCCGGGCTGTTCTTCGCCGGGCAGATCAACGGCACCACCGGCTACGAGGAAGCCGCGGCGCAGGGCCTGCTGGCCGGCGTTAATGCGGCGCGCTTCGTGCAGGAGAAGGAGGCGTGGAGTCCGCGTCGCGACGAGGCGTATCTCGGCGTGCTGGTCGACGACCTGATCACCCAGGGCACCAGCGAGCCGTACCGCATGTTCACCAGCCGCGCCGAATACCGGCTGCAGCTGCGCGAGGACAATGCCGATGCGCGGCTCACGCCGACCGGGCGTGCGCTGGAGCTGGTCGATAACGCGCGCTGGGAAACATTCTCGCGCAAGCGCGATGCGGTCCTCGCCGAGACCGCGCGCCTCGGTGGCGTCTGGGCCGCGCCGAACAATGCACTGGGCGCATCGCTGGCCAGCAGCATCGGCATCGAGGTCACGCGTGAATGCAATGCGCTCGACCTGCTGCGCCGTCCGGAGCTGGATTACGCCACGTTGATGCAGGTGCCGGGACTCGCACCGGGCGTGGACGATGCCAAGGTCGCGGAACAGGTCGAGATCGAGACCAAGTACGCCGGCTACCTCGGTCGCCAGCGCGACGAGATCGCGCGCCAGCAGCGCAACGAAACCACCGCGATCCCGGATGACTTCGACTACCCGCAGGTGCATGGCCTGTCGGCCGAAGCCCTGCAGAAACTGCAGCGCGTGCGCCCGCAGACCGTGGGGCAGGCGCAGCGCATCCCGGGGATGACGCCGGCGGCGATCTCGCTGCTGCTGGTGCACCTGGAGCGGGCGCGGCGCGAACGCGCGGCCTGAGCCTTCATGGCCGTCACGCCCGCGCAGGCGGGCACGACGAGCAAGCACCGCGCACGCGCGGCGTGACGCAGCCCGGTAGGGGGGGGGGCAGGCTCCCGTGCCTGCCCTTTCGCAGGGTGGACAGGCACAGCGGGCAGGCACGGGGGCCTGCCCCTACAGCACGGGCGTATCCTTTGCGCATGGACATGCTGATCAAATCGCGCATTGCGATCGCCCTCGTCGTCACCATCGCCACGCTCGCGTCCTGCAAGCGCGATGACGCGGCACCTGCGGTCGCGAAACCTGCCAATGGCGATTACGTCGTGCAGGACTGGGTGCTGCCGGCGCAGCCCGGGTCGATGGCGCCGGACCTGCGCGTCGCACCGGATGGCCGAGTGCTGATCAGCTGGCTGAATCGCCAGCAGGGCCGCCGCAAAGTGCTGCAGTTCGCCTCGTATACCGAGGCCGGCGGCTGGCAGAGCCTGCCGCGCACGATCGCGGTGGGCCAGTCGCTGGTCGCCAACTGGGCCGATACGCCGCACTTGCTGGCCACTGCGGATGGTGCGTTGTGGGTGCAATGGCTGCAGGCGAATGCAGCCAGTCCGTCTGCCTATGACGTGGCGCTGGCGCGATCGCGCGACGGCGGCATGACCTGGACGCAGATCACCCGGGTCAACAATGACCAGACCGAAAGCGAACACGGCTTCGCCGCGCTGTGGCCGCGCGGTGCGAATGCGATCGGCATCGCCTGGCTGGATGGACGCGAGCAGCACATGTCGCCTGGCGCCGAACAGAAGGAAGGCACGCATCACGCCGGTGCGATGCAGTTGCGTGCAAACGCCTTCGATATGGATCTGGAGCGTGGTGCCGATACCGTGGTCGATGCGCGTACCTGCGATTGCTGCCAGACCGACGTCGCGATCACCGACCGTGGCCCGTTGCTCGCATGGCGCGATCGCAGCGACGACAACGTCCGCGACATCGTGGTCGCGCGCGTGCAGGACGACGGCGCATGGACCAAGCCGATCCCGGTGCACGCGGATGGCTGGAAGGTCGAGGCCTGCCCGGTCAACGGCCCGGCCATCGCCGCCCGCGGCAACGAGGCGGTGGTCGCGTGGTACAGCGAGTCGGGCGGCACGCCAGCGGTGCGCATCGCCCGCAGCACGAATGCCGGCGATGCGTTCGCGCCGCCGGTGCAGGTCGACACGGGCGCCGTGGTGCGCGGCCAGGTGGACGTGGCGATCGACGAACAGCAGGCATGGGTGGCATGGCTGCGCGAGGACACCAAAGGCCAGTCGCTGATGCTGGCGCGCTACGCGCCGGACCTGTCGAAGCGGCTGCAGTTGATCGAAGTGGCGAAGCTCGGCGCGCGTGGCCATGCCAGCGGTACGCCGCGGCTGGCGGTGGATGCCGGCGGTGCGTGGCTGGCGTGGACCGATGTCGTCGATGGCGCGGCCGACCTGCAGGGTGCCCGCATCGCCCGTTGATTCCGTCGATGCGCGCGCTGCCTACACGCCCAGCGTGCGCGCCATCGCCTCGAACTTGGCCCGGTTCATGTGCTGCGGCAGGAAGTGCTGGCGCAGGATCGGCAGCGCCTGTGCCAGCAGCGTGCGGGCCTCGGCATTCTTGCCGCTGGCGATGAGGTCCTGGGCCAGTTCGGCGCGCGCCACCGCGATGTCCAATGGAACCTTGGTCGCCAGGATGCGCGCCAGCACGTTGCGGCGGATGCGTTCGCTGCCGTCCCTGTCGCCGCGCAGCAAGCGGAACCAGGCCTCGCTGCGCAGGAATTCGATGAACACCGGATGCGTCTCCGGCACGAACTTCAACGCACGCGTGCGGGTTTCCGCCAGCAGGGGCTCGCCGTGTTCGACGTCCTTCATCATCGTGGCCGCACGCATCAGGTTCCACACGGTGTCGAAGTACTCGACCGAGTCTTCGCCATCGAGCGCACGCGCCCGTTCGCGCAGGCGTAGCAGGCGCTCGCGTCCCTCCGCCGCGCGTCCCGCATTGATCAACGCGAGCGCGTACCACTTCTCCGAACGGCGGCGCTCGATGTGGTCGGCATCGATCTTCGCTGCCTCGAAGATCGCCAGGCTGCGTTCGTGCGCGGCCAGCGCCTTCGGGTAGTCGCCCCAGTCGCGGTAGAGATAGCCGATGTTGTACCAGGTGATCGCCTGGTTGATCGGCGTGGCGCCTGCCGCCCTGAACAGCGCTGCGGCGTGTTCGTGCAGTTGCAACGCTTCGGACAGGCGCCCCGGTTGTGTCTGCAACTGCGCGCCGAGGGTGGAATAAAACTCCGCCATCTGCGCGCCGCCCGGGCCGGTGGTCTTTTCCTGGATGGCGATGGCCTGGCGCAGCAGGGCCTCGGCTTGCGCCGTGGAGATCAGGCCGACCGCGTTGCCGTTCGCCGACTTCATCCACAGCAGGTTGGCGCGCGCCGGCGACAGGGTGGGCAGTTTCGCCCGATCCGCCTTCGCCAGGCCCTGCCCGGCGACTTCGAAGCCGCGCTTGTATTCGCCGCAATTGAACAGCAGGCGCGCGTAGAGCGCATGCGCATCCGCCGTTTCCGCAGGACGGGGCGTCGGCATGCGCGTGCTGCTGGCCAGCGCTTGCTTCCACTGCGCATCGCCTTGCTTGCAGTCGGCCAGGCTGCCATGGGCAATGGCGAGTTGCCGTTGGCCGAGGAAGCGCTGGTGCAGGTCATCCGGGGCGAAGCGTCGCCGCAAGGCGACTGCTTGCTGCGCCTTGGCCAGGCTGTCCTTGCCGCGCTCCAGTGCGGCCAGCACCGACGATTGTCCGTCGAGGTCGGCGGCGATCGCGATCGCTTCATCGCGGTTGGCGGGAGTCGCACCCGCGAGGCCGGCGTCGAACATGCGCGCGGCGGTTTCCGATTCGCCCAAGCCGGCATACAGATGCCCGAGCAGGCGCTGGATCGATTGTCGCGTTTGCGGTGCCAGCGCCCGCTGCTCGAGTTGCGTGCGCGCCTTGTCCAGCAACTGGCGCACGCTGACTTCGGTGCTCATCGCCTGGCCGGGCGCGGCCGCGGCGAGGGTGTCGGTGAGGAAGCCCAGCGTCGCCCGCGCGCTGTCGCTTTCGCGCTGCGCAATACGCGCCTGCTCGCGCGCCTCGCGCGCCTGCCACAGCGCCACGCCGGTGCCGGCCAGCAAGGCGATGCCGACGGCGGCGATGGAGGCGGCCAGCGCGCGGTTGCGCCGCAGCCACAACTGCAGGCGAGCGCCGCGCGACAGCGGCACCGCGGCGATCGGGCGATCGTCGAGCCAGGCCTTGAGGTCGTTGGCCAGCGCATCCGCGGAGGCATAGCGGTCGTCCGGGTCGCGGCGCAGGCAGGCCTGCACGATCTCCGCAAGGTTGCCGCGCAGCGCGCGAGACAACGCTCCCGGGCTCATGCCGCCACGCAGCGCGGCCTGTTCCGCGCTGGCCTGTGCGGCGGAGCGGGTCAGCGGTTCGGGGTCGCGTTCGAGCTGCTGCAGCTGCTTCGCCACCGGCGTGTCGCGGGTCAGGCCGAACGGGTGCGAGCCGGACAGCAGCCGATGCAGCACCACGCCGAGTTGCCAGAGGTCGGTGGCGGTGGTGATCGGCGCGTCGTGCAACTGTTCCGGCGAGGCGTACTCGAAGGTCAGCGCGCGATCGTGGGTCGCGGTGACGTCGCTGCCTTCGAGTTGCTTGGCGATGCCGAAGTCGAGCAACTTGACCCGGCCCTCGCGGTCGACGAGCAGGTTGGATGGCTTGAGGTCGCGATGCACCACCAGGTTGCGATGCGCGTAGCGCACGGCATCGAGCACCTGCAGGAAAAGCACCACGCGCTCGCGCAGGCCGAGGCCGCGCGCGTCGCACCAGCGGTCGATGGGCTCCCCGTCGACGCGTTCCATCACGAAGTAGGGTTCACCGTCGGCGCTGATGCCGCCATCCAGCAGGGTGGCGATGTTCGGATGCTGCAGCCCGGCCAGGATCTGCCGCTCGCGCAGGAAGCGTTCGCGCGCCGCGGGCGAATCGGCGCTGGCGCGGATCAGCTTGAGCGCGGCCTGTTGCGCGTACGCACCGTCGCTGCGTTCGACCGCATGCACCGCGCCCATGCCGCCGCGGCCGATGGTGCCGACGATCTTCCATGCCCCGATCGCGCGACCGACCGCGTCATCGCCATCGGCGTGCTCGCCGGCCAGCGCGCTGCCCCAGGCCGCGGCATCGCCATCGAAGGGCTCCGTGGCATGCGCATCGGCATCCAGCAAGGCCTGCGCGCGCGCGCGCAGGTCGGCATCGCCGGCGCACATCGTGTCGAGCGCCTGCGCGCGCTCGGCATCATCGAGTTCGACGACCGCATCGAAGATCGCCAATGCACGGCGTTTCCGCTCGAGCTCGCTCACGCCGACATCTCGGCGAGCAGGAAGGCGCGCGCCTTGCGCCAGTCGCGGCGCAGGGTGCGGTCGCTGATGCCGAGCATCCCGGCGATCTCGATTTCCGAATAGCCGCCGAAGTAGCGCAGCTCCACGATCTGCGCGGCGCGCTCATCCACGGCATGCAGCGAGGCGAGCAGTTCGTCCAGCGCCAGCACTTCGATCGCAGCCGCTTCGCCATTGCCGAGCGCGGAGGTGAGGGTCAACGCGTCCTGGCCACCGCCGCGCTTGTCGGCCTTGCGCGCACGCGCGTCGTCCACCAGCACCTGGCGCATCGCCCGCGCGGACAGTGCGAGCAGGTGATTGCGATCGACCGCGGTGAGTTGCGCGCCGCCGGCGAGCTTCAGGTAAGCCTCGTGGACCAGCGCGGTGGTCTCGAAGGCATCGCGCATGCGCCGCAGCTGCGCGCGCGCGGCGCGCTTGAGTTCGTCGTACAACGCGGAATACGCCGCGCCCAGCGCCTGCGCATCGCCCGCGCGTGCGCGCGCCAGCAACTGGGTCACGGGTGCGTCGGAGGCATCGGGAACCATCGGGCTGTCCGGGCGAACGATTCGCGTCGGAGTTTCGCACAGGCGAATCCGCACGCGCTCAGCGCAGTCGCTGCAACTCCGCCAGCTCCGGCAGCCATGCCGCCTTTTCCGAGAGGATGGCGATGGCGGCATCGAGTTCCTTGCGGGCTTCCACACGCTGTCCGCTGGCAAGCAGGGCGCGGCCCTGGTGGAGCAGGTTGGTGGTCAATTCGCCGCGTGCGTTGGACAACGCGTCGACTGTCCCGCACTGCCGCGCAAGCGAGAGTCTCGGTATCTTGCCAATATGCATTTGTCTGGACGCCGACAACGCGCCGGTGACCGTGGCGACGTTGCGCCGCGAGCTGCGCAAGGCGCTGAAGCCGGCGGCCTGAATCGTCGGGTCAGCGTTCCTTGCGGTAATTCACCGAGGCGCGGTTCTCCACCGTGCTGGATTCGATCTGGATGTCGAAGCCCTTGCGCAGCAGGTACTTCAGCATCACCACCTGGCCGGTGCCGAGCAGGGACACGCCGTAGCCGACGTACAACTTCGGCGACAGGTACTTGCCCACGGTCAGCACATCGGAGCCGAGCGCGCGCGATTCGGTCACGCCGGCATCGTCCAGGCCGATGCGTGCACCAAACTCCGCGGCCAGCAGGCCGGTACCGGCATTCAGCGCGGCCTTGCTGGCGCTGAGCTGGCTGGCCTCGGCGCCGGTGAGGTTGTTGAGCGGACGGCCCAGGGTGAGGTAGGCGAGCGCTTCGGACTCGCTCATCGCCGGATTGGAGTACACCGCGACCTGCGGCGCGGACGCATACCCATCGACCTTGATGCCGGCGGTGACGCTGCCGATCTCGCGTTCGGCGCGCACGATCAGGCGCGGGTTGGCGACGTCGGCATTCGCCCACAGCAGCGTGCCTCGGGTGATCTTCAGGTTCTGGCCGTAGGCGCGGTAGCGACCCTCGACTTCCAGGGTGCCGGTGGCGCGCATGTCGCGGCCGGGTTGCTGCTGCACGCGCAGGCTGCCGCCGAGCGTGCCGGCCAGGCCATACCCGTCGATCTTCACCGCATCGCCCATCGCCAGGGTGAGGTCGAGTTGCAGCGACAGCGGCGCTGACGCGGTCTTCGGGTCGACCGGATCCAGCACCACGACGTCCGGTGACGCACTCACGCCCATGTCGAGGCGATCCAGGTGGATGTCGGCCTCGGGCACGGTCACCGTGCCGCTGACCTGCAGCGGCGTGCCAGCGCGATAGCGCACCACCAAATCGGGTGTGGCGATCGCGCGCAGCTGGCGGGTGTCGGCCAGCAGCACGTTGCTGCCACGGATGTTGAGCAGCAACGGGGTGTCCTGGCTGCGCCAGTCGAGCTCGCCGTCGACGTTCAAGGTGCCTTCGCCGGACCGCACGCTGCCGGCGATGCGTGCGCTGCCATCGGCCTGCGCCTCAATGCGGATGTCGCCGTCCTGCAGGGCGATGCCGAGCGACGGCAGTTCGGTGGCGAACTGCTGCAGGCGTGCGTTGCCGCCGATCAGCGGCGCGGCGCGGGTGCCGGAGAGGCGCAGGTCGGCATCCAGCCGGCCGGTCGGCTCGACGATGTCCGGCGACAGCAATTCCATCCAGGTCAGTTCGTCGGTGTTGATCTTCAGCACGCCGTCGAGCGGCGCGTACGCGTCCCAGCCGGTGGCGATGCGCGCCTCGATGCGGCCGTCGTCGTCGAACACCGCGCCCAGCGTGGCGTTGATGCGTTGCGGGTCGAACTGCGCATCCAGCACCAGGTCGCGATAGCTGACCAGGTCGCGGCGCGCCCGCGCGCGATTGCGCACGCCGCCCGCGGTCGAGGTCACCTTCGCGGTGCCGCGCCAAGTGTTGCCGACGGGACGCAGTTGCGCGGCCAGGTCGAGGTCGCCGTGCAGTGCCCACGGGCGACCATCGCTGCGTTCCGGCAGGTAGGGCACGGCCAATGCCAGCGGGAGCTTGTCGCCCTGCAGGTCCAGCCCGCGACGCGGCCAGTCCGCATTGGCGCAGAGGTCGCCGCCATCGGTCGAGCGCAGGCAGGCCTGAGACAACGTGCCGTTGCGGCCATCCCACGCCCAGCGCGTCGGCTGCTGCAACGTCCAGCGCGCGCCGAGCTGCGGCGCGAACTGCAGCGCTGCCAGCGTGCCCTGCCAGCGCGTGCCCTGTTTGTTCGCATCGCCCTGCACCGCAAGGGTGCCGATCTCGCCCTGCGCATCGGCCTCGAACTGCAGCCGTTCCACCGCGCCGCGCAGGTTGGCCTGCAGACCGGTCAACGGGAGTCCGGCATCCACGCCGCGTGCGTCGATCGCCAGCGCGCCGTTGCCCTTGTTCCATGGCAGGCGGCCCTTTGCCCGGATGGAATCGGCGCGGTAGTCGCCGAAGGCGATGCCGCTGCCATCCAGGTCGATGTCGATGTCCGGTGCGTTGCGCGCGCCACGCAATTGGAGCGTGCCGCGCAACACGCCCTTGCCGTCGGGCAGCAGGTCGTCGAGGTGCAGCGGCGCCAGGTTGGCATCGACCTGCATCGTGCTGGCGATGCTGCCCTTCGCATCGATGCGGCTGTTGCCCAGCCCGATCGCCACGTCCCCGCGGTAAGCATCGCCATCGATGTCGACGGTGGCACGGCCGGAGAGAGCGCGCTTGCGCAGCTGGCCGCCGAGCTTGCCGGCATCGACATGCGCGAGCAGGCCCTTGCCGGCATCACGCAATTCGCCGGTGCTGGCGAGCCTGCCGTTGATCGCACCCGGCCAGTCGGGCGCGAAGTAACCGGGATCGAAGCCGGCCAGGGTGGCGTCAGCCTGCCATTTGACGAGCGGCGACCACGCCACGTTGCCGACCGCATCCAGCCGGCCCTGCGGCATCGTCGCGCGCAACGCGTCCACGCGCATGCCATCGCGATTGCCGGTGCCGGTCACGTCCACGGTCGCGCGTTCGTTGCCGCGTTGCAGCCGCGCCTGGCCCTTCAATGCCCAGGCCTGCGGCTTGCCGGCGACACCGAAATCGGCATCGCCACCGATCGCGGTCTTGCCGTCCTCGCTGGTCCACCGCAGGCCGCGTGCGTTGACCGCGAACTTCAGCGAGGCATCGTTCGGATCCTGCAGGTCGGCGATGCCATTCGCTGTGATGCGACCGTCGAAGAGGTCGACCACCAGCGGCTGCAGTTGCAGCTTGCGTTCGACCAGGCTCAGCTTCGACGGCTGGACAGTGGCGATGAAGTCGCCTTGCTTGAAGGTGCCGCGCAGGTCGGCGTTGCCGCCGGTGCCGCTCGCATCGAGCTCCAGCGCCATCGGTTCGCCGGATTCGGCGCCGGTGAGCAGGCCGATGTCGAGCGCTTCGCTCTTTGCGCGCACCTGCCAGCGCGGCGCGTCCTTGGTCCCTCCTGAGCTTGTCGAAGGATCGCCGCGCAACGTGAGCGTCACTTGCGTGGGCGCAGGCAATCGGCCGGCCACGGCCACGTCCATCCGCGACAGGTCGCCCTTTGCCACCAGGCCCAGCCGCGGCGCGGTGCGTCCGGCCTGCGCGGGCAGCACCGCGGTGCCGATCAGGTCGCTGCGGTAATCCTCGCGCGGCACGTAGTCGCCGTGCAGGGTGAACCGGCCGCGGTCGCTGTCCATGCGCAGGCGCTCGACGTGAAGCCGGCCGGAGGCCGCATGCAGGCCGGCGCGCGCGCTGCGGATGGCGATCAGCGGCTCGCCTTCCTGGACCACGGTGAAGTCGTCGATGCGGATCGTGTCCGCCTGCAATGCCAGCGGCGGCTCGATCTGCGGCAGCACGTCCGGCCAGGTCGGCAGTTCGAAGGGTTCGTCGCTGTGCGGCAGGTCGAGCCTGGCGCCGGTGACGTCAAGCGCATCCAGCCGCAGGGTGCGACCGAGCAACGGTCGCAATGCCGGATCCAGGGTGACGACATCGGCATCGAAGACGATGCGCCCCATCGCGCAACTCGCCTGCGGCGTTGGCACGCAGTCGGGATCGCGCTGGCGCGGCATCGAGAAATGCACGCCACGCAGCGTCATCGGCCCCGATGCCGGCCCTTCCGCCTGCTCCCAGGTGAGCTCGCTGCCGGCCGGCAGACGCGCCACGATCTGCCGCAGCAGCAGGTCGCGGCCGCCGATGGTCATCAGCAGCCAATACGCCAGCGCGGCCACGCCCACCGCGATCGCCAGCGTGCCGATGCCGCTGCGCAGCGCCACCTTGCGCCGGCGCTTGCCGCGCAGCGTGCGCAGTTCGGCGATGCGCGCCTCGCGCTGTTCCTTGCTGGCATCGGCCGGCAGCGGATCCAGCCCGTAACGGCGGTAGCGCTGGTAGCGCGTGCGCAGGCTCACAGGTCGGCACCGATGTTGAGGCCGATGGTGAACGGCGAATCCGGCGACTTCAGTCCGCGGGCGATGTCGATGCGCACCGGTCCCACCGGCGAGCGCCAGCGGATGCCGAAGCCGATGCCGGTATGCATGTCGGGCTTCTTGCCGTCGAACGCGCTGCCGCTGTCGATGAACACCGCGGCACCCCACGGACCCTTGAAGTAGCGTTCGTACTCCACGCTGGCGGTGAAGACGTTGGCCGCACCGGTGAAATAGAAGCCGTTGTCGGTTTCGACCTTCGGGCCGATCTCGTGCCAGCCGTAGCCGCGCACGCTGCGGTCGCCGCCGGCGTAGTAGCGCAGGCTGGGCGGCAGGTTGAGGATCTGGTCGGTGAAGGTGTGGCCGGCTTCGCCGCGCACGATCAGCCGGCTGTCGGCATCGAAACCGCGGAACCACTGCACGCTGGCATGCAATTGCGCGAAGGTCGCATCGCCATCCGCGCCGCCCTTGCCGCCCCGCATCGCGAGCGTGCCGCCCGCGCCGCGCCGTGGCGCAAGGCGGTCGTCGACATCGATGTACTCGGCGCGCAGCGCGGGGAACCAGAAACTGGCGTAGGTGTAGTCGATCGGGGCCAGCGCACCGCCGCCATCGTCGGCGATGTTGTAGGCCCAGCGCTCGCGCAGCACGTGCATCGACGCGACCAGGTTGAGCTGGTTGTTGAACTGCCCGCTGCGGCTGCCGACCAGTTCCAGTCGGCGGCTGTTGACGTAATCGGTCTGCTCGTCGACGGCCTGCAGGCTGGCGGTGTACCAGCCATCCAGCCAGGCGAAGGCCGGCACGCGGTACTGCAACGTTGCGGTCTTGCGCTTGTTGGCGTAGTCGATGTGGGCCAGCGCCTTGTGGCCGCGGGTGTTGAGATAGCGGCGTTCCACCCCGCCGCTGATGCCGGCACCGCTCAGCGTGCCGTAGCTCAGGCCGGCGTTGTAGATGCTGCGCGGGGCCGGGGTCAGGTTGACCTCGATGGGAACGACCTTGTCCTTTGCGTCCTCCGGCTTGGGACTGACTTCGACCAGCCCGAAATAGTCCAGCGCGATCAGCGAGCGGCGCAGGCGTTCGACCTTGGCCTCGTCATAGGGCTCGCCCTCGTCCCAGTTGACCAGCTTGTCCAGCAGCGAGTCGCGGATGATCGCCCTGGGTTCCTGCTTGAACGTGGTCGCACCGAGCAGGAAGCGCCCGCCGCTGGTCCAGCGCAGGTCGATATCGGCGGCGAAGTCGGCGCGCGTCACCTCGACCCGGTGGGCAGCCAGGTCGGCATCGAAATAGCCGTGGCGCAGCAACGCGCCGGCCACGCTGCGTTTGCTCGCCTCGTACTGCTGGTGGTCGAGCACCTCGCCCTGGCGCGGCACGAATGCGGCCACCGCCTCGGTCACGGTCCTGTCGTCGCGCGCCGCGCCCTCCACGCCGACCCGGTATTCGCGCACGCGCACCGGCTGGCCCAGGTCGATTTCGATGACCACATCCAGCGTGCGCCCGTTGTTGCGGCCATTGCCGTTGCGGGCCGGGTTGCGTGGTGTCGTCGTCGCGTCGCTGCGGTCGTCATCGTCGTTGTCGTCGACCGCGGGTGTGGTCGATGCCGTGTCCGTGGCGGTGTCGGCGACCGCATCGACATCGGCCGTGGTGGTGTCCGCGGCGTTGTTCGTTGCGTCGCGGTTCGCGTTGCCGTTGCCGGCGCCCACCGGGCGCTCGCGGTCGCTGCGGCGGATCACGATGGTCGGCGAGTAATACCCGAATGGTTCCAGCGCCTCGCGGGTTTCGGCCTCGGCCTGGCGCAGCAGGTAGTTGAGCCGGCGCGCGCTGAGGTCCTTGTCCAGCTCGTCGCTGAGCGACAACGCGGTGCGCACGTTGTCCTCCATCGCCTCGTCCGCCAGTCCCTTGACCTCGACCTTGGTGACTTTGGCGGCCATCGCCGGCGACATGGCCAGGCAACAGGCAAGGGCGAGGAGCAGGCGCGTGGGGGATGGCGTCATCGGCGCAGGATACCGATGCGGCGTCAAAGGTGGATTAATCCGGCGGGCAAGGAGGCCTTTGTGGGACTAAGTGCCTCGCGCCCAGGCGCGTCAGACCGAGGCTTCTGTGGGAGGGGCTTCAGCCCCGACGGAGAAAAGCATCGGGGCTGAAGCCCCTCCCACAAGAGCAGACGCTGGCACCTCGACCCTCTGCCGCCGAGCGGGCGACAAGCATCAGGTCGACAGATGCTCGATCGCGGCCACGCTGCCCAGGCGGTCCGCCAGCCGCTTCAGCAGGGCCAGGCGGTTGTTGCGGATGGCAGCGTCTTCCACGTTCACCATCACGTTGTCGAAGAATGCGTCGACCTGCGGGCGCAGCCGCGCCAAGTGCGCCAGCGCGTCCACGTAGTCGCCGTGCGCCAGCGCGTGGCCGGTTTCGCCGTAGACCGCTTCCACCGCTTCGGCCAATGCCAGTTCGGCGGGCTCGGACAGCAGGGTGTGGTCTTCGATGTTGGGGATCTCGCCCTCGACCTTCTTGAGGATATTGCCGATGCGCTTGTTGGCGGCGGCGAGCGCGGCGGCCTCCGGCAATTGCGCGAAGGTGCCGATGGCGTCGATACGGCGGTCGAAGTCGTACAGCGACTTCGGCTTGAGCTCGGCGACGGCGTTGAAGTGCGAGGTGGGCACGCCCTTGTCGGAGTAGTAGCCGCGCAGGCGGTCGAGGATGAAGTCGTAGATTTCTTGGTAACGAAGATCGGGAACAAGTTTGCCGCGAGCAGAACCCGTCAAGACAGGGCCGGGTGCCTTCTTTGCAGCCTCACGTTTAATTCGTTCGCCAACCTCGAACATGGAATCCTCTACTCGATCAATTTGAGCTTGAAGTAGCGAAACCAGATTGAGGTCAAACCCACTCTCGATGATCGTCCGCGCCAGTCCCAGCGCATTGCGCCGCAGCGCGAACGGATCCTTGTTGCCGGTCGGCTTCAGGCCGGCGGCGAACCCGCCCGCCAGTGTGTCCAGGCGCTCGGCGATGGCCAGCACCTTGCCCGTGCCGGACAGCGCAATGTCGTCGCCGGCGAAGCGCGGCTGGTAGGCCTCGTCGATGGCCAGCGAGACCTCGGACGGTTCGCCCGCGCGCTGCGCGTAGTAACGGCCGGCGATGCCCTGCAGTTCCGGGAACTCGTTGACCATGCGGCTCTGCAGATCGTTCTTCGCCAGTTCGGCGGCGCGACGCGCCAGGGCGGGTTCCACACCGACCTGCGACGCGATCGCTTCGGCGAGTGCGGCGACGCGTGCGACCTTGTCGGCCACGCTGCCCAGCTTGGCCTGGTAGGTGACGGTCTTCAGGCCGTCGCCCATCGCATCGAGGCCCTGCTTCAGGTCCTCGTCGAAGAAGAACTTGGCATCGGCGAAACGCGGGCGGATCACCCGCTCGTAGCCCTTGCGGATCTCCGACGCGTCCTTGGATTCGATGTTGGCGATGCCGATGAAGTGCTCGGTCAGCGTGCCGCCGGCATCCAGCACCGGGAAGAATTTCTGGTTGGTCTCCATGGTCGCGACCAGCGCTTCCTGCGGCACCTGCAGGAAGTCGCGCTCGAACGCGCAGGTCACCGCCACCGGCCATTCGTTGAGGCAGTTCACCTGCGCCAGGTTGTCGGCGTCGACGCGCGCATTGCCGTTGAGTACGCGCGCGGCGGTTTCCACTTCCTCGATGATGCGTGCGCGGCGTTCGTCGGGATCGACCAGCACCTGCGCGCCACGCAGGGTCTCGACGTAATCGAGCGGCCGGGCGATGGTCACGTTGCCGTCGTGATGGAAGCGATGGCCGCGGGTCTCGCGGCCGGCGCGGATGCCGAGCGTCTCGACATTCGCCACGTCATCGCCCAGCAATGCGACCAGCCAGTGCAGCGGCCGTGCGAAGCCGTAGGCATGCGCGCCCCAGCGCATCGGCTTGGGGATCGGCATGCCGGCCATCGCTTCGTCCAGCACCGCCTGCAGCAGGTCCAGCGTGCGTGCGCCCGGCGTGGTCGCGCGGTGCACGAAGCGCTCGCCCTTGGCGTCGGATGTCTTCTGCAACTGCGTCCACGCGACGCCGGCCTTGGCGGCGAAGCCCTGCAGCGCCTTGGTCGGCTGGCCGTCGGCATCCAGCGCGATGTTGAGATATGGGCCCAGCACTTCCGAGGTCTGCTCGGGCTGTTCGGTGGCCACGCCCGGCAGCAGCACCGCCAACCGGCGCGGCGAATACAGCGGTTTCGCGTCGCCGCGCTCGACCGCCACGCCGCGCTTGTCCAGCGCGGCCAGCACGCCGTCGAACAGCGATTGGGCCAGCCCGGGCAGGGCCTTGACCGGCAATTCTTCGGTGCCGAGTTCGATGAGCAGGGGATGTATCGGCGAAGCGGTCATGCAGAGGCCTTGGAAGTCGGAACGGGTGCGTCGAACGGGATGTAGTGCTGGCGGAACACCGGAAGCGCCTCGCTGCGGTCGACATGCGCACGCAACGCAGGCCACGGCGACAGGTCCAGCGGCAGCGATTCGCGCAGGTGGGTGGCGTAGCAGGCCACCGCGATGTCGGCATGGCTCATCGCCTCGCCGACCAACCAGTCGTGGCCGGCGCGTGCGGCGCAGGCCCTGTCGATTTCGTGGAGCGCACCCTCGACCTGGGTGCGGCAACGCGACAGCCAGGCTTCGCTGTGCATCTCGACCGGCCGGAAGACGCGTTCCAGCACGATCAGCACCGCCTTGTCGATCGCGCCGGTGGCCAGCGCGATCAACCGCTGCGCGTCGCGGCGGGCGATGCCGGTCGTCGGCATCAACGCGCGTTCGCGGCCGACCACGTCGTCCAGGTAGTCCAGCATCATCGCGGACTCGGTCAGCACTTCGCCGTCGTCGAGTACCAGCGTGGGCGCGCGGCCCAGCGGGTTGTACTGGCGGATGCGGTCGAAGTCGCGGCCGACCGACCAGGCGCGATGCTCGAACGGCATGCCGTACAACGCCATGGCGATCGCCACGCGGCGCGTGTACGAGCTGTCGTACATGCCGATCAGGATCATGCGGCCTCGGCCTGCGGCATCTGCTTCAGGCCCGGGAAGCCGAGCTTCTCGCGCTGGGCGAAGTAGGCCTCGGCGACCGCCTGCGAGAGCTTGCGCACGCGCAGGATGTAGCGCTGGCGTTCGGTCACGCTGATCGCACGGCGCGCATCCAGCAGGTTGAAGCTGTGGCTGGCCTTGGTCACCTGCTCGTACGCGGGCAGCGGCAGGCCGGCCTCGACCAGCTTGAACGCTTCCGCTTCGTACGCATCGAAGCGCTTGAACAGTTCCTCGACGTTCGCGTGTTCGAAGTTGTACGCGCTCTGCTCGACTTCGTTCTGGTGGTAGACATCGCCGTAGGTCACCGGCGCACCGTCCGGCCCGTAGGTCCAGATGAGGTCGTACACGTTGTCGCAGTTCTGCAGGTACATGCACAGGCGCTCGAGCCCGTAGGTGATCTCGCCGAGCACCGGCCGGCATTCCAGGCCACCGGCCTGCTGGAAGTAGGTGAACTGGGTGACTTCCATCCCGTTCAACCACACCTCCCAGCCGAGGCCCCAGGCACCGAGGGTGGGCGACTCCCAGTTGTCCTCGACCAGCCGCAGGTCGTGCACCAGCGGGTCGATGCCGAGTGCCTTCAGCGAATCGAAGTACAGTTCGACGATGTTGTCCGGCGAGGGCTTCATCGCCACCTGGTACTGGTAGTAGCGCTGCAGGCGATTGGGGTTCTCGCCGTAGCGGCCGTCGGTCGGCCGGCGCGAGGGCTGCACGTAGGCCGCATTCCACGGCTCCGGGCCCAGCGCGCGCAGGAAGGTCGCCGGATGGAAGGTGCCCGCGCCGACTTCCAGGTCCAGCGGCTGGATCAGCACGCACCCTTGTTCCGCCCAGTAGGTGTTGAGGCGCTGGATGAGTTGCTGGAACGTAATGCTTGTCGGGAGCGGCGCGGCGGGGGTGGGCATGCTGCGAGGGCCGAACGTGTTCAGGCATGCCAGTCTAAAGTATCGATCACCGCGATTGACCGCGTTGCCCGTGGGGATGCCGATGGAAAGCCGCGCCGATGCTGGTGCCCCCGCCATCAGGAGGGAACTGCCGTCCGGGCGCCTGATGTTCGAACAGGTGGCGATGGCCCTGCTCGCGGATGGCATGGTCGATCCCGCCGATGCCGAGCGCCTGCGCTTCTCGGCCGAGACGATGCGCCACGACGGCAACATCCATCCGCTGGTGCTGCTGGCCAACCTCAAGCTGAAGGCGGGCATTGCGCCGCTGGGCGAGCTGGGCCTCGAGCGGCTGACCGAGTGGCTCGCCGCGCGCATCGGCATGCGCTACCTGCATGTGGATCCCACCCGCGTCGACGTGTCCTCGGTGGCCAGCCTGGTCACCCATGCGTATGCGCGTCGCCACCGCATCCTGCCGCTGGCGGTCGAGCCGCAGCGCCTGCTGGTGGCGACCAGCGAGCCGCTGGCGCTGGAATGGGTCGGCGACGTCCGCCACATGGCGCGCCGCGAGATCGAGGTCGCGCTGGTCAATCCGCTCGACCTGCACCGCTACACGATGCAGTTCTTCGGGGTGATCCAGTCGGTGCAGGGCGCACGCAAGGATGCCCGCAACGTGCGCGTCGGCAGCAGCCTGCCCAGCTTCGAGCAACTGGTGGAGCTGGGCCGCACCGGCGACGTGAACGCCGACGACCAGCACATCGTCCACATCGTCGACTGGCTGCTGCAGTACGCGAACGAACAACGCGCCAGCGATATCCACCTGGAGCCGCGCCGCGATGTCGGGCGGGTGCGTTTCCGCATCGACGGCATGCTGCACAAGGTGTTCGAGATGCCGCCGCCGGTGATGACCGCGGCGACCAGCCGGATCAAGGTGCTCTCGCGCATGGACCTGGGCGAACGCCGGCGCCCGCAGGACGGGCGCATCAAGACGCGCTCGCCGGGCGGGCGCGAGGTCGAGATGCGCGTGTCCACCATGCCGACCGCGTTCGGCGAGAAGTGCGTGATGCGCCTCTTCGATCCCGACGTGGCCTTCCGCAGCATCGAGCAGTTGGGCTTCAGCCACGAGGAGGCGGCCGGCTGGAAGGAACTGGTTGAGCGCCCGCACGGGATCGTGCTGGTGACCGGTCCCACCGGCTCCGGCAAGACCACCACCCTGTATTCCACGCTGAAACGGCTGGCGACCAGCGACGTGAACGTCTGCACGATCGAGGATCCGATCGAGATGATCTCGACGGAGTTCAACCAGATGCAGGTGCAGCACAACATCGACCTGGATTTCGCCACCGGCGTGCGCACCCTGCTGCGCCAGGATCCCGACATCATCATGATCGGCGAGATCCGCGACCTGGCCACCGCGCAGATGGCGGTGCAGGCCTCGCTCACCGGCCACCTGGTGCTGTCCACCCTGCATACCAACGACGCGCCCTCGGCGGTCACCCGCCTGCTGGACCTCGGGGTGCCGCACTACCTGCTGGCCTCGACCCTCAACGGCGTGCTGGCGCAGCGCCTGGTGCGCACCCTGTGCCCGCACTGCAAGCGCCCCGCGCCGCCGCTCGATGACGCGGACTGGGCGGTGTTGCGCGAGCCCGGCGAGACCCTGCCGGCGCTGGTGCAGCCGCACGAACCGGTGGGTTGCCTGGAGTGCCGGCGCACCGGCTACCTGGGCCGGGTCGGCCTGTACGAACTGCTGCCGATGACGGCATCGTTGCGTCGCCTGTTCCATGCCGACATGGACCTGGCCAGCTTCAGCGCCGGTGCGCGCGCCGACGGCATGCGCACGCTGCGCCGGGCCGCGCTGGAAAAAGTCGCCGAAGGCCTCACCACGATCGAGGAAGTGCGCGCCGTGTTGCCGCCGCGCCAATGACCGACGGCCTGTTGAAGCTCGCAGGGAGCGGCGCTCTAATCGCGGCAACCCATCCCGCCGGCTGCCGATGACCGCCACGCCCTTCCTCATCATCGAAACCGGCCAGCCCGTCGCCTCGATGCGCCGGCACGGCAGCTTCGCCCACTGGATCCGCGTGGCCGCCGGGCTGGATCGCGACGCCACCGTGGTGGTCGACGTCGCCGGCGCTGATGGGAGCGGCGGGGACGATTTGCCTTTGCGCGAGGGTTTCGCCGGCGTCATCGTCACCGGCTCGGCGGCGATGGTCCCCGACCGCCATCCGTGGAGCGAACGCAGCGCCGCGTGGTTGCGCGATGCCGCGCACGCCGGCCTGCCGCTGTTCGGCATCTGCTACGGCCACCAGCTGATCGCGCATGCGCTGGGCGGCGAGGTTGGTCCGAACGAGGTCGGGCGCGAGATGGGCACGGTGCGCATCCACCTGCATCCGCAAGCGCAGCAGGATCCGTTGTTCGCGCGATTGCCGGCCTCATTCGCGGCGCAGGCCACCCACCTGCAGAGCGTGCTGCGACCGCCGGAAGGTGCCACCGTGCTGGCCCACAACGACCACGACGCTTGCCACGCCTTCCGCTGGGGCGACGCGGCCTGGGGCGTGCAGTTCCATCCCGAGTTCAGCGCCGCCCACATGCGTGGCTACATCCGCGCCCGCCATGACGCGCTGGCGCGTGAAAATCGCTGCGGCAAGCGCCTGGCCGGCGAGGTCCATGCCGCACCGCATGCACGCAGGATCCTGCGTCGTTTCGTCGCGCATGCGCGGCGAGTAGGCCACGCTCCGGTATCCTGAGCGCCTCTCCCCCGAGCATCCCCATGGACATTCGCGCGTTGCCGGTCGCCCAGGGCCTTGCCTGGTTCAAGCAGGCCATCGATCTGGGCAGCAGGAACCCGCGCGCGGTGTTCGGAGCCGCGATGCTGATGATCCTGGCGCTGTACACGGCGGCGATGCTGATGGCGCTGGTGCTGGCGGCGCTGGTCGGCGCGGGCAGCGCAACCGCAGGCCAGGCACCGGATCTGCGTCTGGTGATGGCGGTGGCGATTCCGCTCACCCTGCTGGTGATGTTCCTGGTGCCGATCCTGCTGGGCGGCCTGATGCATGTGGTCCGCGAGGCCGAAGCCGGTCGCCCGGTGCGCGCTCGCGACGTGTTCGCGCCGCTGCGCAGCGCCCAGGGCCGCAGCCTGGCCCTGCTCGGGTTGGTGCAGATCGCGATGACCGTGGTCGGCGGCGTGCTGATGGTCGGCATCGCCGGCAGCGATTACTGGCGCGATTACCTGCAGGCGATGCAGCAGGCGATGAGCGGCAGCCAGCCGACCATGCCGCAACCGGCCAACGGCGGCCTGCTGTTCCTGGTGCAGCTGGTCTTCAACTATTTCAGCTATGCGCTGATGCTGTTCTCGATTCCGCTGATGCTGTTCTCCGGCAACAGGCTCGGCGAGGCGCTGGGCAACAGCCTGCGCGCGGCGGTGCGCAACGTGGGCGCCAACCTGCTGGCCGGCGTGCTGTTCGTCGGCGCGTTGGTGGTCGCGGCGGTCGTGGTCGCCCTGGTGGCCGCGCTGGTGGCGATGCTGGGCGGGGCGATCCACCCTGCCGTCGGCACCGCGCTGAGCATGCTGGTCATGTTCGGGTTCGCCGCGCTGGTGCTGGTGCTGGTGGTGGGCGCGGCCTACCTGGCCTGGCGCGACACCTTCGGCGATGCGTCGTCGCTGCCGCCGGCACCGCCGGTGGTGCACGGCTTCGAGGCCTGAGGCCTCAGGACCCCAGCGCCTGCTGCATGGCCGCCTGCATCGCGGCCTGCAGCGCCAGGAATCCCCACGCCAGCACGGCCACGAAGGCCAGGCCCAGCAGCGCCAACCAGGCCCGGCCCCAGGCCGGCATGGCCGGCCGGTCGCGCGCGGCGAGCACGCGTGTGCCGCTGGCATGGTCGTGCAGGGCCAGGTGCGGTTTGAACGCGACCAGCGCATGGCCGATGTTGAGGGTCAGCCACGACAGCCCGGCGGCAAGGAAACGCAGTAGCGCGCCGCCGCTGCGCAGGCGGCGGCCATCGCGGTCGACCACGGTCAGGCCCAGCGCGCGCTTGCCTGGCGTGGCCTGCCAGGCCGAGGCCTCGAAGCCGACCGTCCACACGCAGGCCAGCAGCACGTACAGCAGCAACGGCGTCAGCAGCAGGCTCCACACGGCCGCGTGCAATGCCGCGCTGGCCGCGGCCAGGGCGGGATCGGCCAGCCACAGCCGCGCCAGCGTCATCGGATCGGCCGTGCCGGCGATCGCCTGTTCCAGCAGCCGCGGCAAGGCTGCCGCCAGCGCATCCATCGCCGTGCGGGCCTGGTCCAGCGCAGTGCCCATCCGCGCGCTGCCCAGCAAGGCGACCAGGGGCAGCAGGCAGGCGGCATCCAGCGTCCATGCCACGGTGCGCGGCATCAGGCCCGCCAGCGGGTGCTCAGTCGGTGCGTGCGCCATCGGTATTCGCACGTGGCACCACCATCGAGGCCGCCAGGATCCCGGCCTCGTACAGCAGGCACATCGGGATCGCCAGCATCAGCTGGGAAATCACGTCGGGCGGGGTGACGATCGCCGCGATCACGAAGATCCCGACCACCGCGTAGCCGCGGCCCTCGCGCAGTTGCGCGGGCGTGACCCAGCCCAGCAACACCAGGATCACCAGCGCCACCGGCAGTTCGAAGGCCAGCCCGAAAGCGAGGAACAACACCAGCACGAAGTCGAGGTAACTGCTGATGTCGGTCATCATCGCCACCCCGTCCGGGGTGACCCGGGCGAGGAAGCCGAACACCATCGGCAGCACCAGGAAATAGGCGAACGCACAGCCGGCGTAGAACAGCAGCAACGCGGAACTCAGCAGCGGCAGGGCCAGGCGCTTCTCGCGGCGGTACAGGCCGGGTGCGACGAAGGCCCAGGCCTGGTACAGCAGCCACGGCATCGCGACGACCAGCGCAACGAAGAACGCCAGCTTCATCGGCGCGAAGAACGGGCTGGCGACCTGGGTGGCGATCAGCTGGCCGCCCTTGGGCAGCTTGTCGAGCAGCGGTTGCGCGAGCAGCGCGTACAGCTTGTTGGCGAACGGCAACAGGCAGAGCAGCACCACGACCAGGCCCGCCACGCCGCGCAGCAGGCGCGAGCGCAGTTCGAGCAGATGCGCGATCAGCGGGCGTTCGCTGTCGTCGCCGGCGTCAGTCATCGCGGCGTGGTTCCGTGGGGACGGTCGGCTGGCCTGCGTCGGCGGCTTCAGCTGAAGGCTCCGATGTGGGCGAGGTGACCGCGGGGCGTTCGATCTCGCCGGCGAAGTCGCGCAGGTGGCTTTCGGTCTCGCGCATCGCCTCGCGGCCGGCGTGCAGGCTGCGCTTGAGTTCGTCGCTGGCGAGTTCCTGTTCGAGTTCCGACTTCACCGAGTACCACTGCGCGCGCGCGCGTCGCACCCACAGGCCGGTGAAGCGCGCGGCCTTGGGCAGGCGCTCGGGGCCGAGCACGACCAGCGCCACCAGGGCGACGACCATCAGCTCGCCGAAGGAGAAATCGAACATCGGATGCCGCGTCGCGGCTTAACGGGCGACGTCGTCGCGGTCGCGTTGCTCGCTGTCGGACGACGCCTTGTCGCCACCGAGGCGCGCGGCGGGCTTGTCGTCATCGCCGCGCATGCCTTTCTTGAACTCGTCCACCGCCTTGCCGACGTCGCGCGCGCCCGAGGTCAGGCGCTTGGTGCCGAACACCAGCAGCACGATCACCAACACGATCAGCCAGTGCCAGATGCTGAAGCTGCCCATGGTGCGCCTTTGCGGAGGGAGGGGACTGCGATTCTAACGCCGATCGCCTCAGGGCTTGACCGGCTGCACCGGCGCGGCATCCAGCGGCGTGGTGGTGGCGGGGTTGTCGCTGTACAGGGGTTGCACGCTGGCCGCGCCCGGATCCGCCGCTGGGACCACCGGTGCCGGCGTACCGCCACGCGCCTGGCGGGCCGAGGCGGTGGCCTCCTCCAGCGCATCGCGGAAGGCCACGATCGCCGCGGAGGGCGCCTGCGGCGCGCGGCCCTCGAACACTGCGCGCGGGGTGACGGCGTTGCCGTAGGTGCTGCTGTTGGCGCCGTTGTCGATCGACAGCACCGCGCCGTCCAGGGCGATGCCGGCGAACAGGCCGCGCGCGCGCGACCACGACCAGATCTCCGCCTTCAGCTGGCCGTCGGTGGCGGCGGCGGCATTGCGGCCCACCGGTCCTGCAGCCACGCCGGCGTCGGCGCCGAGTGTGACCTTGCCGTTGACGATCGAGTCCAGCCCGCGCTCGCTGCGGAACACCAGGATCACGTCGGCCGACTGCACGCCGGCCTGCAGGCCGAAGCTGGCGCCGGCCAGTTTCACGAACACCGGGTTCGACCACGTACCGTCGGCGGTCTTCACCGACATCAGGCCCAGGCCGCGGCGGCCGCCGAACACGAAGCCGGCCTTGATGGTGTCCGGAACCACCACGATCGCCTTGGCCTCGTCGAGCAGGCGGTCGGGGATGGCGGATTCCGGGATCGACTGGATCTGCTCGACCACGCGCACCGCTTCGCCGGCGCGGACATCCTCGCGATCGCCGGCGAACGCGCCACTGGTGGCGACCATCAGGGCAAGGGCGAGGGCAAGGCGGCGTGGCGCGTGGGGCATGGACGTGGCTTCCGGTGGCGGGGCGTTCAGGCTAGGCGCGCCGCGATGAACCGACAAGGAACCGCGCCGGGGAAGGTCGGGCTCAGCCGGCCAGTTCGAGCCGGCGTTCGATGCGGTCCACCCGGTTCGACAGGCGATCGATGCGCACCGATTGCTCTGCAACATTGGTGTAGAGATGGGCAATGGGGGCTGTCTGAATTTTTGTGTGTGAGGCGGTTTTTGGACCTGTCTCTCAGCGCGGCGCGAGGGTGAAGCGGTCGCCGTACAGTATCGCGAACTGGTTCATGGCTGATTTCCACGTCGGGCTGGCA
>NZ_JAYRTQ010000013.1:0-68682 GCF_041919455.1 Thermomonas sp.
GAGGGCATCAACAACCGGATCAAGGTCATCAAGCGCATCGCCTACGGCTACCGCGACGACGCCTACTTCTTCCTCAAGATCCGAGCCGCATTCCCCGGAGTTGGGAGATGAACCAAAAAAAAGCCCCGCATCGCGGGGCTTTTCGTTTGTGGCGGTAATGCGTATCAGCGCACGGATTTCAGCACCAGGTCGAGCTCGTCCTTGCCGTCCTTCTTCTGCAGGATCCGCGCCGGTACCGGCAGACCGTCGACCACCCACACGATCACCTGCTTGTTCTCGGTGCTGCGGCTGACCTTGGTGGCGCTGCGCGGCTGTCCGCCGACGGTGACGGTTTCCTTGCCCAGGTTCTGGTAGGCCTGCGCGCGCACCACGCCGTTGTCGACCAGGCGATAGTTCAGCGGCTTGCCCGCGGCCACGTCACGGACGATGGCCAGGTTGAGCAACATCGCGTCGAGGTCGCCGCTCTGCAGTTTCACCGGGCCCGCGCGGTCGGGCTTCACGTCGCCATTCCAGCGCGCCTCGCCCGCGCCCCAGTCGTAGGTCGCGTTCTTCTGCGACTTCTTCATCAGCATCTGGGTCGTGTCGCTGCCGGACAGCGGGCGCCAGTCGCCGCCGCGATCCTCGAACACCGTCGCCTGGCGCACGGACGCGACCGGGCTGGTCACGCTGAGTACGTAGTTCCAGCGATCCGCGCCGGCCGGGGACAGGGTCATCTGTGCATCGGCCTGCAGGGTGCCCTTCACACTGGCCTGGTATTCGGCCGAGAACGGCTTGACCGCCCACGCCGGGGCGGTGGCGAGCAGCAGGGTGGCGAATACGGTGGCGAGGCGGGAAGTCTTCATGGGGTCTTCGCTGTCGCGCTGGTGGGCGGCATGCGCCAGGCCAGCGTCATTCATGGGGCGGCGAACTGTAGCCGCAGCGGCGTAAATCGGGGCTGACCATCCAGCCGGAGAATGCCATCCTGTTCAGACATGCGGCCCGATGCCACGAGTTGCAAGGCCGCGACCAGCAGCGGGTGTTCGACCCGGAGGACGCGTGCCGCCAGGGTTTCCGGGGTGTCGTCGGGCTGCACCGGCACCACCGCCTGCATGATCACCGCGCCCGCATCCAGCTCCGGCACCACGAAGTGCACGCTGGCGCCGTGCTCGGTATCGCCGACCTGCAGCGCGCGTGCATGCGTGCGCAGGCCGCGGTACTTCGGCAGCAGCGACGGATGGATGTTCAGCAGGCGTCCGCGGAATCGCTGCACGAATGCCTCGCCGAGAATGCGCATGTAGCCCGCGCAGACGATCCAGTCCGGTCGCGATGCCGCCACGGCATCCGCCAGTTCGGCATCGAACGACGCCCGGTCCGGGAATGCCTTCGCATCGCGCGACCAACGCGCATCCGTCGGAACGTGGTGCAGCGCGGGGGCGTCCGGCTTGTCGGAAAACACGCCGACGACGTCGGCATCGAGTGTGCCCGCGGCGATCGCCTGCAGGATCGCCAGCAGGTTGCTGCCGCGACCGGAGGCGAGCACGGCGATGCGGACGGTCATGGCCGCGTCTCCGTGGACCGGTCGCGTCCCAGCGGCCAGGCCAGAAATGCGCCGAGCGTGGCCAACAGCATGTCGGCGTGCGCGTCCCATGGGTCGCCTTGCTGGCCGTTGTAGGCCTCGGCCGCTTCCGGTGACAGGGCCAGCGCGATGGCCCACTCCATCCACTCGTAGACCAGGCTCGCGCACATGACCAGCATCACCGCCAGCGCGAAGCCCTGCCTCGACGAGAGCCGTGGCCAGCGCTGCTGCAGCCAGTGCCGGGTCGGAGGCGCGAAACAGACGCCGAAGGCGAGGTGGATGAAACGGTCGAAGTGGTTGCGCTGCCAGCCGAACGCCGCGCCGGGCGACCAGCCGGTGGCGGCCTGCAGCCAGGCGTCGTAGGGGACGTAGGAATACAGCCAGCGCGCGCCGATGCAGTGGGCGATGACGAAGCCGCAGACCAGCGCGAAATGCAGCGGCCGCAACGGCCAGCGGCGGTCGTGCCACCACAGCCATGCCAAGCCGAGCACAGTCAGGCTGCTGTGCAGGGCCTGTTCGACCGGCCAGTGCGGCGCGATCCAGCTGGCCGCGAACAAGGCCAGGGTCAGTCCGAACGCGATCCGCTTGGTCGCGGTCATCCCGTTCAGCCGATGCGCAGGCGTTCGCCTTCGCCGACCGGCACGACTTGGCCGATGCGCCAGTGGGCGAGGCCCAGCCGGTCCAGGTCGGCTTCGATCGCGGCGACATCGCCCGGGGCCGCCATCAGCACGTAACCGATGCCGCAATTGAAGGTGCGCCACATCTCCTCGCGGGCGACGTTGCCTTCGCGCTGCAGCCAGTCGAACACCGCGGGCAGCGGCCAGCTGGAGGTGTCGATTTCCAGCCCGAAGTCCTTCGGCACCACCCGGATGATCTTCTCCACCAGTGCGCCGCCGGTGACGTGCGCCATGGCGTGGAGGTCGTGCTTCGCCAGCAGTTCGAGCACCGGCTTGACGTAGATGCGGGTGGGTTCCATCAGCGCATCGGCCAGGGTCACG
Source organism: Thermomonas sp. (assembly GCF_041919455.1). Taxonomy (GTDB): domain Bacteria; phylum Pseudomonadota; class Gammaproteobacteria; order Xanthomonadales; family Xanthomonadaceae; genus Thermomonas. The sequence continues at coordinate 2,554 of NZ_JAYRTQ010000013.1, forward strand.
CCGCCGAGGTCGAGATCGAGCGGATTCCCGGCGCGCTGCAGGATCCTGCGGACCAGCGAATAGCCGTTGGAATGCGGGCCGCTCGAGGCGATGCCGATCAGAACGTCGCCCGCCCGCACCTTGCTGCTGTCGATCAGCTTCGATTTTTCCACAGCACCGACGGTGAAACCGGCCAGGTCGTATTCGCCGGGCGGATACATGTCCGGCATCTCGGCGGTCTCGCCGCCGATGAGCGCGCAGCCGGCGATCTCGCAGCCCTTGGCGATGCCGGCAACGACTTGCACCGTGGTCTCCACATCGAGCTTGCCGGTGGCGAAATAGTCCAGGAAGAACAGCGGTTCCGCGCCCTGCACCAGCACGTCGTTCACGCACATCGCGACCAGGTCCTGGCCGATGCTGTCGTGGCGGTCGAGCTGCTTGGCCAGGATCAGCTTGGTGCCCACGCCGTCGGTGCCGGAGACCAGCACCGGCTCGCGATAGCGGCTCGAGAGGTCGAACAGGCCGCCGAACAGGCCCACGCCGCCCAGTACTTCCGGGCGCATCGTGCGCTTCACCAACGGTTTGATGCGCTCGACGACCTCGTTGCCCGCATCGATGTCGACGCCGGCATCGCGATAGGTGAGGCCATTGGCAGCAGGAGTCTGGGGGGCGGTCACGGCGGGCTCACGGGCGCGGGAAACGGCGATTTTAGCAGCCGCATTCATGCTGGCGGCGGCGCGGTCATGGACGTGCCCGCCGCGCTGCGGCACCATTTCAGGCGCAAGACACGGATTCCGGGCAAGGATTGGCGATGCGAGCGATGCCGCAAGCAAGCGGACGGTGGCGGTGGGCGGGCCTGATGGCGGCCTGCCTGTGGTTGCTCGCCTGCGTGCCGGCAATGGCCCAGCGCGTGGAGGGTGATCGCGCGGCCGCCAGTGGTGCCTACGAGGCCGAAGTCGCGGTGCGCAATCAGACCGATGGCGAGCGCAACGGCGCGTTCGGCCGCGCGCTGGCGCAGGTGCTGGCCAATGCCACCGGCGATCGCGGCGCCGCCCAGCAACCGGGCGTGCGCGATGAACTGGGCAAGGCCAAGGGCTATGTGGCCAGCTACGACTACCGCCAGGACGAAGGCGTGTCCGCCACCGGAGCGCCCAGTTTCCAGACCACCCTGGTGGTGCGCTTCAAGCGCGATGACGTGGATGGCCTGATCCAGATGCTGGGCCTGCCCAGCTGGCCCACGCCGCGCCCGAAGCCGGTGCTGTGGCTGGGCATCGACGATGGCACGGGACCGCGGCTGGTGGCGCTGGCGCAGGTGAATGCCGCGCGCGCGGTGCTCGACCAGGCCAAGCAGCGCGGTTATGCGCTGGGCCTGCCGTCCGGCAGCGCTGCAGAGCAAGCCGCGGTCGGTGCGATCTGGCGCGGCGATACCGCCGCGATCGCGTCGCTGTCCAAGCGCTACAGCCCGCCGATGCAACTGGTCGGCAAGCTGCAGCGCGCCGGTACCGGCGGCTGGGTGGCGGACTGGATCTTCGTCGACAAGGGCAAGGTGCTGTCGAAGTGGCAGACCAAGCACCCCGACGCGCGACGCGCGATGGCCGGTGGCGCCGACGGCGCGGCGGACGCGCTGTTCAAGCGTTACGCCAAGGCTGGCAGCGGCGGCCCGCCGGGGCGCTATCGCGTGCGTATCCTCGGCATCGACAGCGCCGACGACTACCTGCGCCTGGCCGGTTACCTCGAAGGCGTGTCGATCGTGAAGCGGGTGACCCCGGTGTCGGCCTCCGCGGACGTGCTGGAACTCGACCTCGAACTGGCCACCGGCATCGCCAACTTCGCCAGGTACGCCGATCGCGGCGAAGTGCTGACCACGGTGTCGGCCGGCAGCCGCGACAGCGACGACAACGATGGCGAACCCACCGCGCCGCAAGTCGCCACCTTCCGCCTGGATTGAGCATGCATCCCGACAACGACCTGGCCACCATCGCCACCTTCTACCGGCGGGTGCAGTGGACCGCGCTCGCCATCGGCGTGCTCTGGGTGATCTGGTTGCTGGCGCCGATCCTCAGCCCGTTCGTGTTCGCCGCCCTGCTGGGCTGGCTCGGCGATCCGATGGTCGACCGCCTGGAGCGCAAGGGCTTCAAGCGCAACAACGCGGTGATCCTGGTATTCAGCGCGATGACCCTGGTGCTGGTGATCGCCCTGATCGTGCTGGTGCCGATGCTGGAGCAGCAGATCGTCTATCTGGTGGAGTCGCTGCCGAACTACCGCGACTGGATGGTCGGCACCGCGCTGCCCTGGGTCGAACAGCGGACCGGGCTGCAGATCCTGTCGTGGCTGGATCCGGGCCGCCTGTTCCAGTTGATCCGCGAGCACTGGGAAAGCGCAGGCGGCGTCGCCGCGACGGTGCTGGGCTACGTGTCGCGTTCGGGTTTTGCACTGCTGGGCTGGATCGCCAACATCGTGCTGTTGCCGGTGCTGACCTTCTTCTTCCTGCGCGACTGGGATCTCCTGGTGCATCGGGTCGGGTCGCTGGTGCCGCGTGACCACTACGACACCGTGGCCAGGCTGACCCGCGAATCCGATGCCGTGCTCGGCGGCTTCCTGCGCGGGCAGTTGCTGGTGATGCTGATTCTCGGCGTGCTGTATGCGGTGGGCCTGTCGCTGGTGGGCCTGAACCTGGGCATCCTGATTGGCGTCATCGCCGGCCTGCTCACCTTCGTGCCCTACCTGGGACCGGCGGCGATCGTGGTGTTCGGCGGCACCGCCGCGCTGGTCCAGTTCGGCGACTGGCAGCACTTGGCGGGTGTCGCGGTCGTGTTCACCGTCGGCCAGATCATCGAGAGCTACTGGCTCACGCCCAAGCTGGTCGGCGACCGCATCGGCCTGCATCCGATGGCGGTGATCTTCGCGGTGATGGCCGGTGGCAGCCTGTTCGGTTTCCTCGGCATGCTGCTGGCCCTGCCGGTGGCGGCGGTGGTCAACGTGCTGCTGCGCTATGCGCAGGAGCGCTATCGGCAGAGCCGTCTGTACGCGGGTGACGGGCCGGCGATCGTGGTGGCGACTGCGGCCGATGTGCATCCGGTCGCCAGCCGCGATGGCGAACCGCCCGCCGCCTGAGATGCCGGTGGAAGGCCCGCTCGGCCCGCAGTTGCCCTTGGCGCTGCGTGCACCCGCCGACCAGCGCCTGGAACGCTACCTGCGCGCACCGTCGGGCTTGCTCGAACAACTGCAGTTGCTGGTCACTGGCGACAGGGGCGGTGCGCTGTACCTGCAGGGCAGCGCCGCAACCGGCAAGACCCACTTGCTGCTCGGCAGTTGCGCGCTTGCCACTGCGCTGGACAGGCGGGCGGCGTATCTCTCGCTGGCGAACCTGCGCGGACGCCTGCGCGCCGCCAGCGAAGGCCTGGATGCAGACCTGGTGGCGCTGGACGATGTCGACGCGATCGCCGGCAACCGCGAGGACGAAATCGCCCTGTTCGACCTGCACAACCGATGGCGCGATGCCGGCCGCAGCCTGTTGTACGCCGCGCCGGCAGGGCCCGATGCCTTGCCGCTGGTCCTGCCCGACCTGCGCTCGCGGCTGGTGCAATGCACGCGCTGGACGCTGCCGGTACTGGACGATGCCGCACGCGCCGAGTTGCTGCGCCAGCGCGCCGCCGCACGCGGACTGGATTTCGATGACGCCGCGCTGGACTGGATGCTGCGCCGCTGCAGCCGCGACCTCGGCACCCTCACCGCGCTGTTCGAGCAACTGGATCGCGCTTCGCTCGTCGCGCAGCGCCGCCTGACCGTGCCCTTTCTGCGCCAAGTGCTGGAAACGGACATCCCGTAACCGCAGCTGCACACGCCGCCTGGAACGACTTCGCCGGGCCAGCATTGCCGGCACCCGCTCTGGTGGGAGGGGCTTCAGCCCCGATGATCAAGGCATCGGGGCTGAAGCCCCTCCCACAAGCAGGAATCTGCTTCTACGACTCGCGCAACTCGTCGTCGAGTACGCGCAGCCGCTCCGGCGTGCCGACATCGGTCCAGCGGCCGCGGTGGTGTTCGCCGGTGATGCGGCTGTCGGCCATGTGCGCGCGCAGGATCGGTGCCAGCGGGAACTTCGGCTTGCCGTTGACGATGGCAGGGGCTTCTACGATCCCGCGCCAGCCATCGAACAGTTGCGGGCGATACACGCCTATGCCGGAATACGTCAGCCGATGTTCGCCATCTGCGCGGACGAAGCCGGCATCGTCCAGGGCGAAATCGCCATGCGTGGCCTGCGGCGGGCGATCCACCATCACCAGGTGGGCGAGTCCGTTCGGTTCGCGCGGCAGGCCGGCGAAATCGACGTCGGTCCAGACGTCGCCGTTGACCAACAGGAATGGTTGTTCGCCCAGCAATGGCAACGCATTCCACATCCCGCCGCCGGTTTCCAGCGGCGTGTCGCCTTCATGCGAGTAGGCGATGCTCAGGCCCCAGTTCGATCCGTCGCCGAGTGTCGCGGGGAACTGGTCCGCCAGCCAGGAGATGTTGACCACCACGTCTTCCACGCCGATCGCGGCGAGCTTGCCGAGATGCCATTCGATCAGGCGCTTGCCGCCGACTTCAAGCAACGGCTTCGGGGTGGTGTCGGTCAGCGGGCGCATGCGCTCGCCCAGGCCGGCGGCGAAGATCAGGGCTTTCATGCGGGCAGCCTCGCGATGGCCGGCTTGATGGTGCGTTCCAGCAGGTCGCGCAATGGATCGAGTTCGCGATACCGCGGCACCACTGCATCGAGATAGCCGATGAAACGCGGCGCGTCGGCGAGGTAGCGCGACTTGCCGTCGCGATGGTGCAGGCGGGCGAAGATGCCGAGGATCTTCAGGTGGCGCTGCACGCCCAGCCAGTCCGCATCGCGCAGGAAGCTGGCGATGTCGGGGACGGGCAGGCCGGCTGCAAGGGCGCGCGCGTGGTAACGACGCAGCCAGGCGTCCACGCGAGCCTCGGGCCAGCTGAGGAAGGCATCGCGCAGCAGGCTGACCGGATCGTAGGCGATCGGTCCGATCACCATGTCCTGGAAATCGAGCACCGCCGGGCCATCCGCCACCGGCATCAGGTTGCGCGGCATGTAATCGCGGTGCGTCGGCACGCGCGCCTGCGCCAGCGCGTTGTCCATCAGTCGCCGCTGCGTCAGTTGCAGGCGCTCGGCATCGCCGCAGTCGAGTTCGATGCCGAGGTGGTGGCGCAGATACCAGTCCTCGAACAACCCGGCGTCGCGTTGCAGCAGCGCCTCGCCGAACACCACGGTGTCTTCGGGCAGCGCGATCGACTGCAAGATCAGCAGTTGGGTGATCGCGCCGTCGATGTGCGCGTCGGCATTCGCAGCGTCGACCACCTGCGCCATCGTCGGGCCGCCGAGGTCTTCCAGCAGCAGGAAGCCGGCGTCGACATCGCGGGCGAGCACGCGCGGCACGCGCACGCCGCCGGCCTCCAGCAGGTCGCGCGCGCGTAGCCACGGCCGCACGTCTTCCTTGTCCGGCGGCGAGTCCATCACGATGCGTGAAGACGCTGCACCGTGAGTGCGCCAATAGCTGCGGAACCCCGCATCGGTGGAGGCGCGTTCGAGTCGTGCCGCGGCATCGCCCAGCGCGATGCGCGTCCAGGCCAGGCGTTGCGCAGTGCGCGGGTCCAGTGGTGTTGCAGGTTCGCTCATGCGCAAAGGGTAAACTGCGGCACCGTTCCGAGCGAGGCGTGCATGCCCAAGCTGCAACCCGTGTTGTTGTCCGGTGGTTCCGGCACGCGCCTGTGGCCGCTCTCGCGCGAGGCCTATCCGAAGCAGTTCCTGCCGCTGGCCGGCGACGACACCATGCTGCAGGCCACGTGGCTGCGCGTGGCCGACCTGGCCGATGCCGCTCCCATCGTGGTCGCGGGCGAAGACCACCGCTTCCTGGTCGCCGAGCAGTTGCGCCAGATCGGCGCGCCGACACCGGCGATCCTGCTGGAGCCGATCGGCCGCAATACCGCACCGGCAATCGCCGCGGCGGCCTTGCAGGCGATGGCCGGTGGCGACGATCCGCTGCTGCTGGTGCTGCCCTCCGATCACGTGGTGCGCGATGCCGATGCGTTCCGCAACGCCGTGCGCGTGGCGATGCCGGCCGCGGAGGCGGGTGCGCTGGTGACGTTCGGCATCGTCCCGGATGCCCCGGAAACCGGCTTTGGCTATATCCAGTCCGCCGCGGGCGAGGGCGTGCGCCAGGTGCTGCGCTTCGTCGAGAAACCCGATGCCGCTACCGCGCAGTCGTATCTCGATGATGGCCGCTATTTCTGGAACAGCGGGATGTTCCTGCTGCGCGCCTCGCGCTACCTCGAGGAATTGCAGCGTTTCCGCTCCGATATCGTGGGCGCTGTGCGTGCCGCGTTCGATGGCGCCGCGCGCGATGGCGATTTCATCCGCCTCGACAAGGACGCGTTCGCCGCCTGTCCATCGGATTCCATCGACTACGCGGTGATGGAGAAAACCGATGCGGCGATGGTGCTGCCTGTGGACATCGGCTGGAACGATGTCGGTTCTTGGTCGGCGTTGTGGGACGTGAGCGAGCAGGATGGCGACGGCAATGCGCACCATGGCGACGTGATCGCGATCGACAGCCGCAACAGTTATGCCTATGCGACGCGCATGGTCGCGCTGGTCGGCGTGGACGACCTGGTGGTGGTGGAAACCGACGACGCGGTGCTGGTGGCGCGCAAGGACCGCGTGCAGCAGGTCAAGGACGTGGTGGCGACGCTGAAGTCGCAGCAGCGCACGCAGGCTGCCCTGCATCGCGAAGTGCACCGCCCCTGGGGCAGCTACGACTCGGTCGATGCCGGCGACGGCTTCCAGGTGAAGCGGATCAAGGTCAAGCCGGGCGCGCGACTGTCGTTGCAGTCGCACACGCGCCGCGCCGAGCACTGGATCGTGGTCCGCGGCATCGCACGGGTGACGCGCGACAACGACGTGTTCGAACTGTTCGCCAACCAGAGCACCTACATTCCCATCGGCGCGAAGCATCGCCTGGAGAATCCTGGTGCCGAGATGCTGGAACTGATCGAAGTGCAGTCCGGCGATTACCTCGGCGAAGACGACATCGTCCGCTACGAGGATGTGTATGGGCGAACATGAGTGCTTGCGATCAGCCGGGGGCTGATCGCGCTCATGTGAGCGCCCGGCCACGGAAGGCCGGGCAGGGGTACGGGAAGCGATGATCCAGCGCGCCAGGGATGGCAACGACTTCAGTTGACGAAACTGGAGCCCATCAAGGCAACACCGATGCCAACCACTCGTCGTCCGAACCCTCGTTGACGTCGGCGAACAGCGGCGTCGAGAAATAACGCTCGCCGGTATCCGGCAGCATCGCCAGCAGGACCGAGCCTTCCGGCGCGCTCTCCGCCACTTTCAATGCCGTGGCCAGCGTGCCGCCTGCGGAGATGCCGACGAAGATGCCTTCCTCCGCCGCCAGCCGTCGCGCCGTCGCGATCGCGTCGTCGTCGGTGACCTGCAACAAGTCGTCGTAGACCTCGCGGTTCAGCACTTCGGGCACGAAGTCCGGGGTCCAGCCCTGGATCTTGTGCGGCTTCCATTCGTCGCCCTTGAGCAGGGATGCGCCGGCCGGTTCGGTGGCGATGATCTTCGTCTCCGGCCGCGCGACCTTGAGCACCTCGCCGACGCCGGTGAGGGTGCCGCCGGTGCCCCAGCCGGTGACGAAGTAGTCGAGCCGCTTGCCGGCGAAGTCGCGGAGGATTTCCGGCGCAGTGGTCTGCCGGTGGTAGGCGGGATTCGCGGGGTTGGCGAACTGGCTGGCCAGGAACCAGCCGTGCTGGTCGGCAAGCTCCTTCGCCCGGCGCACCATGCCGCTGCCGCGTTCGGCGGCCGGGGTCAGGATGACTTTCGCGCCGTATGCGCGCATCAGCTTGCGGCGTTCGATCGAGAAGGTTTCGACCATCGTCGCCACGAACTTGTAGCCGCGCGCTGCGGCGACCATCGCCAGCGCCACGCCGGTGTTGCCCGAGGTCGCTTCGACGATCGTGTCGCCGGGCTTGAGCAGGCCTTTCTGTTCGGCATCGAGGACGATCGCCAATGCGAGGCGGTCCTTGACCGAGCCGCCGGGATTGAAGGATTCGACCTTCGCGTAGAGCGTCACGTGCTTGGGCGCGATGCGCTGCAACTTGACGATGGGCGTGTTGCCGACGGTGTCGAGGATGCTGTCGTAGAGGGCCATGGCGGTTCCGTGGGAAGTGGGTCAGGCGGCGCGGGCGAATGCCACGTTGGCACAGCCTGCATCCGCGTTCGTTAAGGGCGCGCCGCCGAACCAGTGCAACTGCGAGGCGAAAGCGGCGACCTCGCCGACCACCAGCAGTGCCGGCGCCTGCACGGCATGTCGTCGGGCGAGTTCGGGCAGTTCGTCGAGCGTGCCGGCGATGACGCGTTGTTCGGGGCGGGAGCCGTTTTCGACCAGGGCGAAGGGTGTCGATGCAGCGCGGCCGTGCGCGATCAGGTTGTCGCGTAGGCGCGCCAGCCCCGACACGCCCATGTAGAAGGCCAGGGTCTGGTTGGCCTGTGACAAGGTAGCCCAGTCGTGCTCGGCGTCGCCATCCTGCGCATGCGCGGTGAGCAGCCGCAGCGACTGCGCGTGCTCGCGATGGGTGAGCGGGATGCCGGCATAGGCCGCGCACGCGACGGCGGCGGTGATGCCTGGGATGACTTCGAACGGGATGCCGTGCGCGCGCAGCACTTCGAGTTCTTCGCCGCCGCGGCCGAACACGAAGGGATCGCCGCCCTTCAACCGCACCACGCGCTTGCCGGCCGAGGCGTGTTTGACCAGCAGGTCATGGATGCGTGCCTGGGTGGCGTGGTGGTCGCCGCCGACGCGCTTGCCGACCTCGATCAACTCGGCGTCGCGATGCGACAACGCCAGCACATCGGCGCTGACCAGGCGGTCGTGGAGGACCACGTCGGCCTCGGCGAGCGCGCGCGCGGCATGCAGGGTGAGCAGGCCCGGATCGCCGGGGCCGGCACCCACCAGGCGCACAACGCCGACCGGCGGCGGATCGGCAACCGCAATGGGCGTCGGACGTGAGGTGGTGGGGGATGCAGGGCTGGGCGATGACATGCCAACACGCTAGGGGTCGCCGACCGCCGGGTGAAATGGTCGCCGGGTTTTCGCTTATGCTCCAGAGGCATAAGGAAGCGCTGGAAATGCTTTCGATCATTGCTATAATCCATCGCTGCATCCTGATAAAGCGATATATCGGTAGGCGACCATGACCCTGACCCAGCTCCGTTACCTCGTCGCGATCGCCGATTCCGGGTTCAACATCACCCAGGCCGCCGAGCGCGTGCATGCCACCCAGCCCGGCCTGTCCAAGCAGCTCAAGCAACTGGAGGACGAACTCGGCTTCCAGTTGTTCCTGCGCAAGGGCCGCAGCCTGGAAGGCGTGGCCCCGGCCGGCGTGAAGGTGATCGAACACGCGCGCCGGATCCTGGCCGAGGCCGCCAACATCCGCAGCTATGCCGCCAACGAGCGCGGCGAGCACCGTGGCCGCCTGTTACTGGCCACCACGCATACGCAGGCGCGCTACGTGCTGCCGCCGGTCATCGCCGAGCTCAAGCGCCGCTACCCGCAGGTCAGCGTCGACCTGTTCGCCTCCGGCGACGCGGAAGTGCTCGACAAGCTGGACGAAGCCGATTTCGCCCTGATCAGCAGCGCCGGCGGGCAGCCGTCGAGCAGCGGCGTCGCGATCCCGCTGTATCGCTGGCGCCGGGTATTGCTGGTGCCCGCCTCGCACCCGCTGGCCGCGTTGTCCGGACCGCCGAGCCTGGCCGAACTGTCGCGGCATCCGTTGATCAGCTACGAATCCTCGAAGTTGCCTGAGTCCTCGCTGCAGCGCGCCTTCGCCGCCGCCGGCGTGGAGCCGCAGATCGCGATGACCGCGCGCGACGCCAACCTGATCAAGACCTATGTGCGCGCCGGCCTGGGCGCGGGCCTGCTGGCGGAGATGGCCGTGCACACCCGCGAGGACGACGACCTGCGCGTGATCGAGGCGCCGGCCGAGTTGCCCGAATGCATCACCTGGGCGGTGGTGCCGCGCGGTCGCGTGCTGCGCGAATACGCATTGGCCTTGTTGCAGGGCCTGGCCCCGCAACTCGATCCGCGCGACCTGCGCCGGGTGCTGGAAGGCAACCAGGATGCCGAATGGCCAGTGGCGCCGCGCTGGAGCGTGCCGGCATCCGTGGCCTACACCTGACAGTCAATCGAAGAAATCGAAGATCGTGGGCATCGCCTGGATCGATGCCACGCGGCAGCGGGTCGATGGATCGTTGCTATGCTCCAAGCCCCCAGCTACGCGCAGCATGTGGTCCTGCAAATGTCGGCCCCGCCCCGTCACCATGCCGCCGCTGCCCTCGATCAGATCGTAGCCGCCGGCGCGAATGGGCCGCTGTCATCGCTGCTCTACATGGAGCTGAAGCAGCTCGCCGCGCGTGCGATGCGTGGCGAACGCGAGAGCCACACGCTCCAGACCACGGCACTCGTGAACGAGGCCTGGTTGCGGGTAGTCGAACAACACAGGGTCGATCCCGCCAATCGTGCGCAGTTCCTCGGCATCGCCGCGCAGATGATGCGGCGGGTGCTGGTGGATCACGCCCGGCGGCGGATGGCGGCGAAGCGCCCGACATCGGACGCACGCATCGCCATCGACGAGATCGACCTGCCTGAGGCGAGCGGGGACTTCCTCGATCTCAACCGTGCGCTTGAACGCCTTGCCGGCATGAATGCACGCCAGGCGCAGGTGGTGGTCCTCAAGTTCTTTGCCGGACTTGAACTGGAAGAAATCGCCGACCTGCTGGACGTCGCGCGCCCGACCATCGTCCGCGATTGGCGAATGGCGCGTGCCTGGCTGCTGCGCGAGCTGGCGGATGACTGACGCGCTGTACGCGCGCGCCCAGGCGATCGCGCATGAGGTCCTCGACCTTGCCGTGGGTGAGCGGGCAGCCCGCCTGGATGCGCGATGTAGTGGCGATGCAGCGTTGCGGCGCGAGGTGGAGTGGCTGATGGCGGCGTCGGATGACACCGCACTGGACGATATGCCGCGAGAGGTGGTCCTTGCGACCACCGCATTGACCGAGGACCTGCGCATCAAGCCCGGCACGCCGGGCAGCTACCGCCTCATCGAGCGGCTGGGTGAAGGGGGCATGGGCGTGGTTTGGCTGGCCGAGCGCGAGGTGGGCGGCGCCGTCCAGCGGGTGGCGTTGAAGCGCCTGTTCGCCGGCTCGGTGGCCCGGCATGCGCGCTTCCAGGAGGAGCAACGCATCCTCGCGGCCTTGAACCATCCCAACATCGCTCGCCTGGTCGACGCCGGTGACGACAGCGAGGGCGAACCCTTCCTCGCGATGGACTACATCCAGGGCAAGCGGATCGACCGTTGGTGCGATGACCGGGGATTGGACCTGCGCGCGCGCGTCGGGTTGTTCCTCAAGGTCTGCGCGGCGGTGTCCTATGCGCATGAGCGCTTGGTGATCCATCGCGACATCAAGCCCGACAATCTCCTGGTCGATGAGGCTGGCGAGCCCAAGCTGCTCGATTTCGGCATCGCCAGGCTGGTCGATGCCGATGCGTTGCTGACCAGTCCGACGCGGATGATGACCCCCGCATATGCAAGTCCCGAGCAGATCGAAGGGACGGCGCTGGGCACTGCGACGGATGTCTGGTCGTTGGGCGTGGTGCTTTACGAACTGGTGGCAGGCGTCAGGCCGTTCGAGCACATCTCTGGCGATCTGGCGCGCGCCAACCTGATCCTGTCCGGTCGGATCACGCCGCCAAGCCAGCAGGTGCCGCGCGGTGCCGGCGGCGATGACCCACCCGGACATCGGAACTCAGACCCCCGCAAACGCCGCATTCCGGCCGATATCGATGCCATCGTGCTGAAAGCGTTGCGCCGCAAACCCGAGCAGCGTTATGCCTCGGTACGGGAATTGGCGGAGGATCTGGAGCGCTTCCTCGACGCGCGACCGGTGCTCGCGCAGCGCGGGCGCTTGAGCTACCGCGTACAGCGCTATGTCCAACGCCACCGCTGGCCATTGGCGGTGGGGGCGCTGCTGGTCGTGGTGGTGACGGGATTCACCTGGCGCACGGTGCTGGCCGAGCGTGAAGCGCGACTGCAGGCGCAGGTGGCGGAGCAGACGGCGCAGTTCCTGATGTCCGCGTTCTCGTTGTCCGACCCCACGCAGGCGGATCGCCATGATTTCACTGCCCGCGAAGTGCTCGACCGCAGTCGTGATCGCGTGGACAAGGAGCTGGCCAATCAGCCACGGCTTCGGGCCAAGCTCCTGGAGGCGTTGGGCAATGCCTACTCCGGCATCAATGAGGGCGCCGTCGGTGCGCGCCTGCTCGAAAATGCGGCCCGATTGAACCTTGGCCCTGCCGTGAATGATCCTGTCGCGGCTGGCCGCAGCCTGCGCTCGAAAGCCATCGCCATCCGGACGGCGCGCGGATCCACCGAAGACGCCGAGCACGCCGCGCAACGCGGTCTCGACCTGCTGGCCCGCCACCTGGACGGGGACGCGCCATTGGTCGCGGACGCTTATGGCACGTTGGCATTGACGCTGAGTGCCAACGGCAAGGACTTCCGTGCCGTCGAGTCTGCCCGCAAGTCGCTCGCGCTGCGCCAGGCCGGCAACGCAGGCCCGCTGGCGATTGCGCGCAGCCATTCCGACCTCTGCAGCGTGATCGGGGGAACCGGCGAGTTCAAGCGGGCACTGCCGCATTGCCGGCGGGCGGTGGCCCTGCATGAGCAGGCAGGTACGACGCGCACGAACGATTACCGCCAACTGCTGAAGGCGTTGTCCGGGATGCTGGGTTATGCCGGTGATCATGCCGGTGCCCGGCGTGTCGCCCGTCAGCGATTGGTACTGACCCGGCAACTGTTCGGTGAAGGTCACTCGGTACTGGCCAGCGATCGCGTCGCGCTTGCCGGGTTGCTGGCGGCTTCCGGGATGTTCGCGGAGTCCAGGGCGCTGCTTGACCAGGGATTGCCGGACATCCTGCGGCACACCGGAGCTGGCAGCCCTGCATATGCAGCCGGGTTGTTGAGCGCCGGCTTGCTCGCTTACGAGCAGGGAGAGTTCGGAGCGGCAGAGCGATTGTTTCGCCAGTCGCACGATATCCTGGCGGAAGCATTGGGTGATCCCGACAACAACCAACTCCTCGTGGCGCGCACCATGCTGGCGACGACGTTGATCGCCTCCGGGCGAACCGATGCCGAGGCGCGCGCGCTGCTGCAATCGGTGATTGCGGCACGTTCGCGTTGGAATGTGCCCGAAGCGGGGCTCGCCTATGCACGATTGCCGCTGGCGCAGTGGCATGTGACGAATGGCGGGTACGAGGAAGCCGAAGCGCTGCTCGACCAGGTCGAGGCCGTCGGCAATCGCGTCGAGCTTGAATTGCACGCCCGTGTCGCTGCCACCCGCGCGCGGATTGCGCGTGCCCGCGGAGATGCTGCCAGGGCTGTGGATTTCGATCGATCGGCTTTCGACATCACCCGGCGCGACAGGGGCGCCATGCATCCGCGCACTGCGCGGTACGCGCTGGCCTATGCGCATGCGCTGCGCGAGTCGGGGACCATCACCGAGGCGAAGGCAATGGAAGACGAGTACCGCCAGAGGTTCGAGGCCGCCTATCCATCGTCATCGGAGTTCAGGGCTCGCAGGTAGCAGCCGGCGCTGCCGCAGGATCGCGCTGAGCGACCGTGGGGCAAGTGGGCCGACTCCGTCGGGCCGCATGCGCGGCGGCAGTTTGCGCCCCGACGAAAAAAAGACCCGTCCATCGGCGATTGCCGCATGGACGGGTCGGCTTCATCACCAACGAGCGTCGCCATCGATGATGGCGCTGCTGCATCCCCTGCTACATCAGCGGCTCGACCACACGACGTTGCCGGACGGTGCACGCAGTTCCAGCGTGCCGTTGTCGGTCAGGTGCACGCTGCTGCGCACCTGCGGGTTGTTGGCCGGCGTTTGCCAGATCACGCTGCCGCCTGCATCGGTCATCCGCAGTCGTCCGTCCGTGGTCAACTCCACCGATTTCGCGCGCTGGTACTGGACCTTGGGATCGTTGTTGACGCACCAGACGAACTGGTTGCCCGCGGTCTTGTAGATGCAGAGGTTGCCGTCCTGCTGGAAGATGATGTGGTGCCCTGACATGCCGTAGCGGGAACCCTGCTTCAGTTTCTCGCCGGGCAGGAACAGGCCGATATTTTTCCCGGCGGGTGCCGCGGGTTTGCCGGCGGGCACCTGGACGCTGGCGGGCTCGACCTTCTCGCCCGCGCGGTCGGCCTTCGGAAGCGCGGCCACGGTCTGCTGGAACTGCTTTGCACTCTCCACGAAGGTCTTGTCGCCGGTCGCCGCCACGTCGTAAGTGCAATGGCGGAGTGCCGTCGCGTCGTTGATGCCCGCCGCCTTGCAGGTCTGGTTGGCTTGCTGGCGTGCGGCAGGATCAAGATCGGCGATGCCCGGCTGGGTCTGCGCCACGGCCGCCTTCGGATCAGGATGGGCTTGGGTGAACAGCGATTCGTTGGCGCGCACCCGCCAGCTTTCGCCGACGCGTGCAATGTCGGCGCTGGTCATGCTGGTGCCCAGGGAGGCGCCGCCGCGGATCTGGAAGTCATTGCCGCGGTTGCCATCCATGTTGCCGATCATGCCCTCGTAGGTGCCGGCGGGTGCGACCGCCTTTTTGACTTCCACATCCATGGTGTTGTTGCTGTGCGCCACCATCCGCGCCACGAAGCTGTTGTTGGGCCAGTACACCATCAGGGTTTCCTTGCTGCCCGAGCGCAATGTTTCGATCGCGCCGCCACCCGGAAGCGCGGTGCGCGAAGCCGGCATTGCAGTGACCTTGCCGTTCACGTACAAGACACGCTTGGGCAACATGTACCACTCGACCTTGCTCGCTCCCACGCGCATCGCACCGGCTCGGTTCACCGAAACGCTCGGCTTCTCCGGCCAGGCTTGCTGGCGCGCCTGCACCATGACCTGGTTGTCGGCGGACTTGAGCAGCAGGTAGTCCCCCGTGGCCTGGAAGTCCCAGGTGAGGCCGTCCAGCGAGCGGATGTGCACATCGCCATGCGAGGCGGGCAGGAACGGACCGGACGCGACGGGGCGCGAAACGGCGGTGGTTCCGCCGGTGCTGATCTTGCTGCCATTGAGCAGGACCTGCGCCGATTGCAGCTGGTTGCCCACCGGGCACCAGTCCACCTGGGTGATGACGACGCGATTCCTGCCGGTGGTCACCAGGCTCTTCAGGTCCGTGGTGGCCGCTTGTGCATTCGGTGCCGAGCGCAAGACGTAACTACCGGCAACGATCTGGCCTTTCGGATATTTGTTGTTGAAGATGGTGATGCGCGACGCATCGTCCATGCCTTGGAAGCTGATCTTGAATTCATCCAGGCGGGTGCCCGCAGGCACCTCCACGAATGTCTGGAAGTAGGTGTAGTCCACGGCCTTGCGGCACACCCCCCCGGCTTGCGCGATCTTCGACGCGCTTGCGCTGCCGAACCCGATGGTCTCCGGGTTGGGCGCGGCAACCCATCCCTTGCCTTCTGCAGGAATCTGCGCCTGCTTGAACGCGATGTAGTTGTTTTCCGGCAACGCGCCATTGGACGGAAGTTCTGCATCCAGCTTGATGACGCCTTCGCCTTCATTCATTTGCCAGGGCGTGCGGCTGACCTGGCCAAAGGCGGATCCGGCAGCGCTGGCCATGAGGACCAGCGCTGCGATGCGGGCTGGGCGATGAGTGCTTTTCAAAGGGAACTCCTGGTGGATATCGATGGATCGCATGGCCTCCCCCTGTGGGATAGCCGGCCTGATGGACGTGGTTGCCCCTGTCCGTCAGTTACCCAACGCGCAGGATCGCGACGGGAAGGATCATTCGATGCAGGCATGCCCCTGCACCGCATCGAACAAAAAGGGGACGGAGGTAGTTAAGGTGCTCCTTAACTACCTCCGTCCCCTTTTTTGCTCGCGATGCGGGCCTGTCTGGTGTTGCCGTCCTGATGCTGGTTTGGCTTACGCCGCCGACGCCGTCGGTTCGTCGAAGTGCAGGCCGCACTCCCTTCGCAGGCCGAAGAAGCGGGTCTGCGCCAGGTCCATGCCGGGTCTCAGCGGCTGGGTGGTGTGCACGTCGCCGACCGACACATAACCCCTTTCGGCGAGCGGATGTTCCGGCAGGTCGTGCTGGAGCATGTAGGCACCGACGTCGATCTCGTTCCAGTCGGCGATGGGATGCAGCTTCCAGCGTCCATCGCGCAGCTCCAGGAATTCGATGCCTTCGCGCGTGCGCGCCTGGTCGCGGCGCAGGCCTGCGAACCAGCTGCGCACGCCGAGTTCATTGAGTGCGCGCTGCATCGGCTCGACTTTGCGCAGGCGGTTGTACTCGCGCAGTCCGTCGGCGCCGCTTTCCCACAGCTTGCCGAAGCGCGCTTCCATCCAGGCGATGCCGATCTGCGGGCGGTACACCTTGAGGTTCAAGCCGAGCTGGTCGACCAGTTGGTCGGCGTAGCGATAGGTTTCCGGGAACAGGTAACCGGTGTCGACCAGGATCACCGGAATGTCCGGCTTGGCCTGGGTGAGCAGATGCAGGGACACCGCGGATTGGGTGCCGAAGCTGGTCGACAGCGCGTGCGGCGCGGCCAGGCTGTCCATCGCCCAGGCCACGCGCTCCTGCGCAGAAAGTCGCGCCAGCCAGCGGTTGAGCGCGGACAGCGCCTGCGGCGATTCGGCGGCGGTGATGGGATCGGGCGGGCTCATGCGGCGACCTCGATGTGGATGTGGCGGTGGTGCGGTGTGGGGGAGGCGATGACGCCGCTGCGCAGCAGCCAGTCGCCGAAGCGCTCGCCTTGCGTGCGCTGCGTGGCATAGCTTGCGAACAACGGATCCAGGGTGGCGAGGAGTTGCGCCTCGTCGATGTTTTCGCGATGCAGGGTGTTGAGCCGCTCGCCGCGGTGGTCGGCACCGAGCATCAGGTTGTAGCGGCCCGGCGCCTTGCCGACCAGGGCGATCTCGCCGAGGTAGGGCCGCGAGCAGCCGTTCGGGCAGCCGCTGATGCGCAGGTGGATCGGTGCATCGGCGATGCCGTGGCGGGCCAGCAGTGCGTCGACTTCGTTGACCAAGTCGGGCAGGTAGCGTTCCGCTTCGGCCATCGCCAGGCCGCAGGTCGGCAGGGCGACGCAGGCCAGTGCGTTGAGCCGCAACGGCGAGGCGCTGCGCCAGCAATCCAGCGCATGTTCCCGCAGCAGCGCATCCACGCGCGATTGCAGCGTGGCCGGGATGTTGGCGATCACCAGGTTCTGGTTGGAGGTCAGGCGGAACTCGGCGTTGCCGCCTTCTGCCTGCAGCAGCCGCGCGATCTCGCGCAGGCCGGTGAGGTGCAGGACGGCGTCGCCGCGACCGTCCAGCGCACCATCGACGATGCGCCCCGACGGGATGCGCAGGGTGACGTGCTGCAGGTCGTGGCCGGCATCGACCCAGCCGAAGCGGTCGCCGTTGTGGTCGAAACGGAACGCACGCGCCGGCCCCAGGGGAAAGCCGGCGCGCCGTTCCACTTCGTCCTTGAACCAGTCCAGCCCGCGATCGTCGATCGTGTACTTCAGGCGCGCGCGCTTGCGCACCGCGCGGTTGCCGAAGTCGCGTTGCGCGGTGACCACCGCTTCCGCCACCGCGACGACCTGGTCGGGGGTGGCGAAGCCGATGACATTGCCGAGCCGCGGGTAGGTCTCGGGATCGCCGTGGGTCGCGCCCATGCCGCCGCCAATGCTGACGTTGTAGCCCAGCAAGGTGCCGGCCTCGTCGAGGATCGCGATGTAGCCCAGGTCCTGGGCGAACACGTCGACATCGTTCAACGGCGGGATCGCGAAGCCGATCTTGAACTTGCGCGGCAGGTAAGCCTGGCCGTAGATCGGTTCGACCTCTTCGCCGCTGCCGCCGACGCGTTCCTCGTCCAGCCACAACTCGTAGTACGCGCGGGTGTTCGGCAGCAGGTGCTTCGACACCGCCACGGCCTGTGCGAGCACCTGCGCCTGCACCTCCGGATACAGCGGATTGGCGGCCACCGCGACATTGCGGTTGACGTCGCCGCAGGCCGCCAACGTGTCGATCAGCGCGGCATTGATCGCCTGCATCGTTGCCTTGAGTTCGCGCTTGATGACGCCATGGAACTGGAAGGCCTGGCGGGTGGTGATGCGCAGGCCGCGCTCGGCGTAGGTCGTCGCGATGGCATCCAGCTGCAGCCATTGCGTGGGGTTGATCACGCCGCCCGGCGTGCGGGTGCGGATCATGAAACTGAAGGCCGGTTCCAGCTTGGCGAGGCGGCGCGCTTCGCGCACGTCGCGGTCGTCCTGCTGGTAGCTGCCGTGGTACTTGATCAGGGTCTGGTCGTCATCGCGCAGGGCGCCGGTGACCGCGTCCGCCAGCGAGGCGAGCAGGGTGCCGCGCAGGCCCGCGCTGGCCCGCTTGATGTCCTCGACCGAATGCGCGCTCATCAGTACAGATCCCGTGCGTAGCGGCCATCACGGGCCAACGTGTCGAGATACTCGTTTGCCGCGTCGCGGTCGCCGCCGTTGTGCGCGGACAGCGCGTCGATCAGGGCTGCGTGCACGTCCTTGCCCATCGCGGTCGCACCGCAGACGTACAGATGCGCGCCGCCTTGCAGCCAGTCGTACAAGGTGCGCGCCTGCTCGCCGATGCGCTGCTGCACATAGGTCTTGGGTGCGCTGTCGCGCGAGAAGGCCAGGTCGATACGGTCCAACTGGCCGTCCTTGAGCGCGCGCTGCCATTCCAGTTGGTAGAGGAAATCGCTGCGCTGGTGCGGCGCGCCGAAGAACAGCCAGTTGCGGCCGCTGCCGCCCAGCGCAGCGCGTTCCTGCACGAAGCCGCGGAACGGGGCCACGCCGGTGCCGGCGCCGATCATGATGATGTCGCGGCTGCTGTCTGCAGGCAGACGGAAACGCTCGTTGGCCTCGATGTAGACCGGCAGGGCGTCGCCTTCTGCACGGGTGGCGAGTTGGTGGGAAGCCGCGCCCCAGCGCGTCTGCCCATCGAGGTCGTATTCGACATGGGCGACGGTGAGGTGCGCTTCGTCGCCGACGACCTTGCGGCTGGAGGCGATGGAATACAGGCGCGGCTGCAGCGGGCGCAGCGCGGCGACCAATGATTCGGCATCCCAATCCGCGCGCTGCTGTTGCAGCAGGTCGATCGGTTGCAGGGTGGCCAGCAGGCGCTGGAAGTTGCCGGCGTGTTCCGGCGCAAGCAGGCGCTGCAGGTCGGCATCGCCGCTGCGCTCGGCCTGCGCGGCCACGAACGGGCGGGCGAGGCGGGTGAGCTCGCGCTTGTCGAGCAGCCACGCGCGCAGGCTGCGTTCTTCCTCGCCGATGCGCACCGCGGTGTCGCCGTCGAGCGCGGTCGCCTGCAGCACCGCATCGACCAGCGGCTCGGGATTGCGCGGCCACAGGCCCAGCGCATCGCCGGGTTCGTAGGCCAGGCCGGCGCCGTCCAGCGCGAGCTCGAGATGGCGCACGTCCTTGCCGCCGGCACCGAAGGTGATGCGCTGGTTGGCGAGCACCGACGCGGCGAACGGCTTGGCGCGCGAATACGGCGTGACCGCAGCCGCGAGCGGACGCAACGGTGTGACCGTGGCCAGCGGCGCGGCCGGCTTCAGCACGTCCGCGGCGATGCGGGCGACAGTCTCGGTCCATGGCGTGGAGACGGTTTCGATGTCGAGGTCGGCATCCGCGCACTCGGCGATGCGTTCGCCACCAAGCGCCTGCAGGCGCTGGTCGATGCGGCGGCCGATCGCGCAGAACTGCGGGTAGCTGGAATCGCCCAGCGCGAGCACCGCGAACTTGAGCTTCTTCAGCGCCGGTGCGCGGCGGCCTTCGACGAATTCCAGGAAGCCGCGTGCGTCATCCGGCGGATCGCCATCGCCTTGGGTGCTGACGACGACGTAGAGCAAGGTCTCGTCGGCGAGTTCGCGCAACGGGTAGGCATCGGCGCGCAGCAGGCGCACCGGGAGGTTCGCCGCCTGCAGTTTCGCCAGCAGGGCTTCGGCCGCGCGCTTCGCGTTGCCGGTCTGGCTGCCGTAGACGATGGTCGCCGGTTGCGCGGCGACGACCGGTGCGGCAATCGGCACCGCGGGCGCCAGCGCACGCGCCATGCCGGCCAGGTAGCCGGAGGCCCACAACAGGGCGCTGCCATCCATGCCATCGGCGAGCCGGGCCAGCGCGGCCGCGGTGTCGGGCTGCAAGGGCGTGGGGAGCGTGGTGGCGGGAAGCGACATCGTGGGCAGCCGGTCGACCGGGATGGGTGGGGATGGCGACGATCATCCGCACGCGTGGTGCGCTGCAGAAAGGATGCGGGGTCATGCGTCCATGCGCCTGCTGCATATGGCGCTGGCCGCAGGTCACTTATGCAGCGCCGGCATGGCGGCATTTCGACAGATCGGTTGCCTGCAATTTCTATTCCCATGAAACATGTGGGAAATGTTGACGAACAAGGCCAAGTACGGACTCCGCGCGATGTGCGCGCTGGCATCGCTGCCGCAGGGCGAGCGCTTGCAGGCGCATGCCATCGCCGATCGCGCCAACGTGCCAGGCAAGTTCCTGGAGACCATCCTGGTCGACCTGCGCCGCGCCGGCTATGTCGAGAGCCATCGCGGCCAACTCGGCGGCCATTCGCTGGCGAAACCGGCGGACGCGATCATGGTCGGCGACCTGATCCGCGCCATCGACGGTCCGCTGGCGCCGGTGCGCTGTGCCAGCAACAGTGCCTACGAACCCTGCGCCGATTGCATCGATCCCGAGCATTGCGCGGTACGCGCGTTGATGCGCGAAACCCGCGAAGCGCTGTCCGGCGTGCTCGACCGGCACAGCCTGCTCACCCTCAGCCAACGCGCCGCCGCCGAACCCCGCCAGCGCTCATCCGCCGGAGACCTGCCATGAGTGCGAACCCCGCGTCGTCCCTCGCCAGCGTGCCTGCCCATGTGCAGGACGGCATCCCCGACGTGGAGGCCCAGGTCCTGCGTGCGATCCGCGACACCCGGTTCGGCACGGTCGAGATCGTGGTCCACCAGTCGCGGGTCGTGCAGATCACCCGCAGCGAGAAAGTCCGCTTCGAGCGCTGAGCACGGCGCGCCGAACGCGCGTCATCCCACCCACCCGCCGACCGGTCGACCGGAGGCATGTCACCACAACCCATCGAGGTTCGCATGCCACTGAAACGCACACTCCTCGCGCTCGCCATCGGCTTAGCGGTACTGCCCGCGCACGCCGCAAATCCGCGCGACCCCACCACGCAGGAACTCCTGGCCCGCATCGCCGCGCTCGAAGAGCGACTGGCGGCGGTCGAGGGTCGTTCCGAGACCACGCAAGTCGCCGAGGTCGACCAGCGCCTGCGCGTGGTCGAACGCAAGCAGGAACTGCAGGTCGAGGCCGACGCCGCGAAGGCCGCCACCGCCACCACGTTGGCACTGGACGCCGGCAAGGGTCTCTCGGCGAAGGCGCCGGGCGGCCTGGAAGTGAAGCTGCGCGGCCTGGTGCAGGCCGACCTGCGCCACTTCGCCGATGGCTCCAGCCAGAACGACGGCTTCCTGTTCCGGCGCATCCGGCCAACGCTGGAAGGTACATGGGGTCCGCTGGTCGGGTTCCGCCTGACGCCGGAATTCGCCGGCGACAGCGCCACCATCGTCGATGCCTATGTCGACCTGAAATTCGATCCGCGCGCGACCGTGCGCGTCGGCAAGGTCAAGGGCCCGGTCGGCCTCGAGCGCCTGCAGTCCGGTGGTGCGACCGCGTTCGTCGAACGCGGCTTTCCGACCGAACTCGCGCCGAACCGCGACCTCGGCGCGCAGCTACAGGGCGACGTGTTCGGTGGCGCGCTGAACTACACGGTCGGCGTCTACAACGGCACCGTCGATGGCCGCGATGCGGTGACCTCGAATCCCGACGGCGAATTCGAATACGCCGGCCGGTTGTTCTGGGAGCCGTTCAAGAACCGCGACGGCAACCTCGGCACGCTGGGCATCGGCGTGGCGGCGAGCGTCGGCGACACCTTCGGCAGCGGCAACAATTTCCTGCCGCGCTATCGCACGCCGGGGCAGGAGCAGTTCTTCGGCTACGGCAGCAACATCGCCGCCAACGGCGAACGCCTGCGCAAGACCGTGCAGGGCTACTACTACCGTGGCCCGCTGGGCCTGCTCGGCGAATGGATCACCTCGTCGCAGGAAGTGCGCGTGGCCAGCGGTACCGGCGTCGGCACCCGTGCGAAGCTGGAGACCGAGGCCTGGCAGGTGGTCGCCGGCTGGGTGCTCACCGGTGAGGACGCGAGCTTCCGCGGCGTGGTCAAGCCATCGTCGCCATTCGCGATCGGCAAGGACGGCTGGGGCGCACTGGAGTTGACCGGCCGTTATGGCCGCATCGACATCGACGATGCGGCCTTTCCGTTGTTCGCCAACGCCGCGGCGTCGGCCAATGGCGCAAGCACTTGGGGTATCGGACTGAACTGGTACCTCACCCAGAACCTCAAGCTGGCCGCGTCGTACACGCAGGCGGATTTCGACGGCGGTGCCGCCGCCGGCGCGGATCGCGTCGACGAGAAGACCCTGTTCACCCGCGCGCAACTTTCCTTCTGAAGCATCCAGCGAACCCACGAGGATCGAACCATGAAGACACATCAAGACAACCGCAGGACGCTCAGGAATGTGTTGCTCGGCATGGCGCTCGCCCTGCCTGCATTCGCCGGCATCGCCAGCGGCAAGGACCCGGCGTTGCTCAACGTCTCCTACGACCCCACCCGCGAGTTCTACGCGGAATTCAACAAGGCCTTCGCCGCGGATTGGAAGGCAAAGACCGGCGAAACGGTGACCATCCGCGCCTCGCACGGCGGCTCCGGCAAGCAGGCGCGCTCGGTGATCGACGGGCTGGAGGCAGATGTAGTGACGCTGGCGCTGTCCGCCGACATCGACGTGCTTGCGACCAACGGCAAGCTGCTGCCGGCCAACTGGCAGGCGCGCCTGCCGCACAACAGTTCGCCGTACACCTCGACGATCGTGTTCCTGGTTCGCAAGGGCAACCCGAAGGGCATCAGGGACTGGGGCGACCTGGCCAGGCCCGGGGTCGGGGTGATCACGCCGAACCCGAAGACTTCGGGAGGCGCGCGCTGGAACTACCTCGCCGCGTGGGCCTGGGCGTCGAAGGAATACCGCGACGGCGACAAGGTGGTGGCCTACCTGACCCGCCTGTTCAAGAACGTGCCGGTGCTGGACACGGGCGCGCGCGGCTCCACCACCACCTTCGTCGAACGCGGCATCGGCGACGTGCTGCTGGCCTGGGAAAACGAAGCGCTGCTCACGCTCAACGATACCGACACGCGCAGCAAGTTCGAGATCGTGGTGCCCTCGATCAGCATCAAGGCGGAACCGCCGGTGGCATGGGTCGACAGGAACGTGGCCAAGCACGGCACCCGCAAGCAGGCCGAAGCGTATTTGCGGTTCCTGTACTCGGCGCAGGGCCAGACGCTGGCGGCGAAACATTTCTACCGCCCGTCGGAGCCGGACAAGGTGCCGGCGGCGTTGCTCGCGCAGTTCCCGCAGGTGTCGCAGGTCACCATCGACGGCGCGTTCGGTGGCTGGAAGAAGACCCAGGCCGAACATTTCGGTGATGGCGGCTTCTTCGACCGCATCTACAAGCCGTGACCGAACGGTCCGCCACGGGGACACCGCGATGAGTGCATTGGCACTACCAACAACGCGACCGCGCAACCGCAACCCGCTGCCGGGGTTCGGCATCAGCTTGGGCTTGGGCATGGCCTGGCTGGGCGTGGTGGTGATGTTGCCGTTGGCGGCGCTGGCGGTGCGTGCGGCCGGGTTGGGGCCGCAAGGGTGGCTGCGCGCGCTCAGGGACGAGCGCGTGCAGGAGGCACTGAAGCTGAGCTTCGGTGCCTCGCTCACTGCCGCCGTGATTGCGTCGTTGGTGGGTGCGCTGGTGGCCTGGGTGCTGGTGCGCTATCGCTTTCCGGGCAGGCGTTTGCTCGACGCGCTGGTCGATCTGCCATTCGCGTTGCCGACTGCAGTGGCCGGCATCGCACTGACCGCGATCTACGCGCCGAATGGCTGGGTCGGCAAGCTGCTCGCCGCGCACGACATCAAGGTGGCCTACGCGGTGCCGGGCATCGTGCTGGCATTGGTCTTCATCGGCCTGCCGTTCACCGTGCGCACGCTGCAGCCGGTGCTGGAAACGTTGGGCCGCGAGCCGGAGGAAGCCGCGGCGTCGCTCGGTGCCAGTCGCTTCACCACGTTCCGCCGCGTCATCGTCCCGGAGTTGTTGCCGGCATGGCTGACCGGGTTCTCGCTGGCGTTCGCGCGCAGCCTGGGCGAATACGGCTCGGTGATCTTCATCGCCGGCAACCTGCCGTACAAAACCGAGATCGCGCCGTTGCTGATCACGATCCGGCTGGAGGAGTACGACTACAACGGCGCGGTGGCGATCGCGGCGTTGCTGCTGGTCGCCTCGTTCGTCTGTCTGCTGGTGATCAACCTGATCCCGTTGCTGTTCGAGAAAAAGGGCAAGCGCAATGGCTGACGCATCCAGTTCGCCATCGCGCGATCCGCTGCAGGAACCGGCGTGGCTGCGCGTGCTGCTGATCGGTGCCGCCGTGCTGTCGATGGCATTGCTGGTGGTGTTGCCGCTTGCGATGGTGTTGGTCTCCGCATTCGGCGACGGTTTCCGCGCCTGGTTGAGCGCGCTGGCCGAACCCGATGCGCTTGCCGCGCTCCGACTGACGTTGTTCACCGCCGCCATCGTGATCCCGGTCAACGCCGTGTTCGGCGTGTTCGCGGCCTGGGCCCTGACCCGCTTCGAGTTCCGCGGCAAGCGCGTGTTGCTGGCTTTCATCGATCTGCCGTTCGCAGTGTCGCCTGTCGTCGCCGGCCTTTGCCTGGTGCTGCTGTTCGGCACCAACGGCTGGTTCCATGCATTCCTGCAGGAACACGACATCAAGATCCTGTTCGCGCGGCCCGGGATCGTGCTGGCCACGCTGTTCGTGACGTTTCCGTTCGTCGTGCGCGAACTGGTGCCGCTGATGCAGCAGCAGGGCGCGGACGAGGAACTCGCAGCGCGTTCGCTGGGCGCGGGTGCGTGGACGATGTTCCGCCGCGTCACCCTGCCCAACATCAAGTGGGGCCTGCTGTACGGCGTGCTGCTGTGCGGCGCGCGCGCGATGGGCGAGTTCGGTGCGGTGTCGGTGGTGTCGGGGCACATCCGCGGTCTCACCAACACGCTGCCGCTGCACATCGAGATCCTCTACAACGAGTTCGACGGCACCGCGGCGTTCGCCGTGGCATCACTGCTTGCCGGCCTCGCGCTGGTCACCCTGGTCCTGAAATTCTGGCTGGAGGCGCGTCATGGCGACGCGCTGGCAAATTCGCACAGGCGACACTGACCCATGCAACTGCACCTGCAAGGCTTGACCAAGCACTATCCCGGCGTGGCCGCGCTGGACGGCATCGACCTGGACATCGCCTCCGGCGAGTTGGTTGCGTTGCTCGGCCCGTCCGGCTCCGGCAAAACCACGCTGCTGCGGGTGATCGGCGGCCTGCTGCATGCCGACCACGGGAGCGTGCTGTTCGACGATGTCGATGCGACCCGCCTCAGCCTGCGCGAGCGCAATGTCGGCTTCGTGTTCCAGCACTACGCGCTGTTCCGGCACATGACGGTGGCGGAGAACATCGCCTTCGGCCTGCGCAGCCGGCCGCGCGCGCGACGTCCCGACAAGGCGACGATTGCAAAACGGCTGCAGGAGCTGCTGCAACTGGTGCAACTGCCGGAACACGGTGGTCGCTATCCGGATCAACTCTCCGGCGGACAGAAGCAGCGCATCGCACTGGCGCGTGCGCTCGCCATCGACCCCAGCGTGTTGCTGCTCGACGAGCCATTCGGCGCGCTCGACGCGAAGGTCCGGGTCGAGTTGCGTCGCTGGCTGCGCAAGCTGCACGAACGCACCGGCCAGACCACGCTGTTCGTCACACATGACCAGGAAGAAGCGCTGGAACTCGCGGATCGGGTGGTGGTGATGCGCGCGGGCAAGGTCGAGCAGGTCGGCACGCCGGACGAGATCTACCACGCGCCGGCATCGCCCTACGTGTTCGAGTTCATCGGCCGTGCCAACGTGCTGGAAGGTCGCGTGCAGCAGGGACGCTTCCAGTCGGGTGCGTTGCAGCTCGATGCCACCGGTACCCAGGACGGCCCCGCGCGGCTGTACGTGCGCCCGCATGACCTGGTGCTGTCCGAGCCCGGCATCGGCGCATTGCCCGCACGCGTGCGCGGCGTGCAACGCCTGGGCGGGCGCATCACCAGCGAACTGGAGATCGCCGGCCACGCGCGCGCGCTGGAACAGGAAACCTTCGATGCCGGCGCGGCGCCGGCGCTGTCGGTCGGCGAATCCGTGCATCTGCGACCGACGCGGTATCGGCTGTTCGCGGTCGCTGGTTGAGGGAGGTCACGGCGAAGGGTAACCATGTGCATTCCCTTCGACTCGGCTGCCGTACTCCGGAAGCCGCTGCCTCAGCCCTTCAATACAGTGAATTCGGCATCGATGGCCTCGGCATTCTTACGCCATTGCGCGAACCTTGTGCGTTGGGCTTCTGTTTGCTGCAAACTGCCAATGAGTGCAGAAATTCTCTGCTCCAACGTGAAGAATTCTGGGAAAAACTGCTCAGAAAAATCGGAGGCCTTGATTTTCGCAAGTAGTTCCGCCCGTTGACCCTCCAGGTTTTGCCTCATTGCCAGTTTGGACTTCTGAAACGCATCTCTGCGCTCCGCCTCCCTCCAGCTATCCCACGCCTCAAGAGCGATGCCTGCAAAGGCCAGAAATGCGTTCATGTTCTTCGCAAGATTGACTGCGCCCCATGGCTTGAATTTGAAGCTGGTAAAAAGCACGTCGCGAGTTGCCTTGATAGAGCCTGCGTTGATCACATTGCTCTTCATGACATAGTTCAGCCCTTGCCGCCCCAGCTTCACCGCATGCGAATCGAATGCGCTTATCTCGGCATCCAGGCTTGCCTCGATTTTCACGAGGTCGTTACTGACCGAATCGACACGCTTGCTGAATTCGTTCTGGATCTTCGTGTCAAGCACGATTCCACCACTGCCGATCTCGCGCTCGAAGAATTCGGAGATGGTCTCCATGCTGGAGCCATCAAGCCTCAAGATGAGATCCGTGAAATGACCCGCCACGAAATCGCTCAAGGCGATCTGGACGTCATTGATTCTCCTGCTCGCGGCATTGGCGTCAGATTTCGCATTTTCTACTGCTTTTGACAGCTTGCCAGCCTCGTCGGCGAGGGTTTCATCCTGCTCTATCGCCAGCGGTATCTCGCGCATCAGAATGTCCTGGATGACGCTCTTGCTGGTTTCCAATGCGAGACGTTCCAAACCGCCATTGGCCTTGATCTTGTCGGTTGTTGCGTCTTGCAAATGCGCGATATGTGAGAGTTGCTTGAACCGATCGGGCTCGCTCAGCCAATGCTCCATACCCGCGTCGAAGGGGTTGGCGGATACCGCAACGATGGACAAGGCGCGCTTTTCGTCGTCGTTCAGTCCAATCAGATCCCTCAGGCGGGATGAGACGTTCTCCTGCTTGATCGCGAAATTCTTCTGGTAATCATCTTCGTCGGAAATGTCGGACACTTCGTCGAAGCGGCTCAAGACGAAGATGGTGCGCGGCAGTAGGCACAAGTCGCGGAACAGCCAATTCAGGTCGTCCTTGTGGCTTTCCTTGAGCGGGTTTGTCGAGTTCATAACGTACAGGACGAGGTGCGCCCCGCTGACGTACTTCTTGGTGATTTCCTTGTATTTCTCCTGCTCGTGGATGTCCGCGTTGAATTTTTCCTTGTAGCCGAACAAGCCGGGGGTGTCGATCAAGGTCAAGGCGTCATCGATCTCGTAAACGGCAACGGCATCGGAGGACTCCTGATGACTGATGTGCATGGTGGACTTGTCCAGCTTTCCAAGCCATGCAGCAGCAATCGAGGTCTTTCCTTCCGAGAACCCGCCCACCAAGGCGACCTTCAGTTTCTCGCTGCCTTCGATGGACTTCAGCAGCTTCTGCTTCAGTGCGGGGTCGATCGAAACGCCTGCGGCTTCTCCTTCCGAGAGAAATTCAAGCAGCCTGCCCTGTATGGCCTTTGCTTTTTCCTGCTGGCCCTTGAAGGCACTCAATGTGGGTTCCATCACAATTTCCCTTCTTTGATGACCGATTTGGAAATGCCGGCCAAGCGCTGCGCAGAATCTTTCAGGGATTCGCTGATCTTGGCTGCTTGGATTGCCGGTAGTTGGAAAATTTTCTTGGCGCTACTCAAGTGTTTCTGGAGTGCCTGGAAATGGCTTTCCAACTGGTTGAGGTAGTCGGACTCCACAGCATCGAACACATTGTCAATGTTCTCGTCCGCCGCCTTTCTCTGCTGGGACATCTTATAGTCTTTGCTGAAGAATCCATACACCGATTTCACGAACGAGATCAGCAGCCCGATACCAGCAACTACCCCCAAGAACCAACCGACAGGATTCCACCAAAGCAAGGCCGCCCCGATGCCGACACTTACCAGGCCGCCTAGACTGATTCCGTTGTCTATGTCGATCTTCAGGTCGAAACCCCGGGCTCCCGTCTTGGATGCATCATCGAGGAATCCTTGGACGTGGTTCTTGAATCTCTCCGAGATATCCTTTACCTCTTCCTGAAATTCTCCGACATAGTGGTTTACGAGCTTCGGTAGCTCATTCTCAAGCTCGTTGCCGAACTGGTTGATTACATTCTCCATCGATTGCTTGAATACATCGTTGTCGATGTCCGATTTGATGGTCTCGTAGATGGCGTCGCGAGCAGCACGTCTCTTTCTGTTGATCAGTTCCGGAACCTCCGATTCCAATCGGTTTTTCAGTGCGCTAGCCGCGCTTTCCAATTGGCGCGACGACGATCGGGCCTGGTCTTCAAGATGACCCGACAGTGGCCGGAATGTTTCTTTGTTCAGCAAGGCGACCTGGGATCTGAGCTGGACTACGACATCATTGGCCTTGTTGAAGTTCGATCTGCGGATTTTCTGCTTGCTGTTGCTTGCCATCTCGTTGTTGAGTTTCTCGATCAACTCACTGATTCCGGTTTTCCGGAGGATCGCGTCTGCATCGAGTGCCATCAGGAACTTGTTCCTGTCCTTGGCTTTGTCTCCGCCGGGAATGAAGTTCTCCGTCGATGCGATGAACGCCGGATAGGCGCTGACGGCAAGCAAGCCGGCGTAATGCTGGCCGAGCTGTTTGTTCATCTCCGATTCCAGGACGGCCAAACCGCCACGCTCGCCATCATTGACGAGCTTCGGCATCCGCAACTGCTCCGCCGATTTCACGCTCTTGTTGAAGATGGCCCAGACTTCCGTTTGCGCCCCGAGGTGCTCCTTGATCTTTTCCAAGGTTCCTTTCGTGCCGGTCTTTTCGTCTCCCTTTTGCGGTGGGTCGGCCTTGCGCGTCACGTAGAACACTGCGTGAGCCTTGCGCACGGCCTGCATGATCGGCTCGCGCACCAGATCTTCCTTTCCCTCAATACCGGGCACGTCCAGAAGAACCACCTTCTCGCCATTTACGTCAAATTCGTAACGATGCGATTCGCGGGTGAAGTCCGAGCGGCCGTCCCCGATGATTTCCCCATCCTCAAGTTTCCTCAGCTTCCCCAGTCTGGCATCTGTCTCTGCCACGCACTGCCTGGCCTTGGCGATTTTTTCGTTCAGGGCCGCCGTTGTCGCGAGCCGCGTCTGTTCCAGCGTGTGCCCTTCGACCTTTAGCCGGCTCAATTCCTTCCTGGCATTCTCAAGCGCTTCCTTCAGCGGAAGCGCCCAGGCGAACGACAGCCACCTCCGCCAGAAGGGCATGGATTTCATCTCGGCTTCCAGTCGCCCGACCTTGGATGTCGATTCCTGTTCGTCCATCTTCTGCTTGAGGCTATCGCCCAGGAATCTGTCGGTAACGCGTCGTTTTTGTTCCTCGAGGTCAGTGATTTCAAGCTGCATTTTCGACCATGCATCGATGGCATCAGGGCCCAGGCCGTATTTTTCGTACAACTCGCGGAATTGCAGTCGTTGCTTCAGCTTGTCGCTCTCCCCCATCAGGATTCGAAGCGTTTCGATAATGGTCGATTTCCCTGCATTGGTCTCGCCGTAGAAGGCAACCGTGAACGCGTCCCACTCGGCGTTCCGCTCCAATTCCAGCAAGGCCGCATCCGCGTCGGCCTTGAATTGGCTGAAATATGCCTTGGCTGAGTCTACGGCCTTGGTCAAATCCTCGTTGATTGCCGGTTGTTCAAGCGCTTTCAATATCGAATCTGTTTCACCACGAACCGCACTGAAGATTTCTCTTGGTGAATCCAACTTCATGGCGCCTTCCAGGATGGTGGGTTTGGAGTTGTAGGCGAGATAGAACTGGTCAATGTGGTCGCCGGAACAGAGATCGTTTTGGCAAGGTGCTACTGAAGCTGCGCAAGGAGGCTGGCCACCCCGCAGAAGAAACTTGCGCTGGATGCCGCTCTCGAATGCAATTGTGTATCGCTGCTGGAACTTCGAATGCAGAACAAAGACTCGCACAGTTTCCCGGTAGACATGCAGCGACCCAACCAGCCGGTTACGCGCGCACGCTGGAACAGGAAACCTTCGATGCCGGCGCGGCGCCGGTCCTGTCGGTTGGCGAAGCGGTGCATCTGCGGCCGGCGCGGTATCGGGTTTTTGCCCGCGCGGACTGGGTGCCAGGATCCGATGGCCAATGGAAATGCCCCGCGTTTGCGGGGCTTTTCGTTTCCATCATGGCGATGTCGACGCGCCTACTTCTTCTTGCGCATCGCCGCGTAGATCGCCAGCAGCACGATGGCGCCGACCACCGAGGCGATGAAACCGGCGGGCTCGCCTGGCTTGTACCAGCCCAGGGTGCTGCCCACGAACCAGGCCAGCAGCGCGCCGCCGACGCCCAGCACGATGGTCCACAGGAAGCTCAACTTGTCGTTGCCCGGCTTGAGCGCACGCGCAAGCAGGCCGGCTATGAAGCCGATGAAGATCGTCCAGATGATGCCGCCACCGAAAATCTGTTCCATGCGTGTCGCTCCGGTTGGGTCCAGCGGGGGGAAGCGCAAGCCTAACCCGCGAAGGCGGCACTCAGCAGCAGCCATGGCCCCCGTTGCGCTCGCCGCTGTCGGCATGCGCGGCCACGCCGGTGGTCTCGCCTCGCAGGCTGGCCGCGTTGTGTTCGGCGATCACCCGCGCCACGCAGGCGGTCACGCCCTTGCCCATCGGGATGTGCAGGAACTCGTTCGGCCCGTGCGCGTTGGAGTGCGGGCCGAGCACGCCGGTGATCATGAACTGCGCGCCGGGGAATTTTTCGCCGAGCATGCCCATGAACGGGATGGTGCCGCCTTCGCCCATGTACATCGCCGGCTTGCCGAAGAAATCCTGGCTGGCCTGGTCGATCGCGTTTTCCAGCCACGGCGCGAGCGCCGGCGCGTTCCAGCCGGTGCTGGCCTTCTCCAGGTGCAGGCTGACCTGCGCGCCGTAGGGCGGGTTCTTCAGCAGCGCGTCCTGCAGCAGTTCGCCGCCGCGCTTGCCATCCAGGGTGGGCGGCAGGCGCAGGCTCAGCTTCACCGACGTGTAGGGCCGCAGCACATTGCCGGCCGATGACAATGCCGGCAGGCCATCGGCACCGGTGATCGAGAGCGCCGGCCGCCAGGTGCGGTTGAGCACCAGTTCGGTCAGGTCGTCCGACATCGGCACCATGCCATCGAGGAACGGAAACTTGCTGTAGACCTCGTCGCCCAGGACCTCGGCGACCTTGCCGGCTTGCTTGAGGCGCTCCGCCGGGATCTCGACGTGCATGCCCTCGACCAGGATGCGGCCGGTGGTTTCGTCCTCGATCCGCGACAGCAGCTCGCGGATGATGCGGAAGCTGGACGGGACGATGCCGGACGCGTCGCCCGAGTGCACGCCTTCTTCCAGCACCTTCACCGTGAGGTTGCCGCCGGCCATGCCGCGCAGCGACGTGGTGCACCACAGTTGTTCGTAGTTGCCGCAGCCCGAATCCAGGCACACGACGAGCGAGGGCTTGCCGATGCGGCCTGCAAGGTGGTCGACGTAGGCGGGCAGGTCGTAGCTGCCGGATTCCTCGCAGGCTTCGATCAGCACCACGCAGCGGGCATGCGCCGCGCCCTGCGCCTGCAGCGCCATCACCGCGGCCAGCGAGCCGTAGATCGCGTAGCCGTCGTCGGCACCACCGCGGCCGTACAGGCGATCGCCTTCGATCACCGGTTCCCACGGGCCCTTGCCTTCGTCCCAGCCGGTCATTTCCGGCTGCTTGTCCAGGTGGCCGTAGAGCAGGATGCAGTCGTCGTCGCGGCCGCCATTCGCGGCCGGCACTTCGATGAAGATCAGCGGGGTGCGGCCTTCCAGGCGCACGACTTCCAGTTGCATGCCGGGCACCTGCTGCGCGCGTGCCCAGGTTTCCATCAGCGAGACCGCGCGCTGCATGTGGCCGTTCGCGACCCAGTCGGCGTCGAACATCGGCGACTTGTTGGGGATGCGGATGTACTCCACCAGTTGCGGGACGATTTCGGCGTCCCATTTCGCGCCGACGAAGTCGCGGGCCTGGGTGGGGTCGAAGTGGTTGGTGGTCATGCGTGCCGATCCGAAGCGAGTGCGAGGCCGCCATTCTACTCCTGCCCCATTTTTGCCCCTCGCAGGTCGGCGATTTCCTACGGGCGCTTGGGCGAAGCCCCGGCACCTAGGCGGGTGGGGCGCTGATCGAGCGGGCAGGGCGACAGCCGCAACCTGTGTTCACCGGATCGCAGCCTGCGGTCGCGGATCGAACCCACCCCGAGGAGACCGCCATGAAGTTCCTGACCACCCTGTTCTCGTCCCTGCTGCTGTCGCTGGCCCTGGCCGGTGCCGCCTTCGCCGGCGAGAGCGTCAACATCAACACGGCCGACGCCGCCACCATCGACCGCGTGCTGCTCAACGTCGGCCCGGCCAAGGCGCAGGCGATCGTCGACTACCGCAAGGCCAACGGTGCGTTCCGCAGCCCCGAGCAGCTGGCGCTGGTCAAGGGCATCGGCCTGAAGACGGTGGAGAAGAACCGCGACCGCATCGTGGTCGGTGCCGCCCGTCCGGCCGCTGCACGTCCGGCAACCACCACGGCCAAGGCCGCGCCGCGTCCGGCGCCGAAGCCGGTCGCCCGCCGCTGATCCTGCGCAAGGCGGCGATACACTGCGGCGATGACCAGGTCATCGCCGCTCTCGTCGTGTGTGTTGCGCGCATCGGGCTACACCCGCATGCGCTGGAAGAACGGTGCCGGCTGGACCTCGGAAATCATGAAGGTGCCGGACGCGGATGACTGGGACTGGCGGCTGTCGATCGCCGAGATCGAAACCGACGCACCGTTCTCCGCGTTCCCCGGTATCGAACGCGAACTGGTCCTGCTCAGCGGCAACGGCCTGCGCCTGCGCTTCGATGACGGTGAAGTGCACGAGTTGCTGCCGCCGCACGACAGGCTGTGCTTCGCCGGCGAACGCAGCGCCTTCGGCGAACTGGTCGATGGCGCCACCCGCGATTTCAACCTGATGTGGAAACGCGAGGCGGTCGACGCGCGGCTCTGGCATCGCCCGCTGGTCGGCACCATGGTGCTGTTCGTGGCTCCCGGCGAGACCTGGATCGTGCACATGCTGGCCGGGCAGGCGCGCTTCGTCGACGGCAGTGGATTGGGCGACCTCGGCATCGGCGACACGGCGTTATTGCCTGCCATCGACGGTATGCGCACCCGGCATGCCCTCGATGGTGGCGGCGAAGCGTTGCTGATCCGTATCTCGCCGGTCGGCGTGGCGTCTTCGACGGAAGTCGCAGGAATCCCGTCCGCGGATTGACCAGGATCAAAACCCCGATCCCGATTGCCCCATAACCTGCCCGCCACTTCAGCTGGGCAGGGGCGTTGCGATGGGTTTCGTGTTGTTCGAGTCGGACGGGCACCGCTGCATCGCCTACAACGACCTGGTGCGCGGCGACGACGGCGTGCAAGCCAACCAGTTCCTGATCACCGAGGGCGAGCATTCCGCGCTGATCGATCCGGGTGGGGCGCTGCTCTACAACCCGCTCGTGCTGGCGCTGGGCCGCGACGTGCGCCCGCACCAGATCGAACTGCTGCTGTGCTCGCACCAGGACCCGGACATCATCGGTTCGGTCGACAAGTGGCTGTTGTACACGCGGGCCAGCGTGGTCTGCTCGAAACTGTGGGGCCGCTTCGTGCCGCACCTGGTGCCCGGCTACATGGAAAACGCCGGGCGCGAACGCTACCTGCTGGTCGATGACGAAGGCGCGCGCATCCCGTTGGGCGACAACGCCGAGATCGTCGCCTTGCCCGCGCATTTCCTGCACTCGGTCGGCAATCTCTCGTTCTTCGATCCGGTCAGCCGGATCCTGTTTCCCGGCGATGTCTGTTCCGGGTTGGTCAACAGCGGCGTGCAGTACGGTTTCGTGGAGGATTTCGAGGCCTACCGGCCCTGCATGGAAGGCTTCCACAAGCGTTACATGGCCAGCAATCGGGCGCTGCGGCTGTGGGTGGAGATGGTCCGCGAACTCGCCCCGGCGATGATCGTGCCGCAGCACGGCATGCCGTTCCGCGGCGCCGCGATCAAGCCGTTGCTGGACTGGCTGGAAGGCCTGCAATGCGGCGTCGACCTGATGGGGCCGGTGAACTACCGGCCGAACCCGCAGCGCCCGCCGATGCCCGCGCGCTACTGATCAACCGCGAGATCAGTAGACGTCGCGGCGATAACGCCCGGCGTCGGCGAGTGCCGTCATCCGCGATGGACCAAGGATCTCGTTCAACGCCGCATCCACGCCCGGCGCCATGCCTTCCAGGCTGCCGCACACGTACAGGGCAGCGCCCTGGTCGACCCAGGCGCGCACCACCTCGGCGTTCGCGTGCAAGGCATCCTGCACGTAGCGCTGCGGGTGGCCGTCGCGCGAGAACACCAGGTCCAGCCGTTCCAGCACGCCGCGGCGCTGCCAGGCCTCCAGCTCGTCGCCGTGCAGGCGGTCGGCACCGGCATTGCGTTCGCCGAACAGCAGCCAATTGCGGGTCGCGCCCGCGGCTTCGCGTGCCTTCAGGTGCGCGCGCAGGCCGGCAAGCCCGGTGCCGTTGCCGATCAGGAGCATCGGTTGCGTGGCCGGTGGTGCATGGAAGTTCGGGTTGCTGCGCAGGCGCAGGTCGATGCCGTCGCCGACCATCGCGTGCCGGCACAGCCAGCCGCTGCCGATGCCGGGCGTGCCGTTGTCCTGGTGCATCAGTCGCACCAGCAGGTGCAGGCGGCCGTCGGCGGGAATCGAGGCGATCGAGTATTCGCGATGCGGCAGGACGTGCAGCGTGGCGGCCAGTCCGCGTGCATCCAGCCCCGATGCAGCGGCAGGCAATCGCGAGCGCGACAGCAACGCCGCAAGCGGCATGTCTTGGTCGTCGTGACGGACGATGCGATTGCCGTCGAGCGCGTGGCGTTCGAGGAATGCCGCGACGTCGCTGGCCGCATTGCGTGGCCCGATCTCGGCGATGTCGCCGGCCTGCCACGCGGATGCTGTGTCGTCCGGCGCCTGCAGTTCGATATGCCAGGCTTCGCCGCCCACGCTGCCCGGGTTGAGCAGGCGACGCGACGCCAGCGTCCAGCGCTCGTAACGCGGCGTGGTCCAGTCCGACTGGTCGGTGTGCCCACTCAGCACGCCGACGTGGTGTTGCCAGTGGCGCAGCGCGGCGGGGTCGGCATTGTCCACCTCCACGCGGTCGAACAGTGGCTGCGCGCCGTGCCGGTGCAGCCACTCGTCCAGCTCGCGGCCGAAGGCGCAGAACTGCTCGTACTCGCTGTCGCCCAGCGCCAGCACCGCATAGCGCGTGCGCGACAGGTCGGCCGGCTGCGCCATCACTCGCTTGACGAAGCCCATCGCGTGGTCGGGCGGATCGCCTTCGCCGGTGGTGCTGGCGATGAACAGGCAATGCGCATCGTGCAGTGCGTGCAGGTCGATGGCGTTGATGTCGTGCACGCTGGCCGCCTGGCCAGCATCGCGCAGCGCCTGTGCCGTGCGTTCGGCCAGTTCCAGCGCGAAGCCGGTCTGGCTGGCATGGATCACGCGCCACGGCGCCTGCCCATCCGTGTTGGCCACGATCCGCGGCATGCGCCCGCGCCACGCGATCCAGCCGCAGAACGCGGCATATGCGGCGAGTGCGACCCCGGCGATTACGCGCGGTTCCAGCAGCGGCGTCACTGCCGGCCACGACCGCGCCTGCAATCGCAACAGCCACCATGAGAGCAACAAGAGCGCCAATCCCACCAGCCACTGGCCGATGACGGAACCGTCGAATCGCGAGGTTCTGCTCATTGCGCGAGATGCACCCGGAACGCATCGGTCATGCGTTCGCGCAACTGGCCGTCGCCATCGCGGCCCAGGTAGCGCACGGCCAGTCCTTCGCGTTCGGCCAAGGCCATGCCGGCCGTCTCACCGAGTACGGTCAGGGCTGTCGCCCAGGCGTCGGCATGCATGGCATCGCGGGCGATGACGCTCACCGCGACCGCTGCGTGTTCGACCGGTGCACCACTGCGCGGATCGAGGGTGTGGGTGTAGCGGTGTTCTTCGCCGTGTTCGTCGCGGCGGGTGTAGTGGTGCCAGCGGTCGCCCGATGTCGCCACGGCAAGCCCGTCGAGGTCGAGCACGCACGGTTCCAGCGAATGATCGTCTTCCTCCGGGCCGGCCTCGACCAGCACCCGCCACGGCGAACCATCCGGCTTGCGTCCGACGCCGTGGAGTTCGCCACCGACCTCGACCAATGCATCGCCGATGCCGACCTCGCGCAGGTGTTCGGCCACGCGATCGGCGCCGAAGCCCTTGGCGATCGCAGAGAGATCGAGGCGCACGCCGCCGGGTTGCAGCAATTCGCCAGCGCGCAGTTGGATCCGGCGCCAACCGATGTTCCTGCGCACCAGCTCGCGTTCGTCCATCGATGGCATGTGATCAATCGCGGCATCGGCACCGAAGCCCCAGAGCCTGACCAGCGAACCCATGGTCGGATCGAATGCGCCGTCGCTGGCCTCGGCGATCTGCAAGGCGCAGGCCAGCACACGGTGGAACTCATCGGGAATGCGCTGCCACGTGCCGGCATCGGCGCGGTTGTACACGCTGATATCGGACGCGGGATCCCATGTGCTCATCTGCGCGACCACGCGATCCAGTTGCGCCTGGATGCCGGCATGCAGCGCATGCAGGTCGGTATTGCGCGCGGCAGCGAGCCGCACGCTCCAGGTCGTGCCCATGGTCTCGCCGCCGAGCGTGTGGAGCGATTCATGCCCCTCTCCCTTCGGGAGAGGGGTTGGGGTGAGGGTTCGGCAATGCGTTGGCATCAGCGGCTCATCGCACCCTCATCCGGCGCTCCGCGCCACCTTCTCCCGGAGGGAGAAGGACGTGCATGGTCACTGCGGCAGGACTTCGAACGTGCCGACGTAGCTCAGGCGGCGCTGCTTGGCCTGTGGCACGCTGGTCTTGCTGTCGGTGGTCGCGGTTTCCAGCCAGTACATGCCGGCTTCCGGCCAGGTCACGCTGAACTCGCCCTTGGCGTCGGTGGTGGCCTTGATCTCTTCCTGCGCGTTGCGATAGCGGGTGCCGCCGCGGACGATCTCGATCTCCAGGCCGGCCGCCGGCTGGCCGTCCACGACCAGGCGGAACGTTGCCGCTTCGCCCGCGAACAGATCGTTCGGGTGGGTGACCGGGACCAGTTCCAGACCCTTGCCGATCGTCGCGACGTCGCTCGGACTGCCATTGGTGGCGAAGGTCTCGACGCGGCCGATCCCCTCGGTCACCTGCACGTTGACGGCATCCTTCGGGATCTTGGTCGCCAGGTCTTCGGCGGTGGCATTGCGCAGCATGCCGCCGCGCGCCGCGCTGCCCATGCCGCCCGCGGCGGGAGCAGGCGCATCCTTCGCCGCCTTGGCCGCGGCCAGGCTTTCCGGCGTATCCCAGCGCGCGGAGACACCGGCGTTGACGTTGGCGATGCGGTAGGTGCCCTGCTGCTCCAGCTGCACGTCGAAGACACTGCGGTACTTGCCGGTTGCCGGGTTCTGCGGCTTCGATGTGGTGCCATCCGGCGCGGTGATCACGACGTTGTCCAAGCGCATCGGCACGTGGTCCGGAAAGTACAGCGTGTTGGACACGGCTGCGTCCACGGTGATCCACGGATCCTTGCCGGCGAGCACGGTGGACGAAGGCACCAGCCACTGCTTGTGCGCGATGGCGGAGAACGGGAGTGCGGCGGCAATGACGGCGGCGAGGATCGAGATGCGCTTCATGGGGTGTGCTCCGGGACGTGTGCGATTCAGGGCTTGGCGCTGAGGGTGACCAGGCCGAGTTCTTCCTTGCCCTGGGCCTTGCCGGTGGACGGCGACTTGCCCTTCCATTCGAAGGGGATCTTCAGCAGTTCGCGGCCGCCGACTTCGCGCGCGGCTTCGACCACGAGGGTGTACTTGCCGGCCGGCAGCTTGGCGAGTGACGGGTGCTTCTGGTCGAGCTTGAGCGCGTGCTTGCCGACCGGGCGGGTCGGTGCGGTGATGCCGTCGACCGGCACCTTCAGGCTGCGGCCGCTCTTGCGCCACCACTGGCGCAGGTCCGGCAACCACTTGGTGCCGTGGCCTTCCTTGCCTTCGGTCTGCTGGTACCAGACTGCCAGGTCGGCGACGGATTTCTGGCCGGCGTCTTCGACCCAGATCGCGACATACGGGCGGTGGTATTCGGCCGCGTTGATCCGCGGGACCTCGACATTGATCGACAGGTCGGCGGCCTGCGCCGCGGGCGCGACCAGCAGGGTGCCGAGGGCGATGGAAACGGAAACGCGCATGGATGTTCGCCTTGGAAATCGGGGGGAGATCAGCGGGAATTCAATGGATGAAGAGCAGCGCCAGCAACAATGGGATCAACAGGCCCAGCGCCACCAGCGGCCAGGTGGCACGACGCTGGCGGCCGTGCAGGTAGAGCAGGAACAGGCCGGTCGCGGTGAACACGATGGACGCCGCCGCGAACACGTCGATGAACCAGCTCCATGCGGTACCGGCATTGCGGCCCTTGTGCAGGTCGTTGAGGAAGGCCAGCGTGCCGCGTTCGGTGCGTTCGTACTCCAGCGCGCCGTCCGTGCGCTGGATGCTCAGCCAGGCATCCTTGCCCGGCCCCGGCATCGACAGGTAGAGCTCGTCTTCCGACCATTCCGCCTCGCGATCGCCCGCCACGATGCCGTGCTTGTCGCGCAGCCAGCCGCTCAGGCCGACCGGCAGCGGCGCGTTGCCCTCCACGCGCGCCGGCAGCGCCTTCAACAACGTCGCCGGCACGATGTCGTTGACCGTGACGACCTCTGGCTTGCCCTCGATCTGCGCGGCATGGTTGAGGGTGATGCCGGTGATCGAGAACAGCAGCATGCCCACCAGGCACACGGCGGCGCTGATCCAGTGCCACTGGTGCAGGATGCGCAGCCAGTAGCCGCGGCGCTGCTGCTGGGTCGAATGGGCAGGCGTGGGGGACAACGGCGGACTCGGTCGAGGGAAGCGGTTTCAGCGTGCCATTACATCACGAATGCGAATCACTCTCAATTGAGGGTGCGTCCGGTGCGGGCGCCATCCCGATCAGAAACGGATGTTCAGGCTCAGCCAGAGGTTCCGTGCCTTGTCCTTGTTGTTGTAGTCGTCCAGGTAGGTCGCGGTGTAGACCTGCGTGGTCGGGTTCTGGGTGAACACGGTCTGGAAACTGGTGAAGTCCTGGTCCAGCAGGTTGTTGATCCGCGCCGACAGCGACACCGCCTCGCTGAAGCGGTACTGCGCAGCCAGGTGCAGGACCTCGTAGTCCTGGTAGTAGTTCGGATTGCCGCTGGCATCGCGGCTGCCGCGATAGCGCCTGGAACGCGCTTCGCCGATCAGCTGCATGCTGAAGCGGTCGGTCGCGGTCCAGTCCAGGGTCGCGTTCGCCATGTGCCTGGCCGACTGCATCAGCGGCAGGCCACGGTCGGCGCCGCTGAGTTGCTCGCTGTCGGTGAAGGTGTAGTTGGCGCGCACGGTGAAGGCATCGGACAGCTGGTAGCGGCCCGCGACTTCCGCACCGTTGATCCGCGCTTCGCCGATATTGATCTTCTGCGAGTACGTGCCGTAGCCGAGCAACCCGTAGTCGCCAAGATTGACGCAGGGCCGAACGCCGTTGGTGACGTCGCAGGAGGCTACCGCTTCGCCGCTGTCGATCTTGTCCTCGAAGTCGTTGCGGAACAGGGTCACGTTGAAGTCGTGGCCGCCTTCGGACGCCCAGTACAGCGCAATCTCGCCGTTGACGCTGGTTTCCGGCTTGAGGTCCGGGTTGCCGACGAAGGGCGAGGTGCCCTGGCCGCCGAAGCCGGTGATGCCGTCATAGAGGTCGGTGGTCTTCGGCGTCTTGTAGCCGGTGCTCACACCGCCCTTGATCGTCCAGCCGCCCGCCATCTCGTAGACCGCGTACGCGCGCGGGCTGAGATGGCCACCGAAGCGGTTGTGGTCGTCGTGGCGCAGGCCCAGGGTGATGGTCAGCGGCTTGATCGGGTTCCAGTTGTCCTCGGCGAACAGGGACCACATTTCGTGCTCCTGCACGGTGCCGTTGCCGGTGCTGCCGCCTTCCATGCCGAACACGCCGTCCTCGAGTTCACCGTTGATCAGCTGGCCACCGACGATGAAGCGATGCTCGCCGGCCCATCCTTCGACCGGGATATCGAGCTTCGCATCCAGCGTGTACTGGCGGCTTTCCATGGTGCGCTTCGGGCGTGGCAGGAAGGTTTCGATCACCAGCGCCTGGCGCTGTGCGCGGGTCTGGCCTGCATACGCGCCGGTGGTGCAGGTCGCCGCGTTGTTGCAGTAGATATCGCGATGAAGCAGGCGCTCTTCCACGGTGAACGGCAGGGTGCGGCCGTGGTTGGCGGTATCGATCCACGCCAGCGAGACGAAGCTGTTGCCGAAGTCCCATTGGCCTTCATGGGTCAGCGACCACTGGTCGCGGGTGAAGCGCTGGTCCGCGGAATAGCCCACCTGCGGCGCCGCGCGCCAGATCCCGGCCAGGCCATCGACCGTGCCCAGCGGATACGTCTCCGTGCCGAGGTTGTTGATGTACGGCGTGTTGTCGTAGACCTGCCGCGAGATGTCGTAGTCGAACTGCATGCTCTGGAACTCGCCCGGCTTCCAACTGAGGGTGATGCCCGCGTTCTTGTTGGTGTTGTCCACGGTCTTGCCGCCGCCGCCGAAGCCCAGCGAGCGCTCGAAGGTGATGCCGTCCGGCGCGATGATCGTTTCGTATTCCGGCGTGGAGGAATCGCGGCGATACCAGGAGCCGCGGATGCCCAAGCCGAGCGTGTCCTTCGCGATCGGTCCCATCAGCGCGAAGTCCAGGCTGCTGTCGGTGCCGAAGTCGCTGTTTTCCTGCAGGTTGCGGCTGATCGTGGCCGAGCCGCGCCAGCGGTCCGATACCTTGCGGGTGATGATGTTGATCACGCCGCCCAGCGCGTCGGCGCCATACAGCGTCGACGCCGGACCGCGGATCACTTCGATCCGCTCGATCATGTCCAGCGGCGGGATGTGGTTGAACTGGTTGCCGCCGAAGGAATTCGGATAGATGTCTCCGTGGTTGTTCTGCCGCTTGCCGTCGATGAGGATCAGCGTGTAGTCCGCGCCCATGCCACGGATGCTGATGGTCTTCTGGCCGGTCTTGTCGGCGGTCTCGCCCACGTCCACGCCTTCAAGGTCGCGCACCGAGTCGATCAGGGTCATGTACGGGCGCTTGGCCAGCTCCTCGCGGCTGATCACGCTGATGCTGGCGGGCGCGGCGGTGATCTTCTGCTCGAAACCGGCGGCGGTGACTACCACCGAATCGAGGGTCTTGGCGTCGTCGTCGCTGGGTCCGGCCTGGGCGAGGGCGGGAGCCGCCGACAGCGTGGCGAACGCGATGGCGAGGGCGAGGGCGAGCGGCGCGCGGCGAAACGCGCCTGTGGTCCGAGGCGTGTTGGTCATCATCTTGGGGTCATTGGAAGCAGGAGGGCACGGGACAGGGCGCGTGGCGTGTCGATGCCGCGATGCATCGCGGCAGGCGCCGACGCGTGTGCGGAGCGGCCGGGCATCCAGAGGGCGAGGTCACGCAACAGAAGATCCCGGCAGCACGCCAACAGTGGCGGTGAACAGGGGATATTCTAAATGAGAACGTATCTCAAATGGAAACGATTTTCGTTCCGCTTGATCTGGGTCAGGTCTCGGCCCAGCGCCGCAGCAGGTTGTGGTACACGCCGGTCAGCTGGACCAGCGACGGATGCTCGGGCATGTCACGGGCCAGGGTGCGGATCGACACGTCCAGGTCGAACATCAGCCGGCGTTGGGCGTCTTCGCGCAGCAGGCTCTGGATCCAGAAGAACGAGGCCACCCGCGCGCCGCGCGTGACCGGCGTGACCCGGTGCAGGCTGGTGCCGGGATACAGCACCAGGTGGCCGGCCGGCAGCTTGACCTGCTGGGTGCCGTAGGTGTCCTCGATGATCAATTCACCGCCGTC
The DNA here is from genome assembly GCF_041919455.1 of Thermomonas sp. Lineage (GTDB taxonomy): Bacteria > Pseudomonadota > Gammaproteobacteria > Xanthomonadales > Xanthomonadaceae > Thermomonas. Next base: position 45,192 of record NZ_JAYRTQ010000013.1, read on the forward strand.
GTAGTCTTCCGGTGCGCTGAGGAACAGCGTGGCCGACAGATCGGTGCGAATCGGATCCGCGCCACCACGGCTGCGGTCGTAACGCACCGCGTTGTCGACATGGAAGCCGAACGACTGCCCGCCCGCATAGCGGTTGAACAGCGGCGGGTAGATGCGCCGTGGCAGGGCAGCGGAGAAGAACGTGCTGTTGCGCGCCAGTGCGTCCAGCACCAGTGCGCCGAGCTCGCGCGCCTCTGCCGAATCTTCCGGCAGTTGCGCGTTGTCCTTGGCCTTCGAGGATTGATAGCCGGCGGTGACGCGGCCATCTGCCCAGGGCGCGGCATCCAGGCGCGCACGCGCATGCGCGACTTGCTCGGCGGTGAGGACATCGGGGATCTGCAGCAGCATGGTGGTGTTCCCGCAACGAAGGCGCCCCGTCCATTCTGCAATGGACGGGGCGCAGGCCCGCTTGATTTCGGTCAGGTCGACGCGATCAGAAGCGGTAGGCTGCGGTGAGGGTGGCCGAACGCGCGGCGCCCGGCGTGGCCCAGCCGTTGTTGCGGATGCGGGTGAAGTACTGCTCGTCGGACAGGTTGTCGATGTTCAATTGCAGGGACAGCTGCTTGTTGACCTGATAGCCGACCATCGCCCGATGGGTCACGTAGTCCGGCGCGATGTACAGCACGGCGGGCGTGGTGTTGGTCACCGGGTTGGTGGCCGGCAGGCTGTTGTTGTTGAGGTGGAACTCGCCCTGGTAGGTCACGCCGTAGCCGAAGGTCCAGCTGTTCAACTCGTAGGTGGTCCACAGGCTGGCCGAGTGTTTCGGCGTATTGGTCAGCGGATTGCCCTTGAGCGGATCCGGGAACGACGCACTGTTGGCGCAATTGACCCCATCCACGTTGACCGGCGTGGTGCCGGACAGGCCGATGTTCGGATGCGATGCGCAGTAGTCGGACACACCGCTGAGCACTTCGCTGTCCAGGTAGGTGTAGTTGGCGAAGATCGACCACTCGCGGGTGATATTGCCGGCGACGCCCAACGCCACGCCGTCGACGCGCGCCTGGCCATCGAGCTGCTGCAGGCCGGTGGGGTTGTTCGGGTTGGCGGGATCGGCCACCTTGTAGTTGGTGCGGTCGTTACGGAACACCGCCGCCGACAGCATCAGCCGATCATTCAATACGTTCCACTTGGTGCCCAGTTCGATGTTGACTGCGGTCTCCGGATCCACCGAGCAGGTGGCGACGGTGCACGCACCGTTCACCGAGGCCTTCGACGGCGTCTTGCTGTTGGCGTACGACAGGTAGACGGTGCCGCTTTCCACCGGCTTGAACACCAGGCCGGCGCGGTACGAGAACAGGTCGTCCTCGTTCTCGAACACGCTGCGCGTGGTGATCTGACCGATGTTGGCGCCGGTTCCCGACACCGTGCTGGCGACAGTGTTGCCCTCGTTGTTCTCGTATCGCGCGCCCAGGCTCAGTTCCCAGCGCGGGCCGAACTTGAGGGTGTCGAACACATACAGCGCGCGGTTCTCCAGTTCGCCTTCGGTCAGGCCGGTGCGGATGTAGTTGATCGGGCCCGCGTAGATGTTGTTCGGATCGTGCAGATCCATCAGCGGGTAGGTCGGGGTGGTGCCGTTGGCATTGCGCTGCACGTTGCCGCTGTCGAGCGAATACGTCTCGCTGGCCAGCGACACGCCGGCGACCAGCGCATGCTCCACCGCGCCGGTGGCGAAGCGCACGGTCAGGTCGCTTTGCAGCACGGCGAGTCCGTTGCGGGTATCGCGGCTGGTTCCGCGCGGGCCGCTGGGCAGGTAGGTGCCGGGACTGGTGCAGGTCGCGCCGGTGGCGGGATTGATGCCGTTGTCGAGGCACCAGGTGCCCTGGGTCGGGTTGACGATGCTCAACTGGTCGACGCGCTGCACGCGCGCGAGGGTGCTCAGGCTGGCCTTGTCGCTGAAGTCGTGATCGAGCACGCCGGTCAGGGTGGTGGCCTGGATGTCTTGGACATCGACGTTCGCGTAGCCGAAGTAGCTCTCGCGATCAACGCCCGGCAGCAGGCCGCCCTGGCTGGCGAAGTAGGGCAGGCCATATTCGGGGATGTTGTCGTCCTGCTGGTGCAGGACGTTGACGCTGAAGCGGGTGTCGGAGCCCAGCCCCATCACGAACGACGACGCGAAGCCCCAACGTTCGTACTGCTCGACGTCGCGATCGGGCACGTCGTTGCGGTGGGCCATCGCATTGAGCCGCAACGCCGCGCCATCGGACAGTTCGGTGTTGCTGTCGGCGGTCAGGCGGGCCATCCCGTCGGTGCCCACACCCAGGGTGAAGGCATTGTTGTTGCCGGCATGCGCGGTCTTGCTGACCAGGTTGATGTTGCCGCCCACCGAGCCCGCGCCGGACATCGCCGAGTTGGCGCCGTTCACCAGTTCCAGCGATTCCAGGTTGAAGTTGTCGCTGCGGGTGTACTGCGCGCTGTCGCGCACGCCGTCGACGGTGATGTCGTTGCTGGCGCTGAAGCCGCGCAGGTTGATGCTGTCACCGTAGCCGCCGCCGCCTTCGCCGGCCCCGAAGGTGATGCCGGGCAGCGTGCTGAGGACGTCGCGCAGGCCGATCAGGTTCTGCTGGTCCATCACCGTCTTGGTGACCACGGTGATCGTCTGCGGGATGTCGAGCAGCGGCTCGGTGTACTTGGTCGATGAGGGCTTGTCGAGGTGCTCGGCGATCACTTCCACCGAATCGAGGTCCTTCGGCTTCTGCTGCGGATCGGCGGTGATGGCGGGATCGGCAACGGCGGCCGTTTCGATGGCGGGATCGCTGGCAATCGCCGGGCTGGACAACGCCAGGGCCAGGGCCAGGGTCAGCGTTGAGCGGGTCGCGAGCAGGGCGCGCGAACGGGTGTTCGACATGGGGGGCCTCGTTGCAGGGCGTGCGGCGCTTGGCTGGCCGCTTCAGGACGCCATGCTAATGAGACCCATTTTCAAATACAAACGATTATCAGGCGTCTTCGCGATCGTCCCGGGTAAAAACCACCCCATCGGTGTTGCGAACCGGGAACTTGGCCACCGGCTCGTAGGCCGGCGCGCATAGCGCGCGGCCGTCGCGGACATCGAACCGGGCCCCATGCAGCACGCACTCCACGCTGCCCTCGGCGGCATCGAAATGGCCGGCGGACAACTCGAAATCCTCATGCGAGCAGCGATCCTCGAGTGCGTACAGCGTGCCGTCGAGGTTGAACACCGCGATCGGCGCCTGGGTGACCTCATCGAACACGACCTTCATCTCGCCGGGCAGCAGCTCGGCGGTGGTGCAGACGTAGGTCCAGACCGTCTCCCTCACGCCGTCGCTTCCTGCAGTGACTTTTCCAGCACCTCGAAACGCAGGTCGTCGCGCTGCGGCTGGCCGAAGCGGTCGTCGCCGTACGGGAAGGGCTTGAGGATGCCGGTGCGGCGGTAGCCACGACGCTCGTAGAACGCGATCAGGCTGTCGCGGATATCGATCACGGTCATCCGCATCGCCGGCAGCCGCCATTCCTCGCGGGCGATGCGTTCGCATTCGGCCAGCACCTGCTTGCCGATGCCGCTGCCCTGCAGGCCGGGTGCGACCGAGAACATGCCGAAGTAGCCGGCACCATCCTCTTCGCTCACGTGCGCGCACGCCAGCAATTGCCCGTCCTGTTCCGCCAACAGCACGCGACTGCCTGGCCGTTCGATGTCGCTACGCAGGACATCCGGGTCGATGCGGTTGCCCTCGAGGAAATCCGCTTCGGTGGTCCAGCCGGCGCGGCTGCTGTCGCCGCGATAGGCGGACGTGACCAAGGCGACGATGGCGTCGAGGTCGGCAGTGGTGGCGGCGCGGAAGTGCAGGTCAGTCATTGGGTGGGTTCATCCGAACATGTAGCGGGCATAGGGCCAGGCCATCAGCAGCAGGACCAGCGCGAGCAGCGGGAGCACGATCCACAGCAACGCCTTCAGCGCCTTGCCGGCGCGACCCTGCAACGATTCGGTGCGGTCGTTCAGGCGTTCGATGCGTTCCACCTGCGCCTTGAACGCGGCGATGTGCTCGCGTTGCAGGGCCAGCGATTCGCGTTGCTGGTCGCGGATCTCGCGCAGCAGTTGCGCGATCTGCGGGTCGTTGTCCATCGCGGCCTCCGTGTCGGCCAGAGTCTAGCCGAGCAGGCGGCGGACCTTGCGCAGCGCGGCGACGAAGGCGTCGATCTCGTCGTGCGTGTTGTAGAACGCCAGCGAGGCGCGGCAGGTCGCGGCTACGCCGAACCACTGCAGCAGCGGATGCGCGCAATGCTGGCCGGAGCGCACCGCAACGCCTTCGAGGTCGAGCAAGGTGGCGAGGTCATGCGCATGCGCGCCCTCGACCACGAAACTGATCACCGCCGCCTTGTCCTTCGCCTCGCCGAAGATGCGCAGGCCATCGACCTTGTGCAGTTCCTCGGTGGCATGCGCCAGCAGTTCGCCTTCGCGCGCCGCGACATGGTCCATGCCCAATGTGGACAGGTAGTCCACCGCCGCGCCCAGGCCGACGAAGCCGGCGATGTTGGGCGTGCCGGCCTCGAACTTGTGCGGTGCGTCGTTGAACACGGTGCCGTCGAAGCGGACTTCCCGGATCATCTCGCCGCCGCCGAGGAACGGCGGCATCGCCTGCAGGTGTTCGCGCCGCGCCCACAGCGCGCCGGTACCGGTCGGCCCGCACATCTTGTGGCCGGTGATCGCGTAGAAATCGCAGCCGATCGCGGGGATGTCCACGGTCATGTGCGGCGCGGCCTGCGAGCCGTCGACGACGGTGACGATGCCGCGCTTGCGCGCCTCGCGGCAGATCGCGGCGACCGGATTCACCGTGCCCAGCACATTGCTGACATGGGCGATGGCGAGCAGCTTCACGTCTGGCGTCATCGCGGTCTGCAGCGCGTCGAGGTCGAGCGACCCATCCGGCAACAACTCGGCGACCTTGATCGTCGCACCGGTGCGCTGTGCGACCAGTTGCCACGGCACGATGTTGGCGTGGTGCTCCATCCGGGTGACCAGGATCGCGTCGCCTGCCTTGAGCCGCGGCAGCGCCCACGAGTAGGCGACCAGGTTGATCGCGAAGGTGGTGCCGCTGCACAGCACCAGGTCGTCGCGCTGCACGTTGAGGAACGCGGCCAGCTTGCGACGCGCGCCTTCGTAGGCCTCGGTGGCTTCGCTGCCCAGGGTGTGCACCGCGCGGCTGACGTTGGCGTTGTGGCGACGATAGAAGTCGTCGGTCGCCTCGATCACCGCTGCCGGCTTCTGCCCGGTGTTGGCGGAGTCGAGGTACACCAGCGGCTTGCCATGCACCTGGCGCGTGAGCAGCGGGAAGTCATTGCGCACGCGTGCCCAGTCGATGGGCAATGTCGCATCCATGTTCATGCGCCCAGCCGTGCCAATGCGCGTTCCAGCGCGTCCTCGCACAGTGCGCGCGTCGCGGCATCCTCGATGCCGGCCACGATCTCGCGGCAGAACGCGCCGGTCAGCAAGGCGCGCGCCTCGGCTTCGCCCAGCCCGCGCGAGCGCAGGTAGAACAGCGCATTGGCATCCAGTTGGCCGACGGTCGCGCCGTGCGCGGCCTTCACTTCATCGGCATGGATTTCCAGCACCGGCTGGGTGTCGATCTCGGCGTTGGCCGAGAGCAGCAGGTTCTTGTTCGACAGGTTGGCTTCGCTGCCGTCGGCGCCGGCGCGGATCTCGATACCGCCATGGAACACGACGCGGCCACGTTGCCCGGCGATGCCGCGCCAGCCCAGCGTGCAGGTGGTGTCGCGGGCGATGTGTTCGATGCCGAGGCGGGTGTCGACATGGCGGCGGCCATCGGCCAGCAGCACCCCATCGGCCTGCAGGTTCGCCTTGTCGCCTTCCAGGCGCACGTTGAGTTCGTGTCGCGACAATGCACCGCCGAGTTCGAGGTCGGTGCGGCGGTAGTCGGCCTCGCGGGCGAGCACGGCATCGGTGCGCGCGAACAGACTGGTGCCTGCGGCGGCGGCCTGCAGGCGCACATGCGCGAGCCGCGCGCGCTGGCCCAGATGCACGTGGCCGACATGGTTGGCCAGGCCGCGGTCTTCGCCCAATGCGAGGTGATGCTCGACCAGCGACAGCGATGCGTCGTTGCGCAGGTCGATGAGGTGCCGCAGGTGCACGCCGATGTCGCCGCTGGTGGCGACGAAGACCAGGTGCAGTGTCGCATCGATGGCACGGTCGACGCGGATCACTGCGCCTTCCTCGGCCAGCGCCGCATTGGTCACCGCAAAGACTTGATCAGCCCCGGCATAGCGGCGCTGCAGGACGTTGGCATCGCGGGCCGTACCTTCGTGCAGCACGCGCGACAGCGGCAAGGCTTCGATGCCTTCGGGCAATCCGTCGAGCACGCTGCTGCCGGCATCGAAGCGCCCATCGACGAAGACCATGCGCGGCGACGGGATCGCCTTGGTCAATGCGGCCAGTGCTTCCGCATCGACCGTTGCGATTGCAGGCGGCGCAACGAACGCGCGGCGTTCAAGCGCACGCACCGAGGTGTACTTCCAGGCTTCGCTGCGCGGCCCGGGCAGGCCATCGCGCAGCGCGCTGTCCAAGGCATTGCGGCGGCTCTCGCCAAGGCCGGCGGCATCGCGCGCGGCAAGCGCGTCGAACGCGGTCGCGAACGAATCCAGCAACGCGCTCATCAGGCGGCCTGCCCCGGCGCCTTGCGGCCTTCCAGCCAGGCGTAGCCGTGTTCTTCCAGTTCCAGCGCCAGTTCCGGGCCGCCGCTTTCGACGATGCGGCCATCGGCCAGCACATGCACCACGTCCGGCTTGATGTAGTCGAGCAAGCGCTGGTAGTGGGTGATGACCAGGAACGCGCGATCGGGCGACCGCAGCGCGTTGACGCCATCGGCCACGGACTTCAGTGCATCGATGTCCAGGCCGGAATCCGTCTCGTCCAGGATCGCCAGCTTCGGTTCCAGCAGGGCAAGCTGGAAGATCTCGTTGCGCTTCTTCTCGCCGCCGGAAAACCCTTCATTCACACCACGATGGAGCAGTTCGTCCTTCAGGTGCAGCACCGCAAGCTTCTCGCGCACCTTCTTCAGGAACTGCATCGAGTCCAGTTCGCTCTCGCCGCGTGCCTTGCGCTGCGCATTCGCAGCCGCGCGCAGGAAATAGGTGTTGTTCACGCCGGGGATCTCGACCGGGTACTGGAACGCCAGGAACACGCCGGCGGCGGCGCGTTCTTCCGGCGCCAGTTCCAGCAGCGGCTTGCCGTCGAATTCGATGCTGCCGTCAGTGACCTCGTAGCCCTCGCGTCCCGCCAGGATGTTGCCCAACGTGGACTTGCCAGCACCGTTCGGTCCCATGATGGCGTGCACTTCGCCCGCCTTCACGTCCAGCGAGAGGCCCTTGAGGATCTCCTTGCCGGCGACGGTGGCGTGGAGGTTATCGATCTTCAGCATGGTAGTTCCCGGGTTCCTTCAGCAGGGAGCGGTCGCAATGCGTGTTCCGTTCCACGTCTTCGATGTAGGTGCGCAACTGCAGCGTGCGCTCCCTGGTCAATCTGGTTTTCTCGCCGTAGAAGAGCAGCGGGTGCATCGAGCCGTACACGATCCGTTCGTCCTCGCCCGGGCCGACCGGGAAGCGCGCGGCCAGCTCGGCATCGCGGAAGCGGATCCATTGGCGCTGGGCATCCTTCAGCTTGCCGACGAACACCGGGTTGCCGGCGCTGCATGCCATGACATCGCGATACATGACATTGAGCGCCTTGTCCGCCGCAGCGAAATCGTCGAGGGCGCACATGTTCATCTCGCTCTGCGATCCGTCCGGATTGCAGCGAAGTTCATCACCGGCGGCCGCATGGCCGGCGACCAGCAACAACAGCAGCAGTGCCAGGGTTTTCATCCCACCGATCCCTCCAGGCTCACGTCCAGCAACTTCTTCGCTTCCACCGCGAATTCCATCGGCAGTTCGCGGAACACCGACTTGCAGAAGCCGTCGACGATCAGGCTGACCGCGTCTTCCTGGCCGATGCCGCGGCTGCGGCAATAGAACAACTGGTCGTCGCTGATCTTCGACGTCGTCGCTTCGTGCTCGACGGTCGCGGTCGGGTTCTTCACCTCGATGTAGGGGAAGGTATGCGCGCCGCATTGCTTGCCGATCAGCAGCGAGTCGCATTGGGTGTGGTTGCGCGCGCCATCCGCGCCCGCCGCCACTTTCACCAGCCCGCGGTAACTATTCTGCCCGCGCCCCGCGCTGATGCCCTTGCTGACGATCTTCGACTTGGTGCGCTTGCCGACGTGGATCATCTTGGTGCCGGTGTCGGCCTGCTGGCGATGGTGGGTCAGCGCGACCGAATGGAATTCGCCGACGCTGTCGTCGCCCAGCAGCACGCAGCTCGGGTATTTCCAGGTGATTGCCGAACCAGTTTCCACCTGCGTCCACGTGACCTTGCTGCGCGCACCACGGCATTCCGCGCGCTTGGTGACGAAGTTGTAGATGCCGCCCTTGCCGTTCTCGTCGCCGGGATACCAGTTCTGCATGGTGCTGTACTTGATCTCGGCATCGTCCAGCGCGACCAGTTCGACCACCGCCGCATGCAACTGGTTGTCGTCGCGCATCGGCGCGGTGCAGCCTTCCAGGTAGGAAACGTAGGCGGATTCCTCGCAGACGATCAGGGTGCGCTCGAACTGGCCGGTGTTGATCGCGTTGATGCGGAAGTAGGTGCTCAGTTCCATAGGGCAACGCACGCCCTTGGGGATGAACACGAAGCTGCCGTCGGAAAACACCGCCGAGTTCAGCGCGGCGAAATAGTTGTCGCCGACCGGCACCACGCTTCCCAGGTATTTCCGCACCAGCTCGGGATAGTCGTGGATCGCTTCCGACATCGAGCAGAACACGATGCCCTTCTCGGCGAGTTCCTTGCGGAAGCTGGTGCCAACGCTGACCGAGTCGAACACCACGTCCACCGCCACGCCGGCCAGCTTCGCCCGCTCGTGCAGCGGCACGCCGAGTTTCTCGTAGGTGTCGAGCAATTCCTGCGGCACGTCGGCGAGCGATGCGTACTTCGGGCCCTTCGGCGCGCTGTAGTAACTCAGCGACTGCAGGTCGATCGGATCGATCGCCAGCTTCGCCCAATGCGGCACCGGCATGGTCAGGAACTGCCGGTAGGCGGCCAGCCGCCACTCCGTCATCCACTCGGGCTCGTCCTTGCGCGCGGACAGCGCACGGATGATGTCCTCGGACAGGCCGGGCGGCAGGGAGTCCGATTCGATCTCGGTGACGAAGCCGGCGTCGTACTTGCGGCCCAGGCGCGCGTGGATCTGCGCGTTTTCCTGCGGGGCGTCGGGGGTTTCGATGATGGCGGTCTGGCGGGTCATCGGATTGCTCATGCGTTCGCGAGGCGGGCGGCGATCGCCTTGCGGGTGTTCGGGGGCCGGGCAGGGCGGAGCATCTCCGCCAGGCTGATGCCGCGCAGGGCGTCGGCGACGACGTCGTTGATCCGCCGCCAGTTGGCGCGCACGCCGCAGGATTGCTCGATGCCGCACTGGCCGTCGTGCAGGCTGCACTCGGTCATGCCCAGCGGGCCTTCCATCGCCTCGACGATCTCGACCAGGCTGATCGCGCTGGCATCGCGGGCCAGCCGGTAGCCGCCGTTTGCACCACGGAAGCCTTCCACCAGACCTGCCTGGGCCAGCGGCTTCAGCACCTTGGCCACGGTCGGCGCTTCCAGGCCGGCGTGTTCGGCCAGGTCGGGGGCGCTGAGCACCTCGCCCGGCCGCGCGGCGAGCACGGTCAGGATCAGGGTGGCGTAGTCGGTGAGCTTGGTGACGCGGAGCATGGCGGGGGCGGCTCGAAAACGTACCGGAATTGTACGGTTTCGGGCGGCCGCAGCCAAGCGCGGGCCCGTGGTCAGCGCAGGAGATGGTCGATCCAGCCAGAGACGGCGCGGGTGTAAGCCGATGGCTGACCCAAGGTGCGATTGATGTCGCCGTGGTCGAGCGGCTCGGATTGCACCGCCATCGAGACGCCCAGCGCCTGGCCGCGCGCCGCGAACTTGCGGGCTTCGTCGCAGGGCGAGGTCGGGAAGCGACGCTCGCTGGCGCAGACCAGCAGCATCGGCAACCCGTTGCGGGCCAGCTGCTGCTGCGGTGAGACCGACCGCCAGTACGCGGGATCGGCACCGAACGCCTCGTGGTAGAGCTTCGGCACCCGGCGCTGGCCCATCAGTGCGGGCACGTCCAGCGCGCCGCTGTCCAGCGAGACGATGCCACGCGCCGGCGTTGCCCCGGCCTGGATCAGCATCCGCGGGTCCGCGCCGAGCAGGGCAACCAGGTGTGCGCCGGCGGAATGCCCCATCAGCACCACGCGGGTGCGGTCGAGCTGCCATTCGCCGGCACGTCGCTGCACGGTCGCGACCGCGCGGGCGATGTCGCGCGCCTGCTCCAGCGGCATCGTCTCCGGGAGCATCCGGTAGTTGCTGGAGACCACGGCATAACCCTTCGGCAACCAGTGCGCGAGCTTGTCGGCCAGTCCGGGATTGGTCTTGTCGCCGTTGGCCCAGCCGCCGCCGTGCACGTAGAACACGACAGGCGCGCGAGAGGCGTTGGCGGGCAGGTACAGGTCGAACCTTTGCGCCGGGTCCGGGCCGTAGGCGATGTTGCGGATGGCGGTGCCACCCGCCGGCACGGCAACCGGACGTTCCTGGCGGCTGGCCTCGCGCGCCTGCTGCATGCGCTCACGCAGCCCTTGCGCCCCTGCCTGCGGCAACCAGCTGATGGCGATGCCGGCAAGCAGGAGCGCGGCGATGGCACTGCGTTTCATCGGGGGCATCCGTTCGGGGGATGCCAGGACAACGCCGAACCCGCGCGATGCGTTGACACGCTGCAGCGCGTGTCGCTTGCGTGGATGTCAGCCTGCAGCAACCGGCGCGGCCGTGGCCGCCGGCGGCGCGGGTGGTAGCACCAGTTGCAGGTAGGGCGCGGGCGGAGTCTTGCCGGGCGGCAGGTAGTCCGGGGCCTTGCTGCCACCCGGACCCAACGAACGAATGAGGCGGTACAACGCGCGACGATCATCTTCGCTCATCGCGCGCAACGCGAAGTCCGGCATGATCGGGCGGGTGTGCAGCTTGGCGGTGTAGTCCAGCCAGCCGGCTTCGTCCATCTCGGCGGCCTTGATGCGCAGGTTCGCGGCGTAGGTGGTGCCCCACGGCCCGGAGAACCCCACCGGCGAACCGACCAGCCACTGGTCGCGCGGCACGTCGCCACCGCGCTCGCCATAGGCCGGCGTGTGACAGTCGTTGCAGCCGGAGATCCGCACCAGATAGTCGCCGCGTGCCAGCAACTCGGCGTCGCGATCGATGCTGGCGATCGCCGGGCTGGTGCTTGCGGGTGTCGGCGCGGCGGGCGCGGTGCACGCCGACAGCGCCAGGCATGCGGTCGCGATGCAGGTCGGCATGGCAAGGAGGCGTGGCATCCTGTGGTCCTGCGGCGGTGTCCGCAAGGCAAACGGTCGAGGGCGCGCAAACCCGTCAGTGCGGTGACGTGGTCGCCTGCGTGCCCCACAATGCAGGCCCCGACCCGCAGCGCCGTCCGATGCCGAAGAAGATCGTCACCCGCAAGTCCGCCATCCACGGCAACGGCATGTTCGCCGTCGCCCAGATCAAGAAGGGCGAGCGCCTGATCGAGTACAAGGGCCGGCGGCGCACCCACGAGGACGTGGATGCCGGCGATAGCGGCGATGCCGACAGCGGCCATACCTTCCTGTTCACGCTGAACGAGGATTGGGTGATCGACGGTGGCCTCGAGGGCAACGATGCGCGCTGGATCAACCACAGCTGCGCGCCGAACTGCGAGGCGATCCTGGACGAGAACGAGGACGACCCGAAGCAGTCGCGGGTGTTCATCGAATCGATCCGCGCGATCAAGCCGGGCGAGGAACTGACCTACGACTACGGCATCACCCTGGCCGAACGCCACACCCCGCGGCTGAAGAAGATCTGGGCCTGCCGCTGCGGCGCGAAGGACTGCACCGGGACGATGCTGCGGCCGAAGCGCTGAGGTTTTTTGCTCGTCGTTCCTGCGAAGGCAGGAACCCAGTGTCTTTGCTATCTGGGCTTGAAGTCACTGGATCCCTGCCTTCGCAGGGATGACGGCGAAACTGCGATGCCTCGCACCTGACGAAGGTTTACATGACTTGTGCCAGTCGGTAACGGTTAACGATCCCGTTACCTTGCGCGTCATCGCAGCCGTGCTGCCCGCCCGTGATGTCCATGCGCCTGTCCCGTCCCAAGACCTCCCTGCTCTCGCTTGCCGTGCTGGCGGCGTTGTCCTCGCCCGCGCTTGCCCAGGTCAAGGTCGATGGCGTGATCGATCCCGCCGAATGGCAGGGCGCGCGCCATGTCACCGACTTCAGGATGGTGCAGCCGTTCACCCAGTCCTCCACCCGGCATCCCACCGAGGCCTGGATCCTGGCCACACCGGACGGATTGGCGGTCGCCTTCCGCAACAGCAAGATCGCGGGCGTGGAAACCCCACGCCAGCGCAGCGCGCGCGATCAGGACGTGGCCATCGACCGGGTCAACGTGATGCTGGATTTCGACGGCGATGGTCGCAGCGGCTACGATTTCACCCTGACCGCCAGCGACAGCATCCAGGACTCCACCATCACCAGCGGCGGCAACTTCAGCAGCGACTGGGACGGTAGCTGGCAGCACGCGGTGGTCGATGGCGATGGCGAATGGACGGCGGAGTTGCTGATCCCGTGGCACACCGCGCCGATGAAGAAGGCCACTGGCGACAAGCGCACCGTCGCGATCTACCTGGACCGGGTGGTCGGCAGCGTCGGGGAGCGCATGGCCTGGCCGGCGGTCACGTTCGAACGCCCGCAGTTCCTCAACCAGTTCGAGAAGATCGAGATCCCGGTCTACTCGCAGTCGCTGCTCGCGGTGACGCCCTACGTGGTCGGCCTGCACGACCTGGTCTCCCGCGACAACCAGTTCGATGCCGGCGCCGACATCTTCTGGAAGCCGAACAGCCAGTTCCAGCTGACCGCGACGATCAACCCGGATTTCGGCCAGGTCGAGAGCGATTCGCTGGTGGTCAACTTCGGCGCGCAGGAAACCTTCTTCAGCGACAAGCGCCCGTTCTTCACCGAGAACCAGGGTTTCTTCGACTTCGGCCTGCTGTTCGACAACAGCCAGTTGCTTTACACGCGGCGCATCGGCGCGGCATCGGACGATTGCTTCGTGCCGGGCGCGACCTGCAGCGGCCCGGCCGACATCACCGGCGCGATCAAGTTCAACGGCAGCATCGGCGCGACCCAGTACGGTGCGTTCCTGGCCGACGAGGGCGGCGATGGCGGCCGCCGCTTCAGCGCGCTGCGCCTGCAGCGTGCGTTCGGCGCGCACAACCTCGGCGCGATGCTGACCAATGTCGACCGGCCGTTGCTGGATCGAAGCGCGAACGTGCTCGGCTTCGATCATCGCTGGCAGCCCGATCCCAGCTTGACGGTCTCCAGCACGCTGGTGGGCAGCGACATCGAACAGGCCGGCCAGCACACCCGCGACGTCGCCTTCACCAGCATCGCCCAGAAGACCTTCGCCAAGGGCTGGAGCCTCACCGGCCTGCTGATCCACTACGGCGAGGACTTCGAGGTCAACGATGCCGGCTACCTGGGCCGCAACGACCTCAACTACGCGCAGCTCGAGGTCGGCAAGCGCATCACCGAGCTGCCGGCGGATTCCGCGTGGTCATCGCACAACCTGCGCTTCCGCATCGAGGGCATGCAGAACAACGACGGCCTGTGGCTGCAGCGGCAGTTCCGCTTCAACGGCAACAGCCAGCGCCGCGGCGGCGGCAACCTCAACTGGAACCTGCAACTGCGCACCGCCGCCTTCGACGACGAGATCACCCGCGGCCACGGGCCGATGCGGGTGCGCAACGGCGGCAATGGCTTCATCGGCCGCAACTTCCCGCGGCGCGGCAACTGGGAGTTCGGGGTGGAGGGCAGCATCGGCGTGGCCAGCGGCCTGCGCCAGGACACGCCGTATGCCTGGAGCGCGTCGGTCAGCAGCACCTACTACATCAACGATGCGCTCAACATCGAGTTGTGGATGGGCCACGTGATGGACCAGGAACAACTCATCTGGCAAGGCAATGAACTCGGCCCCGGTTACGAGAACGTGGTCGCCGGTTTCCACATGAACCGCTACGACCTCAGCGCCAGCCTCAACTGGAACATCGGTACGCGGCAGGAATTGCGGGTGAAGCTGGAAGCGCTGGGCTTCGATGCCGACGACCCCATCGCATGGCGGCTCGGCGCGGACGGCCGCGGCGTGGTGAGCAACGATCCGGTGCAGCCCTTCAGCCTGCGCAACATGGGCTTCCAGGTGCGCTACCGCTACGAGCTCGCGCCGCTGTCGAACCTGTATGTCGTCTACGGACGCGGCGGCTTCGGCTACGACCCGTACTCCGCCGGTGCCTTCGACCAGTTCAACGATGCCTTCAGCCTGCGCAATGACGAACAACTCGTCGTGAAGCTGGCCTACCGCTTCGAGCTGTAGCGATCAGTCTTCGCCTTCGTGCGGCCAGCTGATGCCCAGCTCGCCGACGATCATGTCCTTGACGGCATTGGCCCACTTCGGGTCGTCGCTGCGGAAGGTGGCGTCGCCCTGCGGCAACGCGTTGTCGTCCGCGCCGGTGCGGGCAGTGAGGGTGACGCGGCGGAACAAGGGGGTGCCGACCGCGTTGGACAGCTTGCCGCCGTGCCAGTCCTGCACGGTGCCGCCGTAGTCCCAGGCCAGGCCGTAGAAACTCACCGGTGCTCCGTTGAGCTTGACCAGTTCGGCCAGGGTCATGCCTGGACGTAGCCCGGTGGCGTCATGCCACTTCGACTCCGTGCCGGTCACGCGCAATTCCTGGATCGGCGCATCCTTGTTGTCGGCATCCAGCAGCAATTCCAGTCGCTTGGCTGGGTCATCGGGAAATGCGACCAATACCGGATAGGTGCCCATGCCTTCGGCGCCGTCGAAGGTTTCCTCGCGCAGGTTCGCCTTGCCGAAGCGCGCTTCCAGTTGCGCCTGCGTAGTCAGCGGGCCGAGGTCGCCCGGCAGTTCCCAGTTCTCGACGACCGGTGTCGCGGTGCCCGCCTCCAACGGCGCAGGTACTTCGGCGGCGGGCGTTGCCACCGGCGCGGGCTTGGCGGCCGGTGGTGCGGGAGTGGGGGCTGGCGCGGGCGAGCACGCGGCGACCAGCAGCATCGCGCTGACGGCCAGCAGCGTGTGCCTCATTGCGCGTCCATGCCCGGATTGCCGGTGTCGCCGCCATTGGCAGGCACGGCGGACTCCGGGGGCGGCATCGGCATGGTTTCCGGTTCCGGTGGCTCCGGCGTGGCGGTCTGCGGCATGCCATCGATGTCGGTCGCTGCTTCGCCATCGACCGGCACGATGTCCGCGGGAACGTCGAGTTCGTCCACCGGCGGCACATCGACCGGCTGGCCCGGATTGGGCGTGGATTCGCCGGGGTTGGGCATGCCGGTCACCGAGCCGCTGACGGCATCGGGCTTTGGCAGGCCGTCTTCGCCGGTTGCGCCGCTGGTGCCCGGGGCGGTGTCCTTGCCGCAGCCGGCAAGCAGCAGGGCGGCCAGCGTGGCGATGATCGGAAGGCGTGTGCGATGCATGTCAGTCCAGTCGGATGGTGATCAGGCCGGGATCGATGTCGACCCGTTCGATGCGCCGCGAGGCCATGCGGCCCACGGTGCTGTCGTCGAGGCGGTATACCGGTTCCTCGCGCGCATAGTCCAGCAGCCAGCTGTTGAGCATGTTGCGTGCGCTGTCGTTCATCACCCCGCCCAGCGCGGGTACGTCCACCGCGACGATCTCCGGCTGGTCCATGTGCAGGCCGCGGGTGCCGGGATCGAAGCGCAGCCCGCTTTCCACGCTGAAATGGCCGGACGGCGTACGCGCGCTGCCGGGGCCGCCCATGCCGATGTCGAACTCCAGGTGCAGTCGACCGCCGGGCGGCAGGCTCAGGCGCGGGTTCATCAGGCTGAAGTTGAGCAGCCCACCGAGCTTCTTGTAGTCGCGCGGGAACTTGCGATCCAGTTGCGCCTGCAACTGCGGCGCGGAGAAGGTGATGTCGCGGCCCAGCAGCACGGACGTGCCCAGGCTGGAGCAGGCCGCCAGCGATGCGGCAAGCAGGAGCGCAAGGAGCGGAAGGAATCTGCGCATGGCGATCTCGGCGGTGACGGAACCTGCATCCTCGGCGCCGGCGGTGAACGCCGGGTTAGCGGGGCTGCGGCGACGCGTTCAAGTGTGCCGGTTTCGGGTCGCGCAGGCGAGGGTGCGGATTGACCGCACCTTCGGTGGTGTAGATGCCGTAATGCAGGTGCGGCGGGGTGGTGCGCGCGTTGCCGGTATTGCCGACCGTGCCCAGCACCTCACCTGTGCGCAATCGCTGCCATACATGCAGTCCGGGCGCCCAGTCGTCGAGATGGGCGTAGTAGTGGCGTTCGCCGCCGGGCCCCAATACCCAGGCATGTTTGCCGCCGATTCCGTAATCGCCGATCCGCAGCACGATGCCATCGGTCGCGCTCACCACCGGCGTGCCACGCTCGGCGAAGATGTCGGTGCCTTCGTGCTTGCGTCCGCCATCGCGTGCGCCGCCCCACGTATCGGCGATGCCTCGCACCCGCACGCCATCGACCGGCACCGCGACCTCGGATGCCGGCGGCATTCGCCATAAACGGAACAACTCCGGCAGTGCACGCGGCACCGGCGATGCGCGCCACCACAGGCCGAGCGCAATCGCGACGACGACCAGGAACCAGAGACTCGGGATCCAGCGGCGGCGGGCGCGACGGGCGGCATGCGGAGCGGGCATGCCACCAGCATCGCGAAGGCGGGTGAAGCGAGCGTGTCGGCTCAGTCCTCGTCGTGGTGCGGCGACTTCCAGGCCTCGACCAGCTTCTGCTGGACCTGCGCAGGCACCGGTTCGTAATGGCTGAAATCGAGCGCGTACCTGCCGCGGCCGGCGGTGACCGATTTCAGTTCCGCCGCATAGCCTTCCAGTTCCGACAGCGGCACCTGCGCCTTGACCACGATCTCGCCGCGCTGCGCATCGGTGCCGTTGATGCGCGCGCGCTTGCTCGACAGGCCGCCGCTGATGTCGCCCATGTGCTGCTCGGGTGCGGTGACTTCCAGTTCCGCGATGGGCTCCAGCACCTGCGGCCGCGCCTTGGCGATGGCATCGAGGAATGCCTTCTTGCCGGCGGCCACGAACGCGACTTCCTTGGAATCGACCGGATGGTGCTTGCCGTCGTAGACGATGACGCGCACGTCCTGCATCGGGTAGCCGGCGACCGCGCCGCCGGACAGCACCTGGCGCACGCCTTTCTCCACCGCCGGCAGGAACTGCCCGGGAATCGTGCCGCCCTTCACTTCGTCGACGAACTCGAAACCGCCGCCGCGCGGCAGCGGTTCGACGCGCAGGAACACTTCACCGAACTGCCCCGCGCCACCGGTCTGCTTCTTGTGCCGATGATGGCCGTCGGCGTTGCCGCTGATGGTTTCGCGGTAGGCGATGCGCGGCGGATGCGTCTTCACGTCCACGCCGTACTTGTCCTTCAACCGTTGCAGCATCACCCGCAGGTGCAGGTCGGACAGGCCGCGCATCACGGTCTCGTTGGTCTCGATGTTGTGCTCGACCAGGAACGCCGGATCTTCCTCCGCCAGCTTGTGCAGCGCGGTCGCCAGCTTCTGTTCCTGGCCCTTGCTGGCCGGCTCCACTGCCAGCCCGAACATCGGCTTGGGGAAGTCCAGCGGTGCCAAGTGGATATGGTCCTCGTCGTGCGAGTCGTGCAGCACGGCATCGAAATGCAGGTCGTCGATCTTGGCCACTGCGGCGATGTCGCCGGGGATCGCCTGCGCCACTTCGACGTGGTCCTTGCCCTTGAGCTTGAACAGGTGGGCGACCTTGAACGCCTTCTTGCCGTCGTCCACGAACAGCTGCGTGTCTTTCTTCACCGTGCCCTGGTAGACGCGGAAGATGCCCAGCTTGCCGACGAAGGGATCGTTGATGATCTTGAACACGTCGGCGATGACGTGGGCCTGCGGATCGGGCGTGGCGACGATCGGCTGCGCCTCGTCGCCGGTGCCCTTCATGAAGGGCGGCGGGTTGGCTTCGCCGGGATGCGGGAACAGGCGTTCGGCGACATCCAGCAACTCGCGCACGCCGGCGCCGCTGCGCGCGGACACGAAGCACACCGGCACCAGGTGGCCCTCGCGCAGGCATTGCTCGAAGGCGTCGTGCAGTTCCTGGCCGGACAGGCCGTCTTCGCCCAGGTCGAGGAAATGGTCCATCACGGTTTCGTTGACCTCGACCACCTGGTCGATGATCCGGCGGTGCCAGTCGGCGACCGGGCCGAGGTCGCTGCCGCCGCCGGATTGCCAGAAGCAATCGACCACCGCCTTGCCGCCCTGGGCCGGCAGGTTGAGCGGCAGCACTTCCGTGCCGAAGGTCTCGCGCAGGCTGTCCAGCAACGCGCCGAGTTTCGCGCCCGGATGATCGATCTTGTTGACCACGATCACCCGGCACAGACCGCGCGCCTTGGCGTGCGCCATCATCCGCTGGGTGCCGTAGCTGATGCCGGTGTCGGCATCGACCACCACCGCCACCGTCTCCACCGCCGCCAGCGCGGACAGCGTGGGGCCGCGGAAATCCGGATAGCCGGGGGTGTCGATCAGGTTGACGTGGATGGGCGGTTGCCCGTGTGGTGCGTGGTCGATGCTGGCGATCGCGGCGTCGATGGAATGGCTGCGCTCACGTTCGATCGGGTCGAAGTCGGAGACCGTGCTCCCGCGTTCGATGCTGCCTGCCCTCTGGATGGCGCCGCCGGCATGCAGCAGGGCTTCGAACAGGGTGGTCTTGCCGGCGCCGGGGTGGCCTGCCAGGGCCACATTGCGGATTTGCTGAGTGCTGTAGGACATGAGCCCGTTCCTCCTTCGCGTGCGAATGGACGTGGCGTCATGGCTGTCCGCGCTGTGCGCCGGAGCAGTGCGCTCGGCGGGCGGTCATGGCGGACTGGCACCTTAGCGCGGAATCGGCGGCCCCCGGTCTTGCGCTGCAGCATGGGCGCGGAGCTGTCGGCGCGCTAAACGGGTTTGCTGCGCAGCTCCCAATTCAGCTTCGCGTCAACGCGCAGGCCGCAGTGTTCGCTTGCGCCGGACCATCCTCTTACCCCGGCGACGGGGAACCACCATGAAGCGCCTTTCCTCCGCCCTGCTGGCCATTGGCCTGATCGCCGCCAGCACCACTGCATTCGCCCAGTCCGGCTACGACGGCCGCTACCAGAACGACCGCTATGACACCCGCGGTGACGGCAGCCAGCGCGAGGCTCATTACGACTACGCCCGGGTGATCCGTGTGGACCCCGCTTTCGACAGCGGCTACGGCGGCTATGACGATCGCCGCAGCGCGAGCTACGGCAACCAGCGCTGCTACGAAACCACGACCGCGGGCCGCTACGAGCGCGACGGTTATTCCAGCGGCAGCTACCGCAACGACGGCTATTACGGCGGGCGCGACGGCTACGGCTATGGCAACCAGGGCGGCCGCAACGTCGCCACCATCGTCGGCGGCATTGCCGGCGCGGTGCTGGGCAGCAAGATGGGTGGCGGTAGCGGCACCTACGCCACCACCGCGATCGGGTCGATGGTCGGCGGCATGGCCGGGCGCCACATCTACGACCAGACCCAGCAGGATCGTTACGTGCGTCCGGCAAGCGTCCGCGTCTGCGATCCGGAGCCCGTGCGCAGCAACGGCTACGGCAGCTACAACGATGGCTACGACAGCTACCGCACCGGCAACGCCACCGCCTACGACGTCACCTACGAATATGCTGGCCGTCGCTACACTCGGCGCATGGACTACCACCCCGGCGAACGCGTGCGCGTCCGCGTGGATGTGTCGCCGCAGTAACGCGTTATCGCGATGATCGAAACGAAGGGGCCGCAAGGCCCCTTCGTCGTTTCCGCCGCACCAGGCAATCCGCTCTTGTGGGAGCGGACCTGGCCGCGACGCCCTCCATCGCCTCCCTGCGACCATCTTCCGGTGTCGTATGCTCCGGGACAGGGGAGGGACCATGACCAACACGGACGTTGCCGCGGCAGAGCGGCTGATCACCAAGTGGAAAGGCGTCAGCGCCTCGGAACTCTCGACCTCGCAAAGTTTCCTGATCGAGCTGTGCGAATTGCTGGGCGTGGAGCGCCCGCATCCCACGCCCGAACAGGACTACATGTTCGAGCGCCCGCTGACGTTCCAGCATGCCGATGGCAGCAAGAGCGCCGGGCGCGTGGATCTGTACCGGCGCGGCGCGTTCGTCCTGGAATCCAAGAAGTTCCGCGCCAACACCCAGACCCGCGGTTTCGACGAAGCCATGCTGCGCGCGCATTCGCAAGCGCAGAACTACGCCCGCGCGTTGCCGGCGAGCGAGGGGCGCCCGCCGTTCCTGGTGGTGGTCGATGTCGGCCATCGCATCGAGTTGTATTCGGAGTTCAGCCGCAGCGGCGGCGCGTATGTTCCGTTCCCGGACCCGCGCAGCCACCGCATCACGCTGGACGACCTGCGCAAGCCGGACATCCTCGAACGCCTGCGCAAGGTCTGGATCGATCCGCTGACGCTGGATCCAAGCCGCGAAGCCGCGCGCGTCACCCGCGACATCGCCAGGCAACTGGCCGAGCTCGCCAAGTCGCTGGAACGCAGCGGCCATGACGCCGAGTCCGTCGCCCAGTTCCTGATGCGCTGCCTGTTCACCATGTTCGCCGAAGACGTGCGCCTGCTGCCGCACGACAGCTTCCGCGACCTGCTGATCCGCCATGTCGAACAACCCGACACCGCCATGCGCATGGTCGGCCAGTTGTGGCGTGACATGGACAGCGGCGGTTTTTCCGCGGTGCTCGCCAATGACGTGCTGCGCTTCAACGGCAAGCTGTTCAAGCAGCAGGACACCTTGCCGCTGGATCGCGCCCAGATAGAACTGCTGATCAAGGCCGCGAAGGCCAAGTGGGAACACGTGGAGCCGGCCATCTTCGGCACCCTGCTGGAACGCGCGCTCAGCCCGGGCGAGCGCCACAAGCTGGGCGCGCATTACACCCCGCGTGCCTACGTGGAACGGCTGGTGTTGCCCACCGTGATCGAACCGCTGCGCGCCGAATGGAGCGACGCCCAAGCCGCCGCGTTGACGCTTGCCGCAGAAGGCAAGCACGACGATGCGGTCAAGGCGCTGCTGCACTTCCACCACCGCCTGTGCAACGTGCGCGTGCTGGACCCCGCCTGCGGCAGCGGCAACTTCCTGTACGTGACGCTGGAACACCTGAAGCGGCTGGAAGGCGAAGTGCTGGGCGCGCTGGATGACATGGGCTACCAGCAAGCCGGGCTGGCGTTGGGCTTTGATCGCGCCGACGCCCTCGGCGGCGAAACCGTGGACCCGCACAACCTGCTGGGCATCGAGATCAATCCGCGCGCCGCAGCGATTGCCGAAGTGGTGTTGTGGATCGGTTACCTGCAATGGCATTTCCGCACCCGTGGCGATGTCAATCCGCCCACCCCGGTGATTCGCGATTTCCGCAACATCGAGAATCGCGACGCGGTGCTGGCCTACGACCGCATGGACTACGTGACGGACGAACGCGGTGTGCCGGTCACGCGTTGGGATGGGGAGACGATGAAGGTCTCGCCAGTGACTGGCGAGAAGATTCCGGACGAGACGGTGCGCAAGCCGATTGAACGCTATTTGAATCCGCGCAAGGCGGCGTGGCCGCAGGCGGATTTCGTGGTGGGGAATCCGCCGTTTATTGGTTCAAAGCGCATGCGGGATGCGCTGGGCGATGGCTATGTTGATGCGATTCAAGAGGCATGGCCTGAAGTTCCGCAAGCGACCGATTTAGTGATGCGCTGGTGGCACCATGCGGCGGTACTGACTGCGCGTGGTGCATTGCGCCGATTCGGCCTCATCACCACAAATAGTCTCAGGCAATCATACGTTCGTAGAGCGGTAGAGCCGCATCTCGAAGGCAGCCAGCCTGTGTCCCTAGTGTTTGCGATTCCAGATCACCCATGGGTGGATGGTGCGGAAGGAGCCGCTGTCCGGATCGCCATGACTGTCGGTGAGTCTGGACACAAAAACGGCCGTTTACTTACCGTAGTCGCCGAGCGAGAGACCGCTGAGCAAGGAAACGACGACCTTGTGATCGCGATGACCACCGATAGTGGTCGCATCAATGGAGATCTCACAATCGGTATCGACGTGACCCAAGCCAAACCGCTCAACGCCAACGCTAATCTGTGCTCGGTGGGGATGAAAACAATCGGGTCTGCATTCCAAATCACCTGTCATCAAGCAACTGAATTAGGGCTTGGCCGGGTGCAGGGCATCGAGCGTCATGTTCGTCCGTATATCAACGGGCGGGATGTATCGCAGAGCATGCGCGGATTGTTCGTGATCGATTTCTTTGGCATGCAAGCCGAGCAAGTGCGCATGCACTATCCAGCGGCTTATCAACATTTGCTGGAACGCGCGAAGCCTGAGCGCGATCTCAATCGCAACCCGGTTTTTCGCGATCGATGGTGGATCATTGGTCACCCTCGGCAGCAGTTCCGTTCCGCCACTGCGGCTCTTTCCCGTTACCTGGTGACATTAGAAACATCGAAGCATCGGTTCTTCACCTTCTTGCCTATCGAGATGACCCCCGACAGCTCACTGGTTACGGTGGCTGATGAGAGGGCGGAATCGCTAGGAGTTCTCTCAAGTGAAGTGCATCAAGTGTGGGCACTGGCCGCCGGAGGTCGCTTAGGAGTGGGCAACGATCCTCGTTACAACAAGTTGCGCTGCTTCGAGCCGTTCCCGTTCCCGGTAGCCACGGACGCCCAACGAACCAGCATCAGCGACATTGCCGAACACCTCGACGCCCACCGCAAACACCAGCAAGCCGCACACCCCGACCTCACCCTCACCGGCATGTACAACGTACTGGAAAAGCTCCGCAGCGGCGAACCCCTCACCGCCAAGGAACGCACCATCCACGAACACGGCCTGGTCTCCGTGCTGCGCCAACTCCACGACGAACTGGACGCCGCCGTCCTCGACGCCTACGGCTGGACCGACCTGCTGCCGCTGCTGCGCGCGAGCCACGGCAATGATGCTGTTAGCTCCTCCCCCTGCGGGCAGGGGGAGGTTGGGAGGGGGTGTGAAGCGCGCAGCGCTGAGCATTCAGGCAAGGAACAACCCCTCCCCAACCCTCCCCTTCACGCAGGGGAGGGAGCAAGAGCCGACGCCAAGCGCGCCTTCGACGACACCATCCTCGAACGCCTGGTCGCCCTCAACGCCGAACGCGCCGCCGAAGAAGCCCGCCGCGTCAGAATAGTTGTCGCCCCGATAGATCCCATCACCTCGGCGGCAATGAAGGAAGAACGCAGTGGCTCGATACGGCAAGGCATTCAAGGACAGAGCGGTGGCGCGGTTGTTGCCGCCG
>NZ_JAYRTQ010000014.1:0-67376 GCF_041919455.1 Thermomonas sp.
CACCGTGCGGTCATGGATCGCAGCCACCGCATCGCCACAGCCGCTGCAGTGGAGAACGTGACCAGGCACCGGGGTCAGCTCCAACACCAGCCAGCGACGCGCGCCGCGGTGCGCGTGCCGCCAGCCCTCAACCCGGTATCCCACCCACCCAGCGAGCTGGCAATACAATCGCCGTCGGCCACGGCCGACCCCCGGTTTGTTGACTCGACAACTGCAAACTAACCGGGTCGGCCGTGCGCCTCTCCCTCAGATGGGAGAAGAACCGTTTTTTTTGCCGATGCCCGCGCCCGACCGACTTCGGGTGGCTCAACGCAACTGGCTGTCCTTGCTGCCGCGACGGTTGTAGCCGGCGGTGCCCGCTTCCTCGCGATCATGGACGTCCTGGCAGGCCACGCACAGGCGCACGCCCGGCAACGCCTTGCGACGCGCCTCGGGGATCGCGGCATCGCAGTCTTGGCACTGCAGGCGGCCCGGCCCGCTGGGCAGGCGGCTGCGGGCACGCTGGATCGCATCCTTCACGGTGGCGTCTATCTGATCCTGCACCGCGCCGTCGCCGGCCCATCCGGTCGCCATGGCGTGCTCCTGCTTCAGCTTCATGAGCGACGCAGCCTAGCAATCAAGCAGTGGCGTTGGCGTCGAGGCGCCTCCTCGCGCACACTGGCGGCTGCTCTGGGGGGAGCCGGCATGGGACGCAACCACCACCGCGAGGACGGCGACGGCACCGGCGTGCCGCCGCACCTACGCAACCTGCATCGCCGCACGTATCCGATGCGCACCCTGGGCATGGGCCTGGCCGTGCTGCCCGTGCTGGTGGTGCTGCATGAACTCGATGCCGGCTGGCCCGCCTGGGCATGGACGCTGTTCTGCGGCCTGGCCTGGCCGCACGTGGCGCGACTGCGTGCCCACTACAGCCGGGTTCCCTACCGCGCCGAGCTGACCAATTTCATGATCGATTCGGCGATGGCCGGCAGCCTGGCGCCGATCATGCATTTCAACCTGCTGCCGTCGGCGATGCTGGTCACCGTGGCCACCGCCGACAAGATCAACGCCGGTGTGCGCGGGCTGTGGTCGCGTTCCCTGCTGGGCATGCTGGCGGCGATGCTGGTGATGACGCTGCTGGCCGGACTGCACTTCGACATCGCCACCAGCACGTCGGTCCTGCTGGCCTGCCTGCCATTGATGGTCATCCACGCGCTCACGGTGAGCGCCAGCAGCTACCGCCTGGTCCGCAAGGTGCAGAAGCAGAACCTGCGGCTGGATGAACTGACCCGGTCCGATTCGCTGACCGGCCTGCAGAGCCGCGATCACTGGCAGCAGCAGGCAGGCTCGATGCTGGCCAGCCACGCCGCCGGGCAGCCCGCCAGCATGCTGCTGGTCGACGTTGACCTGTTCAAGGCGATCAACGACCGCCACGGCCATGCCATCGGCGACGACGTGCTGCGCGGCATCGCCGGGGTCATCCGCGCGTCATTGCCGGAAGGCAGCCATGCCGGGCGCCTGGGCGGCGACGAATTCGCGATCGTGATGCCGGTCGCGGCGGAACAGGCCCACGGCATCGCAGAGGGCATCCGCATCGGGGTCGCCACGCTCGACCTGCCCACCCTGCCGTCGCTGCGGAGTTCGGTCAGCATCGGCAGCGCGGAACCGCCGACGATCCAGGCGGACCTGCGCAGCTGGATGGAGGCGGCCGACCATGCGCTCTACCGCGCCAAGGCGGCGGGTCGCGACCGGGTCGCCAGCACGTACCCCGGGGATGGCACACTGCCGGCCATGCATTGATGCGGGCACGCGAAAGGACGACGCGCTGAAGACAGGCAGTGAACTCGACCGGCGACTCATCGTCCAGCTCGCCGATGCCATCACCGATTCGCACTCGCTGGAGCAGTTCGTGCGCCCGCTGCTCGGCCTGCTGGAATCGGCGACCGGCCTTGAATCGACCTGCATGACCGCGATCGACGAGAGCGCCGGTTTGCAGCATGTCCTCTACGCCCGCAACAGCAGCAGCCTGCAGATCCCGGAAGGCCTGGTGGTGCCGTGGGGCGACACCCTGTGCAAGCGCGCGCTGGAGGACGCCGCCAATGCGCGCCTGCTCGACCTGTCCTATCGCGATGCGCTGACCGGGCTGGCAAATCGCCGGCGCCTGCTGGACACGCTGGAGCGCACGCCGGCCGGCAGCCTGGCGGCGCTGGTGTTCTTCGACGTCGACCACTTCAAGGAATTGAACGATCGCCACGGCCATCCGGCCGGCGATGAAGTGCTGCGCAGGATCGTGGAAGCGATGGCGTCGCGCGCGCCCGCAGGCGCCCTGCTCGCCCGCTACGGCGGCGAGGAATTCGCCTGCCTGCTGCCGGGGATCGACACCGCGACCGCCGCCGATGTCGCCGAGCGCATGCGTGCGGCAGTCGCCGCGATGACCGTGCAGATTCCCGATGGCCCGCAGGATGCACGGGTCTCGATCAGCGCAGGCGTCGCCAGTCGCCACCTGCATGCGCCCGAAGACCGGCAACGGCTGCTGCGCGATGCCGACATCGCGCTATACCAGGCCAAGGATGCAGGCCGCAATTGCGTGCGGATCTCGGCCGGCTGAACCGTGCGACCGTCAGGGCGTCGGCTTGGCTGGCGGCACCAGGCGGTCGTGCCATTCCGATACCAGCATGTTCGCCGCCGAGCCATACCAGGGGTGGTACTCCGCGATCATCTCGCCGTGGATGATCACCGGGTCGGTTGCGACCAGGGCCCTGGCGGCCTCGATATCGTCCACCGCCAGCACGAACAACCCGCGCCAGCCCGCCGGATCCTGCATGAACGGTCCGGCCAGCGCCAATTTCCCTTCCTTCGCCAACCGCCCGATGTTGGCCATGTGCCCGGCGAACATCGCCGTGCGCGCCTCGCCATCCGGCATCCGCGTCGGCCCGGTCTTGAGGATCACCAGGACGTAGCGGCGCATCCCGCGCTCGTCCGCGCCGGTGCGCTGCGCCAGCGCGGCATCGAACGTCGGAGCCGCGGTCGGAACCACGGGATCAGCGGCAGCGGCCGTGCCGATGCACAGCGACAACGCGAAGGGCAGCAGCAGGCGCATGGCCGGTCTCGATGGGAGGGACGACGCAGTGTAGGCCCGCCTTGTCGCCTGGTGCATCGCGGCAGCGACCTATACTCGAACCTCGCCCGCCGCGAACCCGCCCCACCCTGGAGACGCCGATGAACCGCCTGCCCGTGCTTGCCCTGCTGCCCCTGTCGCTGTGCCTGTCGATGCCGCTGCAGGCGCAGGACGCGCCGAAGATGTCTGCCGAGGAAGCCGCGATGATGGAGGCTTACCAGAAGGCCGGCACGCCCGGCATCGCGCACGCGGGGCTGTCGATGACCGCCGGTGAATACAACGTCGTGATCAAGAGCTGGAGCGCACCGGGCGCGCCGCCGTCGGAATCCACCGGCACGGCGTCGCGCAAGGTCATGCTCGGTGGCCGCGTGGTCAGCGAGGAGTTGAGCTCCAGCATGTACGGCCAGCCCTATACCGGCTTCGGCCTGACCGGGTTCGACAACGTCACCGGCACGTATTGGACCACGTGGAACGACAGCATGACGACCGGCCTCACCACCGGCACCGGCACCTGCGACGCACAGGCCCGTTGCGCCTTCACCGCGCACTGGGACGACCCGGTCAGCAAGAAACCGGTGACGGCGCGTATTGCGATCCGCTGGACCAGCCCGTCGGAGCAACTCTTCGAAATGCACGGCCCCGGGCCGGACAGCAAGGAAATGAAGATGATGGAGATGGTCTATACGCGGAAGTAAGCCGCAACGCGGTTCCTTGCCGCGTCCGTCACTGCCTGGCTGGTATTCCTGAGCTCCCCCACGGAAGGAAAGGAGTTGGCCATGACCGATGCACGCGACCTTGAACGCAAGTTCTGGAAGGTCATCGACCACGACCGCACGGTGATGCTGGGCATCACCGGCGTCGCACCGCGACCGATGACGGTGCTGGCCGAAGACCAGCAGGCACCGCTCTGGTTCTTCACCGCCTCGGACACCGACCTGGCCGAGAGCCTGCGCGGCAGCCTGGGCAAGCAGGCCACGGCGACGGTCGCCAGTAAGGACCACGCCGTGTTCGCCACGGTCAGCGGCAAGATCGTGGTCGACAACGATCCGGCAGTGATCGACCGCCTGTGGAACCCGTTCATCGCCGCGTGGTTCGAGGGCGGCAAGGACGATCCAAAGCTGCGCCTGCTGCGCATGGACCCGGAAGACGCCCACGTCTGGCTCAACGAGAACAGCCTCCTCGCCGGAGTGAAGTTGATGCTCGGCGTGGATCCGAAGAAGGCCTACGAAGACAAGACCGGCGACATCAAGATCGCCTGAGTGCCTCAGGCGTCGTCGTCGGCCTGCTGCAGGTCGGCGGCGTCACGGTCGTAGCCGAGCAGCTCGGCCGGCGCGCAGTCCAGCACGAAGCACAGCTTCGCCAGCGTGCGGAAGCGGATGCCCTTGACCTTGCCGCTGCGGAACAGCGACAGCTGGGTTTCGCTGATGCCGACCATCGCCGCGAGTTCGCGCGCTTTCATGCCACGGCGGACGAGCATCTCGTCCAGGGTCACCCGGATCGGCATCAGACGATCTCGTCCAGCTCGGCCTGCAGCGCGCGCGCCTGGTCGACCAGCCGCGCCAGCAGGATCAGCGCCGCGCCGACCACGCCGAGCACGATTCCCGACATGTCGAAGTACAGGTAGCCGCCAGTGCCACCGGCGATCCAGCGCGACAGGTTGGTCACCGCGAACACATTGACCAGCGCACCGGCGAGCACGCCGATGCCGATATGCCGCATCGCCCTTGCCACCGTGGGATGGAACAGGCGACCGGCGGACAGGTCGGCCAAGGCCCGCTGCACCGCCCACAGCGCCCACAGGTAACCGATACCGGGCAGGAAGCGCACCACCGACAGCAAGGCCCGGGTATTCCAGCCCTCCGGCATGTCGGTCGCCATCCGCCAGGGCAGCCCGACCATGCCCATCGCCAGCAGCAGGAACAGGCCGGTGAACACCACCAGGGCACCTGCCCGGAGCAGGCGGCATTGGCGGTGGAAACGATCGCTCATGGGCATCGCGCCCCCCTGTCTTCAGTCATGGGAATTTAACCTTGACTTAAATTTTTGAATCGCGATAACTTTATCCCAGAGTTAAATTTCAGGGAAGCCTCCACATGTCGCCTGCCATCCAGACCTTGGGCCTGACCCGTCGCTTCGGCGCGCACGTGGCGGTCGATGCGGTCTCCATGACCGTGCCCGAGCGCAGCATCTACGGCTTCCTCGGCCGCAATGGCGCGGGCAAGACCACCACCATCAAGCTGCTGCTTGGTCTGCTGCAGGCGGATGCCGGGCAGGCGCGGATCGCCGGCATCGACGTCGCCGCGGACCGGATCGGTGCCGCGCGCAAGGTCGGCGCGCTGCTGGAAGCACAAGGTTTCTATCCGCACCTCGGCGGCCGCGAGAACCTGGACATCACCCGTCGCCTGCTCGACCTGCCCATGCGCGAAATCGATCGCGTCCTCGAGCTCACCGAGATGACCGCGCATGGCCGCCGGCGGGTCGCCGACTATTCGCTGGGCATGCGCCAGCGCCTGGGGCTGGCGCGGGCGATGCTCGGTGCGCCGCCGGTACTGATCCTGGACGAGCCCACCAACGGCCTTGATCCCGAGGGCATCGCCGACATGCGCGGCTTCCTGCGCGAGCTGCCCGAACGCAGCGGTGCCACCGTGCTGCTGTCCAGCCACCTGCTGGGAGAAATCGAACAGACCGCGACCCATGTCGGCATCCTCAGCCACGGCCGGCTGGTGCTGGAAGGTGCGCTGCACGAGCTCAAGGCCGGCATGGCCACGGAGGTCGCGATCGAGACCGACACCCCGGAACGCGCGCTGCTGCTCGCCCGCGAACACGGGTTCGATGTCGAACAAGGCGACGATGCACTGATCGCGCGCTTCGCCGCCGGCGAGGACGTGCGCAACGCCACCGCAGCACTCAATCGCGTGCTGTGCATCGCCGGCGGCATCCGCATCCATGCGCTGGCCCCGCGCCGGCGCTCGCTGGAAACCCTCTACCGCAACGCCGCGCTGGCCGCCGCGCCGGCGGCGATGGCCTGACCCGGAGCCACCACCATGCCGCACCCTGCCCGCTTCACCACCGCCCTCGCCGTCGAGGCCCACAAGCTGCGCCGTTCGCTGGCACTGTTGCTGGCCGCGGTCGCGCCGCTGCTGATCGCGGTGTTCGTGTTCTTCAACCTGTTGCGGGTGGACAAGGCCGCGCCGTGGGCGATGACCCTGCAATCGTCCGCGGCGATCTGGGCGTTCTTCATGCTGCCGATGAGCGTCACCGCACTGACCGCCCTGGTCGCCCATACCGAGCACGGCCCGCGGGCATGGGACCACCTGCGCGCCCTGCCGCTGCCGCGCTGGCACCTGTACGCGTCCAAAGCTGTGTGCGTGCTCGGCGTGGTCGCGGCGATGAGTGTGCTGCTGGCCCTGCTCACCCTGCTGGCGGCCACGGGCGCGGGCTGGCTGAAACCGGCGGTCGCCGCCACCGGAGCGATGGATATCGCCGGCTACCTCACCTTGCTTGGCCGCATCTTCCTGGCCGCGTGGCTGCTGGTCGCGGTGCAGTTGTGGATCGCGCTGCGCTACGCCAGCTTCGTGCCGGCGCTGGCGGTCGGCATCGGCGGCACCTTCTTCGCGGTGGTCGCCACCTCGGCGAAGGTCGGCGCGGTGCTGCCGTGGCAGATCCCGGTCAACCAGCTCGCCACGGATCCCATGCGGGTGCAGTTCACCCTTGCCGTGGGTTGCATCGGCGGCTGCGCGATGTTCGCCGCGATGTTGCGGCGGATGGGCCGGCGCGACGTGCTGGGCTGATCGAACGCGTCTTGCCGGGTGAAGCCCCGCACCCATCCTGCCCGACCACACCACCACAGGAGGAAAGCCGCCATGTCCAATCAACATCGTTACTGGTTCGCCGCCACCCCGTTCGGCTACGGCTGGTGGCGCCCCAGCCACTGGCTGGGTTGGATCTCCGTCTTGTCGGCGATCGCCCTGGCCATGCTCGCCGGGCATCTGTTTCCGCCCGAGACCGCAGCGCTGCCGTTCTGGGGCACGACCGCCGCCATTGCGGCCGGCTTCCTGCTGCTGTGCTGGCTGAAAGGGGAGCCGCTGGGCAAACGCCGAGAGTGATGGCCGTCCAGGCGACGCCGATGATCGGGCTCAGCCTTGCGCCAGCGTGAAGTCGATCGCCGCACGCACCGCCACAGCCTGCGCGTCGTTGCATTGCGCCGGCGTGGCGCGCGGGCTGTCCGGATAGACCTCGGTGGTGGTGACGAAGCGCGCATCGGTGGCGCCGGCGCACAGGCCGAGCGCGCGGCAGTCGTATTCGATCACGCCCGGTGCGACCACCTTTGATCCGATGATGGTGCCGTCCGGATCGGCCGGCGCGATATGCGTCACCTTGGCCACCGCGTCGTTGATCGCCTGCTGGAAGGCGGGCTCCGGGCGCGCACTGTCCGCGCACAGGTAGAAGCCGTCCGGGATCGTGCCGGGCTCGTAGTCCTTGCCGTCGCGTGCGGCCAGTGCGGGACGGAATTCGGATTCGTCGCTGTCGGTGGTCTCGTGCAGGTCGATGTGCATGGCGATGCGGCCGGCCAGCGGTTGCAACAGCGCCAGCAACGCTGCGGATTCGGGCACCGGACTGTCGGCCTTGAAATTGCGGTTCGGATCCAGCGCATCAGGATTCCAGCGATTGATCCGCTCATAGGCCCACGGACTCACGCAGGGCACCACCAGCAGGTTGGCACGACCCGCGTAACGGGCGGCATCGCGTTCCACGAACAGCAACGCGCCCTGCACGCCGCTGGTCTCGTAGCCGTGCACGCCACCGGTCACCAGCATCGTCGGCAGTGCGTCGTCCCAGTCGCGGCTGCGGATCGCCAGCAGCGGATAGATGCCGTCCGGCGCACAGTCGAGTTCGCCGTACTGTTCGACGTCGAAGCGATCACGCAGCGCGTCGATCTTCGCCAACACCTCACCGGCATGGCTGCGCAGCCTGGGCTGGCGCGCGCGCCATTCCGTTTTCTCGGCGACGTCCCAGGGCTGGCCCGGCGTGCCGATCGGATAGGTCTGGTTGGACATGTCGCCTCCCGGCATTCAGATGGCCGCGGTCACCACGATTTCCACCTTCCAGCCGGGCCGCGCCAGCGGCGCCTGTACGGTCGCCCGGGCCGGTGCCTCGCCCGGCACGACCCAGGCATCCCAGGCGCGATTCATCGCATCGAAATCGGCGATGTCGGCCAGGTAGATCTGCGCGCGCAGGATCCTGCGCTTGTCGCTGCCGGCTTTCTCCAGCAAGGCATCGATCTCCGCCAGCACCTGGCGGGTCTGGCCCTCGGCGTCGGCGCTGGTGTCTTCCGGCACCTGGCCGGCCAGGTAGACGATGCCGCCGTGGACGGTGGCTTCGGACATGCGCTTGCCGGCGTCGAATCGCTGGATCATGGGCGGAGAGCTCGCGGGAGTGAGGGAATCCGCATGGTAACCGGCACGACAGCTCGCACGGCCCGGCCGGTGCCCGGCACGGGTGTCCCGTACACTGGCGGCCTGCCCCACCCCCTGAGTGCCCATGGCCAAGCCCAATTATTCGTTCGAGAAGCGCCAGCGCGAGCTGGCCAAGCAGAAGAAGAAAGACGAGAAGGACGCGAAGAAGCGCGCCGAGCGCGAAGCCGCGAAGTCCGACGCTGCACCGGCCGCCCCCCCCGCGGCGGACGAGCTCGAATAAGCGATCCATCGCCATCCCCCGCAGTCGGGGGATGGCGATGACGGCTGCGCGAAGCGCGGCTTACCAGATGCGGACGCGCTGCTCCGGCGGCAGGTACATCGCATCGCCCGGCTTCACGTCGAAGGCCCGGTACCACGGATCGAAGTTCCGCAGCGGGCCGTTGGCGCGGTACATGCCCGGCGAATGCGTATTGGTCTTGATCTGGTTCAGCAGTGCCTCGTCGCGGTACTTGCCCTTCCAGACCTGCGCCCACGACAGGAAGAAGCGCTGGTCGCCGGTCAGGCCGTCGATCACCGGCGCCGGCTCGCCGCCCAGGCTCAGCTTGTAGGCCGTATAGGCCATCGACACACCGCCGAGGTCGCCGATGTTCTCGCCCATGGTCAGCGCGCTGTTCACGCACTGGCCCGGCAACGGGCAATAGGCGGCGTACTGCGCACCGAGCGCCTTGGTCAGTTGCTCGAAGCGGGCGCGGTCCTCGTCGGTCCACCAGTTGCGCTGGATGCCGGCGAAATCCGACTTGCTGCCCTGGTCGTCGAAACCGTGACCCATCTCGTGGCCGATCACCGCGCCGATCGCGCCGTAATTCACCGCCGGGTCGGCGTTCACGTCGAAGAACGGCGGCTGCAGGATGCCGGCCGGGAACACGATCTCGTTGAAGCTCGCGTTGTAGTAGGCGTTGACCGTCTGCGGGGTCACGCCCCATTCCTCGCGATCGGTCTTCGTGCCCACGCGGCGGTTCTGGTCGTCGCGGTCGTAGCGGCGCATCGCCACCACGTTGGCCAGCAGGTTGCCTGGCACCACCTCGACGCTGGAATAGTCGAGCCACTTCGACGGATAGCCGATCTTCGGGCGGAAGGTTTCCAGCTTGCGGTAGGCCTCAGCCTTGGTCGCTTCGCCCATCCATGCGATCCCGGCGATGTTCTGGCGCAGCGCGGCGCGCAGGTTCTCCACCAGCGTGTCCATCGCCGCCTTCGACTCCGGCTTGAAGTAGCGCGCCACGTACAGCTGGCCGAGCGCCTCGCCCAGGCCGCCGCGACCGCCGACCAGCGCCACCGCGCGCTTCCAGTCGTCGCGCTGGGCCTTCTGCCCGCCCAGTACCTTGCCGTTGAACTCGAACGAGGCGTCGTCGATCGGCTTGCTCAGCAACCCGGCATTGCCGTCGATGGCGTGGAACGACAGATAGTCGCGCCAGGTCGCCAGCGGGGTGGCATCGATGATGTCGAGGATCGGCTGCACCGCGTCCGGGGTGACCACGTTGATCCGATCCGGCGCCTGCATGCCCTGCGCGCGCAGATGCGCGGCCCAGTCGTAGCCCGGATACTGCGCCTGCAACTCGGCGAAGCTGACCACGTTGTAGGTCTTGTCGCGGTTGCGCAGCTGGGCGCGTTCCCATATCGGCCTGGACAGCGCGGTTTCCAGTGCCAGGATCGCCTCGGCACGCGCCTTGGCGTCGGCGCAGCTGATCCCCGCGAAACCGAGCATGCGCTGGATGTGGGCGACGTAGGCCTCGCGGATCCTGACGAAGCGCGCGTCGGGATTCACGTAGTAATCCTTGTCCGGCAGGCCCAGGCCGCCGACGCCCAACGAGGCCAGGTAGCGGTCGGGATCCTTGCGGTCGGCGCCCAGGCCAATGCCGATCGGTCCGTTGCCGCCATCCAGGTCTCGGCTGGCGAACGCGGCGATCAGCGCGGCCTTCGAGTCGATCGCGGCGTAACGGTCCAGCACCGGCTGCAGCGGCTTGATCCCGGCGGCATCGCGACCCGCTCGATCCATGTAGCTGGCATGGAAGTCGCGCAGCTTGCGTTCGTTGCTGCCGGCCTTCAGGTCGCCGCGCTTGCCCAGCTCCTCGATCAGCGCATGCACCTGTTCCTCGGCGCGGTCGCGCAGCGCGTTGAAGGAACCGAAACTGGTCTCGTAGTCCTTCAGCTGGTAGCTGTCCAGCCACTTGCCGCTTGCGTAGCGGTTGAAGTCGTCGCCCGGCTTCACCGCGGTGTCGCGCGCGGACAAGTTCACGCCGAAGCTGCCGATCTGCGGCTTGCCCGCGCCGGGTTGGGCGGCGATCGCGCCCGCTGTGGTCAACGCCAGGGCGATGCCCAGGCTCAAGGTCAATGGCGCAAGACGCATGGCGGTGTCCCCGTCTGGAGTGGAATCCCGCAGGGTTACCGCTCGCGCCATGCGGCCCCCCTGCCATTGGTACGGCGACCGGCGCGCGATGGCGACCGGGTTAGCATGCCGCCCCTGCCCAGGAGATCGCGCTTGCCTCGTTACCACGGCCCCCTGCTCACTCGCCCGCTGGGCGAGGCCCTGCACGCCGCGCGCGATGCCGGCGCATCCACGTGGAACGGGTCGCTCGACCTGGGCCGCAGCACCGATGTCGCAGTGCTGGCAGATACGCATTGGGAGTGGCAAGGCATCCGCTATCCCTGGCCCCACAAGCTCAAGGACCGCACGCTGTACTGGTGGGATGGCGAAGAGTTCGCGGCGGTGTCCCGCTATGCCGGCAGGCTGATCAAGCTGGTCCCGACCGAATGGAACGTGCCGACCTTCGAGATCGACGGCATCAAGATGCTGCCGACGTCGAAGGCCTCGCCGCTCGACGACGCGCGCCGCAAGGTCGCGCTGGTGCAACCGTCAGGCAAGGCGGTGCTGGATACCTGCGGCGGCCTGGGCTATTTCGCCGCCTGCTGCCTCGATGCCGGCGCCGCGCGCATCCAGTCGTTCGAAAAGAACGAGGATGTGCTGTGGCTGCGCATGCTCAACCCGTGGTCGCCGGATCCCGATGCACCGGAACACGGCGGGCGGCTGCAACTCGCGCATGCCGATGTCTCGCAGGCGATCACGACCCTGCCCGATGCCGCGTTCGATGCCGCCCTGCACGACCCGCCACGCTTCGGCATCGCCGGGGAACTCTATTCGCAGGTGTTCTACGACCAGCTCGCGCGCGTGCTCAAGCGCGGCGGCCGGCTGTTTCATTACACCGGTGCGCCGAACAAGTTGACCAGCGGTCGCGATGTCCCGCGTGAAGTAGCCAAACGGCTGGAGAAAGCCGGTTTCCGCGCAGAACTCGCGCTGGATGGCGTACTCGCCGTGCGTCGTTGACCCGGGCGATCAGCGCGTCGCCGGATCCGACAGCAGGCCCTTGCGGCGATACCACAATTCCAGCGGCACGGTGACCAGCGGCGGCACCGCCGCCAGCAAGGCGAGCAGCAAGGCCCAGCCCGGCCAGCGCAGGCGTGCGCCGGCGATCACCGTCACCACCAGGTAGATCAGGAACGCCGCACCGTGCAGGCGGCCGAACAGCCACACGCCGGTGTCGGTGACCTGCAGGCCGTATTTCAGCCACATCCCGAGCAGCAATCCGGCCCAGGTCAGGCCTTCGAGGAATGCGGCGATGGCGAACAGGCGGCCGCTGGGCGACAGGGACGGAACTGGCATCGGCGGCTCCTTGCGTGGGGCCGGCATTGTCGCCGAAGCACTCCGCGCGCGGCACGCATCGCTCACTTCCCTGCGCGGTCGCCCGGTCCAAGCATGCGCGCGATATCGGCATCCTTGTCCTGCCACAGCGCGTTCATCCATTGCTGGAACTGCACGCGGAATGCGCGATCGTTCTGGTAGTCGCCGCGCAGGATCTCGGCCGGGATCTCGCGCTGGCGCACATGCACGCGGATCTCCGGGATGCGGTCGGCCAGCAGGTCGAGTAGCGATGGCGTGCCCGTCGGATACGCGATGGTCACGTCGACGATCGAATGCAGGCCCTGCCCCATCGCGTCCAGCACGAAGGCCACGCCGCCGGACTTGGGCTTGAGCAGGTATCGGTATGGCGAGCCCTGCGCATCGTGCTTGGCCTGGGTAAAGCGCGTGCCCTCGACGAAATTCATGATCGAGACCGGGATCGCGCGGAACTTGTCGCAGGCGCGGCGGGTGGCGTCGATGTCGCGACGGGCCAGCTCCGGGTTCTTCGCAATCTGCTTCTTGCTGTAGCGGCCCATGAACGGGTAATCCAGCGCCCACCACGCCAGGCCGAGCAACGGCACCCAGAACAGCTGGCGCTTGAGGAAGAAGCGCATGAACGGAATGCGCCGGTTGAACACCTTCTGCAGGACCAGGATATCCACCCAGCTCTGGTGGTTGGCCAGCACCAGGTAATGCCCATCGAAGCGCAATGCAGCGTCTTCGCGCAGGTCCACGCGGGTATGGGTGAATGTCCGCCACATCCAGTTGTTCACACCGATCCAGCTCTCGGCCAGGCCGGTCAGCAACGGATTGCTGGCCACCCGCAGGCGCTCGGACGGCAGCAGCGCCTTGATCAAGGCCATCGCCACCAGCGGCGGCACGTGCAACAGGGTGTTGATGGCGATGATGAGGAAGACCAGGGCAAGGCGCAGTGGCAGCATTCAAGGGCCATGAAACAGTGCGGGGAAACGGATTTTCGCCGATCGCGTGCGATCGCGCCCACTCCCTTCACCGGCGATGCGGCGACTCGGGTATGTTTTCGGCATCGCGCGACCGCAGGAATGCCGCCATGACCCGCATGACCGCAAGGGATTTCCCGCCCGCACTGCTCGAGCTGTACGACGGCTACGTGCACGGTCGCATGAGTCGCCGCCAGTTCCTCGACCGCGCCGGCCTGCTCGCCCTGGGCGGAATGACCGCCGTCGGTGCGCTCGCCGCGCTCACGCCCAACTACGCGCTGGCGCAGCAGGTGAAATTCACCGATCCCGACATCGTTGCCGAATACATCCGCTATCCCTCGCCGAACGGACACGGCGAGGTACGCGCCTATCGCGTGCGTCCTGCCAAGCCGACCGGCAAGTTGCCCGGCGTGGTGGTCGTGCACGAGAACCGCGGCCTCAATCCCTACATCGAGGACGTGGCCCGGCGCGTAGCCAAGGCCGGTTTCATCGCGCTGGCACCGGACGGCCTGAGTTCGGTCGGTGGCTATCCCGGCAACGACGACAAGGGCCGCGAACTGCAGAAGCAGGTCGATCCCGCGAAGCTGATGAACGATTTCTTCGCCGCGATCGAATTCCTGGCCAAGGACGAAGCCGCCACCGGCAAGGTCGGCATCACCGGCTTCTGCTACGGCGGCGGCGTGTCGAACGCGGCCGCGGTTGCCTACCCGGAACTGGCTGCGGCCGTGCCCTTCTATGGCCGCCAGGCCAAGCCGGAGGACGTGCCGAAGATCAAGGCACCGCTGCTGCTGCACTTCGCCGAGACCGACCCCAACGTCAACATGACCTGGCCCGCCTACGAGGCCGCGCTGAAGGCCGCCGGCACGACCTACGAAGCGCATGTCTATCCCGGCACCGGCCACGGCTTCCACAACGATTCCACCCCGCGCTACGACGAAGCCGCGGCGAAACTCGCATGGGAACGCACGCTGGCCTGGTTCCGCCAGCACCTGGCCTGAGCGCATCCCGCACTGCGGGGTTCAATGCAGGCGCAGGTGCTCGACCAGGGCGCGCCTGACCCGGTCGGCGTAGGCCGCGCTGGTGTAGTCGCCGGTTTCGAACACGCCGTTGCGGCCGGCCATGCGCAGCCCGGATTCGGTGGGCTTCGGCACGATCACGACGCGCCACGGATCCGGGCCTTCACTCGCCCCGAAGCGCCGGACTTCGACTGCAGCGACATTGTTCGCGGTAAGCCGCATGGCCCGCTCGCGGCCCCAGGCCTTGTGGTGGATCACCACTGCGTGCGGAGGAAAACTCCAGACCTGCGACTCGCCGGCCAGCACCGCTCGCAGCATGGCGATGCCGATGCTGGCCGCGCCACCGATGATGATGGCGAACACCGGCGTCGCGATCGACAGTGGCCACAATCCGCGGCCCAGTTCCCACACCGGCATCACCACCGCGAACACGCCGAGCATCCCGAACGCCACCCGCAACGGCCACGGAAAGCCGTGCCTGACCATCGGCAAGTCACCCTCCGGCATCGTCACATCGGTGTGCGGATCCATGCGCCGATTGTGCCGTGCCAGGCCCCATCCACTGCAACCCCGCGCACTGTGCGCGTATCCCTGCCGCATCCTTCCAGCAGGCCGTCCCGATGCATGCCACGTCCGTTCCCCGCGAATCCCGTCGCCCGTTCCGGTTCACCCACTGGCTGCCGCTGGCGTTGGCCCTGCTGTTGCCGCAGGCGCAGGCCGCGCCCGCGAACCCCGATGCCTTCGACCCACTCGCGCAGGCCATCGAAACATTCAAGCGCGACACCCGCTACCCGGCCGGCACCGCGGTGATCGTGGTGAAGGACGGCAAGATCGCTTACCAGGGTTACTTCGGCCTTGCCGATATCGCGGCGAAGACCGCCGTCGATGCGGACACCGTCTTCTACATCGCCTCGGCGACCAAGCCGTTCTTCGCATTGAATGCCTTGTTGGCAGAGCATGCGGGCAGCCTCGACACGCGCACCTCGTTGCAGGCGATGTTTCCCGCAGCGCGCTTCGACGGGTTCGATGCGAGCGCGGTCACGCTGCGGCACCTGCTGACCCATACCGCCGGCATCGACAATGTCGCGCTGGGCTGGGCCACCGCGTTCAGCGGCGTGCACGATGCCGCATCACGTCAACGCTTGGTGCTGCAATCGCGGGCGAACGCGGATGCGCCGCTGGGCACGTTCGACTACACCAACATCGGCTACAACATCGCCAGCGTGTGGCGGGATCGCATCGATGCGAAGCCCTGGCAGGCGCAATTGCAGGCACGCATCTTCGCGCCACTGAAGATGGTGCATACGACCGCGCGCACCAGCGAGGCCGAAGCCCGCGGCTGGACCATCGCCAAGCCGTATGCCTTCGTGTCAGTCGACCGCAGCGTGCCGCTGTACCTGCGCAAGACCGACGCCACGATGCACGCCGCCGGCGGCATGCTGTCCACCGCGCCCGATCTCGTCAACTTCCTCATCGCGCAACTCGACGCGGGCAAACTGGACCGCAAACAGGTGCTGCCGGCTTCCGTCATCGATGCATCGCAGCAGCAACAAGCCGTCACCGACAGCAAGTACCTCGACTTCCCCCGCGATGGCTATGCCTGGGGTTGGTACACCGGCGACTACAAGGGCCGGCGCATGCTGCATCACTTCGGCGGCTTCGCCGGCTTCCACGCGCACCTGTCGTTCATGCCGGAGGCGAACATCGGCCTGGTGGTGTTGAACAACGAGGACATGCTGGGCGCGCGCCTGGCCAACCTGATCGCCGATGTCGCCTATGGCATCGCACTCGGCGAACCCGGCATCGCGGCGACGGCGAAGGATGGGTTCGCCCGACTGGCGATGGACGCGGCGAAGCTTGAACAGGCTGCGGTTCGCCAGCGTGAGGCCCTGCAGGCGCGACCGTGGCGCTTGTCGCTGCCGCGCACCGGCTACGCAGGCCGTTATGCGCATGCCGATCTCGGCGAGGTCAGCGTGACCGTGCAGGCCGGTGGCGCACTGGCCCTGGGTTGGGGCCAGCTGCAGGCCGTCGCCAGCGGCTACGACAAGCCCGACCACGTGCGCGTCGAGTTCGTGCCGAACTCCGGCCAGGTCGTGGAATTCATCGTCGAGGACGGTCGTGCCGATGCGCTCGCGTTCGACGGGCTGCGTTTCGACAAGGCGCGCTGAGGACCGGGATCCTGCGCGGCGTGGCGGCTATGCTGCGGCGATGACCAGCCCCACGGCATCCGCCGCACATCCCGCATTGCCGCCCGCCGAGCGCTTTGCACGGCGGATCGCCGCCCTGCCCGACGCGATCACCGCGGGCTTCTTCCTGCTGCTGTGGATCGTGCCGCAGTGGCTGGGGCCAGCCGCGCTGCGCACCGGCCTGCTGATGATGCTGGTGGAATTCGTGCTGATGCATGCCACCGGCATGCTCGGTGGCATGGCGCTGGCGAACGCGGGCGATGCGCGTCGGCAATGGAAGCCGATCCTGCTGTTCGGCGCGTTCTACCTGCTGTTCATCGCCGCATGGTCGTGGATCTTCGAAGCATGGTGGCCGCTGCTGGCGCTGGCGTGGCTGGTGGCCGGCAAGTTGGCCCTGGCATGGCAACCGTTGCCCGATGCCGACAAGCGCGACCGCCTGCAATCGGATTGGGCGATCAGCGCGCTGGCGTACCTGTGCGGCGTGTTCGTCACCCTGATGCTGCCGTTGCCGCGGCTCGGGCTGGATGCCGGCATCGTCGCCGCTGCCCGGCTGCCGGGCAGCGGCGAGTGGGTGGACAAGCCGCATACCGTGGTCGCCTTCGGCCTGCTCTATTTCGGCGTGCTGGCCACTGCGAAGTTGCGCGGCTGGCGGCTGCCGGGCGAGCCCGTGGTGATCCGCAAGGGTTGAGGCTGTTCAACCCGCGGCATCGCCCGTCGATTCACTGGCATCGCGGAGTTCCACCCTGCGATTGAGCGCGCGACCTTCGCCGCTGTCGTTGTTGGCGACCGGGCGCGATTCGCCGTGGCCTTCGCTGCGCAGGCGCGCGGCATCCACGCCGTGTTCGACCAGCCATGCCACCACCGCTTCGGCGCGGCGGCCGGAAAGCGTGAGGTTGTGCGCGTCGCTGCCCTCGGCATCGGTGTGCCCGGCGACGACCAACTGCAGTCGTGGCCGCGCTTCCAGCAGCGCCAGCACCTGTTCCAGCACCGTGGTGGATTCGTCCTTGAGCGTGGCCTTGTCGGTGTCGAAATAGATCCCGTACAGGTCGACCTTGCCCTGCTTGTCGAGCTGCTCGCCCAGGCTTTCGCCGGTCTTCGCCGACGGTTCCAGTTCCAGCCGCACCTCGATGCGCTCACCGGAGACCAGGTCGGCCGCTTCGGTGTCCGGCTGGTAGTCGGGATGGCTGCCGGAGACCACCGCCAGTCCCGCCGGCACGCCTTCCAGCACGAAGCTGCCGTCGGTCGAGGTCGTCGCCTGGCGGGTGTTGCCGGCCGAGACCAGCACGCCCGACAGCGGTTCGCCGGTGGCCTTGTCCACCGCGATGCCGTGGATCGTGCCGGCATAACGCCACGGCTTGGGGTTGACCAGCAGGCGGGCGAAGTCGAAGGCGAAGCCGTCGGCGACGTCATTGGCCGGATCGTCGATGGCGACCTCCAGCTTGCCTTCGCGCAGCAACGCCAGTTGCTCCGGCAGCAGTTGCACGGTAATCAACTTGCCGATCGGCCCGGTCTGGTCGAGCGCATTCAGCGTGGTCGCCAGCAAGGGCACTTCGACGCCGTTGATGCGCGCCTGGTAGCGCGTGCCCCAGACCGGGGCCTGGAAGTCGTCGACGAACAATTGCAGTGCCGCGCCAGTGACCTGGGTGTCGCCCAGGTCGAAGGCGACCCGCAGCGATTGCGGCAGGTTGCCCGGGCGTTCGGTGCCGCTGGTGTAGCCATCGCCGTCGGCGGCCTTGTGGCCGCTGACCACCATGATCCGGTCGGTGCCGCGCGCGTCCTTCTCGCCGGGCTGGAACGGGAACGGATGCACCGGCGTGGACTTGCCGGTGAACGGATCGAACCCGGCCGGGAATCCGAAACCGAAATTGTCGAGGTCGCCGATCTGCACCATCAGTTCCGCATCGGGCCCGTCACGTTCGACTTTGTCCGGCGTGGGCCAAGCCTCGTCTTTCGCCGTTTCGGCGACAGCGGGTGCAGGTGTCGGCGTGGCGGCGTCGGCAGTGACGGCAGGCGCGGGTTGTTGCGGCTTGCAGGCCGCCAAGGCGAGCAGCAGGCAACAGGTGAGCACATGCATGGGACGAAGGAAGGACGGGGTCAGCATCGGGAATCACCGTGGGCATTCGGACCGCAGGAGTTACGCAAGCCCGGCGCGAACGCGGACATCCTCACGCCTCGTCGTCGATCGTCTCCTGTGGGGCGGCATCGCCACGTGGCACGTGCCGCGCGGCCCACATGTTGTCGACCAGGTTGGGATAGCGCCGCCCGGCCTGCGCGGCGCGTTCGCGTGCGGCATCGACCTGCCTCGGACTGAGAGGACGCGACTTGCCCGGCGGCGACTTGCGCTTCCAGGGCGGCAGGCTGGCGGGACCGACAGGCGTGTGCGACATGCGTCGGATGCTACAGGTCGAGCCCCTCGCGCACCTTGACGATGAAGGTCAGCGCAGCACCGTGGCGCAACTTGCCCTTCTCGACCCGCACGAAGAACGGGATGGTGCCGTTGCCGACCAGCGACCAGGTCGTCTGCACCAGGTGATACAGGCCTTCCAGTCCGGGCAGATTCTCGATCTCGACCACGAAGAAGCTGGTGGCCTGGCCGAACAGGTGGCCCATCTGCCACAACTTGAAGTTCGCCTTCTTCAGGCCGGTCACCGGCAGACCCTGGTCGTCCAGCACGCGCACCACGATGATCAGGCGGTCGTCGTCCTTGAGGATCGCGCCCTGCGCGGTCACGGTGAGCGGCCCGGTGGCCAGCTTCGGCCTCGGGGCCTTCTCGAACGCGAGATCGGGCTTGCGGATCGGCGTCGTGGTGCCGTCGCCGGCTTTCTTCCTGGCTATGTGCTGGCTCCTTCGCGTGGGGTGTATCGCAGCCAACGCGAGGAACCGCCCGGATGGGTCACTCAGGCGCGGAACACCGACTCCAGCAGTCGGAATGTGCCGGCATCCGCATCCAGCTCGACCTTGCCGCCCACCGGCACGATGAACTGCTCGCGGATATGGCCGATCATCGCGCCACGGTAGGCAGGAATCTTCAACGGGGTGATGTAGTCGTCGAGGATCTGTTCCAGCGTCAGCGAGCCGTAGCCGTCGCCGGGCTTGCAATCCGTGCACTCGCCGAAGATCACGCCTGAAACCTTGTCCAGCGCGCCCATCAGCTTGAGCGTGCTGAACATCCGATCGACGCGGTACGGCGCTTCGGACACATCTTCGAGAAACAGGATCTTGCTGCTGAAGTCCGGCAGATAGGGCGAGCCCGCCAGCGCGG
Organism: Thermomonas sp.; assembly: GCF_041919455.1. Taxonomy (GTDB): domain Bacteria; phylum Pseudomonadota; class Gammaproteobacteria; order Xanthomonadales; family Xanthomonadaceae; genus Thermomonas. Next base: position 19,671 of record NZ_JAYRTQ010000014.1, read on the forward strand.
TGAGCACGGTGAGATTGCCGCCGATCAGTTCGCCGCGCGCCTTGCCGCCGCGGATGGTCAACGTGCGGTTTTGTCGCTGCACGAGTTCGTCGCCGATGTCGCTCTTGTTGCGGTACTCGAGCAGCTCACGGTCCAGCAACACGCGCTTGAACTGATCCACGTTGAACGCATTCCAGCTGCCCGAACCGATCGGCCCGTGGAAGGTCACCAGTCCGGTCCTGGCCTGGATCGCGCAGTGCAGCGCGGTGATGTCGGAATAGCCCAGCAGGATCTTCGGATTGCGACGGATCACCGCGTAGTCCAGCAGCGGCAACAGCCGCGCCGCGCCGGAGCCACCACGCGTGCAGACGATCGCCTTGACCGATGCGTCGGCGAACATCGCGTTGAGGTCGCCGGCGCGCTGCGCGTCGGTGCCGGCCAGATGACCGCGACGTGCGTCGTAATGCGCGCCGGTCTTCACCGTGAAGCCGAGCGCTTCCATCGCCTCGCGCGCCAGTTGCAGGTTCAGGCTGTCGTCGGTGGCCGAGGACGGGCTCACCAGGCCGACCGTGTCGCCCTTCGCCAACGGCATCGGCAAGAGACGCGCGGGTGATGCGCGCGTCGCGCTTGCCATGCCGGACAACGGCAATGCGGTTGCGGCCAATGCCGCGCTTCCCAGGAATTGCCGCCGATCCATCTTGCCTCCGCGCTGACGTGGTGCAAGGCAGGGTAACAACCGCCCCGGCAGGCAACAATGGACGGCTGGCGAACGCCGTGTGCCACCACGCTCATCCGTGTCGATTCCGGTTCCGCCCGTTCGTCATATCGTCGAATCGGCGCAGTGCCGGTTCGACCCATTCCACGACGCAGGAGTCACGCCATGATCCCCAAGAACACCCTCTGCCTGTGGTACGACAGGGACGCCCTCGAGGCGGCGACCTTCTATGCCGCCACGTTCCCGGACAGCCCGGTCGGCGCGATCCATCGCGCGCCCGGCGAGTTCCCGTCGGGCAAGGAAGGTGACGTGCTGACCGTGGACTTCACCGTGTTCGGCATGCCGTGCATGGGCCTGAACGGCGGGCCCGCGTTCAAGCACAGCGAGGCGTTCTCGTTCCAGGTGGCCACCGACGACCAGGAAGAGACCGACCGCTACTGGAACGCGATCGTCGGCAACGGCGGCCAGGAAAGCGAATGCGGCTGGTGCAAGGACAAGTGGGGACTGTCGTGGCAGATCACCCCGCGCGTGTTGACCGAGGCGTTCAACAGCCCGGACCGCGCGGTGGCGAAGCGTGCGTTCGACGCGATGATGACGATGCGCAAGATCGATGTCGCGACGATCGAGGCCGCCGTGCGCGGCTGACCGCGCGCGCCGCCGCTAGTCCATCTCGGCCGCGGCTTCGCGGCCTTGCTGGCGGATCAGGGCTTCCTCGCGGGCATCGTTGATCGCGTGGCGCACGCCGTCCAGATCGATGGACGATTCGTCGTGCACGAACACCCCGGTCAGTTCGCTGTCCGGGCGCAGCTCGCCGGCTTCGTACAGCGCCCACATCTCTTCGCCATACCAGGTGTCCAGCAACTCCGGCGCCCAAGCGCCCAGGCTGGCGGTGAGGTTGTTGACGTCGCGCAACAGCATCGTCCGTGCGGCATTGTTGCCGGCGGCGCTGACCACCTGCGGGAAGTCGATGATGACCGGGCCGTCGGGCGCGACCAGCACGTTGTATTCCGACAGGTCGCCGTGGATCAGGCCGATGCACAGCAGCTTCTGCACCTGGTGGATCAGGAAGCGGTGGAAGCCGCGCGCCTGCAGCGCGGAGAGCTCCACTTCGCCCAATCGCGGCGCGGAGTGGCCATCGGCATCGACCACCAGCTCCATCACCAGCACGCCGTGGAAATACCCGAACGGCTCCGGCACCCGCACGCCGGCCTCGCGCAACTGGTAAAGCGCGTCGACCTCGGTGTTCTTCCACGCGGTTTCCTGCTGCTTGCGTCCGTACTTGCTGGCCTTGCCGATCGCCCGCGCCTCGCGGCTGCCGCGCACCTTGCGGCCTTCCTGGTACTGCACGCGCTGCTGGAAGCTGCGCTGCGCCATGTCCTTGTAGACCTTGGCGCAGCGGATCTCGTCGCCGGCGCGGACCACGTACACCGCGGCTTCCTTGCCGCTCTTGAGCGGCCGCATGACGGCGTCGATCACGCCGTCGTCGATGAGGGGCTGCAGCCCGGATGGGATTTTCATGGCATCTCGAAGCAGGAATCGGGGTGCCGCGAGGCGCGCCACGCGTGAATCCGGGGCAACAGAGTGCCTGATCGCTACACTGCCTGTCCTGAATCCCGCGACGTGATGGCATGCCCGATCCGATCCGACTGGCGAAACACGTGGCAGACCTCGCCCGATGCTCCCGCCTCGAGGCCGAGCGTTACATCAAGGGCGGCTGGGTGTCCGTCGATGGTCGCGTGATCGAGGATCCGGCGTATCCGGTCACTGGCGAGACCGTGGCGATCGATCCCGCCGCACAGCTGGAAACCGTGGAACCGGCGACGATCCTGCTGCACAAGCCGGTGGGCTACGACACCATCAGCGGACGCAAGGCGGCAGCGGGACTGGTCCAGCCGGACACACGCTGGGCCGAGGATCCCTCCGGCGTGCGCCTGCTGGAGCGGCATTTCCACCGCCTCACCCCGCTGGTCCCGCTCGATGCCGAGGCCAGCGGCCTGATGGTGCTGACCCAGGATGGCCGCGTATGGCGCCGCCTGACCGAGGACGGCGACGAGATCGAGCAGGAATTCGTGGTCGAGGTGAGCGGCGACATCGCCCCGTACGGCCTGCGCAAGCTCAACCACGGCCTGCACTACAACGGTCGTGCGCTGCCGCCGTGCAAGGTCAGCTGGCAGAACGAGGTCCGCCTGCGCTTCGCCCTGAAGGGCGTGCAAGGCGGGCAGTTGCGCGACATGTGCAAGCAGGTCGGGCTGGACGTGGTGGCGATCCGCCGCCTGCGCATCGGCAAGGTCTCCCTGGCGAAGATGCCGGTCGGCGTGTGGCGATACCTGCCGGTCGGCGAGCGCTTCTGAGCCGCCAACGACCACAGGCATCCGCTCAGCGTGTTTCCATCCGTCGCCAGCCGATTGCCAGGATGGCGAGGGCCAGCGGCAATCCGAGCAGGTGCCAGCGCAGTGTTTCCATCGGCGCCACCGCGACGTTCAGCAGCAGCCCGCCCTGCACGCCTATGTAGGCGAGCGCGAGCAACGCCAGTTCGAACATGCGGCCGTTGCGGAACAGCACGCCGGTCGCCATTCCCCACGAGGCCAGCGAGACGCCGACGACCAGCGTGGCCACCGCGGCCTGCGGATGCACCGCCGCCAGGCGCAACAAGGCCGGCAACACCAGCAGCCATGCCAGGCCGACGGCCACGATCGCGCGCACCTGCAGCAGCCTCGCGCGCATGCCGGGCGCAGTGAACACCAGGGCTGTGGTGTGGGTCTCGTGTTCGCGCAGCACCAGCCGCGCGAACAGATCCATCGCCAGCACCCAGGCCACGATGATCGCGACCGCCATCGCCTTCTCCGGCGCGAACGCCTGCACGCCCAGCGTGACCAGCAGCGCCAACCACCACCAGGCCCGACGCGGCCGCAATGCCAGTCGCAATTCCGCGGCCAGCAATGTCCCGAAACTACCGCGCTGCAGCGGTGAGAGCGCCGCGTCCAGCCAGCGCAGGCGGGCACCATCGTCATGTGCCTTGCGCGGGTTGCCGACGTGCGCCGCGAATCTGTCGAGGAACGGCACGGCTAGCGCCAGCAAAACCAACGCCAGCCCCAACCAGGCAGCGCGTCCTTGCAGGGTCGCGGCGCTGAGCTGCCAATGCGTCCAGTCCAGCAGCACCGGCGCCTTGCCCTCCAGCGCCTGCGAGCCGACGCTCAGGCCAAGTTCCTTGCCTGCGTCCACGGCCGGCCATGCATGCGACAGGTCGTATTCGGCGACCAGCAGGCCATGCGGATCGCCAGGCCATGGCAACGCCGCGCCCGGCGCCTGCTCGGCCTGCGACACGCCGAACGTCAGCAACATCACCCACACCACGAAGAACAGCAGGTTACCCGCGCTGCGCCGCAACCACGGCACCAGGTCGAACCACACCGCGAACGCAGCGGTCAGCGCCAGCGACGGCAGGGTCAGCACCAGCACCGGCTTGACCAGTTCCAGCAGGTCGATGCGCAGGTCTTCCGCGCGCAACACCTGCGCGACAAGACCCACGGCGAGCCCGGCGCCGATCAGCAACGCGAACACCACCATGTGGCTCAGCCACTTCGCCAGCAGGTAACCGCCGCGGCTCATCGTGGTCGCCACCAGCAATTGCCAGGTGCGCGTTTCGAGGTCGCGCACCACGGTGCCGCGCACCAGGTAGAACCCGGCGAGCGACAGCGTCGAGCTGTACATCAGCGCGGACACCATCCCGATCCACGCGCTGGAGTAACGCCCGCGCATGCCCTCGCCCACCGACACCGTCAGGTAGTCGCGGTCGACGGCGGGGAAGCACCACCACATCAATGCGGCCAGGCCCGCGATCAGGAACCAGAAGCGCGGCGTGCGCAGGCGCTGGCGCAGGTCGGTGGCAAGGATGGCGGCGACGGCGCACGCACCGCTCACGATTGCGCGCCGCTGCGATGCAGGAGCCACAGATAGGCGTCTTCAAGATCCGGCGCGACCTGGATTGCATCCGGTGCAGGGGCTTCATCGCCCACCACGCGCACCTCCACGCCGTGCGCGCGGCGCTGCGCGCGGCTGATGCGCAACGTTGCGCGTGCCTCGGCCAGCTGCTCTGCAGGCAGCGTCCACTGCCAGACATGGCCTTCGGCCTGGGCCATCAGCGCTTCCGGCGTGCCGTGGAAGCGCAGCTGCCCGCCACTCATGATCGCCAGGGTGCCGGCGCTGGCTTCGATGTCGGACACGATGTGCGTCGACAGGATCACCAGGCGTTCGCCGGCCAGTTCCGCAAGCAGGTGGCGGAAGCGCGCCCGCTCCTCCGGATCCAGGCCGACCGTGGGTTCGTCGACGATCAGCAGCTTCGGGTCGTTGAGCAGGGCCTGGGCGATGCCGACGCGCTGGCGCATGCCACCGGAATAACCGCCCAGGCGTCGATCGGCGACATCGACCAGCCCGACCATCTCCAGGCATTCGTCCACGCGCGCCGCCACCGTTCGCGATGGCAAGCCCTTCACCGCCGACAGGAAGGCCAGGAACTCGCGTGCGGACAGCGCCTCGTACACGCCGAAATCCTGCGACAGGTAGCCAAGCTCGCGACGCAGCACGTCCGGCGTGCGGGCGATGTCCTCGCCCCGCCACAGCACCCGCCCGCTGGTGGGCTTGGCCAGGGTCGACAGCACCCGCATCAAGGTGGACTTGCCGGCGCCGTTCGGCCCCAGCAGGCCGACGATGCCGGGGGCCATCGTCAATCCCACCCCCACGACCGCGTCATGGCCGCCGCGATAGCGGTAACCCACCGACTCCAGTGCCAATTCCGACGCCATGCCCGCCCATTCCGACCTAGATGCGTTGGTATGTTAGTGAAGTAACACACCAAAGCATGTGCCGATCGTCAGGGCTGGTTTCCGGGGACTCAGGCGCCACGCACCCGCAACGTCAGGCCCTTGAGGAAATTGCGCAGCAGCTGGTCGCCGCACTGGCGGAAGTTCTTGTGCCCCGGCTGGCGGAACAGCGCCGACAGCTCCGGCTTGGAGACCGGGAAGCCCGCATCGGCGAAAGCCTGGTGCATGTCCACGTCGGTGAACTGGAAGGCCACCCGCAGCTTCTTCAGCACGACGTTGTTGTTGATCCGCTTTTCCACGGGGCGCGGCGGTAGCGATTCATCGCGGCCTCGCCGGTGGATGACCAGGCCATCGAGGAAATACGCCATCACCCGGTCGCTGCAGGCGACATGGCCGGGCTCGTCTTCCTTCAGCAGGTAGCCACGCAATTCGTCCTTCTCGATCGCGAACTCGGGATCCGCGAGGCGGATGATCTCGATCACCTTGTTGTCGCTGAGATCCAGCATGTAGCGGATGCTGCGCAGGATGTCGTTGTTGATCATGGGCCAGGCCTGCGCGCGGAAATGGCCATCAGTCTACCGAGTGCGTCCTCAGCAGTCGTCCGACTGGTGGGTTGCGTAGCGCAAACCGCGCAGCAGGTGTGCGCGGAAACGCGGATCCGCATACAGCGGGATGTCGTGGCCCAGTCCCGTGTACCAGGCGCGTCCGCCCAGGCGTGCGTGGCACCAGGCGATGGGATGGTCGGCGCCCATCTTGCCGCCGGCATACGCGGATTCGTCGACGCTGGCGATGACGTCGACTTGCGCGCGCGGGTTCCGGCGATAGTTGTAGATCTCATCGCGTACCTGCCAGCCGGCGCTGCCGGGCAGCGCATGGCCCGCTTCGAAGCGCACCGGCGATGCCTGCAGGCCGGGCGGATGGCTGTCGAACCACGCGCCGACCAGCTCGCCGTACCAGGGCCAGTCGTATTCGGTATCGGCAGCGGAATGGATGCCGATGTAGCCGCCGCCCGCGCCAACGAAGCGTTCGAATGCCTGTTGTTGCGACGCATCCAGCACGTCCAGCGTGGTGTTGGCGAAGACGACGGCGCGATAGCGCGCCAGCGTGCCGGCATCGAACCGTGCCGGGTCTTCGCTGTGTTCGACCTGCAGCCCGGCCTCGGCACCGAGTTCGCGCAGGGTGTCGATGGCGACCGGGATCGAATCGTGCCGCCAGCCAGTGGTGCGAGTGAACACCAGGATGCGCATCGGCGCTGCAGTGGGTTCCGGCGACCTCGAATGCCGCTCGCGCCCCGCGCAACCGGTCAAGGTCGCGACCAGCAGGGTGAGCAGCACGGCAAGCACGCGTCGCATGTCCATCGGCGGACTATAAATCCGGAGGTCGCGGGTTTTGCATTAACGTGCGACGCGCGGGGATCGTCCCGCGCCAACGTCCCCGCACATGGCCCTCGATCTGTTCCTGAAACCCTACAAGCCCAGATCGCGATCGAAAACCGCCCTGCTGGGCGCGCGCCAGGCGCTGTTCGACGCCTTGCAGGCCGAGTACCCGGGAGCGCGACTGGTCGGTGATGCCAGGCAGGGCTGCATCGAAGGCTTCCCCATCGGCGAGCTGCACATCCGTCCCGACGAACTCCACTGGGCGATGCATGGCGTCGGCGACGACGCGCCGGTCCACGCCTTGGCCGACTGGTTCTTCGCGCAGGGATTCGCCTGCGAAGATCCGCAGGACGCCGGCTTCGACCGACCGCGCATCAAGCCACCTGCCATCCGTGCCGATCTGGACGATCTGGTCGGCGGGCAATGGCTGGGCATGCGCTTCGATCGCAATTACGCCACTGCGCTCGACCTGGATTTCACCCTGGCCGACGGTCGCCACGCCCTGCTGCGGATGTTGCACCTGGGGCGTTGCCAGGTCCCGGAGCTATCGCCGCTGGTGAAAGCGGTGGTCACCGGCAGCGTGTACGAACCCGGCGACTACGACAGCCTCAGCGTGCAGTTCGAAGGTGGCCATGCACTGGTCTTCACCGACGCCGTGTTCGGCGGCGTGCATATCACCGCCTGAGTCATGTCCCCCTGTCGATTCCATGCGCGCCGATACGTCGGTTGATGGACAGCCCGCTTCGATGACCGCAGGAGTCCACGTGAACCCGACCATCACCGCCTTCGAACGTTCCCCGGACCGCGGCCGCGGGCTCGCCCGGGACATGCGCATACGCTGGGCGCTGGAAGAAGTGGGACAGTCGTGCGACGTACGCCTTGTCTCCTTCGCCGCGATGAAGCAACCCGCGCACCTCGCGCTGCATCCGTTCGGGCAGATCCCGACCTACGAGGAAGGCGACCTGGTCTTGTTCGAATCGGGCGCGATCCTGCTCCACATCGCCCAGCGGCACCTCGGCCTGTTGCCGGAAGGCGCGAATGCCCGCGCACGCGCGATGGCCTGGCTGTTCGCCGCGCTCAACACGATGGAACCGCCGATCGTCGAATACGGCATGTCCAAGCTGTTCGAGCGCGACAAGCCCTGGTTCGAGCAGCGGCATCCGATGCTGGAGGAGCGCGTGCGCACACGCCTGGGCCAACTGTCCGCGCACCTAAGCGATACCGATTGGCTCGATGGCGACTTCAGCCTGGGCGACCTGATGATGGTCACGGTGCTGCGCCGCCTCGATGGCCACGGCGTGGTCGAGGACTATCCCCATCTCGCCGCCTACGTGGCCCGAGGCGAAGCGCGTCCGGCCTACCAGCGCGCCTTCCAGGCGCAACTCGCGGTGTTCAACCGCGCAGCAGCAGGACCGGCAACGCCACCAAGCCCAGCAACAGGATGATCGCCACCACCGTCAGCACGACCCGCAACGGTTCGGCACGCAATTGCGACAAGAACGTCTCCGCGGTGCCGTCGCGCACGGCGGCGGCATATTCGGCGCGGGCACGCTCGCCGCGCGCCTGCTGGTACTCGGCCATCAGGCGCTTGGCTTCCACGATCGCGGCATCCTCGCTGATCCAGATGCCGCCTACCGAAATCCGCCACGGGCCCGGCTTGGTCTCGTACCAGGCGATGCCGTTCTCATCGAGCAGTTCGCGCACGTCGTCGGCTTCGTCGTCGGGAACGTTGCGCAGGTTGAGCAGGAGCTTGGCCATGCGCGGATCATAGCCGGACGCCAGTGTCGAACTCAGTCCAGTGGTTGCAACCGGTGTTCCGCGCGCTCGCAGACCACCACGTCGCGATCCTCGGTGACGCTGCCCACTGCACGCACGCGCTGGCCGACGCGCATCGCAGCGAGATCGACCGGGGCTGCCTTGCACAGGTTCCAGCGCGCCGGCAGTTGCACCGGGACCTGGCCATGCGTCGCGGTGTCCACCAGCACGATCGCATTGCCGTCGTAGGTCCAGGGCTTGGTGTCGATGGAGGCGATGACGCCCTCGAGCGTGGCCTGGCTGCCCGACGTCAGCGCGGAGGTCGGGGGAGCGCTGGCGCACCCTGCAGCCGCAAGCGCAACGACGAGGACTGCAGCCTGCATGCCGCGAGCGAAGGGGAAGGACATGCGAACTCCGATGCGAGTGGGAAAGCTCGACCCTAACCCATCGAATGAAAACACCGTGACAACGGACAACCTGATTTCTGCCAGCTGCAGCGCGGGGATGTCATGCGGCTGCATTTGCACGGACAATGGATGCAGGCATGCCACGCGCGGCGCGCGGCGACTCGACGGAACATACATGCGAACTTTCGTACTTCGCGCGCGGGCGGCGCCCACCGACAGCCAGAAATTGCTCGCGGGCGTGGGCCAGGAAGCGCATCCCGAGATCCTGGCGCACACGCTGATGAACGCGATCTTCGTCGCGCAATCGCACCGCGCGGAAGTCGTTGTCTACCTGGTCCTGGAAAGCACCCAGGATTTCTCGCGCACGATCCGTTTCGAGGCCGATGCCATGCACGACATCGGCGGCTTCGACGAACGCTCGCTGCTGGCCAAGGTCGCCAGGGCGCTGGACGCGTCGCGCGGCATGGGCAAGGACGAGGCGCGACCGGTCGAATCCGGCGTGACCGTCCGCACCACCAGCTTCGAACGACTGGTGCAGGAACTGGCCGAGGACCACCAGCTGTTCGTGATGGATCCGAAGGGCACGCCGATCCGCGAGCAGGCATTCGCCGACAACCCCTGCTTCCTGCTCACCGACCACATCCCGATGCCGAAGAAGATCTTCCCCAGCCTGGAACGGCTGGGGGCGAAGAAGCTCACCTTGGGTTCGAAGATGCTGTTCGCCTCGCAGTGCGTGGTGCTGATCCACCACGCACTCGACCAGCGCTGAGGTTCTCGCCCTGCCCTGCTTTCAGGCAAGGAATTCGGTCATCCGCTGCAGCTCGTCATCCAGTGCGGCACGGAAGGCGCGACCCCTTGGTGCGGCAGCGACGTAACCGAATTCCGCTTCGACCCGGCCGCCGCGCAGGCTGATATTGGCCCAACCCGGCACCTGCCCCTGCCACAGCATCGGCAAGGCGTAGTAACCGAAGCTGCGCTTCGCCGCCGGGGTGTAGGCCTCGAACTTGTAGGTCCATCCCCAGAACAGTTCGAAGCGGCGGCGATCCCAGACCACCGGATCGAACGGCGCCAGCAGGCGCAAGCTGTCATCGACGACATGGCGGCGCGCGTTCGGATTCTCGCCTTCGGGCCAGTACCAGGTGGCGCCGTCGATGCGGCAACTCGGCAATCGCGAACGCGCCTGTGCCAGCGCAGCGCGGACCTGGCTTGCCAGGTGCGGCGCGCCATAGCCCAGCAAGCGGGCGAGATAGGTCAGGCTGGCCGCCGGCAGGGGAGCGTATTTGCGCACGATCAGGTCGACCAGTGCGGCGGCGCGGCGGGCCCGCCCTTCGGGGCTGTCGTCGGTCGGCGGATGCGCGGTCGCGGCATACACGCGGATGCCGCCCTCGCGGCGCTGCACGCGCAGCAGGCCGCGGTAGTGCAGGCCATCCAGCAACTGGGTGCTCGCATTGCTGGAGCCGCCCCAGTAGTTGCGCACACGGCCATGGGCGAAATGCTGGTCGACCTGGCGTGGGTGCACCGGGCCGCGTTCGCGCACGAAGGCCAGGACCTCGTCCGCGCGACGCCGGGTGGCGGCGTCCCACGCCCTTCGCGGTTCGCGCGGGTGCATCAGCGCCAGGTGCTCGCGCGGCAGGAAGCCGTAGTTGACCAGGCAATCCTCTTCCACCTGCAGCCGCGGATAGCGACGTTCCAGGTCGCCGGCCCGGTAATCCTTCACCCGATGGCGCAGGGTCAGGTCCTGCGCGCGCGCCGGCGACCGGATCGGATCGGCCTGCACGAAGCCCAGGCGCTGGATCGCGCGCGGCAGCGTGGTCGGCGTGAACAGCGAGCGGGCGATGGCGTAACGGCGCAACGCGTCGAGGGTGGGTGCGGGCATGCGGTGGATTGCAGCACAACGCACCACACGGTGTCAGCGGATATTCGATGGCATGTCGTTGGCGACGGTTGCAGCTTCCCGCTCTTGCTCCGTCAGCAGCTTCGGGACCGGCAGCGTTTGGAAGTCGATGGGCCGGAACACCGGCAGTTGCGCCGGCGGGAACCGCGCCCAGCGCGCCTCGGTCCGCAAATACAGGGTGATGCCGCGGGTGCCATCGCCACCCCAGAGCGGCAGTACGACACGACGGACTTCGTGGTCTTCGCGCAGCAGCAGGCCGCCACCGACATCGCGCGCCAGCTGATGCGCATCCGACATCGCCAGCCAGCCATCGCTGCATTCCAGGCTGAGCTTGAATGCCCGCACCGGCGTGGGCCCCGGCACCGACGATGCCAGCGCGATCGCGGGTGTCCCCGGCTTCACCTCGCGCGACAGCACCTCGCGCGCACCACGCCACCACACCACGTATTCGGTGTCGTCGCGCCAGGCGAGCGTAGACACCTGCGATTCGACGTCCTTCGACGCCCACCACATCGCCAGCCGCAAGTCCGCGCCCTGCCCGGTGAACTGGATGGCAGATGACTCCTTTTCGACCAAGGCCCCGAAACGCGCAAGCTCCGGTGCGCTGCCGGCATCCACCACGCTGGAAAACGTGCCGGTCAGGTCCGGGCATGCGGGCATTCCCGGCATGCGCTTGGTATCGACTGCCGGGAAATTCGCGGGTGGCGCCTGGTCGCCGCGTTGCACGCAGCCGGCGAGCATCAGCAGCGCAGCAAGGTGGACGCAGGTGTTGCGCTTCAGGGTGACGGGCATCGCAGCATGGGACGGGCGGGACGCCCACCATAGCCGTTCCCGCAGCGGCATCGGCTGGACATTCGTTGCCGCGCTGCCGGCCAGCCTCGCGGCTTCCCGGCCGGCCTGTCCGGAAATGTATAGTTCGCCCGTCATGCTGGGTACGGTATCCAGCCCCCAATCGCGGAGACAGCTCATGGGTCTGATTCAAGCAGTGGCAGGTGCGGTCGGCGGCATGCTCGGCGACCAGTGGAAGGACTTCTACACGGTCCCGGCCGGCCTGCCGTCCACGGCGGCATTGTTCGCGGCGGTGCCGCAGGGCACCAATGCGGGCCGCGGTTCGAATACCAGCGGTTCCTCCAACATCATCACCAACGGCTCGAAGATCGTGGTGCCGGAAGGCTACGGCCTGCTGCTGTTCCAGGACGGCAAGATCACCGGCTTCGTGGCCGAGCCGGGCGGTTACGAGTGGCGCTCGGACGACATCAACTCGAAGTCGATCTTCGCCGGCGACGGCATCGTCAGCCCGCTGATCATGCAGAGCTGGGAGCGCTTCAAGTTCGGCGGCCAGCCGGGCTCGCAGCAGGCGGCGTTCTACGTCTCGCTGAAGGAACTGCCGGACAACCGCTTCGGCACCCAGTCCGAGATCTACTGGGACGATGGGTTCCTCAACACGCAGGTCGGCGCGGTCACCCGCGGCTCGTACACGCTGAAGATCGTCGACCCGATCCTGTTCGTGAAGAACTTCGTGCCGGCCAGCTACCTGCAGCCCGGCAAGGTGTTCGATTTCACCGACCTCGACAACGCCGCGGCGGCGCAGCTGTTCAACGAAGTCGTCGGTTCGCTGGCGCCGGCGTTCAGCCTGTACACGAACGACCCGTCCAAGGGCAACCGCATCACCAAGCTGCAGCAGGATTCGATCGGCTTCGCCAAGAGCCTGTCGGATGCGGTCGAGAACGGCTACCAGTGGAAGTCGGATCGCGGCCTGGTGATCGCCAAGACCGCCATCGTCTCGATCGAATACGACGCCAACACCAAGGAACTGCTGAAGACCGTGCAGCGCGCGGACGCACTGTCCGGCGCGCGCGGCAATTCCAACCTGCAGGCCAGCGTGGCGCAGGGCATCCAGTCCGCGGGCGAGACCGGCGGTGCCGCCGGCCTGATGGGCATCGGCATGGCCAGCGGGATGATGGGCGTCGGCAACATGCAGCAGCCGGTGGCACCGGCCGCGCCCGCCGCCGACGATCCGATCGCCAAGCTCAAGAAGGCCAAGGAGATGCTCGACCTGGGCCTGATCACCCAGGACGACTACGACGCGCTCAAGGCCAAGGCGCTGGGACTGTAAACCGGGAACCGCGCAACCACCATGTCGAACGCCAACACCCCGCCACCGGTGCCGCCCAGCGGCCCCGGATCGCCGCAGGACGTGCCGCCGCTGCCGGGGCAGTTCGGCATCGATCCGTCCACCCTGCCCCCGCCGATCCGCGATGAATTGCTGGCGCCCGATCCGGTCGCCATCGACACGTCGGCGGAAGAACTCAAGGACGGCGCCAACCGCTGCCCGAAGTGCGGCGCCACCGACATCAGGCAGCGGCCCGGCACCGACCTGCTGGTCTGCCTGTACTGCCGCAACGAATGGCACGGGCAGCGGGTCGAGGAGGAATTCGGCTTCGGCGAGGGCCTGGACGACCTGGCCGGCACGATCATGGCCTCGGGCGCCCGCGACATCGACGACGATGTCTCCAGCCTGATGACCTACAAGTGCACCGGCTGCGGCGCCGAGGTCACGGTCAACACCGAGAGCACGATGACCGCACGCTGCCATTGGTGCCGCCACGTGTTCGGCGTCAACGAGCAGGTCGCGAACGGCGCGGTGCCCGACGCGGTGCTGCCCTTCCACATCAAGAAGGACGATGCGGTCGCGCGGATCCGCCAGTTCGTGGACAAGCGGCGGATGTTCGCGCTGAAGGAATTCAAGGAACAGTTCACGCCGGAGAACGTGGTCGGCGTGTACCTGCCGTACATGATCGTGGACGGCAAGGCCAGCGCGGACGTGGCCGGCCAGGGCGAGATCGAGACGCGCCGCTACACCCAGGGCAGCGGCGACAAGAAGAAGACCTACTACGACGCCGACATCTACCGGGTGGAACGGCACGTGGACTTCACCGTCGACGACCTGCCGCTGGAGTCCTCCACCGAGCGCGGCAACCTGGACACCGGCGTCAACACCAACAACATCATCAACACGATCCTGCCGTTCGACACCAAGAACGCGGTGAAGTGGAACGCGTCCTACCTGTCCGGCTATACCTCGGAGAAGCGCGACACCGACGTGGAGCAGTTGCGCCCGCGGCTCGAGGACCAGTTGCTGTCGATCGCGCGCTGCCAGGTCGAGGAATCGGTGAACCGCTTCGACCGCGGCGTGCGCTGGGAACAGGAACGCCTGGACGTGCACGGCACCCGCTGGGTGGCGATGTACCTGCCCGTGTGGCTGTACTCCTACCAGCAGGGCGGTAAGGGCGGGATGCTGCACTACATCGCGGTGAACGGCCGCACCGGCGAAACCATGGGCAGCGTGCCGGTGCAGCAGTGGAAGCTGTTGCTGGCCGCGATCACCGTTGGCACCTTCCTGGAAGGCATTGCACTCTGGATGTTGGGGAGTTCCTCATGAGCGACGATGGTGGCCTGGCCCTGCTCCTGCTCGGCCCGGCGGGCGGTGCCGGCCTGTACTGGATGCTGTATCGCTACTACCGCAATACCGACAAGTCGCACGCCTTCGAGCGCGAGACCGTGGTCGATGCCAAGCCGGTGACCGGCGCGGAACGCGACCGCAAGGTCGACGAGATCAAGGGCACCCGCGAATCGCGGATCCAGGGCGACAACCTGCGCGAGTACCGCAAACGGGTGCAGCGGATCCGCGACGACGGCAGCTGATCCCCTCCGCCGCCAATCGGGGCAAGCAAAACAGGTGCACGCATTGAGCAACCTGATCCACCTGATCTATTGCAGCGCCGCACCGCGGCCCCTGGGCCGCGAGGAGCTGGCCGCGCTTCTGGCCGGCGCACGCCTGCACAACGAGCGCCACGGCATCACCGGGATGCTGCTGCATGTCGATGGCAGCTTCTTCCAGGTGCTGGAGGGCGCGCCGGACGATGTGGAACGCCTGTTCGCGCGGATCAGCGCGGATCCCCGCCACGACCATGTCACCGTGATCATCCGCGAGCCCGTGGCCACCCGCGCATTCGGCGAGTGGACGATGGGGCATGCGGAAATGACCCGCGACGACCTGGACGGGATCGTCGGCGCCAATGACTTCTTCGCGAGCGGCGGATCGCTGCCCGAGATCGGCGAGGGACGCGCGAAGAAGCTGCTGGCGGCGTTCCGCGACGGGCGTTGGCGGACGGCGCCGGCCAACGCCGTCGCTGCCGCCGAAGACGCCACCTTGCCGCCGCTGCGCTATGCCTTCGCGTTCCAGCCCATCGTGCATGCGCCCACCCGTTCGATCTTTTCCCATGAAGCGCTGATTCGCGGCCCGGGCGGCGAGAACGCCGCGTCGATCCTGCAGCGCAGCCAGCCGGTGGACATGCATGCATTGCGCGAACGGCAACGCATCGCCGCGCTGGAAGCAGCGGCGCGGCTGGGCCTGTGCACGCGCATCAACATCAATTTCCAGCCGTCGGACATCGCGCACTCGCCGACCGCGATCTCATCGCTGCTGGACGCAGCGGGCCGCTGCGGCATCCCGCCCGGATCGATCGTGCTGGAAGTGCTGGAGAGCGAGATCATCCGCGACTCCGGCGACTTTTCCGCACGGATGAACCCGTACCGCGCCTCCGGCCTGACCTTCGCCATCGACGACTTCGGGTCCGGCTACGCGGGCCTGAACCTGCTCGCCGATTTCCAGCCCGACCTGCTCAAGATCGACATGAACCTGGTGCGCGGGATCGAGCGCAACGGTCCGCGCCAGGCGATCCTGCGCGGCATCGCCCGTACCTGCCTCGACCTGGGCATCGACCTGATCGCCGAGGGCGTGGAAACGGTCGAGGAATATGCCTGGTTCCGCGCCGAGGGGATCGAATTGTTCCAGGGCTTCCTGCTGGCCAAGCCCGTGTTCGACCGGCTTTCCACGGACTTTTACCTGCCCTAGCCGAGCGTCGTCACCACGGCACGTCACGGCCGTCCCAGGCGATGAAACGACCACTGTCGCGTGGTTGCAACCCGGCGATGACATCCAGCAACTGGCGCGCAGCGCGTGCAGGCGTGAACAACGCATTCGCGGGAACGCGCGACTGGAACGGCGCGGACAGCGGCGTGTCCACGGTGCCCGGATGCAGCAGCACGCAGGTCGCAAGCGGATGGCTGCGATGCAACTCGATGGACAGCGTGCGCAGCAACTGGTTCTGCGCGGCCTTCGACGCGCGATAGGCGTACCAGCCGCCCAGCCGGTTGTCGCCGATCGAACCCACCCGCGCCGACAGCGATGCGACCACGCAACGCGAGCGCGCATCCAGCAGCGGCAGCAGCGCACGCACCAGCAGGATCGGGGCGAATGCATTCAACGCGAACACCTGCTGGAACGCCGCGCGATCCAGCGTGGCCAGCGATTTTTCCGGCTGCACCGCATCGTCATGCAACACGCCCGCGCAATTCACCGCCAGGTGCAGGACACCGGTCACCGAGCGCACGCCCACGGCGACTGCGTCGATCCCGGCATCCGTGGCCAGGTCGGCATCGATGCGATGCAACCTCGGGCCATGCAGGCGTGCGAGCGCCGCCAGTTCCGGCGATGCACACGCATGGCGCGACACCGCACAGATGCCCGCCACCGCCTGGTTGTCCAGCAGCGCCTCGACCATCGCCAGGCCGATGCCACTGCTGGCACCGGTCACCAGCACCTGCGCGGGCGCGTCCAGGCCATCCACGGGGCTTCGCATGCGTCTGTGCTCCCAGGTCAGCGGCTACGGTGGACGCGATCGCGCCCGGGCGCAATCGCTGCTGCAATCCCGCAGCGCTGGCCGACCGCGACCCGCGTGGCGATACTGCTCCCGACTCGACTGACGGATCACGAGCATGCGCATCCTCCTCGCGGGCGCGACCGGACTGGTGGGACAAGGCGTGCTGCACGAAATCCTGGCCGACGCCGCGGTGACCCATGTCGGCCTGCTGGGCAGGCGCATGGTCCATCACGACGACCCGCGCGTGCAGTCGCTGGTGGTCGAGCGGTTCGATGCACTCGACACCATCGCCGATCGACTCGCGCCTTGGGATGCCTGCTTCTACTGCGCCGGTGCACCACCGGTGGGCACGGCGGCGGACGAGTACCGGCGGGTGACCGTCGACCTGACCCTGCACGTGGCGCGCGCCTTGGCCGGACGCAATCCGCAGGGCCGGTTCCTGTACATCTCCGGGGCCAACGCCAATCCTCGCAGCAGGCTCATGCCGTTGCGGGTCAAGGGC
The DNA here is from genome assembly GCF_041919455.1 of Thermomonas sp. Classification (GTDB taxonomy): domain Bacteria; phylum Pseudomonadota; class Gammaproteobacteria; order Xanthomonadales; family Xanthomonadaceae; genus Thermomonas. The sequence goes on from NZ_JAYRTQ010000014.1 coordinate 36,845, forward strand.
GAAGCGGAAACGTTGTTGCAGGCCTTGCCCATCTCCACCGTGATGCTCCGCCCCGGCGGCGTGCAACCCGCCCACGGCGAACGCAGCCCGCATGCATGGATGCGCCCGATGTACGCGCTGGGCAGCCCGCTGATGGGGCTGGGCGTGCGCCTGTTGCCGGGCCTGATGACCAGCACCGCGGCCATCGGCCGCACCATGCTGGCGCTGGCCGCGATGGACAAGCCGCCGCGCGTGGTCGAGAACGCCACGATCAATCGCATCGCCGCGGGTGCGCCGCCCTGACCCGGCACCGGCCTGTTTCGTGCGGATGTCGCGTTGCCTCGGGGAGATGTCTCCCGCCTTGCGTTTGCTCATGGGAGGCGACGACACCGGGGATGACATGCACGCAACACCCAGCGCAGCACCCGCGGACTACCGCAATTTCCACCTGTGGATGCTGGTGCCGTTCGCGATCTCGATCCTGGGGTTCTCGTACAGCTACTACCTGGACCTGTCGAGGGCCACCTTCCACCAGCACGTGCACGGCATCTCCGCCACGCTCTGGTATGTGCTGGTGGTGATCCAGCCCTACCTGATCGCGCGCAGGCACGACATCCAGGGGCATCGATCACTCGGTGCCGTCGGCACCCTGCTGGCCGGCGTGGTCGCGGGCAGCGCCTATGCCCTGATCCCGCGCAACATCGACGATGTCGCAACGCTGGACCCGAACGGCTTCTTCAACCCCACGTTCGCCTATTTCGCGGTGATCATCGATGTCCTGCTGGTGAGCATGTTCGCCGTCAGCGTGGTCATGGCGATCTTCGCCATCAAGCGCCGCGACCTGGCCGGTCACGTGCAATGGATGATGGCGTCGGTGTTCTTCGTGCTGTCGCCGGCGCTGGCGCGGATGATGGGCATCGGCGCGATCATCGCCAACCAGGGCGACATGACCGGGATCAATCTGGTGAAGCTGGCCATCCCGGCGATGGCGGTGATCATGGCCCTGGTGCTGCTCTACTTCCGCAGGTTCGGCAGCTTCAGGCACCCGGCCTTCTGGCTGCTGCTGGCCTGCCACCTCCCGTACCTGTTCGTGGAACCGATCGGCAACAATCTTGCGATCCAGGGCGTGCTCGCCGCCATCTTCAAGTAAGGCGAGGTCAGGCGACCTCGGCGATCCAGGTGCGACGCTCCGCGCCCGACAGCAGGCTGTGGTGGCGGTCCAGCTGGGCAACGAAACGGCTGAACACCGCGCCGGCTGGCGGTTCCGCCTGGATCGCGGCCTCGCGCGACTGGCGATAGCGCTGGGCCGGGCTTTCCACCGGCCCGCCCTCGCGCAGGACCTGGGCGAACTGCAGCGAGCGCAGTTCGGCCTCCGCTTCCAGCGCGACGGAACCCTGCGGATGCGGTTGTTGCCATTCGGTCCCGCGGTCGCGGTCGACCACGTCCACGAACGGAAGGAAGCTGCCGTCCTGCATGCGGCGCGTACCGGCGGTGAAGGATTGCGACATGGCGATGCCCCTGTGGTGATGACGGGGCGACTGTCCACCCGCGCAAGTGGAGACGCCGTGATGGCGCACGCGGCGCGAAGAGCGGATCGCAGCGTGCCGGGCACATCCATGGCGCGGTTACTTCGCGGGCGTCCCAGGGCTGCCGTAGAGGAAGGTCAGCGCACCCGGCAGGCGTTGCTCCCATGCCGCTTCGGTGTGTTCGGCAGCGGCATCCACCACCACGCGGAAATTCGATGCGTCGTAGCCGGCGGCATGGAAATTCGCTTCGACCTGGCGCACCAGGTCGACCATCTTCTTGTTCACGGCCGCATTGGACGACTCCTTGCCGCCGAAGCCGATGAACACGCGTTGCGGCATCGCCACCAGCGGGCTGGTATCGCGCACCAGCTGGCCCAGGCCGATCCACAGCACCGGGCTTTCGATCAGCCCGTAGCCGAACACGTTCGGCTTTGCCAGCAAGGCGTAGAGGCTGGCCACGCCGCCGTAGGATGAGCCGCCGATGCCGGTATGCATCGGGCCTTGCAGCGTCCGGTACCGGCCATCCACCAGCGGCAGCACCTCGCGCGCCATGAAGTCGGGGAACCGCTTGCCTGCAGGCTCGTCCATGTCGGGGTTGCCGACGAAATCCTTGTACGGCAGGTACTCGTGCGCCCGCTGCATGCCGGCGTGATCCACGCCGACCACGATCATCGGCGGAATTGTCTGGTCGGCGACCAGCCGCCGTACCGTTTCGTCGGCACCCCATTCGTGGTGGCTGACGTCGCTGAGGCAGGCATCGAACACGTTCTGCCCGTCGAGCAGGTAGAGCACGGGATAGCGGCGATCCTTGTTGGCTGCGTCCGCGTAGCCTGCAGGCAGCAGCACCCGGATCGTGCGTTCGTTACCGAAGATCGCGCTCTTGAGCGCATGCATGCGCAAATCGCCGGTGACGGTCGCGGTGCATGTTGAAGGTGCTTGCGTCGCGGCTGCATGGGATGCACCCACGAGCGACAAGCAAAGCAGGAAAACGCGACAGCGCAGCGATTCTCGCATCGGGACTCCCTGGCCGTGATGCCGGCAGCTTACCACCCAGGCGCGGATTGGCCAGCGGGCGACTTGCCGCGCATGGACGCCATCGGCTTCCTATTGCGCAGGATCGTCCGACGGATGGTCGACCGTGTACAGCCAGCGTCCATCGATCTTCTTCTGCACGTCGGTGAAACGCCCGCGCTGCACGGTTTCCGCCTGCGTTTCCTTGTTGACCGCACGGATCGCGTACGTGCCCCACGCCACCCGCGTGTCGCCCACCGCCTCATGGCCGATGGTCGTCATCTCGACGTCCTTCACCAGGAAGCCGCCGAGGAAGTGCGCGAAGCCGTCGCGGATGGCGGTCCGCCCCCTGGCCATCGTGCCGCCGGGAAACCAGATGATCGCGTCCTCGGCATAACAGGCAGCGACGGCATCGGCATTGTTGGCTTCGAAGCCCGCGGTGAAGCAGTCCCCGGCAGAAGCGGCAGGATCCGCGGCACTCGCCCCGCTCCACCACAGCGCGCCCATGCACAACCACAGGGTGCGGACTCGATTGGATGCACGCATGTGACGACTCCCCGGCTGATTGCTTCAGCTAACGCCGCGGCGTGAGGGTAACGGCCATCACCTTCCGGCAGATGGCGGCTTCCTGTTACCGAAGTCAGGCAGCAGAGCCGCCTTGCGTCGTGTCCAGCAGTCGCCCCAGTTGCTCGCGCAGTTCGGCCACCTCGGCTTCCAGCACCGCCACCCGTGCGGCAAGCCCGGTCGCCGGCGCTTCGCCCGCTCCCCCTGACTCGCGCACGACGATCGCGTCCACGTCCACCGGCCCGCACAGCAGGTGGGCGAAGCGATCTTCGCGCTGGCCCGCGCCGCGCGGCAGCTGCACCACCAGCGCGGGCTGGCGCCTGGCCAGCCGCTCCAATTGGTGGCGCACGCCTTCCACGTCGGCGAAGGCATGCAGCCGCTCGCCACGCGTGAGCAGCTCGCCCGCCGTTTGCGAGCCACGCAACAGCAGCAAGCCCAGCAGGGCCACCTGCTGCGATGTCAGCCCGAAATGCTGCATCGCGCGATGTTCGTAGCGCTCCGCACGCGATGAAAACACTTGCCTCGCCAGCCCCTTCGCCTCCAGTTGGCGCAGCGCGTGGTTGACCGCGCCGGTCTCCAGCGCCATCACCGGCTCGCGCGCGGTCTTCTGGTTGGCGGCCGATTGCACCGCGGCGATCGTCAATGGATAGACGTCGGGCGTGGTCGCTTCCTTCTCGATCAGGCACCCCAGCGCGCGTGCTTCGGCGGCGGTGAGCAACGGCGGGGATTCGCTGGCCTCCATGTCAGTAGGCGCCCATGTAGTCCTTCTTGCCGACCTCGACGCCGTTGTGGCGCAGCAGGTCGTACGCGGTGGTCACATGGAAGAAGAACTGCGGCAAGCCGTACGCCAGCAGGTAGGCCTGGCCACCGATCCGGCGCTCCTTCGGCGTGCCCGGGCGCAGCACCAGCTCGCGCTGGTCGCTGCCCTCGAATGCCGCTACATCCAGGCCACCGATGAACGCCAGCGTCGCGGCGATGCGCTGCTGCAGGTCGGCAAACGCGGCATCGCCGCCTTCATATGCCGGCACCTCCACGCCCGCGAGCCGCGCCGACACGCTGCCGGCGAAATCGCAGGCGATCTGCACCTGCCGCGCCAGCGGGAACATGTCGGGGAACAGGCGCGCCTGCAGCAAGGCGACGGGCTCGATCTTGCGTTCGCTGGCGTGCGCTTCGGCCTTGGCCAGCACACCGGCCAGCGCGGCAAGCATCTGCTGGAACACGGGGACGGAAGCGGCGTGCATCGACAGGGACATGGGCGGTTCCGTGGAGGTGGGGAACGGCATGGTAGCCGGCATCCGCCGACATGGTGACAGCGATCCTGCGACTCCCCGCTCGCCATTGCCTTCACTCGCGGAACGGCACCGCCAGCGTCGGGCACTGGTCGACGCGCAGCGTGTCCGGCGTTTCGCTGTGGCTGATCCAGCATTCGTCGAAGACCGAGCAATAGCAGGCGCGGATCTCGATGCGGCCGAAACGCGCCTTGTCCAGCGCGGTCCACACGGGCTCGCGTTGCGCCGCGTGATGCCAGCGCAGGAAGGTGATCTCCTCGCCGGCACGCATCACCCGGCCCGCGATCCCGCTGGTATAGACATCGCGTCGGTCGATCCGTGCATCCGCGGGCAGTCGAGCGGCACGCAGCATCAACGCCGTGGTGTTGGGCACCGCGGCGCCATCCACCCGGACTTCCATCCAGCGGACGCGCGCCGGCCCCACGCCCTGGTTGACCACGGTGAAGCCCAGCGAGCGCAGGCGCTGGTGGGACGCCTCGTCCAGCGTCGAGTTGCCGGAATGAAAGCCGATGTAGGGCCAGCTCTGCGCCTGCACGAGCCGCTGCATGTCGTCGCCCTGCGCCAAGGCGAGCCAGATCGAACTGATCGATGTCGCCAGCGCTGCGAACGCCACCATCAGGTCCAGGCTGGAACGCAACCATCCGCCCTCCCTGCCAGCCACTTCAACCTCTGCCATGTCCGCTCCCCCGTCGCTGCATGGGATCGATCCGGAGGCAACGCGCAAGGTTGATCCGTTGCCGCGCAACGCGGGCATGCGGACGGATCCGGCAAAGCGGCAGCACGGGAGCATCACGCGTCGCGCAACGTGTCCCGGAACTTCACTCCGGCGGAAACATCGCCGGCAATACCACGGGTGCCACGGCGCGATAGATGCTGCCGTGGTCGAGGTCGGGGCGCGCCACGACCTGCCATTGCAAGCCGACCGGCGCGGCCTTGGTCAATGCGTCTTCGAGCACGCGCACATTCGGGCCGATGGTCTCGGGCTCGGCCCATGCCACGTACAGGCGCCCACGCAGCGCCGGATGCGCCGCCAGCCAGGGCGCTGCATCCTTCGCAAGCTTGCCGGCGTTCCACCACAGGCTGGGATCCAGCGCGATGCTGGTCTCGAACAGGCCCGGCATCGCGAAGAACGTTTCGACGATGAACAGCCCTGCCGCGGATTCGCCGATGATGCCGCGTCGATCGCTGGCCGGCAGATTGGCCTCGACCCACGGCACCAGCTCGCTGGCGATGAAGCTGCGGAATGCAGCGGAGCCGCCGACCACCGGCGCGATCTTGCGATCCGATTTCACCGTGGTCGGCCCGGTCATGTCGCGACGCCGCTGGGTGTTCTCGATGCCGACCAGGATCACCGGTGCCATGCGCCCTTCGCGGATCGCCAGGTCGATGGTGTCGGCGACATGCGGGAAGTCCTCGGCCAGTCCGCCATCCGGCATGTAGATCACCGGGTAGCGGCGATCCGCCGCCCGTTCCGGCGGCAGGTAGAGGTTGATGCGGCGCCGCTCATGCATCACCGCCGAGTCGAGGGTGATCGACTGGTGCGCAGGTGGCGCTTCGGGCGCGGGCTGCGCGGCCCGGGCGGCGGGCAGGCAGGACAGCAGGAGCAATGCGACCAGGTGTCGGCAGACAGGCATGGGGTGCAGTGTAGTCGGAATGTTCCCCGTCCTCGCCTTCGGGCCATTCGTCCCTCGCGTCGGCACCTCGTGCAACGACCGCAACCGGTGCCGTATCTCCTGCCGGCACGACCCCATCACGCATCGAGGCCCCATGAAACTGCTCGTCTTTGCAACCGCCGCACTGCTGGTACTCCCGGTCTTCGCGCATCCCGCCGATCGCATCGTGCCGGCGCGGGAGATCCAGGCCTTGGTCGAACGCCATGCCGAGTTGGACATGTTCTCCGGCACGGTGATCGTCGCCGACCACGGCACGGTCGTGTACGCCGGTGCGCATGGCGACGCCAACAAGGACCACCGCGTTCCGAACCGGCTGGACACGCGCCACAACATCGGTTCGATCGGCAAGACCTTCACGGCGGTGGCGATCATGCAGTTGGTGGAGGCCGGCAAGCTGCGACTGGACGACACCCTGGCCATGCACCTGCCTGCGTTCCCGTTCCCGGAAAAGGACGCGATCACGATCCAGCAACTGCTCAACCACTCGTCCGGCCTGGGCGACTACATGGAGCACGACGACTACAAGCGAACGATGCCGGGCATCGACACGATCGCCAGCATCCTGCCGCTGATCTACGCGCAGAAGCCGCAGTTCCCGCCCGTCGAGCGCTTCGGCTATTCAAACTCGGGCATGGTGCTGCTGGGCGCGATCATCGAAAAGACCAGCGGACTGGCTTACCCGGACTACCTGCAACAGCGCATCTTCCAGCCTGCGGGCATGACCGACAGCCAGCTCGCACAGGAGCACGATGTGCTGGCGAATCGCGCCATCGGCTACACGATGACGCCGGACCGCGGCTATCGCGCCAACGTACGCGAGATCATGCCGGCGTCGGCCGATGGCGGCCTGCACGCGACCGCGACCGACCTGCTGCGCTTCGACCAGGCACTCGACGGCAATACACTGCTTGTCGCCGAGAGTCGGCAGCGCATGTTCACCCCGGTCGGTCCTGCGCCGTTCTACGCCAGCGGCTGGTTCACCAAGCGCGTCGATGGGCACCTCGCGGTCGGCCACGGCGGCGGTGCACCTGGCATCAATGCCGAATTCCGCCGCTACCCGGACGATGGCCTCACCGTGATCGTGCTATCCAACTACGACATGGGCGCGACACCGCTCGCCGATGCCGTCGAACAGGCGCTGTTCGGCCTGCCTTACGCGCTGCCGACCCGCGTCGATGCCGACCATGCGCGCGCAGAGCAGTTCCTCGAACAGGGACATGCGCCTGCCGCGCTGGCCATCCTGGATCGACTCGCCAGCGCCGAGCAGCCGCACCTGCCCTCGCTCTACGCGGGCGCGAAACTCCGCATCGGCGGCAAGGTCGATCTCGAACAGGCCGTGACCGCCCTCACCCGCTACATCGAGCTCGCCGGCGCCGATGCCCGGCCCTCGCGCGCGGCCGCCTGGTGGCGCAAGGGCAATGCGCAGGAACTGCTGGGCAGGATCGCCGAGGCGAAGGAGAGCTACGAAGCGTCGTTGCGGCTGGATCCGGCCGACGAGGACGTGCGGCAGTCGCTGGACAAGCTGATCCGCGCCAGGCAGCCGTGAGGACCGCAGGACACTGTCCTCAGCCCGCATCGTTGCGCGTTCATCCGACGATCGGATGCTCAACTCGCGGGAACTCCCATGCCATTCGACTACCAGGTCCTGAAGGCCAACAACGCCGGCAACGACAAGGATGCGGTCAAGAAATTCCTGGAAGAATTCCCCAAGGTCGATCCCAACTTCGATCCGCCCGGTTCCCCGAAGTACGACACCGTGTGCGCCGATGCCGTCAAGATCTGGCAACTCAACAACGGCCTGGTCTCGGACGGCGTATGCGGGCCCAACACCTGGCGGGCGATCCTGGGCGAGGACTGGGACTTCAACTTCCGGCATGAGGCGAGCGAGACCTTCCAGCCCACCAAACGGGATTGCTGGCGCGCGGCCGCTGCGACGATCTTGCGGGTGCCGATGTCGAGCGTTCCGCTGGGCACCGCGCAGTACGACAACGGCGGACTCAACAATGCCGCCGGCAACCTGACGACCTTCGCCACCGAGCACGGACTGGTCTACAAGAAGGTCAACATGAGCGCGGGCAACCTGGCCGCCACGCTGTTGCAATACAAGCGCTTCATGGTGAACGTGAACGACGACTACGCCGGCAAGGTGCCCGGCAACAACACGCACTGGATGGTCCTGCACCGGATCCGCACCGACTTCTGGATGACATCGGGCGGGACCAGCGTCACCTTCTGGGATCCGATGCCCGTCGGCCAAGGCCAGGACAAGCGCACCCTCTCGTTCGCGAAGTTCGCGCAGTACTACATCTGCCACATGCACCGGCCGAACTGAGGTCGAAGACGCGCGCGCCGATCTCGGGGACAGGCAGGCAACCCGCCGGCGCGCAGGCCCCGCTAGTTCGCCACCGCGGCACCTTCGTCCCCGAGCACGGTGTCGACATCGATCACCCGGAACTCGGGGGAGGCATCGAAGAGTTCCTCCAGCACCCACGCGTGGCTGGCGCCATAGATCACCGGGATCCGGCCGTCCTTGTCCGCGGCCAGGCTCTTGATGTTGGAAAAGATCCGGGTGTTGCGTCGGTACCCGTACCCGGTCAGGTCCGCACCCAGGTACGTATCTCCCACGCCGACATCGACCAGACCCGTCACGAAGAACTGCTTGAACCGGCGCTTGGTCCTGCCATCGTTGATGAAGCGGAGGTACTCCCCCAACGTCATGCGGCTCTTCAAGGCATCGATATAGGCATTGGCCTGTCGGTTCGGCTCGTTGTAGGCCTGCCATCTCGCAAGTTCACCCCGATCCCGGGCATACGCTTCCCAGTCCTGCATCGTGCCGTCCACTTCGATCTGCGGCGGCCGCGTATCCACGCAGCTCACCCCGTCGATGCCGAGTTCCCGCGCCAGCCTGAATCCGAGCTGGTAGGTCTCGTTGCGTCCCAGCGCCCACGTGCCAGCGGCGTATGCCTTGAACAGCGCGTCCTGTCGCGCCTGGTCCGCCACCATCATTTCCACCGCGATCCGCGTGGGCTTGAAGCGCTTGAGTCTGTCGATGACGACGCGGAGCTCTGCCTGCCTCGCTTCGCTTTCGATGTCCAGGTGGTCCTCGCCTTTGACATCGCTCACGTTGTCGGCGTGGCTGAAGTGGAACGCGCCGAGAATCATGATCTCGGTGCGGTCTTCACGGTCGGGCACCGGCAGTCCATCCAGGGCATGCCGGAGGGTTTCATGGCGGGGGATCGCCGCGCTGGCCAGCAGGGCCGCCTGTTCCGCACGCGATGCGTCCTGCGCGCGCAGCGGCATCGAGGCGCACAGCGCCAGCAGCAGGACAATCGTGGGGCGCAGGTGCATGCACGTCTCGATAGGGGTGCCGGGATGCGTCATCGGTCGCGCCCGTGGGCGCACGACCACGACGCAGCAGCCTAAGCGGCAGGTTGATGCAGTCGCCATGCATTTCCTGTCCGATCGATCTCCGCACCAGCGCCACCGCCAGCACTTGCCCCTCGACACCGCCCCTCCGTCACGCACAAGGCACCGCTGCATTAGGATCGCCCTTCGCCCATCCGACACTGGAGCCTCACATGCGCACCACTGCCCATCGCGCGTGCGACCTGTGCGAGGCGATCTGCGGGCTGGAACTGCAATTCGACGACGGCGCACTGGTCGCAATCCGCGGCGATGCCGCCGACCCTTTCAGCCAGGGACATATCTGCCCGAAGGGCAATGCGATCCTCGACCTGGAAGCCGACCCTGACCGTCTGCACGTGCCGATGCTGCGCGAGGGTTCGACGTGGCGCGCGATCGCTTGGGACGAGGCGTTCGCACTGGCGGGCGCAAGGCTCGCCGCGATCCAGCAGGCGCATGGCCCCGCATCGGTGGCGGCCTACCTGGGCAATCCCAATGTCCACCACTTCGGGCATATCGCCTACCTGCCGTCGCTGTTGAAACTGCTGCGCACGCCGAACATCTTCAGCGCGTCGTCGGTGGACCAGTGGCCGCACCAGTTCGCCTGCGCGCAGATGTACGGCCACCAGTTCCTGCTGCCGATCGCCGACATCGACCACACCGACTATTTCCTGATGCTCGGCGCCAACCCGATGGCGTCGAACGGCAGCCTGATGACCGCGCCCGGAATCCCGCGGCGGCTCAAGGCGCTGACCGCGCGCGGCAAACTGGTCGTGGTCGATCCGCGTCGCACCGAGACAGCGGCCGTCGCCAGCCAGCACCTCCCGATCCGTCCGGGTGGCGATGCCTTGTTCCTGCTGGCCTTGCTGCAGGCGATGCAGCGGATCGGCCCGCCGCGCGTGGACGCCTACGCAGGACGCCTGGCGGGACTCGACACCGCACTCGCCGCGATCAACGCCATCGACACCTCATCGCTGGGGGCCGAGACCGGCATCTCGATCGAAGTCGTCACCCAGATCGCCAGCGAATTCCTCGCGGCCCCGCGTGCCGTCGCCTACGGCCGCATGGGCGTGTCGGTGCAGCCCTGGGGCACGCTGTGCCAGGTCCTGCTGCAACTGGTCAACCTGGTGAGCGGCAACCTTGACCGCGTCGGCGGCGCGCTGCCAAACGAACCGGCGATCTCGATCACCGGGCCCGGCACAAATCCCGGCACGCAGGGACGCTGGCGCAGCCGAGTGCGCGGTCTATCCGAATTCGCGGGCGAGTTGCCGGTGGCCTGCATGGCCGAGGAGATCGCCACGCCCGGCGATGGGCAGATCCGCGCCCTGCTCACCTGCGCGGGCAATCCGGTGTTGTCGACACCGGACGGACGCGCCGTGGATCGCGCGTTGCAGGGCCTGGACTTCATGGTCGCAATCGACATCTACGTCAACGAGACCACGCGCCATGCGAACCTGATCCTGCCGCCGGCGTCGCCACTGACCCAGGACCATTACGACTCGATCTTCAATGCCTTTGCCGTGCGCCGGGTGGCGCGGCTCAATCGCGCCTTGCATCCGCGCCGCGAGGACGAACGCGCCGACTGGGAAATCGTCAACGGCCTGGGCGCCGCCTACGCGGCCAGCGCCGGCAAGCCGTGGCAGCCCTTGCCACCGCCGCGCGACATGATCGCAAGGGGCCTGGCGCGCGGCGACAGCGGTCTGGACCTGGCCGCGCTCGATGCCGCGCCGCATGGGCTGGATCTCGGCCCGTTGCGGCCTTCACTGCTCGCGCGCCTGCAGACCGCGAGCGGCTGCATCGAATGCGCGCCACCTGCGTTGCTGGCCGAACTCGAGCGCTTTGCCGCACGCGAGCGCAGCGACGTGGCAAATCCGGGCCTGCGCCTGATCGGCCGCCGCGAGGTGCGCAGCAACAATTCATGGATGCACAACGCGCCGCGCCTGGCCAAGGGCAAGCCGCGCCACCAGTTGCTGATGCACCCCGACGACATGGCTGCACGCAGCCTGCAGGACGGCGGCCGCGTCGCAGTGCGTTCGCGCACCGGCGAGATCCGCACGGAAGTGATCGGCGATGCGGGCCTCATGCCCGGCGTGGCCTGCCTGCCGCACGGCTTCGGCCACGGACGCGACGGCATCCGGCTCACGCGTGCATCGACACTCGCGGGGGAAAGCTACAACGACCTGACCGATCCGCTTGCTGTCGAAGGGGGCTGCGGCAATGCCGCGCTCAATGCACTCCCGATCGAGGTGCAGGCGTTGCCTTGAGCGTGGCCAGGCCTGGCGTCGATTCGGGATCGATGAACCCGGAGCCCGGCCTGCGGATCACGCCTCGGCGATCAACGCCTGCACGCGATCCACGAGTTCCGCCGGGAGGAACGGCTTCTGCAGGCGCGGCACATCCGCCGATTCCCGTCCGTTGTCCGCGTAGCCTGTCACCATCAGGATCGGCATCCGTGGCTTGCGCCGTCTCACCGCGTCGATGAGATCCTGCCCACTGAGCCCCGGCATCGCGTAATCGGTCACCATCAGGTCAAAGGGACCAGCCGCGACCAGCAGTGCAAGCGCTTCTTCACCATCCGCCGCCTGCACGACGTCATATCCGGCGCGGCGCAGGCTGGAGGTGCCGCTTGCGCGTACCAGCTCGTCGTCATCCACCAGCAGGATGCACTGGCGCTTCGCCGCCAACGGCCTGGTGCGCTCCGCTTCATGCTGTTGGCGCTCAAGGTCTGGCGTGGCCGAGACCGGCACCCACAGGCTCACGGTGCTGCCTTCGCCCAGCGTGCTCGCAAGCTTGAAGCCCCCACCCGATTGCACTGCCAGCCCTTGCACCGAGGCCAGGCCAAGCCCGGTGCCCTGTCCGGTCGGCTTGGTGGTGAAAAACGGTTCCGCCGCCCGCGCGACCACGGCCTCGTCCATGCCGCAGCCGTCATCGCAGACATCGATGCGCAGGTAGCGTCCCGGTCGCAGGCCCGGCTCGTCAGGATCGTTGTCTTCGCGCACGCGCAAGGTGATGTTGCCCACGCCTTCGATGGCATCGCGGGCATTCACCACCAGGTTCAACACCGCCAGAACCACCTGATCCGGGTCGGCATGGACCGCCGGCAACCCTTCGGGCATGTCCAGCACCAGGCGAATGCCGGGACGCAGTGAGCGCTGGGCCAGTTCGACCGCCGAATCCATCAGGCTGTCCGCATCGATGTCCTGCGGCTGCAGGTGCTGGCGTCGGCCGAATGCCAGCAGGCGCTGCACCAGCGTACGGGCACGCTCGGCAGCCTGCAGGCCCACCGCGATCACTTCCTGCGCCACGTCGTTGCCCTGCAGTTCCAGCCGCGCGAAATCCAGCGCGCCCATGACCGGGGTCAACAGGTTGTTGAAGTCGTGCGCCACGCCCCCCGTCAGTTGGCCAAGGGTTTCGATCTTCTGCGACTGCCGCAATGCTTCCTGCGCTTCCGCGAGGCGCGCCTGCTCGCGCAGGCGTTCGGCAACCTCCATCGACACCCGCTGCTCCAACTCGTCGTTGAGTTCTTTCAGAGCACGCTCGCTCTCGCGGAGTGCGTTCGCGACCCTGATCTGCTGGGTCGTCTCGGTGCAGACCACCAACACGCCGCCCTGCGCGGACGCGTCGTCGATCGGGCCGTAGCTGTAGGTCCAATAGACCTCGTCGAGCACGCCATGGCGATAGCTCGGGACCAGGTGGTTCTCGTGCCAGGTGGCGCCCTCGCCACGCATCACCATGTCGATTTGCGGGCCGATGATGCCCCAGAGTTCGCTGAACAATTCGCTGCCGCGGGCGCCCAGCAAGGCGGGATGCTTTTCCGGACCCAGCGACGGCCGATAGCCGTCGTTGTAGAAGCAGATGTGTTCGGGACCCCAGAAAATGAAGATCGGGTGGCGGGTGGTGAGCGCCATGCGCAGCGCGGTCTTCAGGGCCTGCGGCCACTGCTCGGGCGGCCCGACAGGCGACGACGCCCAGTCGTGGGCGCGAATCATCGCGCCCATCTCGCCACCGGAATTGATGAAGTCGAGCGGTCCCATCGGATTCCCGGAACATGCGGTGCCGCTGCACCTGACGCAGCAGCGTCAGCCATCCGTTCGTGAAGGCATGAAGACACGGCAAGGAGGATGGTCCCCATGCAGCCGATGCGGGTGCCGGCGCCGATCCCGCATTCCCGCCGGTCAAGGTTTATGCTTGGAGGCGATGAACGGGTCCTCGCCGCAGCGGTCATTCCCGCAGGGTAGCGGGCAGCGCGCGCGTGGGGACGCGCCCCTGGGGGGCTGGCGTGGCGCCATCAATCGCGCGACCGAAGACCCGCAACTCGGCCTGATCAGTTTCTTCGCCGCGCTGATCGCACTGATCGTGCTGCCGTTCTCGATCTATCGCTTCGCGCAGGGCCAGGTCGGCGTGGGGATCATCGATGCGCTGATCGTGATCGCGGTGTCCGCGGTCGGGTTCGTCGCCTGGCGGCCCGGACAGGCCGCGCGCGCCGGGCTCCTGATGGCGATCGTGACCACGGGCAGCTGCCTGGTGGTGTCCCTGCTGTTCGCGCGCCACGGCCTGCTGTGGTCCTACGCGGTGCTGACCACCAATTTCCTGATGACCAGCCGACGCATGGCGATGATCGCCAACGTGACCGTGCTCGCCATCCTCGGCAGGCATCCCGAAGTGTTCGCCAACCATGTCGAGCGGGTGGTGTTCCTCAGCAGCGGCGTGCTGGTCTCCTTGTGCGCCTTCATTTTCTCGCTGCAATCGACCCGCCAGCGCCAGGCGCTGGAACACATGGCGATCCATGACCCGCTGACCCAGGCGATGAACCGGCGCGCGTTCGACATCGACCTGGCCACGACGTTGCAGACCCACCAGCTGAGCCGGTCCCCGTGCACCCTGGCGATCATCGACCTGGATCACTTCAAGTCGGTCAACGACACCTTCGGCCACGAGGTCGGCGACGAGTTGCTGGTCGAGATGGTGCGCACCTTGCGCATCCACCAGCGCGAGCAGGACCGGCTCTACCGCTTCGGTGGCGAGGAGTTCATCCTGCTGGTGCCGGACACCGGTGCGCATGGTGCCCAGCACGCGCTGGAGGGTTTGCGCGAGACGATTTTCCAGACCCTGCGGCGGCCGGATGGCCAGCCGGTGTCGGTGTCGATCGGGGCCGCCACCCTGGAGCCCGGCGAGCGCGGCGCATTCTGGCTCACCCGTGCCGATGCCGCGCTGTACCGGGCCAAGAACGGCGGCCGCAACCGGGTCATGATGGCCAATCAGTTCGACCCACCCGTGGACCAGGCCATCGATCGACGCGGCGCCGTGCACGACTGAGGCACGACGGAAACGCGGGTACGGGATGCCGGATCGGAACCCGGACCGCCCAGCCCGCCAGGACACCGGAAACAAGTGGACCCTGCCCCTGTTTTTGGTCGCCTTTTGTCCATGCCCGCGGTTGTCTGCTGGTAGTCTGGCCGCTCATCCCGAGCACCGGACCGTGCCGATGCCTACCCCCCATGTGACAAGCGTGGCCACGCCGGGCCTCGTGGTGACGCCGTCGGACGGCCAGCGCTTCACCCGGGCGCTGGTGGCGCTCACCCGCGCCGTCTGGCATCCCGACTGCAGCTTCGACAGCGCTCTGGCCTTGATCTGCGAACGCGCGGCCGACGCGCTGCGCGTCGACCGCGTCAATGTCTGGCAGTACGACCGCGACGCCCAGCGCCTGCGCTGCCTCCATGATTTTCCCGCGCGCGAGCATGCGCATGCCGGCGACGACACGCTGGAATCGCTGTCCCTCGAAGGCGACGACTATGTGAGCGGGTTCGAGGACGTCCGCGCCCTCGATGCCGCCGATGTCCGCCTGCATCCGAGCACGGCGAGTTCGCTCAGCGAATTGCGACGCTACCTGGAACGCCACCGCATCCAGGCCTTGCTCGACGCGCCGGTCCGCGTGGAAGGCGAGTTGCTTGGCGTCATCTGCCACGAATGCACGCGCGGTCCCCGCCAGTGGTCGCACGACGAGATCACCTTCGCCGGCAGCATGGGCGATTTCGTGGCGATGGCGTTCGAGATCGTGCGCCGGCGTCGGGCGGAAAAGGAAGTGCAGCACTTGCTGCTGCACGACGCCACCACCGGCCTGCCCAACCGCGACTACCTGGTGGAGCTGCTTCGCCAGCGCCTGGCAGCACCACGTGCGCCCGGCGACGTGCTGGCCGTCGTGCACGTACGCATCGATGCGTCGGGCGGCGTGGCCTTGCCGGAGGATGCGCCGACGGCGGACGACGTGATGGGCCAGGTGGCCCTGCGCTTGCGCCAGCTCGGCAGCAACCAGGCGCACCTGGCGCGCGTGCGCGCCGACGGCTTCGCCTTCGTGCTGGAGGGCAGTACGGCGCAACGAAACGCCGTGCGGCTGGCCGAACGCTGCATTGCCGCGGTCCGTGGCTTGCAATGGGAACTCAAGGATCTGCTGCCGGGCGCCAGCGTCGGCATCGCCTACGCAGGCGAGTCCGCCGAGCGCGGCGCACGCCTGCTGATGCGGCAGGCAGAGTCCGCGGCGGACCGGGCGCGCGAACACGACAAGTTCGGTTACCAGGTGTTCGACCTCGAGCACCACGATGCGCTGCTCAAGCGCCTGCGCCTGGAGCGCGCATTGCGCGACGCGCCGGCCAATGGCGAATTCGAGTTGCACTACCAGCCGGAATACGACGCCACGACTCAGACCTGGGTCGCCGCGGAAGCCCTGCTGCGCTGGCGGCAAGACGGGCGCCTGCTGGCCGCCGCGGAGTTCATCGAAGTGCTCGAATCCTCCGGCCAGATCCTGTCGCTGGGGCGCTGGATCCTGCATCGCGCCTGCGCCGATGCCGCGCAATGGGCAAGCGCGCCGAACCAGGTCGCGCCGACGGTACGGGTCAATCTCTCGGCGCGCCAGTTCGAGGATGCCACGCTGGCCGCGGACGTGGGCGATGCGCTCGCGGCATCCGGCCTGGCGCCGGAACGACTCTGCCTGGAGATCACCGAGACCACCCTGATGCGCAACCTCGACCACGCGCTCGGGGTGCTGCAGCGACTGAAGGCATTCGGCGTGCAGGTGGCGCTGGATGATTTCGGTACCGGCTACGGCTCGCTGGTCTACCTCAAGCGCCTGCCGGTCGACGTGATCAAGATCGATCGCAGCTTCGTCGACGGCCTGCCCGGCACCACGGCCGACATCGCCATCGTCAAAGCGGTGTTCGGCCTCGCGGAATCACTGGATCTGGAGGTGGTGGCGGAAGGCGTGGAGCGCGCCGACCAGCAACTGGCCCTGCAGGCCATCGGGGTGCGGCGGATGCAGGGTTGGCTGTTCGCCAAAGCCATGGACCAGGCGAGTCTCTGCGCGCTGCTGTAGAAATGGGGTCAGGTACATTTCTGACCGAAGGCTGCGGCCAAGGCTGGCTGCCTGTGCGGGACTGATTCGCGAAGGTGGTCGCACCGCACCTCGAGTCGAGCGCATGGCTCGCATTCCCCGCATCGACCTGCCCGGCATCGCCCAGCACATCGTCCAGCGTGGCAACGATCGACACGCCTGCTTTGCCGATGACGCCGACTACCTGCATTACCGGCAGGAACTGGGTGAGGCAGCCCTCAAGCACGACTGCACCCTGCACGCCTACGTGCTGATGACCAACCACGTGCACCTGCTGGTCACGCCACAGGTTCCGGGGGCCTCGTCCCGAATGATGCAAGCCATCGGGCGACGCTACGTGGGCTGCTTCAACGCCCGCTATCGACGCACGGGCACTTTGTGGGAGGGACGGTTCAAGTCGGCGCTGGTGGACAGCGAGCGCTACGCCCTGGCCTGCTATCGCTACATCGAGCTCAATCCGGTGCGCGCTGGCATGACCTCGACCGCTTTCGACTACCGCTGGTCAAGCCATGGCCACAACGCCTGCGGCATCCAGGATCCATCCGCATCCCGCCTATCTCGCGCTGGGCGCCACCGCGACGCAACGGCAGGAGGCTTACGGAAAGCTTTTCGACACTGGATTATCCGACCACGACACGGACGCATTGCGCCTGGCGACCAACCAACAGAAGACCTGGGGCAGCGAACGCTTCCGGCTGCAGGTCCAGGCACTCGCCAATCGCGACGTCCTCATCCGGCCGCGGGGACGGCCGAAGACAGCCGCGGAAAAAACTACCTGATCCGCTCCCTGCTCAACGTGGACAGGTATTGAAGCCAATGAGCCGGTACAGCGGGCAGAAATTGAACAACCCGGTGGCCAGCGGCACCACCCCGATCCACGCCCAGACCGGCCCTCCGGTCAGGGCCCACGCAATCAACGCCAGGCCAGCCACGATCCGGATCCATTTGTCGAAACCGCCCACATTCGCCTTCATGACTGCCTCCTGCCTCGGGAAGCTGCACTGTCTCAGCCGGCAACCACGCGCGTATTGACCAGGATCAATCCTTGGCCAGGAACGGAGCCGAATGATCAGGGACTACCAGAAGTCGCCACTCAATCGTTCTTCGCGAAGCAGCGGAAAATGTACCTGACCGCTGTTTTCTCGGCGGCCCAAGGCTTCGGAAAAATGTACCTGCCACCGTTTTTGGCAGAGCCGCCAGGCCATCAGCGCACCCCGCGGCCCATCATCAGAAAATGTCCCTGACACCTGTTTGCTTTTTCTCAACCGCCAAGTCGACCTCAAACCCCGAGGCCGCCCCGCTCTGTCAAAAGGGGACGGAGGGAATTAAGCGCACTTAATTCCCTCCGTCCCCTTTTGTCCGGATCGCTCCCGCAGCTGCGTAAGTGAGCCGACCACCCCTCGCTCACAGGAATGCCTCCCATGCCCATGCCGTCACGGATCCGCCCCACGCTGCTCGCCAGCGCCCTGCTGCTGGCCACGGCCTCGGTGAGTGCCAGCGATCCGCAGCAGCCGCGCACGATCATCGTGATGGATGGCTCAGGGTCGATGTGGGGCCAGATCGATGGACGACCGAAGCTGGAGATCGCGCGCGAAACCGTCGCCGACGTGGTGGGCAAGCTGCCGGCGAACCAGACCCTGGGCCTGATCGCCTACGGCCACCGCCGCAAGGGCGACTGCAAGGATATCGAACTGATCGTGCCGCCAGCCCCCGGCACGTCCGGCAAGGTGCTTAACGCGGTCAACGACATGCGCTTCCTGGGCATGACTCCGCTCTCCGAAGCGGTGCGCCAGGCGGCCCAGGCCCTGCGCCACACCGAGCAGGCCGCCACCGTGGTGCTGGTCACCGACGGGCTGGAAACCTGCAACCTCGATCCCTGCGCGATGGCCAACGAACTCGAGAAAAGCGGGGTGAACTTCACGGCCCACGTCATCGGCTTCGGGTTGACCAAGGACGAAGGCGCGAAGGTCGCCTGCCTGGCCACGAATACCGGCGGTCGCTACCTGCAAGCTTCGGATGGTGCCGGCCTGTCGGCAGCCCTGCGCCAGGCAGTGAGCGAACCAGCGCCCGCCAAGCCCGCCGCCACCCTCAGCGCACCTGCCAGCGCACCGATGGGCTCGCAGGTCGCGATCAAGTGGACCGGCCCCGCCGGAAAGCTGGATACGGTCGCCATCGTCGAGCAGGTGGACGGCAAGCCCACCACCCATGACTACGTCTACGTCAAGGACGGTAACCCGCTGACGCTGACCATGCCCGGCGAGCCCGGTGCCTACATTCTGCAGTACCGCCATCAGGACCAGACCGTCATCGCCACGCGCCCGATCCAGGCGTCGCAGGCGCAGGCCGCGCTCAAGGCACCTGACGTTGCCCAGGCCGGCAGCGCCGTTGTCATCCAATGGACTGGACCGAATGCGTCGCTCGACAACATCCAGATCGCCGAACAGGGCAGCGACAGCTACATCACCTACACCTACCTCGGCAGCGACTCCAGGCAAGTGGAGCTGACCATGCCGGATCAGCCCGGCAACTACGAGCTGCGCTACGTGTTCCGCGATCGCGAAACCATCGCGACCCGCCCAATCCGTGTGGTGGGCAAGCCCTGAAAGCGGAAATGGTGTCAGGGACAATTCGAGCGTCGTGGCGGCCGTCCGGGTGGGCGCGCCGTCGCGAAGCGCCCGGTGCGCGATTCCACCCACGCTCGGAACCGATCAGAGCCCAGTGCCTTCTGCTGTTGCAGGTACTGGCGGATCTCCATCACCAACGAGGCGGGCAAGGCCTGATCGAACAGCTGCCGATATGCAGCCTCCCGCGCGCGCCTATCGGGCCCCAGCGCGAGGTAACACGCATGCGGGCTCACCAACGGATCGAACTCCCCACCCGCGTTCGCCCGGTAACTCGACCACGCGTACTCCGCGGGCTCGGCGGCGATCCATGCCCGCACGGGATTGAGTTCGATATACCGGCTGCAAGCAAGGAAATAGCCGTCCGAATCGACCAGGCACGCCTTGTAGCGCCCTTCCCACAGCGTGCCCGTGCGCCCATGCCGTCGATTGAACAGGCCCGCGTAATTGCGCGAGAAGGTGTGCATCAGCCGGGACACGCCACCCGCCTCGGCCGGCGTCACCAGCAGATGCACGTGGTTGTCCATCAGCACGTAGCCATGCAGCCGGCAATCGAAACGGGCGAGCGCCTGCAGCAGGCATTGCAGATAGCGCTGGCGATCTTCGTCATCCAGGAAACAGGGCAACCGGTTGTTGCCCCGCTGCACCACGTGCTGGGGAATGCCGGCGAGATCAGGGCGAGGAAGGCGTGCCATGCACGCAGCCTCGCAACACCCTAGGCGTCAGGCCATCAGCGTATCCCGCGGCCCACCATCAGAAAATGTCTGCGGCTTTACCTCCCCTGTTTGCGCCACTGCAGCGGATTTGCTCAACTGGGGCACCTTCGTCGTCGGCACGCGATCTTGATGAGCCCTTTGCCACCCCGACGCGTTCGCCGCCCACGGTGGCCTGGCCTGCTGGTCGCATTCGCGTTTGGGCTGGGCCTGCATGCATCGGCAGCCGAAGGTCGAGCGACTAGGCCGGCCGATGTGCGAGTGGCGGCGCACTACGACGACATCATCCGCCACTACGGCAGCGCAGACGGCCTGCCGCAGGCCAGCGTCAATGCCATCCTGCAACGGCAGGACGGCTATCTCTGGCTGGGCACCTACGGCGGCCTGACCCGCTTCGACGGCTCGCGTTTCACGGTTTTCCGCAGCCTGGCGAAGCAGGGCCCGTCGAGCGACCGGATCCTGAGCCTGCTGGAGGATCCACGCCGGAGGCTCTGGATCGGCACGGAAGACGCGGGCCTCAACGTGCTCGAGGGCGATCGCTTCATGCGCCTGCCCGTGTGCGAGCAGCGGTGCCGGGTGGGACGCCTGCTGCGTGCGGGCACGCAGGTGCTCGCGGCCACAAGTGTCGGCCTGTTCGCGATCGACATCGCCGACCTGCGCGTTCGGCGGATTGGTCCGGAGCGCGCACTCGATCTCGCGGCGACGCACCGCGGCACGGCATTTGTCGCCGGCCCCGACGGTCTCTGGCGGGTTGACGGTGATGCCCTGACGCGCGTCGCGCGCCCCACCATCCACGCGTGGTCGCGGCCAACCTTCCTGAGCGTCATCGACGACACGCTGGTGCTGGGACTGGCCGACAACCTGTACCGCCTGCATGCCGATGGCTGGCACGTGTTCGATACCGGGCAGCCGTTGCCTGGCATCTCCATGGCCGTTGGCGATGCCGCTGGCCGCCTGTGGCTGAGCGACAACGTCGCCCACACGCGGCGCCATGGACGAGGCGCGATGGTCGCGGAGTCCGATCCCGCCATGCGTTCGCCCGGGAACTTCGGCTCGGTGCAAAGCGCGTGGGTGGACCGCGACGACAACCTCTGGCTGGGCAGCAACGGGCGCGGCCTGTTCCGTATCCGCCGCGCTCGGATCGCGCTGCTCAACGACCGCCAAGGGCGCTTCGACCTGCCGGGCCTTCCCATCGCCGGCGATGGCCAGGGCGGCCTCTGGCTGGGGCTGAACTGCGATGGCCTGCGGCATGTCGATGCAGACGGCTCGGTGAATGCCTGGCCGACCCTGGGCGCCCTCAGGGGCAGTTGCCCCTGGTCGTTCCACCGCGCCAGCGACGGCGCGCTGTACATCGGTACCTCCGACGGTCAGCTTGGCGTCGTCGGCAGTCCGCACGGGAACGTGGAGCGAGTGGCCAGCTGGCCGGGCAACGCGATCGTGCGCAGCATCTTCCCGATCGACGCATCCACACTCTGGGTTGCGGTGGGGACGCAGACCGTGCGCGTGCGCCTGGACCCGCATCGCCACGTGATCGCCCAGCGCGAGGAACCCGCGCTGCATGGCATGCGCGTGCACTGGATCGCGAAAGCGCGCAGCGGAGGGCACTGGTTCGCGGGCGACCAGGGCGTGGTGCGTCTGGTCGATGGCATGGTGCGCGAGCGCTGGGGCGTGGACCAGGGACTGTCAAGCCGGTTCGCGCGCACGCTCTTTGAAGATGCGGACGGCAGCCTGTGGATCGGCACGTACGGCGGCGGCGTGAATGTGGTGCGCGACGGGCGGCTGACGACC
Organism: Thermomonas sp.; assembly: GCF_041919455.1. Taxonomy (GTDB): domain Bacteria; phylum Pseudomonadota; class Gammaproteobacteria; order Xanthomonadales; family Xanthomonadaceae; genus Thermomonas. Next base: position 58,795 of record NZ_JAYRTQ010000014.1, read on the forward strand.
TACGACGAATCGAACGGCCTGTTCGATAACGTCGCGTCCTGCATCCTCGAGGACCGGGCAGGCCGACTCTGGCTCAGCGGCAATCGCGGCATCAGTATGGTCACGCGCGAGGCACGCGCCCGTGCGGGGCGCGACAGCTCCTTGATGAGCGTCGGATTCACGGCCGAGGACGGGCTGGTTCCGGTCGAGACCAATGGCGGTTCGCAGTCAGCCTGCCATCTCGATGCCAAGGGTCGCCTATGGTTCCCGCTGGTGTCCGGCTTCGCGACGCTCGACCCCGACCTGGCCATCACGGATGCCCCCGTCGCCACCGCGCCGGTGATCGAAAGGGTCAGAGTGGCGGGCCAGCCGGTGGCCTTCGCCAGCGGCCTGCGCCTGCAGCCCGCAGCGCGCAACCTGGAAGTCCATTACTCGGTGCCGAGCCTGACCACGCCAGACAAGACCCGCTTCCGGTTCCGCTGGACGGGGGACAGCGCGTGGACCGAGATCGGCACCCAGCGCTCGCTGTACTACCCCGTCATTCCATGGGGCAATGCGCAACTGCAGATCGCGTCGCGCGTAGGCGGCGGCCCCTGGTCTGACCAGATGGCGGTGCTGGACCTCGTGCATCCCCTGCCCTGGCATCAGCGGCCGCTGGTGTGGCTGGCCCTCGCGGTGGCGGCATTGGCGGCGACATGGGTGGGCCATCGGGGTATCGGCTGGTACCTGCGCAGACGCGCCGAGCGCGAGGCGCGCCCGATGCGCGAGCGGGCCGACCAGCTGGCGCGCGACAACCAACTGCTCAGCGACCAAGCACGGCGGGACAGCCTGACCGGTGTGGCCAACCGCAGGCAGTTCGACGATCTGCTGGCCGAGACCGCCCTGCAACGTAACCAGGCGCCGCAACCCGTCTCGCTGCTGATGATCGACGTGGATGAGTTCAAGCGCTTCAACGATCACCTGGGCCACATCGCGGGCGATGAATGCCTGCGTGCGGTGGCCACGGCGATGCAGCAGGCGGTGCCCGCGACGTATGCCCTGGCCCGCTACGGCGGCGAGGAGTTCGCGGTGCTGATGCCCGGCGGCGACGGCGCGCAAGCGATGGCGCTGGCGCAACGCTTGCGCGAGCGCGTCCGCGCACTGGAATACCCGCATGTCCCCGGCGCGCTGAGCACCCACGTGACCGTGAGCATCGGCGTTGCCACCCAGCTCCCCGGCCAAGCAGGCCGTCTGTCGGATCTGGTCGCCAGCGCCGATCGAGCCATGTACCTGGCCAAGCGCCATGGCCGCGACCGGATCGAAGTGGCGGCCCCGCGTAACCTCCCCCTGATCGCGACTTCTGAAAATCCGTCCACCTGAGGAAGCGCTGGAAATCCGGACGAATATCGAGATCACCGTCCTCGTAAAGCGAGATCAACTCGCCAACCGACATCGAGTAACGATCGGTAGCAACTTTCCTGGACGCTTCCTCAATCTGAGTAGATGCCGAACCAGTTGAAACACTGAAGCTACATATTCCGCCGATACTCCCCACCCACATCGTACAACGCATGCGAGATCTGCCCGAGGCTATGCGTCTTAACCGCCTCCATCAACGCCGCAAACACATTCCTGCGATCCCGCGCCGTCTGCTGCAGATACACGAGCCCGTGACCATCATGCGACTCGACCTCGACCACCTCATCGGCATCCGCCATATGCCAAAAAGGGTCAGAGAACATTTCCCAAACGCAGCCTCAAGTAGCGGCGCGTTTCAAACGGAAATGTTCTCTGACCCCTTTTTGGCCCAGCGGGCCATGGCCATAGCCTCCCCGTCCGCCGGGTGTCAGGCGATCAGGGCAACCCGCGACCCCGACTCAGAAATTGTCCCTGACACCTTTTTTCCGCTTCGGTTTAGACGTTTGGTCGCACAAACATCTTCACCCGAATCCGCCGTTCCTTTTTTTGTGGGCGCTCCCCGGACTTCCGTGATGAACCTTTTTTTACGTCCGCCACAGCGGTGATCCACGCGCCGTCACTCCCCATAAGGACGACTACCTGCGTTCCAGCTCGCCATTATTACCGGCGTAGGACGGCTCGAACAATGCGATGTGGGATTCAATGGCGCTCCGATCAGCGGGAGTAAATGGATCAGCCTGCCAGTAGGAAAGTTGCGAGTAGATATTCACGGCGCGCCTCGTGCTGAACTCCGCCGCGTTGGGCCTTATCTTCAAGCACACGTCAGAGGTTCTGAGCACATCCTCGTTACCCGCCGACGGCCCGCACTTTTCCAGATAGAAATCACCCAACGCCGTATGCACGAGGTTGTGCGACGCTCCGTACACGTCGTAAATCCAGGCGAAGTCGGAAGGTTCTCCGCCAGGGTAATGCGTCGTGCCCGCAACGTAGAGCATGGGAAATGACTCCCCCTCGTAGTTCTTCAAATCTCGTGCGATCACCGCGAGAGTCGTTAGCCGGCCGTCCTTCCTGAACGCGAAACGCCTGTCCATCTTGCTTGCGAAATCCGAAAAAAACTGCCGCCCTTCCAGAGTTGTCAGTGGATGGGTCGAAAAGTCGGTTCGATTTTCGATTCGTTGCGCCGAATCGCTCTTCATCTCAGCTGCGTCTCGGTAGCCCGAAAACTCGGCTTCCTTGTCCTCAACACTTTTGCCACACCCGCAAGCGAGGCACGCGAGAAGGCTTAGATAGAAAGTTCGATTCATGAAGCCCATCGATGATGATCCTTAGTGGGTAGTGGTTAATGCCGGAACAGACGTCGACCTCACGAGCGGATCGTGCGCCACTCGCGTGACCGGATGCAAGATTGGAAAATCGCCACTCGAGTGACCGCCGCCGTGTCGAGTCGGGAACGCTACTGTTCGTACGGTTCAGACCTCAGCGGCAAGGTACTTTCTTCAGCTCCAAACCGCCCCAGCCCAAGGGAATCGTCAACGCGTAATTCGGCTCCCCGGTTCTTCTATCGCCAACACTGAAGAATTCGGACGTGTATTGCTTGGGGTCGGCGGCCAGATACCATCGAATATCCTCACCCCGCCATTCGGCCGGCCACTCGGACCTCTTAACGCGCCGCATCGGCATGCTGAACGATCGCCCGGCGCGATCGATGGTCACATCCACTGTAAAGGCGTCCCATGACCCGGATACCCGCACGCGGTTGTTCGAACCATCCACGTAGCAACCAACGATGCCGTCGTTCTTACCTGCCGGCACGGATAGACCCCCGCCGGCCCCGGATGCACAAGGCTGCTGTTGATAGGACGTCACACCCTTGACGGTGCACCGGTAGACCTGGGCATGCACCACCGGGCTTGCGATAACGACACAGAGCACCATGGCTACGCGCGAAAAAATCACTGGCTATCCCTGCTGACGTTGAGATGTTGCGTTTGATGGCGCCGGGTAGGGCGCAGTAGGGCGGAGCATCCGCGCTACCGTTTGGAGCCTACTACGGGAAGGGCCGGGAAATCAGCAAGGAATGTACCCGACTGCCTTCTGACCGGGGTGCAACCTCGCATTCCCCCGGACCGAGCGCAGACCGGCGGTCGGGTAAGTCGAAATTCGGCTGTAACCACCCAGGATCTTCGTGATCACATATTCCGCCGATACTCCCCACCCACATCGTACAACGCATGGCTGATCTGCCCGAGGCTATGCGTCTTAACCGCCTCCATCAACGCCGCGAACACATTCCTGCGATCCTGCGCCGTCTGCTGCAGATACCCCAGCCCGTGACCATCATGGGCCTCGATCTCGACAACCTCGTCCGCATCCGCCATGTGCGAATGCGAGGTCTCGCCTGACGGCGCCAGCGCATTGCGCGCCCGCTGCCAGTTGGCAACGTTGGCGGTGAAATGGGGTCAGGTACATTTCCTAACCTGCGGCGTGAACCTCACCGAGAGCATCCGCGCAAATCGTTTGCAACGCTGCCGGAGTCGGGTTAAGTGACCCGCCACCGTTTTCGTCACTACTTCGGTTGTTCGGGGACTTCTGCCAGTTTACTGGCCCCATGTACCGTAAAAATTGAATCCGCGAGACGTCAGAAATTGTCCCTGACACCTTTTTTAATGGACACCGTCAATCCGGAGGACCTCGAGGCGATCCGCCTGCACCTGAGCCGGCAGCATGCCTACGGCTCGGATCGCTTCCGGCAGGCGATCGAAGCGCAGCTCGGCCGCATCGTTGGCCCGCAAAAGATCGGGCGGCCAAGGAAGGAAAACAGGGGTCAGAGTCGACTTTTAAAGCCGGCCAACCTCAACCTGCCTGACCTCTGAAAAAGTCGACTCTGACCCCTGTTTTTACAGCAGGAGTTGCAGGTAGCGCTGGCGATCCTCGTCATCGAGGAAACAGGGAAGTCGGTTGTTGCCCCGCTGCACGATGTGCTGGGGGATGCCGGCGAGATCGGGGCGAGGAAGGCGGGCCATGGTCATAGCCTCCATGTCCGCCGGATGTCAGGCGATCAGGACAACCCGCGACCCCGACTCAGAAATTGTCCCTGACACCTTTTTTCCGGGCCATTCCAGTAGCCTCGCGACACAAGAGGCATCAGCCAATCAGCGCACCCCGCGATACACCATCAGAAAATGTCCCTGACACCTTTTTTGCATACGGAGGCGACCGCTTCCGGCAGGCCATTGAAGCGCAATTGGGCCGAATCGTGGGGCCGCAGAAAATCGGGCGACCGAAGAAGACCACGATGGCGCCCAGCCCTCCCTCAGCGCAACCCCGACTCGATCTTGGTGAGCCCTGAGAAAGTCGACTCTGACCCCTGTTTTCAGCGCGCAAGCGATGGCGCTGGCGCAACGCTTGCGCGAGCGCGTCCGCGCACTGGAATACCCGCATGTCCCCGGCGCGCTGAGCGCCCACGTGACCGTGAGCATCGGCGTTGCCACCCAGCTCCCCGGCCACGCAGGCCGTCTGTCGGATCTGGTCGCCAGCGCCGATCGAGCCATGTACCTGGCCAAGCGCCATGGCCGCGACCGGATCGAAGTGGCGGCCCCGGGTAACCTCCCCTGATCGGGACTTCTGAAAATCCGTCCACCTGAAGACGCGCTGGAAATCCGGATGAATATCGAGATCACCGTCATCGTAAAGCGAGATCAGGAGGGTGTCAGGATTTTCGTGTGAGGGGCCTACGATGAGGAGAGTCAGGAGCCCCCATGCCTCGCAACAAGACCCCGCCGGCGGCTGCGCCGGAAGCGATCCTGCCCCAGGACCTGCTTGAGAAGTTGATCCCCGGCCCGATGGACGCCGCTGGCGTCGAGGCCGTATTCCAGGAGCTGAAGAAAGCCGTCATCGAACGCGCGTTGGGCGCCGAGCCGGGTGTCCATCTGGCGAGCCCCGACGGCACGCGCCCATGCCTATCGCGCTTGGCTCATGTCAGGAACCGACGACGAAGAACTGACCCGAATCCGCGCGCACATTGCGCAGGAGAAGGCGCTGGGCAATCCTCGCTTTCAGACGATGCTGGAAAAGACCTTGAATCGCTCGGTAGACCTCAAGCCGCGCGGCCGCCCTGCTCTCTCAAAAGGGGACGGAGGGAATTAAGCGCGCTTAATTCCCTCCGTCCCCTTTTGTTGCTCCCTTTTTTTAGAGTCGACTTTCAAAGCCGGCCAACCTCAACCTGCCTGACCTCTGAAAAAGTCGACTCTGACCCCTGTTTTCTACCCCTGTTTTCGAGATTCAAGCGGTTGAAGACCGTTTAAATGATAGGCCCCGAAAAGTATTAGGCTTCAGAACGCCAAGGGAAGTGTTTAATGCATCACTCAAGCGTTGCGCTTCGTAGTTGAATCCGCCACCCTTTTTGCTGAATCGGCCACCCCTTTCTGCCCCCCTTTTTGGCTCCTTTATGTCGCAACTAGGCGCCAGTCAACTCAAGGAAAGACATCGCAGCGGGCAGCAATACCTTGTTCAATTCAACGCACGCAGCACTTGCATCAGGGAAACTCTCGAAAATCGGGGCCGATTTCCCAGAATGCACAATTGAGCAGCGAACCTTGTAGGCCAAAACGCACCCCCGCTTCCATGCTTCCTTCTGCCCGAGATCGTTGTCATCAGTCGCGCCTTGCTTCACGGCAAGCATGAATCTATTCGAAAGCGTTGTGTCGTTATCAAGAAACAACTTGTCGATCTGTTCGAAGTGCGCCTGTGTAGCCGTGCCCTCGATCAACGCTAGAAAAGAGCTTTTCTCATTCGAGACGACATTCTCAGCACGCTTGATGGCCGCCTTTGGATCGCCAAAGAAATCTTTCTGCAGCTTGTCGAGAGCATCAATCAAATAAGCCCTTTCGAAAAGTCGATACAAATAAAGGTAACGAAGCGCTGGTGCTCGATTGCGAATAACGCCTTGCAGCAACTCTCCGTAGACTCCTTGTTCGCGCGCAATCCATGACTGAGGAGATACCGCGACTGATGACGCAGCCAATAACGTCAAGTCAGGCTCACTCAACGGATTAGGCACCTCAATGCCAACCAAGCCAACCACGAGTGAGACTGGAATTTTCTGCGTGACGTTCTTCCAACCAATCAGGAGCATGTTCTCGTGATTAGGGCCAAGAAGCCGCGGATCTAGCGATTCGTCGCTGAACCAAGCGCATAGAACTAGCTGCAATGTTCGCGATGGCGCGCTTCCATCAAGCGAAGCACCCACTTCGGCCACCTCACAAATTGGATTACCACCAATCACAACCTCTGCAAAGCGCCATGGCTTCGCCCGAACGATAGGAACAAGCTCTACCGCAGGAGCAGGCTCTTTCTCGATAACAGACACAAAATCATCAACGCTGAAAAGCCCTAACAAATTTCCCTCAATTAACTCGAGGCGAGCGCGAAACGATGCAACATCCTCGTAACTCGGCTCAATGCCTAGCTCACGCGATATCCATTCGGGCAAATCGATGGGCATACCTTCTCATCCCCTGCCCGCTGCGAATCGCCAACATTCCGACATCTGCTTCAAACCGTCCGAGAGGAAATGCTCTTGGAACGCATAGAACACGAGATCCCTTGTTGCCTCGCCAACGTTGCGCTTACTTGAATCAATGCCAGATCGCAACGAATCATAGTCGTTGACAGCTAGAGCCAAATCACTTCCTTCGCGCATAGCCACTTCCTTAAGAGCGCTCAAGCATCTCTCCATTCGAGGACGAATGGACTCATTCCTCTCAGCTGCACCAACGGCTGCTGCCAGCCCAAGCAGGACTGTATCGTTGGAAAGGAAATCGCGATTCTCGTCGCTCATTCGATGATCCATCGCAACGATCCACTCAACCAACCCCTTAAACCCACCGCTGCCGAGCGCTGCACCATCTGCGCGACCCGCATCGGCACCGAGAACATCTATCGCATTCTCGGCAAGCAGCTGCTCCATTACAGTGTTCTTTAAATCGACGTTGGGCTGCCCCTGCAACCAGGCTTGAAAGGCTTGCGACAGCTTCGCCAGTTGGAACTGTCCTGACTGCGTCCGACGACGACCGGAAATCGAAGTAAATATGTCAATGTCTGGAACCGTCGATAGATCTTCTTGCAGCTTCATGCTCAAGATCTCGACCTGATGTTTGATCGACATCGGTCGTTGACCCGCATTCAGCAGAAGCATTCTGTAAGCAAGAGCACCAAATGAGATGTCGAGCCATATCTCAACTCGCATGGTTCGATCTAGAAACTCTTCCAACTCGTCCCCTACGAGCTCTGACGCAGACTGTCGAATTGCGTTGGTCCGCTGAAGCCCATCGATGATGTAAACATCGGCTGGTGCGACTATCGCCAGATGATTACTGAGCGCTTGGCGCTCGACATTGTCATGAGGAGCTTGAACACCTTTTACAGCGAGCACCAGCGGGGGCAGCAAGCACCCCCTTTTCAGATCAGCGCGAAGCGTTGCATAGGGCTTTGTTCCGCTAATTATCTTTCGCTGAATTTTGAGATTCTCTTCTGCCCCACTCGATGCCTGCATGAACCAGCGATAGTCAGTCTTCACCAGGGCGCAATGGGCCTGCAGGCGATGGTCAGTGTCAATTGATAGGATTTCGAACATGGGACCTTCCAGACCATTAGATGGCTATTGATAGCACTCGGTTTTGTATGTCAGAGCCGGAACAAATTACAAGCTCCGACGGGTCGTATTCAAAAATTGAAAGGCCCGCAATCGCGGGCCCTTCTTTACATATTCCGCCTGTACTCCCCACCCACATCATAAAGCGCATGACTGATCTGCCCGAGGCTATGCGTCTTCACCGCCTCCATCAACGCCGCAAACACATTCCTGCGATCCCGCGCCGTCTGCTGCAGATACCCCAGCCCGTGACCATCATGGGCCTCGACCTCGACCACCTCGTCGGCATCCGCCATATGCGAATGCTCCGTCTCGCCTGACGGCGCCAGCGAATTCCGCGCCTTCTGCCAGTTCGCCACGTTGGCGATCTGCTGCCCCTTCTCTTCTTCGGTCGAGCGGATCAGCTCGATCTCGGTCGCGATTTCGCCGGCGTGCTCCTTCGGCAGGAAGGTGTTGACGCCCACCAGCGGCAGGCTGCCGTCGTGCTTCTTGTGCTCGTAGTACAGCGACTCTTCCTGGATCTTGCCGCGCTGGTACATGGTGTCCATCGCGC
>NZ_JAYRTQ010000015.1:0-66638 GCF_041919455.1 Thermomonas sp.
CACCGGCCTGGTCGAGGGCATCAACAACCGGATCAAGGTCATCAAGCGCATCGCCTACGGCTACCGCGACGACGCCTACTTCTTCCTCAAGATCCGAGCCGCATTCCCCGGAGTTGGGAGAAGAACCTTTTTTATGCGCGAGGGTTTTGCAGCCTGTTTCGGCAGGTGCTCAGTCCGCAGGGACGGTGCGCGGCAGCGCCCATTCGCGCAGCGCCTGCACCTGCTCCGCCATCAGCACCGAGAGCGGCCGGGTGTCGCGGATCGCCTGCATCAGCGCCTGCGTGTCGAGGCTGGCTTGTTCCGCATGCGCGGCATACAGCGCACTGACGATGACCTGCTCGATCTCGGCGCCGGAGAAGCCATCGGCCGCGGCGGCCAGCGCCGACAGGTCGATGTCGTCCTTCGCCAGCGAACGCCGGTCCAGGTGCAGCGCGAAGATCTCGACGCGGGTGGCGGGATCGGGCAGGTCGACGAAGAAGATTTCGTCGAAGCGGCCCTTGCGCAGCAGCTCCGCCGGCAGCTCGTGGACCTGGTTGGCGGTGGCGACCAGGAAGACCCGCGACTTGCGCTCGGCCATCCAGGTCAGCAGGTAGCCCAGCACCCGCCGCGACAACCCGTCGTTCTCGCCGTTGCCCGCGGCCAGGCCCTTCTCGATCTCGTCGATCCACAGCACGCAGGGCGCGAGCTGCTCGGTCGAGGCCAAGGCGGCGCGCAGGTTCTTCTCGGTCTCGCCGTGGTACTTGTCGTACAGGGTGCCGAAATCCAGCCGCACCAACGGCACCCCGAACCCGCCTGCCACCGCCTTCGCCAGCAGCGACTTGCCGCAGCCCTGCACGCCGAGCAGCAGCACGCCCTTCGGTGGCTCCAGCCCGGGCGGCGGCGGATCCTGCACGAACGGCGCGCGCCGCTGCTCCACCCAGCGCTTCAGTCGGCGCGCACCGCCGACGTCGGCGAAGCGCGCTGTGTCGTATTCGTAGTGCAGGTGGCCGCTCTTGTTGAGCAGCTCGAACTTCAACCGCGCCAGTTCCGGCAGGTCGCCGGGCCCCAGCGCGCCATCGCGATGGATCAGGTGCCGCGCGATGCGTCGCGCATCGGTCAGGCTCAGGCCCTGCAGGTTGCGCACGATCTGGCGCACCGCATCGGCATCCACTTCGACCCGGCGCCCGCCGTTCTGGGCGGTGTAGGCCGCGGCTTCCTCCCTGACCAGCTTGAGCAGCGCATTCGCATCCGGCAGGCGCAGCGCGACGCGCACCGCGAACGGCTCCAGCGCCGCCGGCAACTCGACCTTGGTGCCGATCATCACCAGCACATGCGGCTGGCTGTCGCGGCGCTGGATCAGGTCGCGCAGGGCGCGCTGGTAGCTGGCGTAGCCCAGGTAGGGATGCGCATCCAGCAGCAGGTAGACGCCGCGCTGGCTGGCGTTGCGGATCTCCTGCAGGGTCGCGCTGAGGTCGGGGGCGATGCCCTCGTCCTCGCGATCCATGTCGATCCGGCGCAGGCCTTCGGTCACCGACCAGCGATACAGTGCGCGCCAGGCATGCATCAACGATTGCCGGAACAGGTCGACCACCCGCGCCTCGTCGGGGGTCTCGATCACCAGCAACGGCGTGTCGGCGCGGATCAGCGCGACCAGGTCCTGCAATTCGCTCATGGCGGGCACGATAGCGGCGGCCATGCGATGCCACAATCGGGCATGGACCTCGATCACGCCGACGCATTGCAGGAACTCGCGGCGCGCGCCTGCGCGCGCCTGCGCGCCGCGGGTTGCGCGATCGATGCCGGCGATGAAGCCGCGATCAGCAGGCTCGCGATCGCCAGCGACTTCGCGGTCGCCACCCTTGTGAGGCAGCCGGGCTTGCTGGCCACGTTGCAGGCCGATGCAGCGACGCCGCTCACGCCGCCCTTGCTCGATGCCGGCAATCGCGCCGATTGGGGCCGCCTGCTGCGCCTGCACCGGCAAGCCGAATCGACGCGGATGGTATGGCGCGATGTCCTCGAGCACGCGCCGGTCGAGGAGATCCTGGCCGCAAGCACCGCCCTGGCCGATGGCTGCCTGCAACTGGCGCTGGATGCGCTGGAAACGGAGATGGCGCAGCGCTTCGGCGTGGTCCGCGCGGCCGATGGCAGCGTGCAGCGGCTGGTCGTGTTCGGGCTGGGCAAGCTGGGTGGCGGCGAACTGAATTTCAGTTCCGATGTCGACCTGGTCTATGCCTACGAACACGAGGGCGAGTCCGACGGCGCGCGTTCGCTGGACGCGCAGGACTGGTTCGCGCGGCTCGGCCAGCAACTGGCGAAGCTGCTCGACGAAGCCACTGCCGACGGCTTCAGCCATCGCGTCGACCTGCGTCTGCGTCCGTTCGGCAACGCCGGGCGCATCGCCTTGTCCTTCGCGGCGATGGAGCACTACTTCCTCACCGAGGGCCGCGACTGGGAGCGCTACGCCTGGCAGAAGGCGCGACCGGTGGCGGGCGACCTGGCCGCGGGCGAGCGGTTGCTGCAGGCGCTGCGCCCGTTCGTATACCGGCGCTACCTGGACTATGGCGCGCTGGATGGCCTGCGCACGATGAAGGCGGCGATCGCCGCCGAGGTCGCGCGCAAGGACATGGCCGACGACATCAAGCGCGGCCCTGGCGGCATCCGCGAGATCGAATTCCTGGTGCAGGCATTGCAACTCATCCGCGGCGGCCGCGAGCCCGCGCTGCGCGAGCGCCGCCTGCTGCCGGCAATGCGCGCCTTGGTCGAGGCCGGCCATGTCGACGCCGCCGCCGGCGACCTGCTGCTGGAGGCGTACCGGTTCCTGCGCACGCTGGAGAACCGCCTGCAGATGCTCGGCGATGCGCAGACCCATGCCTTGCCCGCGGATGCGCTGCGACGCGCACGCATCGCCGACGGCCTGGGCTATCCGCACTGGCAGGCCTTGCTGGGTGCGCTGGCGGTGCAGCGCGAACGCGTGTCGGCCGAATTCGATGCGCTGCTGGCGGCACGCCGCGAGGCGAGCGGCGACAGCGACCTCGCCTCGTACTGGCGCGGCCTGCCCGATGCCGGCGATGGTGCGGTGCTGGTGGCGGCCGGTTTCGAAGCCGGCGAAGACCTGCATCGCAGCCTCGCCGACTTCGCCCGGGTGCCGGCGGTGCGCACCTTGTCCGATGCGACCCGGGCGCGGCTGGATCGCGTGCTGCCGGCGTTGCTGCAGGCCGCCGTCGCATCGCCGCATCCCGATGCCGTGCTGCGCCGCTTGCTGCCGTTGCTGCACATGCTGCTGCGCCGCGCGAGTTACCTCGCCCTGCTCGATGAACAACCGGTCGCGCTGCATCGGCTGGTCGATGCGTTGTCGCGCAGCGCCTTGCTCGGCGAACGCCTGGCCGCGCATCCCTTGTTGCTCGACGAATTGCTCGACGTGCGCATCGGCGGCGAACTGCCCGGGCGCGCCGCGATGCACCAGGCCTGCGCCGCCGCGCTGGGCGATGTCGACACCGACACCGAAGCCGCGCTGAATGCGCTCAATGAAGTCCGCCAGGCCTTGAGCTTCCGCATTGCCCTGGCCCTGCTCGATCGCCGCATCGAAGCGCAGGAGTGCGCGCGTCGCCTCGCCTGGCTGGCGGACGCAGTGGTCGATTGCGTGCTGAAGCTCGCGCTGGCCGGCATGCACGCCGCGCACGGCGGCATCGACGGCGCGCAGTTCGCGGTGCTCGGCTACGGCAGCCTGGGCGGCGAGGAACTCGGCTTCGGCTCCGACCTCGACCTGGTCTTCCTGTACGACGCAGCGGAAGGCGCGGCATCGGACGGCGCGCGACCACTCGATGCCTCGCGCTGGTTCGCGCGGCTCGGCCAGAAGATCGTCGCCTTGCTGGAAACCCGCACCGGCGCCGGTCGCCTGTTCGAGATCGACGTGCGCCTGCGCCCGGATGGTGCCAAGGGCTTGCTGGTGTCGAGCCTGGCCAGTTTCTCCGACTACCAGCGCGAACGTGCGTGGACCTGGGAACACCAGGCGCTGGTGCGTGCGCGCGCGATCGCCGGCGATGCCGCGTTGCGCGCTGCCTTCGACACCTTGCGCAGCGACGTGCTGATGCGCGACCGCGATGCGCAGACATTGCGCGAGGACGTCTCCGCGATGCGCCGGCGCATGCGCGCCGAACTGGACCGCAGCGATGCCGCGCTGTTCGACCTCAAGCAGGGCGACGGCGGCTTGGTCGACCTGGAATTCCTGCTGCAATTCCTGCTGCTGCGCGAGAGTCGCGCGCATCCCGCTTTGCGTGCATCGCGTGCATCGCCGGCCATTCTGGATGCGCTGCACGATGCGAGCTTGCTGGATGCCAACACCCGCGCCGCACTGCAGGTCGCGCATGCCACGCTGCTGGATGCCGGCCTGCGCTGCACGCTGGACCGGCGTCCGCGCCGCGTCGCACGCGATGAACGCACCGAACTGGCGCGCGAGGCGATCCGCGATGCGGTACGCGTGCAGGGATTGCAGTTCGAGGAGAAGGAAACGGGGTCAGAGTGAAGTTTTGCGGCTGAAGATTCCGGTGTTGTCGATTCCTGTCGACGCAAAATTCACTCTGACCCCGTTTCCCCGGGAAACTTCACTCTGCCCCCTTTTCCGCCAGCCGCCGCTTCACTTCATCCGCGACGCGCATGGTCTCGCGCAGCGGCTCGGCCGCGAACGGCGCAAGGTCGTCGTCCAGTTCGCGCACGCGCCTGCTCGCAAGCAGCGCATCAAGGAACATCCGCAAGCGACCGCGGGCGATGCCTGTCGACCACACGAACACCGGCGCCAACGTCGCCGCGGCTTCGCTGAGCATGTTCACCGAATCCGGCGTGCAGACGATGCGGTCGGCATGCGCGAGCAGGGCGGCATACGGGTTCGGCCCGTCGCGGTCGTCGCGCCAGCAGATGCCGGGAAGGGCGTGATCGTGGTTGGTCAGTGCCTCGCGCCACTGCGTCGGGGTGCGACGCGATGCGATCGCGCTGAAGCTTCCGGCTTCTGCGATTGCCCGTTCGCGCAGGTCGCGCAGCAAGGCGAGGAAGCCGGCATCGTCCAATGCCGCATGCCGGGTTGGCCCACCCACCAACAGCACGGTGCGCGGCTCAGGCAATGCCGCAAGTTGCGGCGAATCGTGTCGCACCTTCGCCAACCACAGGTCGTCGACTGGATGCAGGCTGCCGAGCATCGGAATGATGTGGTCGCCGTGGAGTCCGTCGTGTTCCGGTGCGACGACGAGATCCCAGTGTCGGGTATCGATGCGCGGATCGAGGATCTGTACGGACTGGCTGCCGCGCGCGCGCAACAGCCGCGTGGCCAGTGCCGCCTGCCGGCCGCAGCCGATCGCGAGCTTCGGTGGCCGCGCGATGCGGGCATCGAACGCGTTGCCGAAGGCCGTCGTTGCGCCGGGCAAGGCGTGCGGCGCGAGCCAGCGCCATGGCGCGCGCGGTTGCAGGAGGCATTCGCCGGCATCGGCGTCCAGCGCGCGTGCCAGCGCTAGGGCCTGGCGGGCGTTGCCGGCGCGGCCATCGTGCAGGGCGACCGTCGGCGTCATGCAGGCAACCGGCGTTGTTGCGCTGGTGGAATAGATCCGTTGCGATCGCGGTGCATTCGCTTCACCCGTGGAACTCTACACTGTGCGCCTTCGCACCCTGCCCCGAGGATCGCATGACCCAGCCCTTGCCCGATGCCGCGCTCGACCAGTTGTTCCGCACCGCGCGCACCTACAACGCGTTCACCGGCGAGGTCTCCGACGAGACCCTGCAGCAGCTCTACGGCCTCCTCAAGTTCGGCCCGACCGAGGCCAACACCACGCCCGCGCGGATCGTGTTCGTGAAGTCGGATGAGGCCAAGGCCAAGCTGGGCCCGGCACTGAGCGAGGGCAACTACAAGAAGACGATGGCCGCGCCGTGCGTGGCGATCGTCGGCTACGACATGCGCTTCTTCGACAAGCTGCCGGTGCTGTTTCCGCATGTCGATGCCAAGCCGTGGTTCGAGCATCGCGACGACGCCAACCTGGCCTGGGTCGCAAACCGCAACAGCAGCCTGCAGACCGCCTACCTGATCCTCGCCGCGCGCGCGCTGGGTCTGGATTGCGGGCCGATGACCGGCTTCGACAATGCCAAGGTCGACGCGGCATTCTTCGCCGGCACCTCTGTGCGGTCCAGCATCCTGGTCAACCTCGGCCAGGGTGACCCCGCCAGCATCTTCCCGCGTTCGCCACGCCTCGGCTTCGACGAAGCCTGCCAGATCCTCTGATCCCGCCATCCATTCCCGGAGATTCCCCATGTTCAAGAAACTGCTGCTCACCGCTGCCCTCGTCGCCGCAAGCGCCAATGCCTTCGCTGCCGGTGTCACCTACAAGCTCGATCCCACCCATACCAACGTGCTGGCCAGCTGGAACCACTTCGGCTATTCCAATCCGTATGCCAACTTCGGCGACGTGGAAGGCACCCTGGTGTACGACGCCGCCGACGTGTCGAAGTCCAGCGTCGAAGTCACCCTGCCGCTGTCCGGCCTCAACGGCTTCAGCAGCAAGTTCAACGACCACCTGCGCAGCGCCGACATCTTCGACATCGCCAAGTTCCCGACCGCGACGTTCAAGAGCACCAAGGTCGAGTCGGCCGGCAACGGCAAGCTGAAGATCACCGGTGACCTGACCATCAAGGGCATCACCAAGTCGGTCGTCCTGGATGCGACCCTCAACAAGGCCGGCGAGCATCCGATGAAGAAGGTCGCGGCGATCGGCTTCGACGCCACGGCCACCATCAAGCGCAGCGATTTCGGCCTGGGCCTGTTCGCGCCGATGGTGGGCGACGAGGTGACCCTGCGCATCACCACCGAAGCCACCGCGCCGAAGGCCGACGCGCCGAAGTGATGCCGCGATGATCATCGAACGCCCCTCCAATGCCCGCGGCGACGTGAGCCTGGGCTGGCTGCAGAGCCGGCACACGTTCTCGTTCGGCCATTACCACGACCCGGCCTGGATGGGCTTCGGTCCGCTGCGCGTGATCAACGACGACACCGTCGCCCCGGGCGGCGGTTTCTCGCCGCACCGGCACGCCAACATGGAGATCATCAGCGTGGTCCTGCAGGGCGCGCTGGCGCATCGCGACAGCACCGGCACGGTCGGCGTGATCGAGGCCGGCGACGTGCAATGGATGAGCGCCGGCCACGGCATCGAACACAGCGAATACAACGGCACCGATGCCGCGCCGGTGCATTTCCTGCAGATCTGGATCCAGCCGGACCGGCTCAATGCGCAACCGGCGTACGCGCAGCAGCGTTTCGAGCCCGCCGACCGGCGCGGGCGCTGGGCCACGCTGGCGTCGCCGGACGGCGCGGACGGGTCCATCGCGATCCGCCAGCAGGCCACGCTGCGCGCCGCCGGCCTGCAAACCGGCGATGAGGTGGCCACGACGCTGGATCCGGCACGCTTGTACTGGCTGCACGTGGCGACCGGCGAGGTTGCCGTCGGCGAACGCGTGCTGAAGGCTGGTGATGCGCTCGGCTTCGTGCAGGAAATCGATGGACTGGTCGTTCGCGGCATCGCAGCCGACAGCGACGTGCTGTTCTTCGACCTGCCGGCCTGAGCGATGCCGCGCTAAACTGGCGCGGTTCCCGCCACCGCGCCGCATCGCCATGACCCAGACCGCCTCGTCGCCCGCCAATGCCCAGAAGCAGTACGAGGTGCGTCGCGCCGACCTGCCGCTGAGCTGTCCGCTACCGTCGATGGCCTTGTGGAACTCGCATCCGCGGGTGTACCTGCCGATCGAGGAAGAAGGCGGCACCAGCCAGTGCCCGTACTGCGGGTCGACGTTCGCCCTGGTCGACTGATCCGGGCGCCAGCGTGCGCCGCCTGACCGTGGTGCAACTGCTGCCGGCGCTGGACGCCGGCGGCGTCGAACGGTCCACCCTCGAGATCGCCGAAGCGCTGGTCGATGCCGGCCATCGCGCGATCGTGGTGTCGGCCGGTGGACGCCTGCTGCCGCGGCTTGACGCGGTGGGCGGCGAACACATCACGCTCGACATCGGCCGCAAGTCGCCGACGGTGCTGCGGCATATCCGCACCTTGCGGCACCTGTTCGCCGAGGTCGATGCCGACATCGTCCACGCGCGTTCGCGCCTGCCGGCGTGGTTGGGCTTGTGGGCCTTTCGCGGCATGGGTGGCAAGCGCCCACATTTCGTCACCACCGCGCATGGGCTGAATTCGCCGTCGCGCTACAGCGCGATCATGGCCCGCGGCGAGCGCGTGATCTGCGTCTCGCGAACGGTGCGCGATTACCTGCTTTCGCACTATCCCGCCACCGATCCGACGCGGCTGGTGGTGATTCCGCGCGGCATCGACCCTGCCGTGTTTCCGCGGACGCCGCATCCGGATCGCGCGGCGCGCGCGCGCACCGCCGACCTGCATCCGCAACTCACCGGCGATGGTCCGTTGCTGTTGCTGCCCGGTCGCGGCACCCGACTGAAGGGCCATGCCGATGCCATCGCGTTGCTGGCGCAGTTGCGTGCAGCAGGCACGGATGCTCGGTTGTGGATGCCGGGCGTGGTGCAGGCCGGGCGCGAGGACTACCTGGCGGAGCTTGAGGCGATGACTGGCGAGGCTGGTATTCGCGATGCCGTGGCGATGACCGACGCGACAGCGGAGATGGCCACGGCCTACGCCGCCAGCGATCTTGTCCTGCAGCCTTCGCGCAAGCCGGAAGCATTCGGCCGTACAGTGATCGAAGCCTTGTCGATCGGTCGGCCGGTGCTGGGCTGGGAGCATGGCGGCGTGGGTGAATTGCTGCGCGAGCTGCAACCCGAAGGTGCGGTGGCGCCGTTCGATCGCGACGCATTGCGGCAACGCGCGCAGGCCCTGCTGGCCAACCCACCACCACCACCGGCTACGATGCCGTACACGTTGCGGGCGATGCAGGAGGCCACCTTGGCGCAATACCACGCACTGGCGCAGGCATGAACGACGCCGCGCAGGCCGCGCATGGCTGGCGCTGGGCACCGGCGTGGGTGCTGGCGTTCGTGGCGTTGTGGCCGGCACCGGGTTATGCGGAAGGCGTGCTCGCGCTGGGCGCCTTGGCGGGCTTGATCAAGTTGGTCGGCAGCCGCTTCCGCGGCGGCAATGCGCTGCTCAGCGGACCGGCCTGGGCGCTGACCAGCGTGCTGTTCTTCGCCTACTGGTTGCCGGAGGCGTTCTCCGCAATCGATGCGATGGATCGCGGACGCGCATTGCGCGAGGCACTGGTCGACCTGCGCTACCTGCCGTTCCTGTGGATCGTGGCAGCTGCGGTGGCGGACGATGCCGGCCGCCGACGCACCTTCGGCGGGCTGGCGATCATCGTTGGCGTATGGACGCTGGATGCGCTGGTCGAGGCCGCCACCGGCGCCAGCCCGTTGTTCAGCGGCATCGATGCGGTCAAGCAGGCGATCAGCGGGCATGGCATGTGCACCGCGGCGCAGATCGCGGCGGCCGATCGGCTGGGCGGCGTGCTGGGACCGTGCAACCTCAAGCTCGGCATCGTCCTGGCCAGCCTGTCGCCCTTCGCACTGGATGCGATGCGCCGGCGCTTCGGCCGGCTCGGCTGGCTGGCCGCGGCGGTGGGCATCGGCCTCGTGGTGTTGCTGGCCGGTTCGCGTGCGTCTTGGCTGACGTATGGCCTGGTCCTGCTGTGGACCGGCTGGCGCACGCTGGGCCGCAGGAAATTGCTGATGGTGTTCGCGCTGGGTGCATTGGCGCTGGTGGCGGCCACGTTGCTGGTGCCGCAGGTCCGCGAGCGCGTCGAACGCACCACCCATGTGCTGACCGCCGATTCCAAGGGCGTGGATACCGCGCTGTCCGGGCGCACGCGGATCTGGTCGGCGGCGGTGTGCATGGCCCGCGAGCATCCGGTCAATGGCGTCGGCGCGCGCGGCTTCCGCCAGGCCTTCCCGGCCTGCGATCCGCAACCCGGCGTGATCGCGGCCTGGGGCGAGGGTGCGGCCCTGCATGCGCACCAGCTGGTGCTGGAAATCCTCAGCGAAACCGGCGGCATCGGCCTGCTGCTGTGGCTGGCCGGCGCGGCGCTGGCGTGGCGCGCATGGCGCTATGCCGATCCCGTCGGCCGCGATCGCGCGCGCCCGGCGATGCTGGCGCTGGCGGTCACGGTGTTCCCGCTCAACACGCACCTGGCCTCGTATTCGACGTTCTGGGGTGGCGTGTTGCTGATGCTGTCTGCCCTGTACGCCGGCAGCCTGCTCGGCCGGGAGCAGGACTGAGATGGCGCTGCGCCTGTCGGCGGTGGTGACCACGCTGGACAATGCGGCCACGCTGGAGGCGTGCCTGGCCAGCCTGCGGTTCTGCGATGAACTCGTGTTGCTGGATTCGGGGTCGACGGATGCGACGCTCGACATCGCGCGCAAGCATGGTGCGCGGATCGCGGCGCAACCGTTCGCTGGCTACGGCCCGCAGAAGCAGGCGGCGATCGACCTCGCCGAAGGCGAATGGATCCTGCTGCTGGATGCCGACGAATCGCTGACCGACGATGGCCGCGCGACGATCCTGCGCGAGCTCGCCACGCCACGCGCCGATGGCTATCGGCTGCCACGCCGCGAATGGCTGTTCTGGCGCTGGCCGCATCCGGCGACACGGCCGAACTGGCAACTGCGGCTGTTCCGCAAGGCGCGCGGGCGCATGAATACCGTGCCGGTGCACGCGGCACCGGTGGTGGAGGGCACCGTCATCGACCTGGACGCGCCGTTCCGCCATTACGGCGAGCCGCGCCTCGCGGATCGCGTCGACAAGGTCAATCGCTATTCCAGCGGGCTGGTCGATCACAAGCGCGAACAGCGGGTGCGCTTCATCGGCCTGCGCCTGCTGGTGTATCCGCCGCTGGTGTTCCTCAAGCTGTACCTCGGCAAGCGCTATGTCCTCAACGGCTGGGCCGGCTATTTCGCGGCGCGCACGCAGGCCTTCTACGCGTTCCTCAAGTACGCCAAGCTGCTGGAAGCGACGCGCGATCCCGGCCGCGGCCCGCGCGCATGAGTCGCTGCTGGCATGGCCGCGCGTTCGCGGCGCTCGGCCGCTGGGTCGCCGGACGATCGCCCGCACAGGCGCAAGCACTGGCGCGCAAGCTGGCGCGATTGCCATGGATCAATACGAAGCGCCGGCGGATTGCCGCTACCAACATCGCCCTGTGCTTCCCGCAACTGGACGATGCCGCGCGCGGTGAGCTGCTGAGGGACACCCTGCTCTCGAACACCACCGGCGTGCTGGAAACCCTGCGCGGCTGGTTTGCGACGCCGGCGCAACTGGCGGGGCAGGCGCAGATCGTCGGCATCGAACACCTGCATGCGGCGCTGGCCGAAGGCCGCGGCGTGGTGGTGGTGGGCGCGCACTACGACGGCATCGAACTGGCGATGCGCCATGTCGCCGATGCCAGCGGCCAGCCGATGCCGATCCTGGTCCGCCGCAACAACGATCCGTGCATCGAGGCCGCCATCGCCCAGGCGCGTTGCACCTATGCCGGCGCCACCTACGACAAGAAGGACATCGCCGGCTTCACCGCCGCGGTTCGCGCGGGCCAGGGCGTGTTCTACGTGCCCGACCAGAACGCCGCGCGGCGCACCGTCTTCGTGCCGTTCCTGGGCGTGCAGGCGGCCACGCTTGGCGCGATCGGCGGCGTGCTGCAGCGCGCGGGTGGACGCGTGTTGCTGATGTGGGCACGGCGCGATGCCGACGGCCGTCAGCACATCGACCTGCAACCGGCCTGGGAGGGCTGGCCCGCCGCGGACGACACGGAAACAGCGGCGCGCTACATGGCGTGGATCGGCGAGCGCCTGCAGGCGGCACCCGAGCAGTACCTGTGGGTGCATCGACGGTTCAAGACGCGCCCACCAGGCGAGCCATCGGTCTATCGGTAAAGCGCGTTGTCGGGCTGGTCGGGCTGGCGTTTGAAGCGGCGGTGGATCCACAGGTATTGGGTCGGCGCCGCGCGGATCATCGTCTCGATCGCGGCCATCACCCGCGCGGTGTCGGCGGTCGCATCGGCGGACGGGAAGTCCTCGAACGCGGGTGTCAGCCGCAGTGTGTAACTGCCGTCATCGTGGCGTACATGGGCGAAGCCGAGCACCGCCGCGCCGGACAAGCGTGCGAGCTGGTGGGTCGAGGTCAGGCTGTACGCCGGCCGGCCGAAGAACGGCACGAAGACGCTGTCGCCGCGGCGGGTGTCCTGGTCGGGCGCGAACCACAGCAGGCCGCCCTGCTTGAGGTGGCGCAGCGCGGGACGCAGCTCCTCGCGGGTGAACATCGCGCTGGCATAGCGCAGGCGCCCGCGCAGCACCGCCCATTCCATCGCCGCGCCATCGTGCGGACGGTACATGCCGGCCAATGGGGCGTGATCGCACATCAATCGCGCCGCCAGTTCCAGGGTCACGAAGTGACCGGAGATGATGATCACCCCACGCCCGCCGGCGCGCGCGGCCTGCAGATGCTCCAGGCCTTCGACGGTCACCTTGCCGCGCATCGGTTCGACCGAGCCCCACCAGGCCCGCGCGAATTCGAACAGGCCGATGCCGAGTTCCTCGAAACTGCGGCGCAGCAGCGCGGCCTGCGCATCGGCATCGAGTTCCGGGAAACACAGGGCGAGGTTGCGCGCGGCCACCCGCCGGCGACTGCCGAACAGGCGCATCAGCAGGCCGCCGATGCCGCGTCCCAGCACGCGCTGCAGCGGCCATGGCAGGCGCGCGAGCAGTGCGGCGACGCCGATTCCGAACCAGGCCGGCCAATGGCGCGGTCCGCGTGGCGGCTTCATGGCGGAAGCATCATTCATGCGGGGATTCTACTGGCGCGTGCCGCTTCGTTATCCTGTCGCGATGCGGGCCGACTTCACCGAACGCGTCTTGCGTGGCCTGTACTCGGCCGCGCTGTACCTGCTCGTCCCGATCACCCTGTACCACCTGATCTGGCGCGGCTTCCGCCAGCGCGCGTACTTCCACCGCTGGAGCGAGCGCTACGCCAACTACCCCGAGCGCGGCCCGTCCGCGCCGCTGTGGCTGCACGCGGTGTCGGTCGGCGAGGTCAACGCGGCGGCACCCCTGGTGGACCGGTTGCGCCAGCTGCGACCGGACCTGAGGCTGGTGGTCACCACCATCACCCCGACCGGTTCCGAGCGCGTACGCACGTTGTGGGGCGACGCGGTCACCCACGTCTACCTGCCTTACGACCTGCCTGGCGCGGTCGGCCGCTTCCTCGACCATTTCCGGCCGGCCCTGGCGCTGATCGTCGAAACCGAGCTGTGGCCGAACCTGCTGTTCGGCTGCCGCGACCGCGGTATCCCCACCCACATCCTCAATGCGCGGTTGTCGGCGCGCTCGCTGCGCGGCTATCGCGTGCTCGCCCCGTTGATCCGCCGCGCGCTGCGCACGGTGCGGCTGGTGGCCGCACAATCGCGCGACGATGCGGGCCGCTTCGTCATGCTCGGTGCGTTGCCGGAACGGGTCGAAGTCAGCGGCAACCTGAAGTTCGACATGGCGCCGGTCGATGCCGTCGCCTTCGCCGCCGAGTTCGCCGCGCAACGTGGCATGGCCGGCCCGGTGTGGATCGCGGCGAGTACGCACGAGGACGAAGAGGCGGCGGTGCTCGACGCGCATCGCCTGCTGCGCCGGTTGCATCCGGATACCCTGCTGTTGTGGGCGCCGCGGCATCCGGAACGGTTCCGCGCGGTGGCCGAGCGTGCTCAGGCCGCGGGGTTCGCGGTGGCCACTCGCACCGCCAATGGCTGGCCGGAGGCGACATCGGAGGTGTTCGTGGTGGACACGCTGGGCGAATTGGTGCGCTTCTACGCCTGCGCCGGCATCGCCTTCGTCGGTGGCAGCCTGCAGCCGGTCGGTGGCCACAACCTGCTGGAACCGGCGGCGACCGGTACCGCGATCCTCAGCGGCCCGCACCTGCACAACTTCGCCGATATCGCGCGGCGCCTGCGTGAGGCGGAGGCGATGCGGGTGGTTTACGACGCGGCTGGGCTCGCCAATGCGTTGCAGGCGCTGTTCGCGGACGAAACCGCCCGGCTTCGGTTGGCGGTGAATGCATCGCGCTTGCTGGAAGATGGGCGCGGTGCGCTGGCGCGCACCGTCACCCTGATCGAACCGGCGCTGGGCGCGGCCGGTTCGCACTGAACCCGGCGATTCAGGGAGTGCCGATGGCCCGGGCGATCGACTCGTCGGTGGTCAGCAGCCGATTCACGTCCTCCAGGTCCGAGGCCTGCAGCGTGCCGGCGGCCTGTTCCAGCAGCAGGCGACTCTGCAGGAAGTTGTACTTGGATTGCGCATAGGCCTGCTGCGCGGAGAACAGGGTGCGCTGGTTGTTCAACACGTCCAGCACGGTGCGGGTGCCGACTTCCAGGCCAACTTGCGAGGCGTCGTAGGCGCTCTGCGCGGAGACCAGCGCCAGCCGGCGCGCTTCCACTTCGCTGATGCCGGCGACCAGTGCCTGGTAGGCGTTGCGGGTGCTGCGTTCCAGCGCGCGCTTCTGCTGTTCCAACTGGTCGCGGGCGATGTCGCGCTGGGCCAGCGAGCTGCGCACGCCGGACTGGGTGGCGAAGCCGGAGAAGATCGGGATGCTCAGGGTCAGGCCGACGCTGGTGTTGGCGTCGTTGTTGCCGAAGAAGCTCGGGTTGTCGTACAGGCCCGGGATCGCCTTGCCGTAAGAGGCGCGCAGGCCCAGCGTCGGATAGTGGCCCGAACGCGCGGTGGCGACATTGTGTTCGGCGGCTTCCAGGTCGGCGGCCTGCGCCTTGAGCGAAGGATTCTCGGACAGTGCGGTGGCGACCCAGCCATCGACATCGCGCGCTTCCGGCAGCGCGGGCTTGAAGTCGTCCGGCAGGCCCTTGAGGTTCGCCACCGGCGTGCCGGTGATCTCGACCAAGGCCTGGTAGGCGTCCTGCACCGCATTGCGGGCCAGGATCGTGTTGGCGCGGGCGCCGTCGTACTGCGCCCGCGCTTCGTGCACGTCGGTGATCGGCGCCAGGCCCACTTCCAGGCGCTTGCTGGCGAAGTCGAACTGCTTCTTCAGTGCGGACTCGGCGGCTTCGGCGGCGGATAGCGTTTCGAGCTGCACCAGCACGTTGAAGTACACGGCCGAGGTGCGGGTGATCAGGCTGTGGCCGGCCGCATCCAGGTCGAAACCGCCCGCGCGATCCAGTGCCTTCGCCGCGCGCAACGCGGTGTAGTTGCCGTAATCGAAGATCGACTGCTGCGCGCTCAGGCCCCACGAGGCGCTGCGGGACGTGCCGTCGCTCTGGCCGTCGCCGTCGGTGTCGCCGCGATTGGCCAGGTCGTAGCCCACCGAGCCATTCACCTGCGGCAGCAGCACGGCGCGTGCCTGCACGGGACGTTCGGCGGCGATGGCGCGGCTGGATTCGGCGGCCGCGTATTGCGGGTCGCTGTTGCGCGCGTTCGTGTAGCTCTGCAGCAGGTCGTCCGCCTGCGCCGCGACGGGCAGCAGGGCAAGGACAAGGGCGAGGGCAAGCGGGCGACGCGACATAGGGGCAAATCCTTGCGGGATGTCCTGGGGGGAGGGCTTAAAGCACGAAGGCGGGTGCCGGCGCGGCACCGACCAGGTAGGGCAGGTCGGTTTCGAACAACGACTCGGTGCGCAGTCCGTTGACGTCGCGATGCACCAGCACCGCTTCCATCGCCGGCGAGCGGCCGCGCACCACGAACAGGCGGCCACCGGGCTTCAGCCAGTCGGTGAAGCGCGCCGGGATGCTGTCCACGGCACCGGTGATGCAGATCGCGTCGAACGTGCGGTCGGTGGTCCAGGCGAAGGCGTCGGCGGCGACCACGTCGGCGTTGGCGATGCCCTGCGCGGTCAGTCGCGCGCGCGCGGCATCGGCCAGGTCGGCGTGTCGTTCCAGGCTGACCACTTCGCGGCAAAGGCGTGCGAGGCAGGCGGTGAGATAACCGCTGCCGGTGCCGATCTCCAGCACGGATTCGTGGGATTGCGGGAGCAGCGACTGCAGGGTGCGGCCTTCCAGCACCGGCTTCATCATGGCCTCGCCATGCGCCAGCGGCAGTTGGGTATCGGCATAGGCCAGGCTGCGGATGGCCTGCGGTACGAAGGCCTCGCGCGGCAGCGTGGCGATGGTCTCGAGGACCCGCGCGTCCAGCACGTCCCACGGGCGAACCTGTTGTTCCACCATGGTTTCGCGGGCGCGGGCGAAGTCGATGTTCATGTAGGGAAGGTCCGTGGCGTCGAGCCGGCCATTGTAACGGCCGCACATTTCATGGTTGGCAGTGTGACTGTGCTAGGACACCGGCACGCAGTGCCGGAAGTCACCGGCACCAACGGCGTTCCGGCAGTCCGTTCAACGGCGGGCATACGCGCGCAGGAACAACTCGACCACCGCATCGACATGCTCCTCCGGCGTCTCCTGGCGGCGGCCGCAGCAATAGCCGAACACCGCCTTCGCATGCGCTTCGCCCTTGAGCAGGGTGAAGAACTGCGCGGCGGCGCGCTCCGTGTCGTCGATGTCCAGGTCGCCCGCGGCGATGCGACGCTCGAGCAATTCGGTGAAGGCCTGCTGCACGCGCTGCGGGCCGGCTTCCCAGAACACTTCCGGCATGGTGCTGGTGGCGACCTGCGGCGAGCACAGGATGCGATGCCCGGCGATCGCCTCGGGGGTCATGATCATCGCGAAGAACGCATTGCCGATCGAGGTCAGGCGCTCGCGCAGCGGCATCGCGGGATCGGCCTCGAACAGGCTGGTCGGCATGCCCGCCTCGCAGTGGGCGCGCACCGCTTCGCCGAACAGGCTCTCCTTGTCGCCGAAGTGGCTGTAGACGGTCAGCTTGGAGGCGCCGGCCTCGCTGGCGATCTGGTCCATGCTGACGCCATCGAAGCCGTTGGCGACGAACATGCGCTTGGCGGCATCAAGGATCGCCGCACGCTTGCCCGGGTCTTTCGGGCGACCGGGGCCGGCGGGCTTGGGAGCGAGGTTGGGAGCGGTTTTCGCGGTGCGTGATGACATGCGGGCAATACTAGACTATTCGGTTCGATATTTATACTCTACCGACCAGTCCAATAAAGGCGTGAGCCTTCGGAGCGGGGAAATGGGGAAGGGCGCGGGCAAGATGCGTGCGGCGTTGGGAATGGCAGTGCTGGCGGCGCTCGCCGCCTGCGGCGGGCAGGAACCCGTGACCGAAACCCCGCGCCCGGTATTGGTGGTGCACCCCGCTGCCGGTGCCGACACCGCGCCTGCGGCCTATGCCGGCGATATCCGCGCACGCAACGAAAGCCCGCTGTCGTTCCGGGTCGGCGGCAACCTGGTGAAGCGCCTGGTCGATGCCGGCGACCGCGTCCGCCGCGGCCAGCTGCTGGCCGAACTCGATCCGGGCGATGCCGCCCTGCAGGCCAGCGCCGCGCAGGCGGAAATGATCCGCATCGGCGGAGACCTGGAGCGCTACCGCAAGCTGGTCGCGCAGAAACTGGTCAGCCAGTCGACCTTCGATGCCCAGCAGGCCGCGTATCGCGCCGCACGCGCCCAGTACGAACTCACCCGCAACCAGTCCGCGTACACGCGCCTGCATGCGCCGCGCGATGGCGTGATCGCCACGCGCTCCGCCGAAGCCGGGCAGACCGTCGCCGCCGGGCAGGCGATCTATACCCTGGCCGGCGACATCGGTCGCGAAGTCGCGATCGCCTTGCCGGAATCGCGCATCCGCGAGGTCAGCGTGGGCCAGCAGGTCCTGGTCGAATTGTGGAGCGCGCCGGGCCAGTTGTTGCCGGGCCGGGTGCGCGAACTGTCGCCGGCGGCGGATCCGCAGGCCCGTACCTTCGCTGCCCGCGTCGCGTTGGAAGGCGACGCCGCGAATGCGGTCGAGCTTGGCCAGAGCGCGCGCGTCTACATGGCGCAGTCCGGCGAGCGTGCCGCGTTGCGGGTGCCGCTGTCGGCGGTGCAACGCGCCGCGGATGGCAAGCCGGCGTCGCTGTGGGTGGTCGATCCGGCGTCGCGTCGCGTGCGTCTCGCGCCCGTTCGAATCGGTGCATATGCCGAAGGCACGGTGCCGCTGCTCGGTGGCGTGGATGCCAATGCGTGGATTGTCGCGGCCGGCGGTCACCTGCTGCGCGACGGGCAACTGGTGGCGCCGGTGGATCGCGACAATCGCCCGGTCCTGGCGCCGGCCAGCACCGCGACGGCGGCGAAGTAGGCCGCCATGCGCTTCAACCTCTCCGAATGGGCGCTGCGCAACCGCACCATCGTCCTGTACGCGATCCTGATGCTCGGCCTGCTCGGGGCGTGGTCCTACAAGCACCTGGGCCAGTCCGAGGATCCGCCGTTCACTTTCAAGGCGATGGTGGTGCGCACGATCTGGCCGGGCGCGACCGCCGAGGAAGTCTCGCGGCAGATCACCGACCGCATCGAAAAGAAGCTGATGGAGACCGGCCAGTACGAGTTCATCCGCGCGTACTCGCGGCCGGGCGAGTCGCAGATCATCTTCATCGCCAAGGATTCGCTGCGCAGCAAGGACATCCCGCCGCTCTGGTACCAGGTCCGCAAGAAGGTCGGCGACATCAAGGCCACGCTGCCGCGCGATGCGATCGGCCCGTTCTTCAACGATGAATTCGGCGACACCTTCGGCAACATCTATGCGTTGACCGGCGACGGTTTCGACTATGCGGTGCTGAAGGACTATGCCGAACGGCTTGAACTGGAACTGCAGCGCGTGCCCGATGTCGGCAAGGTCGACCTGCTCGGCCTGCAGGACGAAAAGATCTTCATCGAGCTGTCGAACACCAAGCTGGCCTCGCTCGGCATCCCGCTGACGGACGTGCAGGAGGCGCTGGACCAGCAGAACGCGGTGGTGCCGGCGAGTTATTTCGAGACCGCCGGCGAACGCGTGCAACTGCGCGTCAGCGGTCGCTTCGATTCGGTGCAGTCGATCCGCGATTTCCCGATCCGCAGCGGTGACCGCACCTTCCGCCTGGGCGAGATCGCCACGGTCACGCGAGGCTTCTCCGACCCGCCGGCGCCGCGCATGCGCTTCATGGGCGAGGACGCGATCGGTCTGGCCGTGTCGATGCGCGATGGCGGCGACATCCTCAAGCTCGGCAAGTCGCTGGAAACCACCTTCGCTCGGCTGCAGAAAACCCTGCCGACCGGCATGCAACTGCGCAAGGTGTCCGACCAGCCGCTGGCGGTGACGCGTTCGGTCGATGAATTCATCAAGGTACTGACGGAAGCGGTGGCGATCGTGCTGCTGGTCAGTTTCCTCTCGCTGGGCCTGCGCACCGGCACCGTGGTCGCGCTGTCGATCCCGCTGGTGCTGGCCATGACTTTCGCCGCGATGCATTACTTCGGCATCGGCCTGCACAAGATCTCGCTGGGCGCACTGGTGCTGGCGCTGGGTCTGCTGGTCGACGACGCGATCATCGCGGTCGAGATGATGGTGGTGAAGATCGAGCAGGGTTACGACCGCATCAAGGCGGCCGCCTTCGCGTGGGAGAGCACCGCATTCCCGATGCTGACCGGTACGCTGGTGACGGCCGCGGGCTTTTTGCCGATCGCCACCGCGGCGTCGAGCACCGGCGAATACACGCGCTCGATCTTCCAGGTGGTGACCATTGCCCTGCTGATCTCGTGGGTCGCAGCGGTGGTGTTCATTCCGTACCTTGGCTACCAGTTGCTGGAAGAACAGGGTGCCGAGGCCGCGCCTAAGGGAATGCTGGGTCGCGGGTTCCGTCGCCTGCGCGATGCCTTCGCATCGGGTGCGCGTCGCATTCCGCGCGTGGGCGAAGCGATCTCCGACCACATCACCGCGAAGCACCACCACGAAGCCGCGCACGATCCCTACCAGTCCGCGTTCTACCAGCGCTTCCGCAGGCTGGTCGCGTGGTGCGTGCAATACCGCAAGACGGTGATCGTGATCACCGTGGCGATCTTCATCGCGTCGCTGGCCCTGTTCCGCTTCGTGCCGCAACAGTTCTTCCCGGCCTCCACGCGGCTGGAGTTGATGGTCGACATGGAGCTGGCCGAAGGCGCGTCGCTCAAGGCCACCGCCGCACAGGCGAAGAAGCTCGAGGCGATGCTGCAGAAGCAGGAAGGCGTGGAAAGCTACGTCGCCTACGTAGGCACCGGCTCGCCGCGCTTCTACCTGCCGCTGGACCAGCAATTGCCCGCAGCCAACTTCGCCCAGTTCGTGCTGCTCACGCATGACATCGAATCGCGCGAGGCCGTGCGCCGGTGGCTGATCGACACCGCCGCGCCGGCGTTCCCCGAATTGCAGGTTCGCGTCACCCGCCTGGAGAACGGCCCGCCGGTGGGTTATCCCGTGCAGTTCCGCGTGTCCGGCGAACACATCGACCGCGTGCAGGCGCTCGCGCAGCAGGTGGCCGAGAAGGTGCGCGCGAATCCGCACGTGACCAACGTCAACCTGGACTGGAACGAACCCAGCAAGGTGGTGCGCCTGCGCATCGACCAGGAACGCGCGCGCGCGCTGGGCGTGAGTTCGGCGGCGGTGGCGAAATTCCTGTCGGGCTCGCTGTCCGGCACCTCGGTCAGTACCTATCGCGAAGGCAACGAGGCGGTCGAGATCCTGCTGCGTGGACCGGGCGAGGAACGCGAGCGGCTGGGCATGCTGGCATCGCTGGCGATGCCGACGGCGAGCGGCAAGGCCGTGCCGCTCAGCCAGATCGCCACGCTGGAAGACGGCTTCGACGACGGGATCGTGTGGCATCGCAACCGACTGCCCACGGTGACCGTGCGCGCCGACATCTACGGCAAGGAATTGCCGGCCAGCGTGATGGCCCAGATCGGGCCGACGCTGGATCCGATCCGCGAAGCCTTGCCATCCGGCTACCTGTTGCAGGTCGGCGGCACGGTGGAGGATTCGGCGCGCGGGCAGAACTCGGTGAACGCGGGCATGCCGCTGTTCGTGCTGGTGGTGACCACGCTGCTGATGCTGCAACTTCGTAGTTTCTCGCGCGTATTGCTGGTATGGCTGACCGCGCCGCTGGGGCTGATCGGCGTGAGCCTGTTCCTGCTGGTGCTGCGGGTGCCGTTCGGCTTCGTGGCGATGCTGGGCACGATCGCGCTGTTCGGCATGATCATGCGCAACTCGGTGATCCTGGTCGACCAGATCGAGCAGGACATCGCCCATGGCAGTGCGCCCTGGGATGCGATCAGCGACGCCACCGTGCGCCGCTTCCGCCCGATCGTGCTGACCGCGCTCGCTGCGGTGTTGGCGATGATCCCGCTGTCGCGGTCCGTGTTCTTCGGGCCGATGGCGGTGGCGATCATGGGCGGCCTGATCGTGGCGACCGCGCTGACCCTGCTGTTCCTGCCGGCGCTGTATGCGGCGTGGTTCCGGGTGAAGCCGCCGCAGGCGGCTTGACGCCTCGTTGTTGCGCTCCGGTGCGGTGGGTGCCTGCGCGACGCCCCGGCATCGGCTTGGAATGGTTTCGCAGATTGAGGCGTGGCGAGCCGATGCTAGGAAATGGGGTCAGAGTGAATTTTGCGTCGATGGGTTCGGTGAATCGATCGAATCTCCGCGCAAAACTTCACTCTGACCCCATTTCCGAACTACTTTGCTAGCCGGCATCCGCCTTCAGCAACTCGATGAACGCCTGCGCCGCACGCGACAGCGTGCGCCCGCCATGCACGGTGCAGCCGAGTTGCCGCGACAGCTTCACGCCGGTGACCGGCAGCACGCGCACCTGCGCATCGACCATTGTTCGTGGCAGCACCGTCCACGCCAGGCCGACCGCGGCCAGCATCTTGATCGTCTCCAGGTAGTTGGTGGTCATCCGCAACTGCAGGGACAGGCCGCGCCGTGCAAAGGCATCGGCGACGATGCGGTGGGTGAACGTCACCGCATCCGGCAACACCGCCGGATGCGCAGCGAGATCGGCCAGGCCCACCTTCGCGCGCGTGGCCAGCGGATGGTCGGGCGCGACCACCACATGCAGCGGGTCGTTCCAGATTGGCGTGGAACGCAGCGGCGCCTGCGTCGGACCGAGCGTGGTCAGGGCGAGTTCGGCGCTGCCGTGCAAGACGCGCGCGTACGCCTGCTCGGAGTCCATGAAGCCGAGGTCCAGCGCCACCCGCGGATGCAGCGCACTGAACCGGCGCAGCAGCGGCGGCAAGCGATGCAATCCGATGTGATGGCTGGTGGCCAGGCTGAGGCGGCCGCCGATGTCCTGGTCGAGATCGTCGATGGCGCGGCGGGCGGCTTCGGCTTCGGCGAGCATCTGTTTCGCGCGCGGCAGCAGTAGGCGACCGGCTTCGGTCAGCAATACCTGGCGGCCGAGGCGGTCGAACAGGCGTGCGTCGAGCGATGCCTCGAGCAGCGCGATGCGCTTGCTGATCGCGGGTTGGGTCAGGTGCAACTGGCCGGCGGCGGCGGAGAAGCCGCCGTGCTCGGCCACGGCGACGAAGGCAGTGAGGCTGGCCCAGTCCATGCGATTCCCATTGATTCCTGTCGGGAATCGAATGGATGAAAAATAGCCATTGGAGTTATCGATGGCAAGACGGCAGGATGCGTCTTCCAGCAGGTAGGCACGTGAGCTTCAGCACGGTCTGCCGCCAGAACAAGCGAGACAGCGCATGGCCGGCAAGACCCTGTACGACAAGCTGTGGGATCTGCACGAAGTGGTGCGCCGCGACGATGGATCGTCGCTGCTCTACATCGACCGCCACATCCTCCATGAAGTGACCTCGCCGCAGGCGTTCGAGGGCCTGCGACTGGCCGGCCGCAAACCGTGGCGGATCGACGCCAACATCGCCACGCCCGACCACAACGTGCCGACCACCAAGGTCGAACGCGACGGCGGATTGCAGGCGATCGCGGATCCGGTGTCGCGTTTGCAGGTGCAGACGCTCGACGAGAATTGCGACGACTTCGGCATCCTCGAATTCAGGATGGACGACGTGCGCCAGGGCATCGTCCATGTGGTCGGCCCGGAGCAGGGCGCCACGCTGCCGGGCATGACCGTGGTCTGCGGCGATTCGCACACCTCGACGCATGGCGCCTTCGGCGCGCTGGCACACGGCATCGGTACCTCGGAAGTCGAGCATGTGCTGGCCACGCAATGCCTGGTCGCAAAGAAAATGAAGAACCTGCAGGTGCGGGTGGAAGGCGAACTGCCGGTGGGTGTCACCGCGAAAGACATCGTGCTGGCCATCATTGGCCGCATCGGCACCGCCGGCGGCAACGGCCATGCCCTGGAATTCGCCGGCAGCGCGATCCGCGCGTTGTCGATGGAAGGGCGGATGACGATCTGCAACATGGCGATCGAGGCCGGCGCGCGCGTCGGCATGGTCGCGGTGGACGACAAGACGATCGACTACGTGCGCGGTCGCCCGTTCGCGCCGAAGGGGACGGACTGGGACGCGGCCGTGGCGGCGTGGGCCGACCTGGTCTCCGACGACGATGCGCAGTTCGACAGCGTCATCGAGTTGCGCGCCGAGGACATCAAGCCGCAGGTCAGCTGGGGCACCTCGCCGGAGATGGTGCTGGCGGTCGATCAGCACGTGCCTGATCCCGACTGCGAAGCCGATCCGGTGAAGAAGGATTCGATCCAGCGGGCATTGGCCTACATGGGCCTGCAGGCCAACCAGCCGATCACCGCGATCCGGCTGGATCGCGTGTTCATCGGGTCCTGCACCAACTCGCGGATCGAGGACCTGCGCGCCGCCGCCGAGGTCGCGAAGGGCCGCAAGATCGCGGCCTCGGTGAAGCAGGCGCTGGTGGTGCCGGGTTCCGGCCTGGTCAAGGCGCAGGCCGAGGCGGAAGGACTGCACACGATTTTCCTGGAGGCCGGCTTCGAGTGGCGCGAGCCGGGTTGCTCGATGTGCCTGGCGATGAATCCCGACAAGCTGGGCGATGGCGAGCATTGCGCGTCGACATCCAACCGCAACTTCGAAGGCCGCCAGGGCAGCGGTGGCCGCACCCACCTGGTCAGTCCGGCGATGGCCGCCGCGGCTGCGGTGGCCGGGCATTTCGTCGACGTGCGCGACTTGATGGAAGCATGAGGAAAAGTCGATGAAACCCTTCACCACCCACACCGGCCTGGTCGCGCCGCTGGATCGCGCCAACGTCGACACCGACCAGATCATCCCCAAGCAATTCCTGAAGTCGATCAAACGCAGCGGCTTCGGCCCCAACCTCTTCGACCAGTGGCGTTACCTGGACGTCGGTGAGCCAGGACAGGACAACGGCGTGCGTCCGCTCAATCCCGATTTCGTGCTCAACGCCCCGCGCTATGCCGGCGCCAGCGTGCTGCTGGCGCGCGAGAACTTCGGCTGCGGCTCCTCGCGCGAACACGCGCCGTGGGCGCTGGACGAGTACGGCTTCCGCGCGGTGATCGCCTCCAGCTTCGCCGACATTTTCCATAACAACAGTTTCAAGAACGGACTGCTGCCGATCGTTCTCGCCGCGCATGAAGTCGATGCGCTGTTCGCGCAATGCGAGGCGACCGAGGGCTATGCGCTGACCGTGGATCTCGCCACGCAGACCGTGATCCGGCCCGACGGCGTGCAGTACACGTTCGAGATCGATGCGTTCCGCAAGCATTGCCTGCTGCATGGGCTGGACGACATCGGCCTGACCCTGCGCGAGGCCGACGCGATCCATGCGTTCGAGGCGCAGCATCGCGCGGCGCAGCCGTGGTTGTTCGACGCTGGTGGTTGACGCACATCTTGCTGTTGTAGCCCCGAAAGGGGACGGAGGGAATTAAGCGCGCTTAATTCCCTCGAGGAAATGGGGTCAGAGTGAATTTTGCGTCGTAGAGGCTTGGCATCGATTGACCAGCGATCGCAAAACTTCACTCTGACCCCATTTCCACCAACGACAACGCCGCCCTCGAGGCGGCGCTTTCGCATGCGCAACGGGCAGGTAACTCAGTCGCGCAATTCCATCACCTGGCAGGGCAGTTCCAGTTGTTCGATCACCGCCTGCGTCGCCGCACGCGTGCCGATGGCGCGCTGGCCTTCGCCAGCCAGGTCGGCTGTGAGGTGACCGGCGTCCAGTGCACGCGACACCGCTTGTTCCACGCAGAGGGCTTCGCCTTCCAGGCCCAGCGAGTGGCGCAGCAGCATCGCCGCGCTGAGGATGCAGGCATACGGATTGGCCACGCCCAGGCCAGCGATGTCGGGGGCCGAGCCGTGGATCGGCTCATAGATGCCGCAACGACCCTCGGCCAGCGACGCGCTTGGCAGCAGGCCCAGCGAGCCCGCCAGCATCGAAGCCTCGTCGGTGAGGATGTCGCCGAACATGTTCTCGGTGACGATCACGTCGTAGGCGCGCGGCTTGGCGATCAGGTGCATCGCCATCGAGTCGACCAGTTGATGCTCCAGCGTGACGTCGGGGAATTCGTCGCGGACCACGCGGGTGGTCACGTCGCGCCACAGCCGCGAGGTTTCCAGCACGTTGGCCTTGTCGACCGAGGTCAGCCGGCCGCTACGGCTGCGCGCCAGATTGGCTGCGTGGCGAACCACGCGTTCGATTTCGACCACGCTGTATTCGCAGAGGTCGCTGGCGCTGTCGTCGCTGCGCTGCTTGCGGCCGAAGTAGATGCCGCCGGTCAGTTCGCGCACCACGACTAGGTCCACACCCTGCAACAGGTGCGGCTTGATCGGCGACGCGCCCAGGCCGGCCACGTGCGGCTTCACCGGGCGCAGGTTGGCGAACAGGCCCAGCGCCTTGCGGATCGCCAGCAGGCCCTGTTCCGGGCGCACCTTCGCGTTGGGGTCGGACCACTTCGGCCCGCCGACCGCGCCGAGCAGGATCGCGTCGGCGGCCTGCGCGGCATCGAGGGTATCGGCGGGCAACGGGGTGCCGGTGGCGTCGATGGCGGCACCACCGATCAGCTTCTCGTCGAAGCGGAATTGGTGGCCGTAGCGGCGCGCGACCGCGCGGAGGACGTCGACCGCGGCGGCGGTCACTTCGGGGCCGATGCCGTCACCGGGCAATACGACGATGTCAGCGTGCATGGGGATGGTTCCGTTGCGTGTGTGTGGGGAAGGAGGTCGATGAAGCGTCAGGCGCTGGCGGCGACGCGCAGCGGCTGGCGCTCGCGCAGCAGCCGGTTGGCGACGTCGAGCCAGGCGATCGCGCTGGCCTCCAGCACGTCGCGGCTGGTGCCCTGGCCGCTCATGAGTTCGCCATCGACGCGCGCGCTCAGGTTGGCTTCGCCGCGTGCGTCGGCACCCACGCCCATGCTGTGCACCTCGTAGCTTTCCAGCACGAAGTCGACCTTGGTCGCATGCGCCAGCGCGGCGAACAGCGCCGCGACCGGGCCGTCGCCGTCGGCGCTCTGCACCACGTGGCGGCCGTCGGGGTCGGACAGGTCGACGCGCGCATGGGTGGTGCCGGCGCTGTCCGACAGGCCCATGCCGGCGATCCGCCAGCCGGGTCCGACGTGTTCGCCTTCGACCAGTCGCTGCAGGTCGCTGTCGGTGATCACGTGCTGGGTATGGGTCAGCGCCTTGGCCTCGGCGATCACCTGGTCCAGCTGCGCGTCTTCCAGCACGTAGCCCAGCGCGCGCAGGCGATTGGCGACCGCGGCGCGACCGCTGTGGCGGCCCAGCACCAGTTGCGAATCCTCCCAGCCCACGTCCTGTGGCCGCATGATTTCGTAGGTGCCGCGGTTCTTCAGCATGCCGTGCTGGTGGATGCCGGATTCGTGCGCGAACGCATTCAATCCCACGATCGCCTTGTTGCGCTGGACCTGGATTCCGGTGATCCGCGACAGCAGGCGCGAGGTCGCCAGCAGCTTGGTCGTGTCCAGCCGCGTGTCCGCGCCGTAGTAGCCGGGGCGCACCTTCAGCGCCATCGCCAGTTCTTCCATTGCGGCATTGCCGGCGCGCTCGCCGATGCCGTTGATGGTGCATTCGACCTGGCGCGCGCCGCCTTCGATCGCGGCCAGCGAATTCGCGACGGCCAGGCCCAGGTCGTTGTGGCAGTGCGCGCTGAAGACGACGCCGTCGGCGCCCTTCACGTTCGCGCGCAGGTAGTCGAACAGCGCGCGGATTTCGTTGGGCGTGGTGTAGCCGACGGTGTCGGGCACATTGAGGGTGCGCGCCCCGGCTTCGATCGCGGCATCGAACACGCGGACCAGGAATTCGGGCTCGGTGCGCAGCGCGTCCTCGGCAGAGAACTCCACGTCGTCGACGTGGCTGCGGGCGCGGGTCACGCCCATGATCGCGTGCTCGATGACCTGCTCCTCGCTCATGTTGAGCTTGTGCTGGCGATGCAGCGGGCTTGTCGAGATGAACACATGGATGCGCGGGTTGGCCGCGCCTTGCAGCGCACTGCCGCAGGCGTCGATATCGGCCGGATGGCAGCGCGCCAGCGCGCAGATCGAGGCGTGGCGAATCTCGCGGGCGATGCTCTGCACGGCGCCGAAATCCGCGGGCGAACTGTTGGGAAAGCCGGCCTCGATCACGTCCACGCCAAGGTCTTCCAGCGCATGCGCGAACAGGATCTTCTGCGCGGCGTTCATGGTGAAGCCCGGCGACTGCTCGCCGTCGCGCAGGGTGGTGTCGAAGATCTTGATGCGTTGCGCGCCGTGGGCGGTTACGTCGCTCGGAGTCTGGTTGGTCACGTGGTGCAATCCTCGGTGGTGCATGCGATGGCGAGAGTCGGTGTCGCGAAGCGGGCGGCCGCCGCCGGTCTAAGTCGCGCCGCACCGGCGCGTGCTTCCGCGATGTCGAGCACCGGCGTGGCGGTGACGATCGCTGGCAACGGTTCCTGCACGCGACGGCGCGGCTTGCGTGGCGGGCGTGGGCGGATGTCCTGCAACAGCGTGGCCAGTACGCCGGCATCGAGATTGCCGCCGGAAACCACCGCGCACTTGCGCTTGCCGACCACGCGTCGACCGGCCGCCAATGCCAGCGCGCCAGCACCTTCGGCAATCACATGTTCTTCCAGCGCCAGGCGCACCAGGGTCTCGCGCAGTTCGGCTTCGCGCACGATCACCACATCGTCCAGCAAGTCGTGCAGCACGCTGCGGGTGATGTAGCCCGGCTCTCTCACGCGCACGCCATCGGCCAGTGTTGCCACGGGTTCGCGGACGGCCGTATCGCCTTTCAGCACGCGTGCCATCGCGTCCACGCCTTCGACCTGCGCGCCGATCACCTTCACGCCTTGCGATTTGAGCGCCAACGCGACGCCTGCGGCCAACCCGCCACCGCCGATCGGCACCAGCACCACGTCGGGCATCAACGCGGCCAGTTCCAGCCCGACCGTGCCCTGGCCGGCGATCACGTCGGGATCGTCGAAGGCGGGCAGCAGGCGGTAGCCGTGCTGCGCGGCGAGATCGGCGGCGAAGGCTTTCGCCTCGTCGTAGGTGTCGCCATGCAGGCGCACGGTGGCGCCCCAGTGGGCGACGCCGGCCACCTTGGTCTCCGGTGCGGTCTTCGGCATCACCGTGATCGCCGGCATGCCCAATCGATATGCGGCCCAGGCCAATCCTTGCGCGTGGTTGCCGGCGGAGGCGGCGATGGTCGGCCGCGTATCGCCGCGTTCGCGCGCGGCCAACAACGCGTTCATCGCGCCGCGCACCTTGTACGAACCGGTGCGCTGCAGGTTCTCCAGCTTCAACCAGCAGCCGAAGCGTTCGGCGTAATGCAACGGCGTGGGATTGAGGTAACGCCGCAACCGCGCCTGCGCCGCCAGCACGTCGCTGGCGGTCACCTGCACGGCGCGGGCTACCGGAGCTTCCATCAGACCGTTGTCAGCCAGTGGCGATACGCGGTGTCTTCGCCACGGACCACGCGCTGGTATTGCGCGGCGATGGCACGGCTCACCGGGTTGGCGCCGTATTCGCGGTCTTCGATCTGCGAGATCGGTGCGACTTCGGCAGCGGTGCCGCAGGCGAAGACTTCATCGGCCTCCAGCAATTCCTGCAGCGTTGCCATCCGCGAGGTCGCGCCGGTCAGTGCGATCAGCGCATCGCGGGTGATCCCGGGCAGTGCATCCGGATGTTCGATGGCGACTATATGTCCGTCCTTGACCATGAACAGGTTGGCGCCGGTGCACTCGACCACGTTGCCGCTGCGGTCGGTGAACATCGCCTCGTCGAAACCGCGCGACTTCGCTTCGCGCTTGGCCAGGATCGAATTGACGTAGGCACCGCACAGCTTCAGCGGCGGCAGCGAGTCCGCGGGGTTGCGTCGCCAACTGGACACGCCGAGGCGTGCGCGGGTCCCGTTGAGGTGCACCTGCGTCGCCGTGGTCGCGACCATCATGTGCGGCGCGTGGCCTTCGACATCCAGGCCGAAGCTGCCCTCGCCAAACCACGCCAGCGGACGGATGTAGGCATCGCGATGACCATTCGTGCGCAATGTGGCCAGCACCGCCTGCGTGGCCTGCGCGGGATCGAAGGCCAGATCCAGCAATGCCGCGCCCTTGCGCATGCGCTCCAGGTGCTCGGGCAGGCGGAACACCGCTGCGCCGCCGTCGCTGGTGGCATACGCGCGGATGCCTTCGAAGACGCCGCTGCCGTAATGCATCGCATGCGTGGTCAGGCCCGCCTGCAGCGCGTCGCTCTCGATCAGTTCGCCGTCGAACCAGGTCTTCGGTTTCTGCGCATGCGCGGCATCGAACATCGGGGTGACGTGGGCGGCGGCGTTCACGGACATGGCTGCACCTCCACCGACAGACAGTCGTACAACTTCGCCAGCTGCAGTTGCAGGCCTTCGGGTTCGCGCTGGCCTTCCACGGTCATGCGCAGCTGCCAGCGGTCGTCATCCGCGCTCGCTTCGCCGTCTACGCGGATCGGCTGGAAACCGCGCCGTTCGGTCGTGCCCAGCACGCGCACGAGCGCGCCCTCTGCACGGCGCAGGGTCAGGTCAAGCTGGTAGCGCATGGGGAGCGTCCGCGGCTTGGGTTGGGGAGGGAGCGGCGGCGTCCATCGGGGTGTCATCCATCATTTCCGCGTTGCTGCGGTTTGGCGGCACCAGCGGCCAGACGTTGGCGGCGGTATCGATGGCGACGTGCAGGAAGGCCGGGCCATCGGCCGCCAGCAAGGCATGCAGTGCGGCTTCGACATCGGCCGCCTTGTCCACGTGAAAGGCCTGGATGCCGAACGCGGTGGCGACTGCCGCGAAGTCCGGGTTATCGGACAGGTCGATCTCGGAATAGCGCTTCTCGAAGAACAACTCCTGCCACTGGCGGACCATGCCCAGCGCCTGGTTGTCGAGCAGCACGATCTTCACCGGCAGCCGGTAGCGCTTGAGCGTGGCCAGCTCCTGGATGTTCATCATGATCGAGCCGTCGCCACTGACGCAGATCACCTGCGCGTCGTGGCGGCCCCCGTTACGCATGGCTTCCTGCGCACCCATCGCAGCGGGCAGGCCGAACCCCATCGCGCCCAGCGCGCCGGAGGTCAGGTGCTTGCGCGGGTCATGCATGCGCCAGTGCTGGGCCACCCACATCTGGTGCTGGCCGACATCGCAGGACACGATCGCCTCCGGCGCCAGTTCCGACAAGCGCTTCAGCAACGCCGGCGCGAACACCGTTTCGCCGGGGGCGTCGTAGCGCGCCGCGTGCTGTCGTGCACGTTGCTGGCATTGCGCGCGCCAGGCCTTGCGGGCGGTGCCGTGGCGACCGTGCAAGTGGGCGGCGCAGGGCAGGGTCAGCTTGGTCAGGATGGTGGCGATGTCGCCGCGCACGCCGGCGTCGGCATGCCGCAGCTTGCCGATCTCGCAGGCATCGATGTCCATGTGGACGACGCGTGCGTTCGGCGCGAACTCGGCCAGCTTGCCGGTGGCGCGATCGTCGAAGCGCGCGCCGACGACGATCAGCAAGTCGGATTCCTGCACCGCCAGGTTGGCGGCGCGGCTGCCGTGCATCCCCAGCATGCCCAGGTTGAGCGGATGCGCGGTCGCCAGCGAACCCAGTGCCTTCAGTGTCAGCACCGTCGGAATTTGCGTGGCGTCGACGAAGGTGCGGAACGCCTGCACCGCATCGCCCAGCACGATGCCGCCGCCGCCGTAGATCACCGGCTTCTGCGCCTGCGAGATCAGCGCCAACGCTTCGTGCAGCGAGGCATCGCGAGGTGCCTCGACGGCATCCATTCCGAACGAGGCATGGGCAGGCAGATGCGACGCATCCGCCATCTGCACGTCCTTGGGCAGATCGATCAGCACCGGGCCGGGACGGCCGCTGCGCGCGAGGCGGAACGCTTCGGCGACCATCATCGGCAGGTCCTCCACGCGCCGCGCGATGAAGCTGTGCTTGACCATCGGCAGGGTCATGCCGAACACGTCCAGTTCCTGGAACGCGTCGGTGCCCATCAGGTGGGTCGGCACCTGGCCGGTGATCACCACCATCGGCACCGAGTCCAGCATCGCGTCGGCGATGCCGGTGACCAGGTTCGATGCGCCCGGGCCGGAGGTGGCCACGCACACGCCGACGCGCCCGCTGGCACGCGCATACCCGTTGGCGGCGAATGCCGCACCCTGCTCGTGGCGTACCAGGACATGCTTCAGTCCGGGCGCGCCATGCAGGGCGTCGTAAAAGGGCATGATCGTGCCGCCGGGATACCCGAACAGCGTCTCCACACCTTCCGCGACCAGGGCTTGCGCCAGCCAGCGGGCGCCGTTCATCAGGCGGCCTCGCTCTGCGGTTGCGCATCGGCCGCGGGTTTCGCAGGCGTCGGTGCAGTGGCCAGCCACTTCATGTTGGCGCGCAGCTTCTTGCCGACTGCCTCGATCGGATGGTCGAGGTCGGCCTGCTTCAGCGCCTTGTAGTTGGCGTTGCCGGCCGCGTATTCGGCGATCCACTGGCGCGCGAAGGTGCCGTCCTGGATTTCGGTCAGCACCTTCTTCATCTGCGCGCGGGTGTTGGCGTCGACGATGTAGTCGCCGCGGGTCAGCGCGCCGTACTGCGCGGTCTCGCTGATGAACTCGTGCATGCGGGTGATCCCACCTTCGTAGAACAGGTCGACGATCAGCTTCAGTTCGTGCAGGCACTCGTAGTACGCGACTTCCGGCTGGTAGCCGGCTTCCACCAGGGTTTCCCAGCCGGCCTGGACCAGCTTGGTCGCGCCGCCGCACAGCACGGCCTGCTCGCCGAACAGGTCGGTCTCGGTTTCTTCCTTGAAGGTGGTCTTGATCGCGTTCTGGCGCGCGCCACCGATGCCGCCGCAGTAGGTCAGCGCCAGCGCCTCGGCGTTGCCGCTCAGGTCCTGCTGGATCGCGTAGACCGACGGCACGCCGCGGCCGATCTCGTATTCGCGGCGGACCAGCGCGCCCGGGCCCTTCGGCGCGACCAGCACCACGTCCAGGTCCTCGCGCGGGGTGATCTGGCCGTAATGCACGTTGAAGCCGTGCGCGAACAGCAGGCAGGCGCCCTTGGCGATGTTCGGCTCGATGACCTCGCCATACAGCTGCGGCTGCACCATGTCCGGGGTCAGCACGGCGACGATCTCCGCGTCCCTGACCGCATCCGCCGGCGTTTTCACGGTGAAGCCGTCGGCCTTCGCCTGGATCTCGGTGGGGCCGCCCGGGCGCAGGCCGATGGTGACGTCGAAGCCGGAGTCGCGAAGGTTGAGCGCATGCGCGCGGCCCTGGCTGCCGTAGCCGACCACTGCGATCGAGGGTGTTGCGATGCCGGGCTTGGTGGTGCTGGTCATTGCGTCTGTCCTGGGTTGGGTTCGGTGGTGGTGCGGTGGTTGTCGTTTTCTTTTCCGGGCCCTGAAACGAAAAACCCCGCACCTCTCGGTGCGGGGTTTGCGATTCTGGCGTTTGCTTTCTGCTTACGCGCCGGATCGTCCCGCACCTGTTGGCGAGGTAATAAGGACGAGTACGAGAATCGACGCCGCAGGTGCGGTCGGGTCGGTCGTCGTGGGCATGTGGCGCTGCAACATGGAGCGAGAAGACCACGCGGCGCGCAGTGGTGTCAACAGCCCGGCTTATGCCGATTTCGCATGAAGGACGGTTGCACCTGAAACCGTGGAAACGCAGCAGA
This sequence comes from Thermomonas sp., assembly GCF_041919455.1. Taxonomy (GTDB): domain Bacteria; phylum Pseudomonadota; class Gammaproteobacteria; order Xanthomonadales; family Xanthomonadaceae; genus Thermomonas. Next base: position 32,927 of record NZ_JAYRTQ010000015.1, read on the forward strand.
ATCAAGGCTTCCAGCGCGCCACGCCATTTCGCGAAGCCCCACGCCGATGCCCGAGTACCGTTCGAAAACCTCCACCGCCGGCCGCAACATGGCCGGCGCACGTGCACTGTGGCGCGCCACCGGCATGACCGATGGCGACTTCCACAAGCCGATCGTCGCGATCGCGAATTCGTTCACCCAGTTCGTGCCGGGTCATGTGCATCTGAAAGACCTCGGGCAACTGGTCGCGCGCGAAATCGAACGCGTCGGCGGCGTCGCCAAGGAGTTCGACACCATCGCCGTCGACGACGGCATCGCGATGGGCCACGACGGCATGCTGTATTCGCTGCCCAGCCGCGAAATCATCGCCGACTCGGTCGAGTACATGGTCAACGCGCATTGCGCCGACGCGCTGGTGTGCATCTCCAACTGCGACAAGATCACCCCCGGCATGTTGATGGCCGCGCTGCGGCTCAACATCCCGACGGTGTTCGTGTCCGGCGGACCGATGGAAGCGGGCAAGACCAAACTCGCCGACGGCTCCACGTCCGGCCACAAGCTCGACCTGATCGATGCGATGGTGATGGCCGCGGATCCGAATGCATCCGACGAACAGGTGGCCGTGGTCGAACGCAGTGCGTGCCCGACCTGCGGTTCCTGCAGCGGCATGTTCACCGCCAACTCGATGAACTGCCTGACCGAAGCGCTGGGCCTGTCGTTGCCGGGCAATGGCACCGTGTTGGCGACGCATGCGGATCGCGAGCAGCTGTTCCTGCAGGCCGGCCGCACGGCGGTGGAGCTGTGCCATCGCTGGTACGGCGCGGAGGATCCGCGTGCCCTGCCGCGTGGCATCGCGACGTTCGAGGCGTTCGAGAATGCGATGACGCTCGACATCGCGATGGGGGGTTCGACCAACACGATCCTGCACCTGCTCGCAGCGGCGCAGGAAGCCGAGGTGGCCTTCGGCATGGGCGACATCGACCGCCTGTCGAAGCGCGTGCCGCAGCTGTGCAAGGTCGCGCCGAACACGCAGAAGTACCACATCGAGGACGTGCATCGCGCCGGCGGGATCATGGCGATCCTCGGCGAGCTCGCGCGTGGCGGCCTGCTGCACACGGACGTCGCCACCGTGCATGAAACGACGCTGGGCGCTGCCATCGCGAAGTGGGACATCGCGACCGTCGACGACGAGCGCGTGTCGTCGTTCTATCGCGCGGGCCCCGCAGGCATCCCGACCCAGGTCGCCTTCAGCCAGGCCACGCGCTGGCCCTCACTGGATGCGGATCGCGCCGAAGGCTGCATCCGCAGCGTCGCGCATGCGTATTCGCGGGAAGGTGGACTCGCGGTGCTCGCGGGCAACATCGCGCCCGATGGCTGCGTGGTGAAGACCGCGGGCGTGGACGAATCCGTGCATGTGTTCGAAGGCACGGCGCGTGTCTACGAAAGCCAGGACGCGGCGGTGGCCGGCATCCTCGGCGACGAGGTGCAGCCCGGCGACGTGGTGGTGATCCGCTACGAAGGCCCGAAAGGCGGGCCGGGCATGCAGGAAATGCTGTACCCGACGAGCTACCTGAAGTCGAAAGGCCTGGGCAAGCAATGCGCCTTGCTCACCGACGGGCGCTTCTCCGGCGGCACCTCGGGCCTGTCGATCGGCCATGCCTCGCCGGAAGCCGCGGCCGGTGGCGCGATCGGCCTGGTCCGCGATGGCGACCGCATCCGCATCGACATCCCGAAGCGTTCGATCGACCTGTTGGTATCGGGCGATGAACTCGCCAGTCGTCGTGCCGGGCAGGATGCGAAAGGCTGGAAGCCCGAGCAGTCGCGCCCGCGCAAGGTCAGTACCGCACTGAAGGCGTACGCATTGCTGGCGACCAGTGCCGACAAGGGCGCGGTGCGCGACAAGGCGATGCTCGACGCGCTCTGATCGCACGAAGCGAGGTATGACAAAACCCGCGCTGGCGATACCGGAAATGGAGATGGTCGCAGCCGGTGCGCTCGACTATCGTGCGGGTTGGTCACGACGCAGGCCCGTCCATGCGCCCCTTGCACTTGTTGCTGTCGTTCGCGTTGTTGCTGCTCGGCTGCGCGCCGCCGCCTGCCAAGGTTGATACGGCCTCCAAAGCGACCCCGGACGCAGATGCTTCCCAGGCAGAAACGAGGCCGCAGTCCGGCTTCGTCAAAGTGGAAGGCACCCGTTTCACCATCGACGGCAAACCCTATCGCTTCGCCGGGGCGAACTTCTGGTACGGCGCGTATCTCGGTGCGGCGGATGGCATCGGCGACCGTGCGCGCCTGCGTGACGAACTCGACCAGCTGAAGGCGGCCGGCATCGACAACCTGCGCGTGCTGGCGATGTCGGAAGCCAGCGGCTTCAAGCGCGCGGTGCGTCCCGCGATGATGACCGCACCCGGCGAGTACGACGAACGCTTGTTGCAGGGTCTGGACTACCTGCTGGTGGAGATGGGCAAGCGCGACATGAAGGCGGTGCTCTACCTCAATAATTTCTGGCAGTGGTCCGGCGGCATGTCGCAGTACGTGGCGTGGGCGACCGGCGAGCCGCTGTCCGATCCCGACGACAGCGGCGACTGGAACGGTTTCATGCAGCACTCGGCGCGCTTTTACGCATTGCCGAAGGCGCAGGCGGTCTATCGCGATGCGATCCGCGCCGTCATCGGCCGCACCAATGGCATCAGCGGCATCGCGTACGTCGATGATCCGACGGTGATGTCGTGGCAACTGGCCAACGAGCCGCGTCCGGGCAGCCAGGACGGCGGCCGCGCCAACATCGCCGCATACGACCGCTGGATCGACGAAACGGCCGCCTACATCCGCGGCCTCGCACCGAGGCAACTGGTCAGTACCGGTAGCGAAGGCGCGATGGGCTCGATCGGCGACCTCGACCTGTTCCTGCAGGCGCACAAGACGCCGAACGTCGACTACCTCACGTTCCATCTGTGGCCGTCGAACTGGAGCTGGATCGACCACAAGGATCCGGCGGCGCGTCTCGAGTCGGGGTTGAAGACCTCGCTGGAGTACATCGATCGCCACATCGATGCGGCCGGGAAACTGGGCAAGCCGATCGTGCTGTCGGAGTTCGGCCTGAACCGCGATGGCGGATCGTTCGATCCGACCTCGGGCACGGTCGCGCGTGACAAGTTCTATCGCGCGATCTACGCGCGCCTGCTGCAGCGCATGCAGGCCGGCGACGCCATCGCCGGCTCCAACTTCTGGGCCTGGGGCGGGCGCGGTCGCACCACAAATCCCGATTTCATGTGGAAGGCCGGCGATCCGTTCACCGGCGATCCGCCGCAGGAAGCGCAGGGCTTGTTCTCGCTGTTCGACAGCGACGCCTCGACCCTGCAAGTCGTCTCCGACCACGCCGCGGCGGTGCAGGCGCTGCAGCCCTGAGCGGCCCGGCGGGCGCTGTGGTCTAATTCGCCCTGAAGCGGGGGTACCGCGGGTCGAGCTGGCCCGCGGTTGAGACAGACCCTTCGAACCTGATCCGGTTCAGACCGGCGTAGGGAAGCTTCGCAGCACGCCCATGGCCTGCCTGCGCCTTCGCTTCGTTCACGGCACGCGACTCCTTCGCGGCCGAGCCACTGGACGATGCCGATGAATGCCATTCCCAAGCCCGCCGCCGACCTGCTGCAGCAGACCGGGCAGCTCTCCGAATCCGTGACCCGGCCGATCCCCGGTTCGCGCAAGATCTTCGTCGAAGGTTCGCGGCCCGACTTGCGGGTGGCGATGCGCGAAATCGCGCAGACCCAGACGCCGACCCTGTTCGGTGGGGAGACCAATCCGCCGATCACCGTCTACGACCCATCCGGTCCGTACACCGATCCCGACGCGCGCATCGATCTTTCGGTCGGCCTGCCCGCGCTGCGCGCGAAGTGGATCGAGGAACGCGGCGATACCGAATTGCTGCCGCAGCTCAGCTCGGCCTTCGGCCGTGGCCGCGAGCACGATCCGAAACTGGCTGGCGTGCGCTTTCCGTCGCGCACCTTGCCGCGCGTGGCGAAGGCCGGTGCCAACGTCAGCCAGATGCATTACGCGCGTCGCGGAATCATCACGCCGGAGATGGAATACGTCGCCATCCGCGAGAACCAGCGGCTGGATGCCGTGCGCGACGCGCTGCTGCTGAAGCAGCATCCCGGCGAATCGTTCGGCGCCAGCATCCAGAAATTCATCACGCCTGAATTCGTGCGCGACGAAATCGCCCGCGGCCGCGCGATCCTGCCGAACAACATCAACCACCCCGAAAGCGAGCCGATGATCATCGGCCGCAACTTCCTGACCAAGATCAACGCGAACATCGGCAACAGCGCGGTGAGCTCCGGCATCGCCGAGGAAGTGGAAAAGCTGGTGTGGTCGATCCGCTGGGGCGGCGACACGGTGATGGACCTCAGCACCGGCAAGCACATCCACGAAACCCGCGAATGGATCATCCGCAACTCGCCGGTGCCGATCGGCACCGTGCCGATCTACCAGGCGCTGGAAAAGGTCGATGGCCGTGCCGAGGAACTCGACTGGGAGATCTTCCGCGACACCCTGATCGAGCAGGCCGAGCAGGGCGTGGACTATTTCACCATCCATGCCGGCGTGCTGCTGCGGCATGTGCCGCTCACGGCGAAGCGCGTGACGGGCATCGTTTCGCGTGGCGGTTCGATCATGGCCAAGTGGTGCCTGGCGCACCACAAGGAGAATTTCCTCTACACCCACTTCGAGGACATCTGCGAAATCATGAAGGCCTACGACGTGGCCTTCAGCCTGGGCGACGGCCTGCGTCCCGGTTGCATCGCCGATGCCAACGACGCCGCGCAGTTCGGTGAACTCGAAGCATTGGGCGAGCTGACCAAGATCGCCTGGAAGCACGATGTGCAGTGCATGATCGAAGGGCCGGGTCATGTGCCGATGCAGATGATCAAGGAGAACATGGACAAGCAGCTGGCGGAGTGCGGCGAAGCGCCGTTCTACACGCTGGGCCCGCTGACCACCGACATCGCGCCGGGCTACGACCACATCACCAGCGCGATCGGTGCGGCGATGATCGGCTGGTTCGGCACCGCCATGCTCTGCTACGTGACGCCGAAGGAACACCTCGGCCTGCCGAATCGCGAGGACGTGCGCGACGGGATCATGGCCTACAAGATCGCCGCGCATGCCGCGGACCTGGCCAAGGGCCATCCGGGTGCGCAGGTGCGCGACAACGCGCTGAGCAAGGCGCGCTTCGAGTTCCGCTGGGAAGACCAGTTCCACCTCGGCCTGGATCCGGAGAAGGCGAAGTCCTTCCACGACGAAACCCTGCCCAAGGACGCGCACAAGGTTGCCCACTTCTGCTCGATGTGCGGCCCGCATTTCTGTTCGATGAAGATCACCCAGGACGTGCGCGACTACGCCGCCGAGCACGGCGTCGATGAAGCCGCGGCGCTGGAGGCGGGCATGGCCGAGAAATCCGCCGAATTCCGCGAGCAGGGCGCGCAGGTTTACCGCGACGCCTGAGCCGGCGGCAGGGTGGCACCGCATCCGGTTGGGTGCGGTTCCCGTTCGCCTCCGGTTCGGCGACTGCGTGCTAGTGTTCGCGGCGTCAGGATCCGTCCCCGGGAGCAATGCCATGCGAGCCTTGAAGCGTGCCAGCCAATGGCTTTTCGTCCTCCTCGCCACCACCATGCTCGCGGCCTGCGCCACCGGCCCGCAGGTGCGCACCGATTACGATCCCAGCGCCGACTTCGGCCAGTACCGCACCTGGTCGTTCTACAGCCCCATCGCGATGGAGGAGTCGGGGTATTCCACCTGGATCTCCGACCGGATCAAGGACAACGTCCGCAAGGAAATGGAGGCGCGAGGCTATCGCTACGTCGAGGCCTCGCCGGACCTGCAGGTGAACTTCCAGGGCGTCGTGCAGGATCGGACCGAGGTGTTCTCGATGCCACGCAGTGGCGTGCAATATTTCTACAACTACCGGCGCAATGCCTATGTCGGCGTGCCGGTCTGGTATGACGACACGCATGTCAGCCGTTATCGCGAGGGCACCCTGACCGTGGATCTGGTCGATGCGCGCCGCAACCGCATGGTCTGGACCGGCGACGCGATCGCCCGCGTGGTCAAGAAGACGCCGGAGCAGAAGATGGCCGAGGTCGACCAGGCCATCAACGCGATCTTCCTGCAGTACCCGCACCGCGCGGCGACCCCGTAAGTCGTCCGCGCTTCGACCGGGGCAATCGGCATGTCGGTCGAAGACGTGGCCTTGCACACCCAGCGCCTGCGCCGCGTCGCCAGGCGCCATCCGTCCGCCTTCCTGCTGGCCGCGCAACTGCTCAGCCTGCTGGTGTACCCGCTGATCGACGATGGCACCGGCGGGCGCGTGCTGTTCGGCGCGGTGGCCCTGGTGGTGGTGCCGCTGGCGGTGTGGGTGGTCAATCGCAGCTCCTTCGTCAACACCATCGCGTGGCTGCTGGCGATCCCGGCGATGCTGTTGACGGTGCTGGCGGTCGTGTTCGAGAACGACGCGCTGCTGCCGTTCTCGGCCCTGCTGGAAGCGGCGCTGTATTTCTATGCAGCGGCCAGCCTGATCTCGTACATGCTCCACGACCACAAGGTCACCGCGGATGAGCTGTTCGCGGCGGCAGCGACGTTCACGTTGCTGGCCTGGGGTTTCGCCTATGCCTACTTCGTCTGCCAGGCCTGGTATCCCGGCAGCTTCACCGGCTTCGAACCCGAGCGCCAGCGCACCTGGATGGAGCTGCTGTTCTACAGCTTCACCAACCTGTCCGCGACGGGCCTGGGCGATGTGTTGCCGGTAAGTGCACCCGCACGCGTGCTGACCATGCTGGAGCAGTTCGCCGGGGTGGGCTATATCGCCACCGTGGTCTCGCGGCTGATCGGCCTGACCATCGTTCGCGAACGCGGCTGAAGCACCTGCGCCGGCTCGCTACAATGACGGCCCCGTCGATGCATCGCCCGGATCCGCCGGCATGAAGCTGCCCCGCCCGTTCATCCAGTTGCCGCTGCTGTTCGATGCCGGCGTGCTCGCGGCGGAGATCGACGCCCTAGGCGAGGGCGTGTGGCGCGACCATCCGCAGAAGTTCCCCGGCAATTCGATGCTGCCGCTGCTCGCGGTGGGCGGCGATCGCGCGAACGAGTCCTTCGCTGGTGCGATGGCGCCAACGCCCGAACTCCTGCGTTGCCACTACCTGGTGCAGGTGATGGCCAGTTTCGGCGCCACCTTGGGGCGCACGCGCCTGATGCGCCTGGCCGGGTAGGCGGAGGTCACCCCGCATGTCGCCAAGGCTAATACTGGGCCGAGCGCGTGCGCGTGCATGTGCCGATCGTGACCCAGCCGACGGTGCGCTTCGAATGCGGGGCGGCGGTCATCAACATGGCCGCGGGGGAGTGCTGGCTCTTCGATACCTGGCGCAACCACAACGTGATCAACGACGCCAGCCAGAGCCGCATCCACCTGGTCGCGGACACGGTCGGCGGGGAAGCCTTCTGGAACCTGGTGGCGGCCGGCCGCGGGCATGAAGCCGACCGCACGGGCTGGCAGCCGGCCCGCATCGCGCCCTCCGCGGCACCGGTCGAGCTGGTGCTCGAGCACTACAACATCCCGCAGGCGATGTCGCCGTGGGAAGCCAATTACCACATGCGCCGACTGCTGGACGACGCCGATCCGCACGACCCGGCGCTGCCGGCCGCGCATGCCCAGGTCGAGCGCTTCTTCCAGGCATGGCGCGGGCTATGGGCGCGCTATGCAGATTCCGGCGAGGGCCAAGCGGAGTACTGGGCGGCGCTGGAACGGTTCGTCCAGCAGGTACCGGAACCGGTGGCGATGATCAGGTTGGCCAACGGCACCCGCTGGATCGATGGCGTGCTCGCGCGCGTCGCCAAGATGGCGATCAGGCGTTCCTGATCGCGCATGCCCCGCAGCGGTTGCGGGGCGATGCCGCCGGCATCAGAAATTCGGCTTGTCCGACGTCGCTTCGTAGCGTTCGACCGAATCGACCAGCACCTGGCGGGCCTCGTCGCGGCCGCCCCAGCCGTCCAGCTTGACCCACTTGCCGGCTTCCAGGTCCTTGTAGTGCTCGAAGAAGTAGCCGATGCGGTCGAGCCATTGTTTCGGCACGTCGTCGATGTGCTGGATATGGTCGTAGCCCGGGTAGACCTTGCTGATCGGCACGGCGAGGATCTTCTCGTCGGCGCCGGCCTCGTCGACCATGCGCAGCACGCCGACCGGGCGCACCCGGATCACCGAGCCGGGGATCAGCGCCAACGGCATCAGCACCAGCACGTCGGCCGGGTCGCCGTCGCCGCACAGGGTGTGCGGGACGTAGCCGTAGTTGCACGGGTAGCGCATCGGCGTGGACAGCACGCGGTCGACGAAGATCGCGCCGCTGGCCTTGTCGACCTCGTACTTGACCGGCTCGGCGTCCTTCGGGATTTCGATGATGACGTTGATTTCGTCCGGCGGATTCTTGCCGGTGGGGACGAGGTCGAGGCCCATGGCGTGGGGTTTCCTGGAGGTGGGTGGGCCGGTCGGCCACTGAGGCTGGGCATTCTACGTCGCCCGGTGTTGCGTTGCAGCACGATCCGGGCTGTCAACGGGCAGGCACGGTGCCGGCGGGCGGCGCCTCGTCGGATTCCAGCACCGGCTGCATCGTCGCGTCAGGATCCGGCCGCACGGCGGGCAGGTCGGTGAGCAGCAGCGTGGTGCCGGGCGCCAGCACGTCGTAGAGCCTGCGCGCGAATCCCGGGTCCACCTGCAGCGGCATCGACTGCAACTGCAGTTGCAGCATGGCCAGCGATTCGCCATCCACGCCCAGGATCGGGTAGGCGGTCCAGTCGTGGCGCGGCCGGTCGGGGGCCAGCAGGCTGGGCGCGGCGGAGGTTGCGCCGCCGATCGCGATCAGCACCGAGCCGCCGATGGCGAAACCGTCGCGGATATCCAGCGCCGCTTCGGCGAACACCACGCCGTTGCGCATCACGAACACCCGCTTGTCGGCCAGGCTGACCAGCACACTGACCGGGCCGGCGGGGTGGGTCGCGGCCTCGTTCCAGAAATAGCCCGCCAGGATGTCGCGGGTGGAGATCGCCGTGCCGTCCTTCGCCACCGGCGCCAGCACGGCCGGATGCACCGTGCTGGCGGTGCCGGCCTTCGCATTCGCCACCACCACGGTGTCGCCGTTGCGGGTTTCCGCGAAGAGTTTTTCCGCGAACGCATGCGGCAGGCGCACGCAACCGTGCGAGGCCGGATAGCCCGGCAGCGTCCCGCCATGCAGGGCGATGCCGTCCCAGGTCAGGCGTTGCATCCACGGCATCGGCGCGTTGTTGTAGAGGTTGGAGTGGTGGTCCTTGTTCTTCTGCAGGATGGTGAACACGCCAGTGGGCGTGTCCTTGCCGGGCTTGCCCGAACTGATCGTGGACACGCCGATCGCCATGCCGTTGCGGTACACGTAGGCGCGTTGTTCGTCCAGGCTGATCACCAGCACGATCGGCCCGCTCGGTGCGATCTCCGGATGCCACAGGAACTGCCCTGGCACCAACGCGACCTGCGCGGCCGCGGGCTTGTCTTGCGCGATGGCGGCGGGCGCGCAGAGCGCGAGCATGAGGGCGGCGAGCAGCGAGAGGCGGGCGCGACGCATGGGCATTCCACCAGCGGGGACGCGGTGAAGTATGGCGGATGCCGGAAACGAAAACGGCGGCCGAAGCCGCCGTTTTCGTGGAACCGGATCGCCGGATCGTTACTGCGCAGGTGCCTCCGCCGCGGGCGCTTCGGCCGATGCAGCGGTATCGCCTTCGGTAGCGGCGGGCGCTTCAACAACCGGTGCCGGGGCCTCGACGACGGGGGCAGGCGCTGCCTCCACCGCCGCCGCTTCGATCGCCACCGGGGCAGCCGTCGCATGGCCGTCGCCGCTGGCGCTGGAGACCGGCAACAGCGGCACGATCAGCAGGGCCACGATGTTGATGATCTTGATCAGCGGGTTGACCGCCGGGCCGGCGGTGTCCTTGTACGGGTCGCCGACGGTGTCGCCGGTCACCGCGGCCTTGTGCGCCTCGGAGCCCTTGCCGCCGAAGTTGCCGTCCTCGATGTACTTCTTGGCGTTGTCCCAGGCGCCGCCGCCGGTGGTCATGGAGATGGCCACGAAGATGCCGGTCACGATGGTGCCGATCAGCAGGCCGCCCAGCGCCTCCGGTCCCAGCAACAGGCCGACCACGATCGGCACCGCGACGGGCAGCAGCGAAGGCACGATCATTTCCTTGATCGCGGACTTGGTCAGCATGTCCACGGCCTTGTCGTACTGCGGCTTGCCGGTGCCGGCCATGATCCCGGGGATCTCGCGGAACTGGCGGCGGACTTCCTCCACCACGCTGCCCGCGGCACGGCCCACGGCTTCCATCGCCATCGCGCCGAACAGGTACGGGATCAGGCCGCCGATCAGCAGGCCGATGATCACCCGGTGGTCGGACAGGTCGAACGCGAACTTCATGCCGCCGTTGGCCGCTTCCAGGTTGTGCGTGTAGTCGGCGAACAGGACGAGTGCCGCAAGTGCGGCGGAGCCGATCGCGTAACCCTTGGTCACCGCCTTGGTGGTATTGCCCACGGCGTCCAGCGGATCGGTGATGTTGCGCACTTCCGGCGGCAGTTCCGCCATTTCGGCGATGCCGCCGGCGTTGTCGGTGATCGGGCCGTAGGCGTCCAGCGCCACGATCATGCCGGCCATCGACAGCATCGAGGTCGCGGCGATGGCGATGCCGTACAGGCCGCCGTGCAGGTAGGAGAACCAGATCGCCAGGCAGACCGCGATTACCGGCAGCGCGGTGGACTTCATCGACACGCCGAGGCCGGCGATGATGTTGGTGCCGTGGCCGGTGGTGGACGCCTTCGCCACGTGCTGCACCGGCTTGTACTGGGTGCCGGTGTAGTACTCGGTGATCCACACGATCACGCCGGTCAGCAGCAGGCCGATCAGGGCGCAGATGTAGAGGTTCATCGCGCCGTGCGCGTTGTCGCCCATCAGAGCGGTGGTGATCGGGTAGAACGCGATCGCCGCCAGCACCGCCGAGATGATCACGCCCTTGTACAGCGCGCCCATGATGTTGGGCTTGTCGCCGCTGACCTTGACGAACATCGCGCCGATGATCGAGGCGATGATCGACACGCCACCCAGCACCAGCGGGTACAGCACCGCATTCTTGCCGGCGGTGGCCACCATCATGCCGCCCAGCAGCATGGTGGCGATCACCGTGACCGCGTAGGTCTCGAACAGGTCGGCGGCCATGCCGGCGCAGTCGCCGACGTTGTCGCCCACGTTGTCGGCGATCACCGCCGGGTTGCGCGGGTCGTCCTCGGGGATGCCGGCCTCGACCTTGCCGACCAGGTCGGCGCCGACGTCTGCGCCCTTGGTGAAGATGCCGCCGCCGAGGCGCGCGAAGATCGAGATCAGCGAGGAGCCGAACGCCAAGCCGACCAGCGCATGCAGGTTGTCGGCCTGAGACAGGCCCATCTTCTGCAGCACGAAGTAGTAGCCGGCCACGCCCAGCAGGCCCAGGCCGACCACCAGCATGCCGGTGATCGCACCGCCCTTGAAGGCGACGTTCATCGCCGGGCCCATGCCGCTGCGCGCGGCCTCGGCGGTGCGCACGTTGGCGCGCACCGAGACGTTCATGCCGATGTAGCCGGCGGCACCGGACAGGATCGCGCCGATGGCGAAGCCGATCGCGGTATGCCAGTTGAGGAAAAAGCCGATCAGGACGAACAGGACCACGCCGGCGACCGAGATCGTCATGTACTGGCGATTGAGGTAGGCGCGCGCGCCTTCCTGGATCGCCCCCGCGATCTCCTGCATGCGTTGGTTGCCGGCGGGTTGCCGGTTGATCCAGCCTGCGGCCCACAGGCCGTAGGCGATCGCGATGACGGCGCAGACCAGCGCCAATACCAAACCGTATTGCTCCAGCATGAAACCCCTCCCCGGAGTGTTCGTATGGAAGACCGTTGGTTGTGCCCCCGTGCATGACGGGCGACGCCCCGACTATCGCACAGGGCGATGCCTCCCGGACGCGCGCTGAAGCAGGGATCGCGCCATGAATGCCCGATTCATCGAAAGCGTGGCAGCCTGCCGCTCCCCGTCGTTCCACCGGAGCCGCTCGATGCTGCGACCGCACATGATGTTGATCCTGATCCTGATGCTGGTGGCCACCGCCAGTGCCCAGGCCGCCGATCCCGCGCCCGAAATCCGCCGCGATGCGGCCAGTCCGCAAGCCACCGGCCTTGTCCATACCCTGCGCACGATTCCCGAAGCCTGCGCGCGCCTGGAAGGCAGGTTCACCGGCAACGCGGGCAAGCCCTACGACTTCGCCGCGGTGCGCACCAGCGATCGTTGCGCGCCCCGCGCGAAACTGGTCGATGCCGCGAATGCGAAGGCCTCGGTCGCCAACGGCTGGGTCTTGAACGATGTGATCCGCGTGCCCAGCGCGGCATGCCCGTCGCGGCAGGCGGTGGTGCGGGTCTGGCGCAAGGACGCGAAGGTCGCACCGCCCAAGCTCGATGCGCAGGGCCGCTCGCGGATCTACCTCAAGGACAGCATGGACGCCGCGCGCGCCGGCGAGCTCAAGCCGATCCCGGTGTTCGCCGCGGCGATGACGCTGGAAGGCCTGGCCTGCAAGTGACGCGCACGGCGGTGCGCGATCCGTCGCCGGTTACCTGTCGCCGAACCCCGCGTTCGCCTGCGGCTTGACCGTCACCTTGATCCTTCCACCGGCAAGGAATTCGCGGACGGCACGGGTTTCCGATCCCGTGTTGTAGACGAACATCCCCCCTCCAGCCGACATCACGGCGGATGACGTCATCGATCCGATGGCGACATCCTGCTTGCCCACCTGCGCAGCGTCCGGGGTCAGCATCAGGTAGGCCGGTGCAGGCGCCGACGGGTTGAGGAAGATCGTCATCGAGTATTCGTCGCCGCGGCGGACGAAGGCATCGAAGCCGTGGCGCTGCAGCGAGCGGAACTCGGCATCCAGCACGTCCACCGCGGTCGCGAAGGTGCCGCCGGTGGACAGCAGCACGGAGACCGCGATTTCCGCGGGTGGGGAAACGCCTTCGATGGCATACAGGGCGAGCGGGATGCTCGCATCCGCGTTGCGATAGCACTGGGCCACGTCGGCGAACTCGACGTACGCGAGTTTTTCGGTGGTCTTGGCGTCCAGCGGCCGCAACGGCACGCGGACCACATCGGTGAAGTCGGCAACGCATGCCATGTCGGACGTCGACGGCACCTTGGCCCGGTAAGGCGTGGTGGCGCAGCCGACGGTGAAGGCGATGCCCGCGAGCAAGCCGACGCCGGCGATCCTGTGCATGGTCACAACTGGCTGGCGATGCGTGCGGCCACGGCATCGATGGCCTGCCTCAGGCCCTCGACGGAGGCCACGCCTGCCCGCACCAGGTCATCGAAATCCGGATAGGCGAACTGCGCGTCCGCATCGATGGCCACGGCCTTGTTGATGTTGAAGATGTTGTTGTAGGCGTAGTAGTCGGTGTAGTAGTTCTGCTTGCCATCCGGGCTGACCAGGCGCACCGACGCGGTGGCCGTCGGCCGGTACGGCGCCCGATCGCCCGCTCCCGCAGCGGCGTAGCCGATGAAGCTCACGTTGACGTCCATCTGCGCATCCGCAGCCGTGGTCGTCGGATACGCCTTGCGCAGGCCCAGGCTGCCGCGCTCGACCCTTGCCTTCTGCACCTGCGATGCCGGCCACACCAGGGTGTAGCCACGCTCGCCCATGTGCGCGGTGAGTCGATCGCGGAAGTAGGCAAGGGGCTCGAACTGGCTCTTGGCGAGGATGGCGGCGTATCTGCTTTCCTTGCTCGCCTGGTCGGCGGCTGCGACCAGGCCACCGATCAGGCCGAAGTTGGCGCCCGGGTGGTTGAGCATCATCACGGTGGTGTCGGTCGGCTGGGTTTCCAGCACGGCGATGGTCTTCACGTTGGCGTGGACATCGCGGTTGTACGCCTGCTGCTCGGGCATGCTGACGCATCCCGTTGCGGCCAAGGCCAGCAAGGCAGCGAACACGAGGCCGAAAACGCGGTTCAGGTTCATCCAGTTCCCCAGGTGGATACGATCGAGGCCCGGACGTGCGTGCGGGTCGCGGAAGGATGGGGAAATTCGCCGCGCCAGACAACAGCGGCACAGTGACGCAGGGCTCAGTCCCGGATTTCCACCCGCTTGAGCTTGCTGCCCGCGCCGGTCTTGATCGTGACGGCCGACTTCGCGCAGCCGAATTCCTTCGCAACCAGCGCGATCAGTTCTGCATTCGCCTTGCCATCGACCGGCGGCGATTTCAATTGCGCAAGCCAGGTGCCGTCCTCCTGCCACGTCAGCGTGGAGGCGCGGGCATTGGGTTTGGCCTTGACCAGCAGGATCGGCATTGCGCCAGCATCGCACGCGTTGCGACCTCGCAAAACGAAACGCCCGGGAATGCCGGGCGTTTCGGAGTGACAGGGTGGCGGCGAGAACTCAGTTGCCGACCTTCAGCTTGCCGCCCTTGCCGAGCCCGCCCTTGACCTCCTGCGGCCGGTAGTCGCGCATGGCGATGACGAGGTTGTTGTAGGCATTGGCGAAAGCTGCGGCCAGCGCCTTGCCTTCCGGGGTATTGCTGTAGCCGCCCAGCGCGCCGAAGCCGCCGCTGCCGCCACCGCCGATACCGATGCCGAAGTCGGTCTTGGTGGCATTGCCCTGGGCCACGCCGATCTGCACGCCGGAGCGGTTGTCGATCATGGTCAACATGGTCTCGGCCTTCTTGAACTTCAGGCCGCCGACCACCGCGCCGACCGCGCCCAGCCGGCCGCCGAACGCGCCGAGCACGCCGCCGATGCCGCCGGCGTTGCTCTGCGAGAAGTTGATGCTGGGATTCATGGTGTAATCGGCGGCGACCATCTGGCCCTTGCCGAAGCTGCTGCCTTCGCGCAGCTCGCCGCTGTCCATCAGCGAGCGCTCCTGCATCATGTTCTGCATGGCGCGGCCGCGCTCGACCACCACGAAGCAGTTCGACTGCTGGATCAGCATGCGGATGACCGGGATGGTCGAGGGCAGGTTGAGGTCCGAGCGCAGGTAGCGGTACCAGTCGCCTTCCTGTTCCTCGACCACCGCGATGGTGCCCATCGGCTCGTCGCAGTATTCCAGATTCATCGCGGCGCCCTTGGCATTGGCGCCAGCGGCGGCGCCCTGCGGGTCGTTCTGCTTCTTGCTCCACTGCGCCTGGGCAGGCGTGCTCAGCAACAGACAGAGACCCGCGGCCAACAACAGTTCCTTCATGGACTTTCCCCTAGCTTCATTTGGTTGCCCCCGGCCGTCGATGCCGGACAGGGCGATTCTAGCGCCGATGCGGGCGGTCAGCCGGCCCACGCGGGCAGTTTGCGCCGTATCGTGGCTTGCGGGAGTACTACGTAATCCGGCAGCCCGTTCCGGACATAGGGCGGATAGGCCTCGCCCGCAATGAGCGGGGCGAGGTAGCGCCGTGCCGCCGCGGTGATGCCGTGGCCGTCGGCGCGGATGAAGCCCTTCGGCATGGTCTTCTCGTGGTTGGCGACTTTGTCGAGCGGCGCGACATCGACGTGCCACTCATACGGTTCGTCGGCGGTGCGCACGATCACCGGCATCACCGCGTTCTGCCCGGCCAACGCGCAGTCCACCGCGGCGCGACCGACCGCCATCGCCTGTTCGAGGTCGGTCTTCGAGGCCAGGTGGCGGGCGGAGCGTTGCAGGTAATCGGGCAGGGCCCAATGCACCTTGTGGCCCAGCACGTCCTTGACTCGTCCTGCCAGATGCGAGGCCACGCCGCCGAGCTGCGCATGCCCGAACGCATCCTTGCCGCCGCCGGCATCGGCCACGAAGGTTCCGTCCGCGGTGCGGATACCCTCGCTGGCCACGACCACGCAGTGGCCGACGCGCTTCACCACCGCGTCCACGCGGGCGAGGAAGTCGGCCTCGTCGAACGGGCGTTCCGGGAACAGGATCAGGTGCGGCGCCTCGTCTCGGCCTTCGCCGGCCAGGCCTGCGGCGGCCGCCAGCCAGCCGGCGTGGCGACCCATCGCCTCGTAGACGAAGACCTTGGTCGAGGTCTCGGCCATCGCCGCCACGTCCAGCGCGCATTCGCGCACCGAGACCGCGGTGTACTTCGCCGCCGAGCCGAAGCCGGGGCAGCAGTCGGTCACCGCCAGGTCGTTGTCGATGGTCTTGGGCACGCCCACGCAGGTCAGCGGGTAACCGAACTCGGCCGCCAGCTGCGACACCTTCAGCGCGGTATCCGCCGAGTCGTTGCCGCCGTTGTAGAGGAACCAGCGCACGTCGTGGGCCTGCAGCACGGCGAGCAGGCGCTCGTACTTCGCGCGGTCGGCCTCGACCGATTTCAGCTTGAGCCGGCAACTGCCGAAGGCGCCGCCGGGGGTGTGCGCCAGCGCCTTGACCTGTGCGGTGCTGAGCGCGGTGGTGTCGATGAGTTCCTCGCGCAGCGCGCCGAGGATGCCGTTGCGGGCCGCCAGCACCTTGACCTTCTTGGCCCGGGCGGCCTGCAGCACGGCGGAGGCGGTGGCGTTGATGACGGCGGTGACGCCGCCGCTCTGGGCGTACAGCAAGGTGCCTGCGGGCATGCCGGTTTCCTCGGGGGATTGGCCCTTGGTCGAAGCCGTGGGCCGGACGCATAACGATACGGTAAGCTGGCCCGGACGAGGCCGGCGCGCGTTGCGTGGCGGCCGCCCCACGATTCTGGAGCGATGCGATGCGATTGGTTCTGTTGGGCGCGCCGGGTTCCGGCAAGGGCACCCAGGCGGCACGACTGAAGGAACACCTGCAAGTCCCGCACATCTCCACCGGCGATCTGCTGCGCGCCGAAGTGGCCGCCGGCAGCCCGCTGGGCCTGCAGGCCAAGGAAGTGATGGCCCGCGGCGACCTGGTCAGCGACGAGATCCTGCTCGGGATGCTCAAGGATCGTTTCTCGCGCGACGACACCAAGGCCGGCTTCATCCTCGACGGCTATCCGCGCAACCTGGCGCAGGCCGCGGCACTGGGCGAATTGCTCGCCAGCCTCGGGCAGAAATTCGACGCCGCCGTGCAGCTCACCGTGGACAACGAGCAGATCATCGAGCGACTGGCTGGCCGCGCCAAGGCCGAAGGCCGCGCCGACGACAGCCCCGAATCCGTTCGCCACCGCCTCAACGTGTACGACCAGCAGACCGCTCCGGTGATCGATTTCTATCGCCAGCATGGCCAGCTCACCGTGGTCGATGGCGTGGGTTCGCTGGACGACGTGTTCACCCGCATCGTCGAGGCGATCCAGTCGGGGCACGACGTCGGTTGAGGCGCGAGGAAGCGGGGGCCGGCAGGCCTTTCAACAAAGCGAGTATCGGGGAGCGACTTGGAAGGCCTGCCGGCCCCCGCTTCCGGGACAGGGCACGACGGAGCCGATCTTGAAACTGCACATCCTCGGCATCGCCGGCACCTTCATGGGCGGCGTGGCCGCGCTGGCGCGCGAACTCGGCCATGCGGTCGAAGGCAGCGACCAGAACATCTATCCGCCGATGTCGACCCAACTGGAACAGTTGGGCATCGCGCTGAAGCAGGGTTATTCGCCCGCCAATATTTCCGGCGACTGCGACGGGATCGTCGTCGGCAACGCGTTGTCGCGCGGCAACGAGGCCGTCGAGCACGTGCTCGATGCCGGCCTGCGCTACATCTCCGGTGCGCAATGGTTGAGCGAACAGGTGCTGCCCGGCCGCGACGTGCTGGCGGTCGCCGGCACCCATGGCAAGACCACGACGACGACGATCCTGTCCTACCTGCTGGAAGCGGCCGGTCGTTCGCCGGGCTTCCTGATCGGTGGCGTGGCCGAGGATTTCGGCGTGTCCGCGCGGATCGGCGGGGGGCGCGAATTCGTGGTCGAGGCCGACGAATACGACACCGCCTTCTTCGACAAGCGCAGCAAGTTCGTCCATTACCGGCCGTTGGTCGCGATCCTCAACAACCTGGAATACGACCACGCCGACATCTTCCCGGACGTGGCCGCGATCCAGCGCCAGTTCCATCACCTGGTGCGCACCGTGCCGCGGCGCGGCCGGCTGATCGTCAACGGCCACGATGCGCGCCTGCGCGAGGTGCTGGCGATGGGCTGCTGGACGCCGGCCGAACGCTTCGGCTTCGATGAAAGTTTCGAGTGGAGCGCACGCAAACTGTCCGCGGATGGCAGCCGCTTTGCCGTGCTGCGCGATGGCCGGCAACTCGGCATCGTCGAGTGGCCACTGCTCGGCGACCATAATGTACTCAACGGCCTGGCCGCGTTGGCCGCCTGCGCCGCGGTCGGCGTGGACATCGCATCGATCATCCCGTCGCTTGCCGCCTTCAGTAGCGTGAAGCGGCGCATGGAAGTGATCGGCACGCACGACGGCATCACTGTCTACGACGACTTCGCCCATCACCCGACCGCCATCCACACCACGCTTTCGGGTTTGCGCGCGAAGGTCGGCGACGCCCGCATCGTGGTGGCGATGGAGCCGCGCAGCAACTCGATGCGGCTCGGTGCGCATGCGGAGGCGCTGGCGCCGTCGCTCGACATCGCCGACGTGGTGGTGTTCCTGGCGCGTCCCGAGCTGCCGTGGGATGCGGGCAAGGTGGTCGGCGCGCTGAAAGGCGAGGGGCATGTGGTGGCCGATGCCGATGCGTTGATCGCGCGGTTGCGTGCCCTCGCGCGCAATGGCGACCACGTGGTGTTCATGTCCAACGGCGGCTTCGATGGCGCGCCGCGGCGGTTCCATGCCGCCTTGAAGGATGGCTGACGCCACCACGTCGCTGCCGCTGTTCCCGCTGCACGGTGTGCTGGTGCCGGGTGCCGCGCTGGACCTGCGGATCTTCGAGCGCCGCTACCTCGACATGGTCGGCGAATGCGGGCGCAACGGGTCCGGCTTCGGCATCTGCCTGATCCTGGAGGGCAACGAAGCCGGCACTCCGGCAACGCCGGTGGCCTTCGGCACCGAGGCGGTGATCGAGGATTTCGGCAACACCCCGGAAGGCTTGTTGTCTCTGCGCGTGCGCGGCCGTCGCCGCTTCCACGTGCTGCGTACCCGCGTGCGCGATACCGGCCTGATCGTCGCCGACATCGAATGGCGCGATGACGTGGCCCCGTCGTCGCGCCTGCGCCCCGAGCACGCCCTGCTGGCGGAGATCTTGAGGCGAATCCTGCTGCAGGTCGACGCCGGCCACGTCGATCCGGATCCCGCGTTGTTCGATGACGCCGCATGGACGGGTTGGCGACTGGCCGAACTGTTGCCGTTGTCGATGCCGCAGCGGCAGGCGCTGCTGCAACTCGACGATCCGCATGCGCGCCTGCAATACCTGCTCGACGGCATCGCCGCCGACGCGAACTGATCGTTCCGCCCAGGGCGGATCGATGCGGATCCGCAAGACGGCGTCGCGTTCCGCCGACGTGCCGGCCAAGCTGCGCAGGTCCTCGGGCAACGCGTGCGCATGCGGTTCCGGCTGCCACAGGGTCAACAGGCGCAACCGCTTGCGCCCGTGCATGCGCTCGTAGCGGGCGACCCAGAGCGGCGTATCGCTGGCCAGTCGCGCCGGCGCGGGCCACACGCGCAGCACTTCGAGTTCGTCGGCCAGTGGCCCGGGACGACGCAGCAGCAGGCGTTCCGGATGGCCGTCCAGGGCAAGCGGCAACACCGGTTGGTCGGCGAGCGCGTGGTCGTCGTCGAGCAGTCCGAGCACGGCGACCCAGTCGGCCGGTGCCTGCACCGTCCAGCCCTGCGCCTGCAGGCGTCGTTGCAAGACACCGAGATTGCCGGCGGCTTCCAAGTCGAAATGACGCGGGTCATCGACGCCCTGCGACCACCAGCGTGCATCGTCGATGACGCGTGTCGGTGCCGGCGGTTCGAACTGCGCCAGCGTCGCTTCCGCACTGCGCGGTGCATGCCACAGCGCGACCAGCACGAAGCTGCCGTAGAACGCCCACGCCAGCGGCCGCATCCAGAACGAGCGCGCGCTGTGGCGGCGATAGGCAATGCCGAGCAGGAGCAGCCAGATCACCCCCAGCAGCACGCCGCCGGTGATGTCGCTGAGCCAGTGCGCGCCCAGGTACAGGCGTGCGAATCCGACCAGCGCCGTCGCCACGCCGGCCAGCAGGTAAGGCCACACCCGCTGACGACCAGGTAACTCGCGTGCGATCAGCACCGCGAAGAAACCGAACACTACGGTGGTCATGGTCACCGCGATCGACGGGAAGCCGAAACCCGCGGCGGCGGTCGGCGGGCGCGGCATGTCCGCGACCGCGCCCAGGCCGATCGTCAATGCCAGGCCCACCGCGATCGCGCCCAGCCAGTGCGCGGCCGCCATCCAGCGTTTGCGCCACAACAGCCAACCCATCGCCACCAGCGAGGGGATTCCCAGCACCGGGGCGCTGCCGATCGCGGCCAGCGATGCCATCAATCGGTCGGCCAGCGGATTGCGCAGGGCGAACATCGCCGCATGCACGTCGTGGTCGAACAGCGACGGTCCGCCGCGCATGAGCAGGGTGGCGCTGAACCCGGCCCACAGCCACGCAACCACGAACAGGCAGCAGGCGAGCACCAGCAGCGATGCGGATTCCGGCCGGCGCGGATCGATCAGCGCGGCGGCATAGCGGCCGAGCCGCGGATGCGCGCGGGTCCAGCGCAGGGCGCGCGCCAGCAGGTTGTCGGCGTGGTTCGCGAACCAGCGCCATGTGTAGAGGACCAGCGCCCACACCAGCGCCAGCACCGCGACCAGGCCCAGCAGCACCAGCACCAGCTTGTCGGCGACCGCGGCCACCGCATCGTAGGACGCGCCGAAGATCCAGCCCGGCGCCAGGAACACCGCAGCCCAGGCGAAACACGCGAAGAGACTGGCCGGCATGTAGCGCCGCAACGGCATGTGCAGCATGCCGGCCACCGCCGGCACGAACGGGCGCACCGCGCCCACGAATCGCGCAATGACCAGGCCCTTGGTGCCATGCCGGCGGAACAGGGTCTCGCCGCGATCCAGCAGTTGCGGATAGCGGCGGAACAGCCAGAGTTCGCGCATCGCCGGTCCCCAGCGATGGCCGATCCAGTAACTCAGGCCATCGCCCAGGAACGCACCCAAGGCCGCGCAGGTCACCGCGTACGGGCCATCGATATGGCCCAGCCCGATCAGCGTGCCCACCGCGAACAGCAGCGGCAATGCCGGCACGATGATGCCGACCACCGCCAGCGCATCGCAGAAGGCGATCAGGAACACCAGCCCGCCCGCGGCATGCGGATGGGCGGTGATCCAGGCGATGGTGGCGTCGAACCAGGCACTCTGCATCGGCCGATTATAGAAGGCGGGACAGGAGCAGCGGATTACACTCCCGGCTCACCCGAACCGATGGCGAGCGTGATGGCCTCTCTCTCCGGCAAGACCCTGTTCATCACCGGCGCCTCGCGCGGCATCGGCCTGGCGATCGCCCTGCGTGCCGCGCGCGATGGCGCCAACGTGGCGATCGCGGCGAAGTCCGACGTCGCCAATCCCAAGTTGCCGGGCACCATCCACAGCGCGGCGCAGGCCGTGAACGAGGCCGGTGGGCGCGGCCTGGCGTTGAAGTGCGACATCCGCGAGGAAGACCAGGTGCGTGCGTCGGTCGCGGCCACGGTGGATGCGTTCGGCGGCATCGACATCCTGGTCAACAACGCCAGCGCGATCTGGTTGCGTGGCGCACTGGACACGCCGATGAAGCGCTTCGACCTGATGCAGCAGGTGAATTCACGCGGCAGTTTCCTGTGCGCGCAGGCCTGCCTGCCGCATCTGCTCGAAGCACCAAACCCGCACATCCTCACCCTGTGCCCGCCGCCCTCGCTCGACCCGAAGTGGTGGGCGCCGCACACCGGCTACACGCTGGCGAAGATGGGCATGAGCTTCGTCACCCTCGGGCTGGCTGCGGAGTTCGGCCCGCGCGGCGTCGCGGTGAATGCGCTGTGGCCACGCACGCTGATCGCCACTGACGCGCTCAACATGATCCCCGGCGTGCAGGCCGGAAACGGCCGTTCGCCGTCGATCATGGGCGATGCCGCGCATGCGGTGCTGCTGCGCGACGCCCGCACGACCAGCGGCCGCTTCTTCATCGACGACGAGGTGCTGGCCGAAACCGGCATCACCGACGTCTCCGGCTACGCGGTGGACCCGTCGCTGCCGCTGCTGCCCGACCTGTTCCTCGACTGAGTCGTTAACACTCGCTGCCGCGGCCGCGTCTTCCCATGAATCAAGATGACAGGGACGACGTGGACGAGGCCGATAGCGTACCGATGCTGGTTGATGCCGCGCGCCGGGGCACCGGCAGCGCGATGGACGCGCTGTTCCGCCGGTTCGCGCCGATGGTGCATGGGGTGCTGCTGGGGTACGTGCAGAAGGCCGATGCCGACGATCTCACCCAGGACGTGTTCGAGACCGCCCTGCAGCGGCTCGGCGATCTGCGCGAGGCCGCGGCGTTCCCCGGCTGGCTGCTCGGCATCGCCCGGCATGCGGCGCTGGATGCGAAGCGGCGGCGCATACCGCTGACCGGCATCGAGATCGAGCGCGTCGATGCGCAAGCCACGCACGAAGAGCGGCTCGATGCGGAGCGCGCGCTGGCGGCGATCCGCTCCTTGCCGCAGGCTTATCGGGAGACCTTGATGCTGCGCCTGGTCGAAGGCCTGAGTGGCCCGGAGATCGCCGAACGCACCGGCCTGACCGCAGGCAGCGTGCGGGTGAACCTGCATCGCGGCATGGCCCTGTTGCGCAACGCATTGGCGGATCGAAGAACGGGAGCGGGTGCATGAGCAACGGCGACAAGCGCATGCGCGACGAGGGCATGGACAACGACTATCTGTGGGATCGCAGCGGCCCGGTGGATCTTGAAGTCGCGCGGCTCGAGCGTCTGCTGCGCGGGCAGTCGCATGTCGAGGTGCCGCGTCGCGCGCGCGTCGGGGCGTCGCCGACGCCCCTGCCGCGCATGCGCCGCCGCGGCTGGCGGATCGCGTTTGCTGCGGCAGCGATGCTCGCGCTGTGCGCGCTCGGCGCCGGCGCATGGTTCCAGCAGCGCCTGCATTGGGAGGCAGGCGCGCCGTGGCAGGTGATCGCGCAACAGGGCGATGTGCGCGTCGATGGGCGTGCACAGCAAGCCCAGGCACTGGCGCAGGACGGCACGCTGGAAACCGGTGCGAATGCGACGACGCGGCTGCGCGCCGCCGGCATCGGCGAAGTGGCGGTTGGCGCCGGCTCGCGCGTGCGCCTGGTCGAAACCCGTACCGGTTTCCATCGCGTGCAACTGGAGCAGGGCAGCCTGTGGGCGCGGGTGTGGGCGCCGCCGGGACAGTTCGGCGTGGGCGTGGCCGGCGCGGACGTGATCGATCTCGGCTGCGAGTTCCTGCTGAAAGTCGATGCAGACGGCAACGGCGACCTCAGCGTGCTCAGCGGCTGGGTGCAGGTCGACAACCTGCGCCGCGAAGTGCTGGTGCCGCAGGGCACGCGCGTGCGGGTGAATGGCGATGGTGCGGCCGGCACGCCGCATGCGTTCTCGGCCAGCGATGCGTTCGTTGCCGCGCTGGAAGCGATCGATGCGCGCAACGGCGCGGTCGATGCGAATGGCGAGGAAGTCCAACGCCTGATCGCCGAGTCGCGGCAACAGGATGCGATCAGCCTGCTGGTGCTGTTGCGCGACTACCCGCAGCTCGCCGAAGGCCCGATGTTCGAGCGTCTGTCGATGTTGTTGCCGACGCCGCTTGCCACCCGCGATGCGTGGCGCAGCGATCGCATGGCCGTGCTGAACGCCTGGTGGGACGCGCTGCCGTATCCGCGGGTCAAGCGCTGGTGGACGCAATGGCCGGATGCGTTCTCCTCGCGCGGCGGCAAGATGGCGCACTGGCTGCGCACGCAGGGAAACGGTTAACGCCAAGCCTCGTCGCATCGTCCTTCCGGCGCATGCGTATCAAGTCTGGTACGCGGCATCCGCATCCACAGGAGGACGCCATGAATTCGCTCCGCACTTCCACACGATCGTCCCTGCGCGGCGCGCTGCTCGCCGCCGCCTTGTTGTTCTCGACCACTGCGCTCGCCGGCCCGCCGCTGCTTTGCCATCCGTTCGACACCGGCGGCGCGGCCTCGCTGCCCTGGGGCAAGGGCTGGAATGTGCCAGACCGTGGCTACGACACCGCCCGCCTAAGCGCGGACACCGCGTCCCTGCTCGGCGCGCAGGTGCCGGTGATCGCACGCATGGAGACCCTGCGTCGCGCCGCCATCTACGCCAGCGCCGACGGCACCAGGCTGCGTGGCCTCGCCGCCTCATTGGAGGCGCGCGTTGGCGCCGCGAAAACCCCGCAAGCGAAATCCCTCGCGCTGTTCGACGCCGGCTATTTCGCGGAGACGCTGCAGGACATCGCGCGCCTGCAGGGCTACGACATGCCTGGCATCGGCAGGGTCGATGTGGCCGCGTTGCGCAGCGTGCTGGCGAGGGGCGACGGCAGCCTGCGCATCGCCGAAGCGCTCAAGTTGCGTTCGGGCGATGCCTCGATGCGCTTCGCTGCCGCGCTGGTGTCCGCCGCCGATGAGCGCAAGGGCGACTACAACACGCATGCACGCCTCGCCCGCGCCGGCATCACCGAAGATGCGCTGCTCGCGCGCAATATCGGCCAGGTCGCAGCCACCTACTGAGGCCTACACGCCGTGGTCCGCGCAACGCTGCGGGCCACGGATGGCGGGACGGAACCGCGTCACGCATGGGAAGATAGGCGCATCCCCCGGATGCAGCCACGCCGATGAAATACCTGCACACCATGGTCCGCGTCCGCGACCTCGATGCCTCCCTGCGCTTCTATTGCGAGGGCTTGGGGCTGAAGGAAACGCGGCGCATGGAGAACGAGCAAGGCCGATACACCCTGGTGTACCTAGCCGCGGACGAAACTCCTGACGCGGAAGTGGAGCTGACCTACAACTGGCCGGGCGAGGACGGCGCGATCGAGGACTACGGCAGCGCCCGCAACTTCGGCCATCTCGCCTTCCGCGTCGCCGACATCTACGCCACGTGCGGGCACCTGCAGGCGATGGGCTACAC
Source organism: Thermomonas sp. (assembly GCF_041919455.1). Classification (GTDB taxonomy): domain Bacteria; phylum Pseudomonadota; class Gammaproteobacteria; order Xanthomonadales; family Xanthomonadaceae; genus Thermomonas. The sequence goes on from NZ_JAYRTQ010000015.1 coordinate 58,004, forward strand.
CATCAACCGCCCGCCGCGTGACGGCTACATGGCCTTCGTGCGCTCGCCCGACCTCATCTCGATCGAATTGCTGCAGGAGGGCCACCTGCCGCCGCAGGAGCCTTGGGCGTCGATGCCGAACACTGGCGTCTGGTAAAGGCGGGGCACACGCATGCATTTCGCCCAGGGCCTCGCGGATTTCGCCACCTACTTCGGCATCGGCCTCGGCTTCATGCTGCTGTACGTGGTGCTGTACCTGTATGCCACGCCGCATCGCGAGATCACCCTGATCCGCGGCGACAACCTGCCGGCCGCCGTCGTGCTCGCAGGCGCGCTGCTCGGCTTCGCCGTGCCGCTGGCCAGCGCACTGCGGGTCGCCAATGGCTTGCTCGACGTGGCCGCGTGGGCGTTTATGGCATTGGTCGCGCAACTTGCGGCGTATGCGCTGGTGGCCCTGCTGCTGAAGGATTTCTCCAAGCGCATCAACCGCGGCGAGATGGCGGCCGCGGTCCTTGCTGGATCGATCCACCTTGGCGTGGGCCTGATCAATTCCGCTGCGATGAGTTTCTGATCGAGTTCTCCCAATGACCGAATCCACATCCGATGCCGCGCAGCTGCTTGCCCTCGGCCGCGACTACTTCCTGCCGGTCTATCGCCCGCGCCAGCTGATCCTGGAGCGCGGCCAAGGCAGCCGCCTGTGGGACAGCGAGGGCCGCGAGTACGTCGACCTGGCCGGCGGCATCGCCGTCTGCGGGCTGGGGCATTGCAATCCGGAGTTGACCGCTGCGTTGATCGCACAGGCCGGCAAGCTCTGGCACACCAGCAACGTGTTCTACAGCGAGCCGCCGGTGCGGTTGGCGGAAGAACTGGTCACCGCCTCGCGCTTCGCGGAGCGGGCATTCCTGTGCAATTCCGGCGCCGAGGCCAACGAGGCCGCAATCAAGCTGGTGCGCAAGTGGGCGACCGCGCAGGGCCGCGCGCCGGACCGCCGCGTCATCGTCACTTTCCGCGGCAGTTTCCATGGCCGCACCCTGGCCGCGGTGACCGCGACTGCGCAGCCGAAATACCAGGAAGGCTACGAACCGCTGCCGGGCGGGTTCCGTTACGTCGATTTCAACGACATCGCCCAGCTCGACGCGGCGATGGCGAGCGGCGACGTCGCCGCGGTGATGCTCGAGCCGGTGCAGGGCGAGGGCGGGGTGATGCCGGCCGCACCCGGGTTCCTGCAGGCCGTGCGCGCGCGGTGCGACAAGCACGATGCGCTGCTGGTGCTCGACGAGATCCAGTGCGGCATGGGCCGCAGCGGCGTGTTGTTCGCGCATTGGCAGGACGGCGTGGTGCCGGACATCGTCACCCTGGCCAAGGCGCTCGGCGGTGGCATGCCGATCGGCGCGATGCTGGCCGGCCCGAAGGTCGCCGAGGTCATGCAGTTCGGCGCGCACGGCACCACCTTCGGCGGCAACCCGCTGGCCTCGGCGGTCGCGCGGGTGGCGCTGCGCACGCTGGCATCAGCTGACATCGCCGCGAACGTGCAACGCCAGGCGCAGGCGATCCGCGATGGCCTGGAGGCGATCAATCGCGATCTCGATCTCTTCTCGGAAGTGCGTGGCCGCGGCCTGACGCTGGGTGCGGTGCTGAAGCCCGCCCATGCGGGGCGTGCTGGCGAGATCCTCGACCACGCCACCGCCAATGGCCTGCTGCTGTTGCAGGCCGGTCCGGACGTGCTGCGCTTCGTGCCGGCGCTGAATATCGGAGATCAGGATGTCGCCGAAGGACTCGCGCGGCTGCGTGTTGCGCTGGAAGCATTCGTCGGAACTGCGAGTCCGTAGTGCGAAATGTGGAAATTTTCGATGGAAACGACAGCCACTACCTCACGTGGCTGTCCGATCATCTGAATGGTTATGTGCTGAATCGACGCCGGGGCAAGTCCGACAACTATCTTGTTCTACACAGGGCGACGTGCAGGCTGATAAGTGAAGATGATGGCAAAGAACCAGGCGGATTCACTCAGCGCGGTTATGTAAAGGTGTGTTCAACCGATTTGCAATCCTTGAGCGTTTACGCGATATCGATCGGGCGACTGGATGGTTCGTTTTCGGGGCAATGCGCGCGCTGTGTGGGGAAGCATGTTACGCGTCTCGAGTGTCCCGGAAATTTGAAAGTGAAAGATGAATTTGGCGAAGACAACATGAAAAAAATTGAAGTGGCAGCCTCGCGTGCACGTCAAGGCAACTTGGAGCTTTACGTCACCGCGATCAAGGTGAGGGATCTGGTGGCACCTGGGTTCTATAACGTTGAAACGCTCGATCCAGAAGATACGAATGACAAGGGGTATCAGCGTCTCCTTAATAAAGCTCGCGCGAAGAAACTGGCTGATTACATTGTCAAGGGGCAGGATGAGGGTGATGCCTTTTTGCCTACGTCAGTATTCTTGGCGACTGACAAGCCGATTACGCATGACCAAAAAACCAATACGATTCTCATTGATTTAGAACAGGTGGGGCCCTTCAGCGTGGTCGATGGCCAGCATCGACTTGAAGGCTTACGCATGGCTGCAGAGAAGGATGCGCGCGTACTGGATTTCGAGGTGCCAGTAAACATCGCGATCAACCTGCCGCGGATTGCGCAGATGTGCCATTTTCTGATCGTCAATACGACCCAAAAAAGCGTCGACAAATCGGTTGAGCAACGCATCATTGCCAGGCTCACGGACGCCTTGGATGTCGAGGCCGATATGCCAAGCCTTCCGAAGTGGATTGCGAATGTCGTGCAGCGTGGTGAAGTCGAGAAGGCGATCAAGTTTGCCGATTACCTCAACGATACCGCCGGGTCGCCTTGGTTTGGAAAGATCAGGATGGCGAACGCGGACAGCGCTGATGCGACGGTGAACCAGCGGTCGTTCGTTAAGGCAATCGTGAAGTACGTGCTTGCGGCCAACAATCCACTTGGTGCTGTGCTCAAGGATCCAGAGAAAGAGCGCAAAGTATTCCTCAATTACTGGAAAGCCATCGCCTCGTTGCTTGACGATGGCAATGCGACAGTGCTCTACAAGTACAACGGTGTTGAATTGTTCTGCAAGTTCTCGATTCCATTTTTCATCAAGCTGCTTGATGCAGGAAGTTTCACCATCCCGGTGATGGAGCGTCTCTTAAGCTCATGCTTCGATAATATGGAAGGCGACTACGCGGGGGTCGGGCACTCTGATTTCTGGGCAAAGGGCGGCAAGGCCAGTTTTCTCAATGCCGGCGCGATCAATGTTATTTCCCAAGAGATGACCAAAGCACTACATGCCGCTTCCCTTACGGGCGACATCGAAATATGAAAGTTGGGTTGCTATCGCCTGCAACCTCTGCCTTCGATGCTTTCCGGAGGAGTCGGGAGCGATTCTTTCCGGAAGGGCCCGGATGCTACGTCCTGACGACCTTCGATGGTGATGTGCTCTATATCGGATTGGCGACCAATCTGAAGCGCCGACTCTTACAGCACTTGGACAATCCTCAAAAGACCGAGTTGACGCCAAAAGGAAGGGCGGTTCTGGTTCACTGGCGCCCAGATCACAATCTCTTCCTAGAGAAGTTGGAACGGACTTGGCTCCTCATTCATGAGCAGCATGAAGGGAAGCTCCCCATGCTCAACAGGATGCATTCTCCGGTCTCGGTTTGATCGTCTTGGTCAACGGTTGATCCGGAGTCAGCCCAGCGCCTGCGCCATATCTGCGATCAGGTCGTCGGCATGCTCCAGCCCGATCGAGATCCGCAGCAAATTCTGCGGCGAGCGCGGATTCGGCCCTTCAACCGAGGCGCGATGTTCGATCAGCGATTCGCAGCCACCCAGCGAGGTGGCGTTGGTGAACACGCGCAGCTTGCCGGTCATCGCCAGCGCCGCGTCACGCCCGCCGCGGACCTCGATGCTCAGCATCGCGCCGAAGTCTCGCATCTGCCGCGCGGCCACCGCATGACCCGGATGCGATGGCAGGCCCGGCCAGTTCACCCGCTCGATCGCCGGATGCGCGGCCAGGAAGTCGGCGACCTTGCGTGCGTTCGCGCAATGCATCGCCATGCGTGCGCCCAGCGAGCGGCAACCGCGCAGGGTCAGCCACGCGCTGAACGGCGCCAGCACCGCGCCGGTGACGTGCAGCCGGTGCGCGACCTTGCGGGCGAGCTCGTCGTCCTTGGCGAACACCAACGCGCCGCCGAGGACATCGCTGTGACCACCGAAATACTTGGTGGTCGAATGCATCGCGATGTCGGCGCCCAGCGCCAGCGGGCGCTGCAGCAGCGGGGTGGCGAAGGTGTTGTCGACGACCACGATCGCGCCTGCCGCATGGCCGATCCCGGCGAGGCTGGCGATATCGCTGATCTTCATCAGCGGGTTGGATGGCGTCTCGATCCACAGCATCGCGACCGGCGTCGCACAGGCCGCGCGCACCGCCTCCAGGTCGGCCATGTCGACCACCTCGGCGACGATGCCGCGCTCCGGCAGGAACTCCTGGAACAGCATGCGCAAGCCGCTGTAGCAGTCGTCCGGGAATAGCACGCGGGCAACATTGGGCAAGCAGTCGAGCAGGGTGCTCATCGCCGCCATCCCTGACGCGAACGTGCAGGCGGCCTGGCCGCCTTCCAGCGCCGCCAGCGATTCGCGCAGGCGGTCGTTGGTCGGGTTGCCTTCGCGCTGGTACTCGTAGCCGGCGACGCGCTCACCGGCGGGGCCGTGGCGGAACGTCGTGCTCAGGTGCAGCGGGGGTGCGACCGCGCCGGTGCTTTCGTCGGGTGCGTTGCCGGCGTGGACCGCAAGGGTGGCGGGATGGCTCGTGGTCATGCGGGCCTCAATGATCGGAAGGAAGGGAGCGGCCGCACTTGCGGCAATGCCAGGCATCGCTCTCGTGCTCGGGCAGGCCGCATTCCGTGCAGCGCACGACGCGGCGCTTCGGTTGCAGGCTGCGTGCAAGTTCAGCGGTGTAGATGCCGGTGGGCACGGCGATGATGCTGTAGCCGATCACGATCAGCACCGACGTGATGAAGCGGCCCACGCCGGTGCTCGGTGCGATGTCCCCGAAGCCGACAGTCGCCACCGTGACGACTGCCCAGTACATGCCGGTCGGGATGCTGGTGAAGCCGTGTTCCGGACCCTCGACCACGTACATCAGCGCGCCGAAGATCACCACGATGGTCATCAGGGTGGCGATGAACACGAAGATCTTGCGCCGGCTGCGCAGCAGCGCCTCGATGAGGACGCCGGCTTCGCTCGAATATTCCACCAGCTTGAGCACGCGGAATATCCGCAGCAGGCGCAGCGCACGGATCACGGTCAGCGATGCGCTCGCCGGGAACAGCAGCGACAGGAAGGTGGGCAGGATCGCCAGAAGGTCGATCGCGCCATAGAAACTTCGCGCGTAGCGCAGCGGCTTGCGTACCACCCACAGGCGCAGGATGTATTCGGCGGTGAACAGGAGGGTGAAGAACCACTCGGCCAGGTACAGCGCGCCATGCCATTGCGCCTTGACCGCAGGCACGCTGTCCAGGATCACCACCGCCACGCTGGCCAGGATCGCCGCGATCAGCCAAAGATCGAAATTTCGTTCGTCGGGCGCGTCATGGTGGAACACGAGTCGATACCAGCGATAGCGCGCCCCGGACGTCGAGGCCGGGTAGTACTCCTTCTCGAACAGGTTGCGCGGCCGCGCCGCAGCGCTCGGATCGTCCATGGGCTACAGGCCTGAAAACGCGCCGCGCGCAGCATCGATGGTGGCGGCGATCGCGGCGTCGTCGTGCGCGCTGGACATGAAGCCGGCCTCGAATGCGGACGGCGCCAGGTACACGCCGCGTTCCAGCATCGCGTGGAAGAAGCGGTTGAACGCGGCGCTGTCGCAGGCCATCGCCTGCGCGAAGGTGTCGACGGTCTCGTTGGTGAAGAACATGCCGAACATGCCGCCGACCCGTTGCGTGGTGAACGCCACGCCGGCATCGCGCGCCGCGGCTTCCAGGCCATCGCACAACGCATGCGTCTTTGCTTCGAGCGCTTCGTAGAAGCCTGGCGCCTGGACGAGTTCGAGCATCGCCAGCCCCGCCGCCATCGCCACCGGATTGCCGCTGAGCGTGCCGGCCTGGTAGATCGGGCCGCTCGGCGCGATCTGCTGCAACAGTTCGCGGCGACCGCCATAGGCACCGACCGGCATGCCGCCGCCGATCACTTTGCCGAAGGTCGACAGATCCGGCGTCACCCCGTAGCGCGCCTGTGCGCCGCCAAGCGCCACCCGGAAGCCGGTCATGACTTCGTCGAAGATCAGCAGCGCGCCGTGCTGTGTGCACAGCTCGCGCAGGTGCTGCAGATAGCCTGCTCGCGGCGGCAGGCAGTTCGCATTGCCGACGACCGGCTCCACGATCAGGCCGGCGATGTCGCTGCCGCAGTCCTCGAACAGCTTGGTCGCACCATCGAAATCGTTGTAGGTCAGCGTGAGCGTCAGGTCGGCCAGCGCCTTCGGCACGCCCGGTGAGGTCGGCACGCCGAAGGTCAGCGCGCCGCTGCCGGCCTTCACCAGGAAGGAATCGCCATGGCCGTGATAGCAGCCCTCGAACTTCACGATGCGGCTGCGACCGGTGGCGCCGCGCGCCAGCCGGATCGCCGACAACGTGGCCTCGGTGCCGGAGTTGACCATGCGCACCATTTCGCAGCTGGGGATCAGGCGGGTGATGGTTTCCGCCATCGTCACTTCCAGCGGGTTCGGTGTGCCGAAGCTCAGGCCTTTGCGCGCGGTGTCGATGACGGCTTCGAGCACCCTCGGGTGGTTGTGACCGACGATCATCGGGCCCCACGACCCGACATAGTCGATGTAGCGATTGCCATCGACGTCGAACAGGTGCGGACCATCCGCGCGCTGCACGAAGAAGGGCTTGCCACCCACCGATTTGAAGGCGCGCACCGGCGAGTTCACGCCACCGGGCATCAGCTGCTGGGCGCGGGAGAAGAGGTCGTGCGAGCGTTCCTTGTTCATGTGCTGTGGTTGTTCTCGGTAAGCGTGTTTGAGAAGAGGCTGCAGTACGAACGCGCCGCCGCTATCGGATCCGGTGCGTCGAAGACGCCGCTGATCACCGCGATGAAGTCGGCACCCGCATCGATCAATGGTCCCGCATTCTCCGGGGTGATGCCGCCGATCACCACGCGCGGCACGCCGAGTCCGGCGCTGTCGCGCAGCAGGCGCGGGCCGGCACGACGTGCATGCGGCTTGGTCGGCGACGGGAAGAACGCGCCGAACGCGATGTAGTCGGCACCCTGCGCGGCAAGCTTGCGCGCTCGGTCGATGTCGTCGTAGCAGGACACGCCGACGATCGCGTCATCGCCGAGCAGCATGCGAGCCGAATGGATGTCGCCGTCGTCCTCGCCGAGGTGCACTCCACCTGCACCGAGCTCCAATGCGAGGGCAGCATCGTCGTTGACGATGAAGAGCACTCCGGCATCGCTGCATGCATCGCGGAGCAACGTGCCGGCCTCGCGCAAGGTCGCTGCAGGCATGGCCTTGTTGCGAAACTGCAGGCAGGATGCGAACGGCAGCAGCGGCTGCGCGCGCGCAACGAGGCGCAGTGGATCCGGCTCGTCCGGCGTGATCAGGTAGAGCCCATTCCTGAGCATCGTCGACGTGCCGCCTGGGTGTGTTTTCGAGGGCATCGTGCTTCCGCAGGCCGGCGCGTGGTGGGACAATCGGTGCCGGCTTCCCCATTATCGCTCCGATGACCGCATCCGACTCCGACGCGCCCTACCGCACCTGGATGTGCGTGGTCTGCGGTTTCATCTACGACGAGGCGCAAGGCATGCCCGAAGACGGCATTGCGCCCGGCACGCGCTGGGAAGACGTGCCGGACACGTGGACCTGCCCGGATTGCGGCGTCAGCAAGGACGACTTCGAGCCGATCGAGGCCTGATCGACCCGCGTCACTTCGCCTGCGGAATGTCAGGGCTGAAGCGCATCTCGGCACCATCCTTCAGGCCGAGGCGCTCGGCTTCACCGGCGTTGAGCTCCAGCACGTAGCGCGCGGGCGCATCGCTGGGATACGACGGGCACGCATCGCCGAGCGAGCAAGTGGGCACGTCTCGCTGCTGAGCAACCAGCTTGCGTTCGTCGTCGAAGTAGAGGATGTCAAGGGGGATCTTCGTGTTCTTCATCCAGTACGCCTGTGGCTCCTCCGCGTCGTGGATGAAGAGCATGCCGTGGCCGTCCGCCATCGCGTCACGGAACATCAGCCCGCGCGCGCGCTCAGCATCGTCGTCGGAGATCTCGACGGCGTAGCGGTGGCCGCCGACCTCCACCCAGGGTTGCGAGGCCCCCGCACAACCGGAGACAAGGCACGATGCAAACAGGGCGAAAGCGTGGACGCGCATGTATGGCTCCTTCATGGATCGCGCACCATGCGCGCGAAGCACGGAATGCGTCAAGGCACAAGACTTCCAACCCGTCGAGCGTTGTTGCATGATGCGCGCCCGCTTCACCGACGGCTTGTCCGGACGACTGAACGGCAGCAAAAAACTTCCTCACAAGGTGTTGACGGCAACAAAAACCCTTGTATGATGTGCGGCTCACTTCGACGGAAACGTCGCAGCGAGAAACGAACCAGGCGCTGAGGCCGACGTTCGCAGATCTTTGACAGTGTGCGCAGGTGACTTG
>NZ_JAYRTQ010000016.1:0-66397 GCF_041919455.1 Thermomonas sp.
GGGAAGTGCGCCAAGGTCGCACTCGTGGCGTGCATGCGGGTGCTCCTGATCCGGCTCAACGCCATGCTTCGCGATGGCTCCGAATGGAGAACGCTAGCCGCTTAGGCTCAAGACAGTTGCTCCTACAGGAAGAAATCCGCGTCGCTGGCTCAATACGAGCGGCACTGCTTGAAGCGGACCGGCTTGGTGCTGCCCTGCGGCGGCTGCATCTGCACGCGTGACGCCGCCAGTTCGGGATAGCGCTCCAGCAACGGGCAGAGTTCGCTGGACGGATCCGCCACGTCGGTGGACAGGTAGACCAGCAGGGTCGACTGTGTCGACCAGAACGCGCGATCCACCCCGAACAGGGTCGAGATCGCGTTCGCGGTTTCCTTGCGTCGTTGCTCGAGCGCAGCCGGATCGGTGGGAACTACATCCACGCGCTCGATGGCGGGTGTGGCCGCCACCGGTGCGGCCGGGGCGGCCGGCGTCTGTGAGGCAGTGTCCGGTGCGGCGGGCGAGGCCGTCGACGCAGGTTCCAGGCCCTGCGCGATCATCCAGGCCACCGCGGCGACCACTGCGGCGGCGCCCCAGGCGATGCCCAGCATCTTCGGATTCGCGGGAGTCGCTGTCTCCACCGGTGCGGGTGCGGGAGCGGCGTCCTGCGCAGGTCGGGCGACATACGGACGCACTTCAGGCCAGAGATCTTCGCCGTCGATCAGTTCGATGTCCTGCTGGCGGGCCAGGCGCGTGGCTTCCTCGTCGAAGCGCCCAGGCGTCACCACGATCACTTTCTGGGTGCCACGCAGGGTCGCCGAGCCGACCAGCCCGAGCAGGGCCTGGGCACCGACGATCGAGGCACTTCCGTATTTCACGGAAAGCAGCGTGCGCTCGCCACCACGTTCCAGCACGATGTCGCCGCCATCGGTCGGGATGCCGTCGGCCGGCATGCCGTCCTCGACCACGGTGCGATAGCCCCGGCCATGCATGGCCTGCAGCACAAGGCGGGTGAAGTCGCGCCAGCGCAAGGTGCCCAGTTGGGCGGCGCCACGCTCGCTTGCCTGCGAAGCGGAAGGGGACGACGGCGTGCGCCGCAACCAGGCCGTGGCCGCCAGCCCGAGGGCGACGAACACCAGCAACGCGATCAGGATCGGGGACATAAAGGCAAAAGCAAACACGGGGCAGGGACTATAGCCCTTGCCGGGCCAATGCGGCGTCATCGACGCGATCACCGGCGGGGGAAAAGCCCGCCAGTCCGGGAATCGCAGGGGGAGGGAGCGAGCGAAGCAACGGACTGGCGGGACTTGGACGGATCAGCCGGCCGGGGCTTCGGCGACGGCCTTGGCGGCCTTGCGAGCCGGGGCCTTGGTCGCCTTCGCAGCCCTGGGGGCCCTGGCTTGGCGCGGTGCCTTGGCCGGCTTCGGCGCGGCCGGCTTGCGGGGAGCCTTGGCGGTCTTCGGGGCGCTGCCGCCATTGGCCTTGCGCAGCTCCTCGGTCAGCCGCTCGACGCGGTGGGTCAGGGCATTCAGGTCGTCGCGGCCCGGCACGCCCAGCTTGACCAGCGCACGCTGCACGCGATCCTCGAACACCTTTTCCAGTTTGTCCCAGGTGTCGACGGCGCGTTCGCGCGCCTGGCCCACGCGGCCCTCGACGACGTCACGCACCACGTTGGCGCGGTTGCCGGCGAGCTTGCGCGCGGTCTGCTCCAGCGACAGGCCGTCGCGGACCAGGCTCTCGAACAGCTTGCCGCCCTCGGCCTGCGCGCGGTTGAACGCGCCCATCCCGGCGAGCCAGATCTGCTGCGCGGACTCGGTGATCGACTTGCCCAGGCGTTCGGCCTGGTCCTGGGACGCCTGCTTGGTGCCCGAGGCGGTCTTGCGCGCAGTTTTCTTGAGCTTGGCCATGTCGATTCTCTATGTGCGTCGGCGACGCGCGGGGATTGGATTGCGACGCAGGATCGCGTCGGCGTCTAGAGCATTCACACCATGCCGCGGGCCTGCGCGCGCTTGCCGGTGCGCAGGCGATGCTCGATTTCGTCGAGCGCGCGATCGAGGATCGCGGTGGTCTCGGTGCTGCGCGGTTGCGCCGGCAGGTGGGCGATGATCGAGCGCGGCCGGTCGGCGATCACGTCGGCGCGCAGGCGGATGCCGTGGCGCGCCAGCACCGGTTCCAGTTCGTCGCGGCGCTTGCGCAGGTCCGCCAGGGTGTTGCGGTAGGCGAGCTGCGAAATGCGGCGGCGCGCGGCGAAGCTGAAGATGTTGGTGTAGAACAGTTCGCGGTTGTCGGCGTTGGGCTCGAACACGACTTGGTCGATGTGCGGGTACTGGCCCGGATAGCGCGCCAGCCCGACCTGCATGCGCGACTGCAGCATCGTGCGCAGCGCCTGCGAAATCACCCCCGGGAAACCGCCCTCGGCGATGCGGCGGTCGCTGAAGCGGTGTGCCTGTGCGTCGGCATAGGCATCGGTGCCTGGATTGAACGGCACCAGCGGATTGATCCCAAGCATCAGGTCGACGTCGCGCTCCAGCACCACCGAGGCATGCATGGTCCGGCGCAGCGCGCCGTCGACGAAATGGCGGACGCGACCGCTCCTGTCGCGTATGTCGACGGGTGGATACAGGCCTGGCAGGGCGGCGCTGGCCTGCACCGCGCGCGAGATCGGCACGTTGTCCCAGCCTTCGCCGCCGAAGCGCACGGCCTCGCCACTGTCCAGGTCCACGCCGATCACGTACAGCGGGCGCTCCAGCTTGCGGAAATCGTTGCTGCGACCGCGCCGGGTGAACACCTCGCGCAGGAAATGCTCGACACCGGCATTGTCGAAGATGCCGGTCGGGACCAGCCCGCCGATGCGGGTGACGATGTCCGACCAGCGCGAATCGCCGCGCCCGGAGAGCATGTCGTGGGTGAGCCGTGCGGCCAGCTTCGGGAACGCGACGGCCCGCCGCAGGTATTCGTCGGTGGCCAGGCGCAGGAAAGTTTCCGGGCGGAACACCACGTCGTCGCTTTCGCCGGTGATGAAGATCCGGCACAGCTCGGCGGTGTCCATGCGATTGGCCAGGCCGGCGGCGAAGAACGCGCCGGAACTCACGCCCACGTAGCAGTCCAGCCGGGTCAGGTCCAGGCCGTCGCAGGCCTCGTCCAGGGCGCGCAGTGCGCCGAGTTCGTACATCGCCCCGATCGGCCCGCCGCCGGCGATGGCCAGGCCGATGCGCGGGGCATGGCTGCGGCCGGGGTGGCGTTGCTGGGCAGCGTGTAGTGACAGCATTCGGTTCGCTCGCGTGGGTCGCGCTCGAGTGTAGCGGAGCGGGTTGGAGTATTGCGTCGACGCATGGCGGCCCGGACACTGCGGCGATGCCCGCACGGCCCGATCCCATCGCGCGACTCTCATGCCGACTGGCGTGGCACCAGCACGTGCTCGACCCGGCGCTGGAGCCGCGCAACCGCCTGCGCTGGCTGAAGGCGTTGCAGTCCTGGCAGGCGTTGCGCCTCGAGCGCAGCTTCGACGGCTTCCTGCGCGATCCGGCGCGGCGCCCGGCAGCGCGATTCTTCCTGACCGACGTCTACGGCGACCACGATTTCAGCCAGCGCGACGCCGACATCGCCAGGGTCATCCCGATGATGCAGCGGTTGTTGCCGGCGCCGCTGTTGGACGCGATCGCCACCGGCATCGAACTGGGCGCGCTGACCCATGCGCTGGACCTGCGCATGGCCGAGGCCCTGCACCAGCTCGCGCCGCGCCGGCGCGCACTGGATGCGGCGTTGTACGCGCAGGCCTATCGCAAGGTCGGGCATCCACGCCTGCGCGCGCGTCAGATCGCGTTGATCGGGCAGGTCGGCACCACGCTTGGCAGCGCGTTGCGGATGCCGGGTATCGGCACGTTGCTGAAACTCTCGCGGGTGCCCGCTCGCGCGGCCGGGCTGGGCGAATTGCAGTCGTTCCTGGAGCGCGGCTATGCCGCCTTTGCGGAACTGGGCGACATCCGCAGCTTCCTCGACGACATCGGCGACAACGAGACGCGGGTGATGGAACGGCTGTTCGCCGGCGATCCGGATCCGTTCCGGCAGCCTTGACCGCGCTTCAGCGCTCGCCGAACAGCAGCAACACCGAGAGCGCACCGGACAGCAGGATTGCCGCCAGCAGCAGCCACGGGATCCGCAGCGTCCAGTGCCGGCGACCCTCGACGGGCGCATCGTCGAACCCGTCGCCATTGCCATCGCGGACCCGTGGCGGCGGCACCACGGCGGCCGGCGGCGGACCTTCCAGCACGAAACGGTGCTGCACGTCGAACGCCACCTGGTCGCCGGCCTGCAGCAGCGCCTGGCGCACCCGTTGCCCGTTGACCTGCACGTCCGCGCTGGCATCGCGCAAGACGGCCTGTCCGTTGACCGCTTCGATCAACGCATGGTGTGGGGCGATGCCGGGGCCATCGATGCGCAGGTCGGCGTCGGCGGCGCTGCCGATCCGGCGCGGCTTCTCCAGGTTCAGGCTGCGCCCGTGGTGGTTGCCGCCCACGCCGCGAAGGACCAGCCGCAGGTTGCCCACCGGGTCGCGCCCGGCGATCACGGGCGCCGCCACCCGGTCCGCGTTGGCGGCCAGCAGCAGGAGCTCGCCGCCATCGACATGGATGCTGTCGCCGGCGCGCAACATCGCCACGTGCTGCACCGGGCGGCCGTTGACGTGGACGCCGCGCAGGCCTTCGGCCACGGTCAGCCACAGGCCGCGGCGATCATTGCTGACCCGCAGCAGCCAGGGCTGTTCGCCATCGACCGGACCCAGTCCGGTGGGCAGGCGGCCGAGCGCATGCACGCCGGCGCCGACCGCCAGGTCGGGCTGGTCACCATCGCTGAAACGCAGGCGCAATTCGCTCATCGGGCGGCAATCTAGCACGCGCGTCGTGCCGTGCAGGCTGGTTGTGCCGATCCGCGGGCGGCACAATGCGGACTGCCCACCTCACTGGATCGCCGCATGTCCCGCATCGATATCCGCCACCCGCACGCGCTGCCCAAGGCCAAGGCGAAGAAGGCGATCGACGAAGTCGCGAAGAAGCTGGCCGAGCGCTTCCAGATGGAATGCGCATGGGACGGCGACATCCTCAACTTCACCCGCTCGGGCGTGGATGGCCAGATCGAACTGGGCAAGGACGACCTACACGTGCATGCCAAGCTCGGCTTCCTGACCGCGATGTTCAAGGATCCGATCGAGAACGAGATCAGGCGCGTGCTGAAGGAGCGCTTCTAGCCTTCGCCTTCGCGCTGGCACGCGCCTTGAGCGCTTTCCAGGCGCGCCAGCCCAGCAATACGGCGGCGATCGCGGCATACAGCGCGGGCTCGCGCAGGTCGGACTTCACCAGCCACCAGAAATGCAGCACCGCGAGCACCGCGATCACGTAGACCAGTTTGTGCAAGCGCGACCAGTTGCGCCCGAGTCGCTTGATCCAGCCGGCCGTCGAGGTGACCGCCAGCGGCACCAGCAGCAGCCATGCCAGGAAGCCCACGGTGATGTAGGGACGCTTGACGATGTCCTCGAACACCTGCATCCAGTAGCCGCGCAGGTCCAGCCCGAGGTAGGCGGCGAAGTGCAGGCTGGCGTAGGCGAAGGCGTACAGCCCGAGCAAGCGTCGGAAGCGGATCAGCACGTTCCAGCCGGTCAGCTGGCGCAGCGGGGTGATCGCCAGGGTGATCATCAGGAAGCGCAACGCCCATATGCCCAAGCGATGCTCGATCTCGGCCACGGGATCGGCACCCAGCGCGTGGCTGAAGCCCTTCACTTCACCCCACATCTGCCACAGCAGGATCGCCAGCGGCGTAAGCGCGGCGAGGTGGACGGCGACTTTGGCGAAGATCAGCTTGTGTGGTGTCATGGCGCGCGCACCGGGGCGGCAAGCCTGTGCGCGACACGCCGTGAATACGTCCATGTAGGCTTCTCGGCGACATCCATGTCGCCGAGAGTCGCGTACAGGCCTGCCACCCCGATGCACCCGAGACGTTCTGGCGGCATCCGTGAAAGCATCAGAACCACTTCTTCAGGTCCATGCCCGCATACAGCGATGCCACCTGCGCGGCATAACCGTTGAAAGGCAGGGTGGGGATGCGCTCCGCGAACAGCTTGCTGGCGCTGCCGGCGATGCGGCGCTCGCTCGCCTGGCTCCAGCGCGGATGGGCGACCGCAGGATTCACGTTGGAGAAGAATCCGTATTCGGACGCCTGCGACATGTTCCACGAGGTTTTCGGCATGCGTTCGACGAAGGTGATCGCGATGATCGACTTGATCCCCTTGAACCCGTATTTCCACGGCACCACCAGCCGCAGCGGCGCGCCGTTCTGCTGAGGCAGGGTCTTGCCGTACATGCCGGTGGCCAGCAGGGTCAGCGGATGCATCGCTTCGTCGATGCGCAGGCCTTCGCGATATGGCCAGTCCAGCACCGGCGAGCGAACGCCCGGCATCTGCCGTGGATCGGCCAGGCTGGTGAACGCCACGTACTTCGCCTTCGAGGTCGGCTCGAACCGTTTGAGTACAGCGCCCAGTGGCACGCCGAGCCATGGGATCACCATCGACCAGCCTTCC
Source organism: Thermomonas sp. (assembly GCF_041919455.1). GTDB lineage: Bacteria > Pseudomonadota > Gammaproteobacteria > Xanthomonadales > Xanthomonadaceae > Thermomonas. Next base: position 6,545 of record NZ_JAYRTQ010000016.1, read on the forward strand.
ACGCAGCGCATCCGGTAGATCCGTTCCTGCGGCGCCAGTCCCTTCAGCAGATCATCCAATGCGAGTTTGCCGGGCTTGGCGCAATGTCCGCCCACAGCGACCGTCCACGGCGTCGTGCGCAGGGTCTTGGCGACGTTGGAGGGGTCATCCTTGTTGGTGCCGAATTCGTAGAAGTTGTTGTAGGTGGTCGCGTCGAGTTCGCGGGTCTGTTCTTCCGCGGTGCGGAAGCCGGCCTTGGCCTGCTCGGGCGTCACCGTGGCGGTCGAGGGTGGGGGCGCTGCCTCGGAACAGCCGGCGATGCCCAACGCAGGCACCGCGCCCAGCATCGCCAGCACGCGGCGGCGGTCGCGGTAGACCGATTCTTCGGTCACGTCGGAGGAGGGCATGCGGAGTGCGTCACGCAGGTTCATGGCGTCCTTGTCCCAGCGTTGCGGAGGGTGTCGCAAGCTTAGAACCAAGACGGTGTGCGAAGTTTCACGCATACCGGCCCAATCGTCCGCAATATGTTGCCGCAGCAACCATGGCCGCGCATGGTGCTGCACTGCGGCATACTCGGGGTTTCGACCTGTCGGATCTCTTGCGATGTCGCGTGCCTTCAATTTCAGCCCCGGTCCTGCCGCCCTGCCGGAACCCGTCCTGCGCCAGGCCCAGGCGGAGATGCTGGAGTACCGCGACACCGGGGCTTCGATCGTCGAGATCAGCCACCGCGGCGAGGATTTCCTCGATGTCGCCCGCCGCACCGAAGCCGACCTGCGCACATTGCTGTCGATACCGGACGACTACGCGGTGCTGTTCACCGCCGGCGGCGCGACCACGGTGCAGGCCCTGTTGCCGCTCAACTTCGCCAACGCCGGGCAGCCGGTGGACTACGTGGTCACCGGCCACTGGGGCAAGACCGCGCTGAAGCAGGCCGCGCCCACCGCCGATGCGCGCATCGCTGCCAGCACGGAGGCTGGCGGCTTTCGCAGCCTGCCGCCGCGCAGCGCGTGGTCGCTGTCGGCCGATGCCGCCTACGTGCACGTCACCGCGAACGAGACCATCCATGGCGTCGAGTTTCGCGACATCCCGGACGTCGGCGACGTCCCGCTGATCGCCGATTTCAGTTCCTCGATCGCGTCCGAGCCGCTGGACATCAGTCGCTTTGGCGCCATCTATGCCGGTGCGCAGAAGAACCTGGGGCCGGTCGGCATCGCCGTGCTGATCGTCCGCCGCGAGCTGCTGGAGCGCGCCGGCCAGCCGCGCGCGCCGATCTTCGACTACCGCGCCCAGCTCGAGGGCGAATCGATGCTCAACACCCCGCCCAGCTGGAACTGGTACATGCTCGGGCTGACCGTGAAATGGATGCTCGACGAAGGGGGCGTGGCGGAGTTCGCCCGCCGCAACGCACGCAAGGCCGCCGCGCTGTATGCCGCGATCGACGGGTCAGGCGGCTTCTACCGCAACGAAGTGGCTGCCGATGCGCGTTCGCGGATGAACGTGCCGTTCTTCCTCCATGATCCAGCGCTCGATGCTGCCTTCCTCACTGAGAGCAAGGCGGCCGGCCTGGTCGCGCTGAAGGGCCATCGCGTCCTCGGCGGAATGCGCGCCTCCATCTACAACGCGATGCCGGAGGCCGGCGTGCAGGCCCTGGCCGACTTCATGCAGGAGTTCCAGCAGCGCCATGGCTAAGAAAAACGACACCCGCAAGCCGGCGACGGCGAAAAAGCCGGCCAAGCCGCAGGTCGATGCCGCCGTCAAGGGCGAGCCGAAGCCCGACCTCGGCGCCGTGCGCGAGCAGATCGACGGCATCGACCGGCGCATCCAGGAACTGATCGCCGAGCGCGCGCAGTGGGCGCACCAGGTCGGCAAGGCCAAGGGCAAGCTCGCCGCCGCGGTCGACTACTACCGGCCCGAGCGCGAAGCGCAGGTGTTGCGCAAGGTCGTGGACCGCAACGACGGCCCGCTGTCGGACGAAGTCCTGGTGCGGCTGTTCCGCGAAGTCATGTCGGCCTGCCTGGCCCAGCAGGAGCCGCTCAAGATCGGCTACCTCGGCCCGGAAGGTACGTTCAGCCAGCAGGCGGTGCACAAGCATTTCGGCCATTCCGCGCATGGCCTGCCGCTGGCGAGCATCGAGGAAGTGTTCCAGGAAGTCGCCGCCGGCAATGCCGATTTCGGCGTGGTGCCGGTGGAGAACTCGGGGCAGGGCACCATCCAGGTGACCCTGGACCTGTTCCTGACCTCGCCGTTGCGGATCTGCGGTGAAGTCGAACTGCGGGTGCACCAGCACCTGCTGTCGCGCAGCGGCCGGATCGAGGACATCGAACGCATCTATGCGCATCCGCAGGCCTTCGCGCAGACCGGCGGCTGGCTGCGCACGCACTTGCCGAAGGCGGAAAAGATCCCGGTCTCCAGCAACGCCGAAGGCGCCCGTCGCGCGCGCAACGCGGACGATGCGGCGGCGATCGCCGGCGAATCGGCCGGGCATGTGTACGGCCTGAAGAAGATCGCGGGCCCGATCGAGGACCGCAGCGACAACACCACCCGCTTCCTGGTGCTGGGCCGCGAGTCGTTCCCGCCGTCGGGCCACGACCGTACTTCGTTGCTGGTGTTCATCCGCGACCGTCCCGGCGCGCTCTATGGCGTGCTCGAGCCGCTGGCGCGGCGCGGCATCAGCATGAACCGGATCGAGTCGCGCCCGGCGCACGGGCACCTCTGGCAATACGCATTCTTCATCGACGTGGCCGGTCATCGCGACGAATCGCCGCTGAAGGACGCGCTGGACGAGATCGCCAGCCAGGGCGACGAAGTGCGCGTCCTCGGTTCCTATCCTGTCGCGATCCTCTGAGGCCCGCATGGTCGACTTCGAACGATTGGCCCGGCCCGGCGTGCGCGAGTTGCGCGCCTACGACCCGGGCCACGACCTGGTCGCGCTGCGCCGTCGCTTCGCCGAGGCACAACTGGTCGAGCTGGGCAGCAACGAGAATCCCTATGGCGCCAGTCCGCAGGCGCGCGAGGCGATCCAGCGTGCACTGGACGGCATCCACATCTATCCGGATCCGCTCGGCGGCGACCTCAAGCGCGCATTGGCCGCGCACCACGGGGTACAACCGGCCAACCTGCTCCTGGGCAACGGCTCGCACGAATTGCTGATGCAGTTCGCCCAGGTCTTCGCCGGGCCGGGCGATGAAGTGGTGGCATCGAAGTTCGGCTTCGCGGTGTATGCGCTCGCCGCGCAGGCCGCGGGCGCGACCCTGCGGCCGGCACCCGCACTCCCGCGCGAGAACGCCATGCCGCGCGGCCACGACCTGGCCGCGTTGCGCGCCAGCATCGGCCCGCGCACCAAGCTGGTCTACCTGGCCAACCCGAACAATCCCACCGGCACCTGGTATTCGGCCGATATCTTCGAGGCCTTCATCGCTTCGGTGCCGGCCGACGTGATCGTGGTGGTCGACGAGGCCTATGCCGAATTCACCGACGCGCCGGACTACGCCTCCGCGTTGCCGCTGGTCACGCGCCATCCGAACCTGGTCGTCACCCGTACCTTCAGCAAAGCGTATGCGCTTGCCGGCCTGCGTGTCGGTTTCGCGGTGGCGGACGAAGGCCTGATCGCGGTGATGGAGCGCGTGCGCGAGAGCTTCAACGTCAATGCGCTGGGCCTGGTCGCGGCGGAAGCCGCATTGGCCGATGTCGATCATTTGCAGGCTTCGATCGCCGGCAACAGCGCGCAGCGCGAAGCGCTTGCGGATGCGTTGCGCGCACGCGGCATGAAGGTCGCGCCATCGCAGACCAATTTCCTGCTGGTCGAATTCGGCGACCACAGTTCGCGGATCGAGGCACGACTCGTCGGGCGCGGCGTGGTCCTGCGGCCGATGGGCGGCTACGGCCTGGGCGAATGCCTGCGCATCACCGTCGGCACTGAGGCCGAGAACCAGCGCCTGCTGGCTGCATTGGACGAGGTGATGAAGTGAGCGGCGGATCGCATGACTGGATCGCGTCCGCCGGTGGCCCGCTGCACGGTGCGCTGGAGATTCCCGGCGACAAGTCGGTGTCGCATCGCTCGGTGATGTTCGCCGCGCTGGCCGATGGCGTCTCGACCATCGACGGTTTCCTGGAAGGCGAGGACACCCGCGCGACCGCGGCGATCTTCTCGCGGCTCGGCGTGCGCATCGAAACCCCATCACCGTCGCGGCGGATCGTGCATGGCGTCGGCATCGATGGCCTGCAGCCCGCCGATGGCGTACTGGATTGCGGCAATGCCGGCACCGGCATGCGCCTGCTCGCCGGCCTGCTGGCCGCGCAACGCTTCGACAGCGTGCTGGTCGGCGATGCGTCGTTGTCGAAGCGGCCGATGCGGCGGGTGACCGAACCGTTGGCGAAGATGGGCGCGCGCATCGACACCGAAGCGGGCGGCCTGCCGCCGCTGCGCATCCATGGTGGCGCCACATTGGTCGGCATCGACACCACGCTGGAAGTCGCCAGCGCGCAGGTGAAGTCCGCGCTGCTGCTGGCGGGCCTGTATGCCGGTGGCGAAACCGTGGTGCGCGAGCCACATCCGACCCGCGACTACACCGAACGCATGTTGTCCGCGTTCGGCGTCGACATCGAATTTTCGCCCGGCTTCGCGCGGTTGCGCGGCGGGCAACGGCTGCGTGCGACCGATATCGCGGTGCCTGCGGATTTCTCCTCGGCGGCGTTCTACCTGGTCGCGGCGAGCATCGTGCCGGGTTCGGAATTGCGCTTGAAGCAAGTGGGCCTGAACCCGCGTCGCACCGGCCTGTTGCAGGCATTGCGGATGATGGGAGCCGACATCGTCGAGGAACACGCCGGTGAACACGGCGGCGAACCGGTGGCCGACCTGGTGGTTCGCCACGCACCGCTGCATGGCATCGACGTGCCGGAGGTGCTGGTGCCGGACATGATCGACGAGTTCCCGGCGCTGTTCATCGCCGCCGCGCATGCGCAGGGTGCCACGGTCGTGCGCGGTGCGGCCGAGTTGCGGGTCAAGGAATCCGACCGCCTGGCCGCGATGGCCAACGGCTTGCGCACACTGGGCTTGCAGGTCGATGAAACGCCCGATGGCGCCACGATCCATCCCGGCGCGCTGCAGGGCGGCCTGGTCGACAGCGTAGGCGACCATCGCATCGCCATGGCGTTCGCGGTGGGCGCGCAGCGTGCGCGTGGTGACGTGCGCATCGGCGATGTCGCCAACGTGGCCACGTCGTTCCCCGGCTTCGATGCGCTGGCGCGCGGCGTGGGTTTCGCCTTGGCTGACGCCTGATCGGAAAAACGCGTGATCCAAGTGAAACGGCCCGCGAAATGCGGGCCGTTTCGTTAGCCAACGTGCCGTACGGGATCAGCCGCGTTCCAGCGCGAACTCGACCGGGACACGCACCGTGGCAGCCACTGGCTTGCCATCCCGCAGTGCCGGCTGGAAACGCCACTGGCGCACGGCCTGCAGGGCGGAGCGATCGAATTCGCGATTGCCGCTGCGGTCGTCCAGGCTGACCTCGATCGGCACGCCATTCCGATCGATGCTGGCCATCACCAGCACGGTGCCGGTTTCACCGGCTCGCAGCGCGGATGCCGGGTACTTCGGCAGCACCTGGCTGCTGGCGATCAGGGATGCATCACGCGTGCGGCCAGCGGCCGGTGCCTTTGCGCTGGACTTGGCAGCGGGTTCGGGAATTGGCGTGATCGGCGATTCGTCGATCGGGGCCGGCAGCGGTTCCGTGGACGCGAAGGAAGGCGCGGCGTCGAGGGGCTCGCTGCGATCCTGCAGGGTCCACCAGGCTGCGCCGGTGATGGCGAGCAAGCCGAGCAGCAAGATCGTCTTGCGGGCACGCGTCGGCTGTGGCTGCAGGTCCTGCGGCGCTTCCTGCTGCAACTGCGGATCAAAGTCGGTCTGGACATTCGTCATGTCGATCTCCTCGTCGTGTGGGTGTCACGCGACCGAGTGTCCGGATCGGTTCGTTAGCCGGGCATCAATCCGTATCGATTGCGTGGCCGCAGCCAGGCGGGGATTCAGCGATGTCTTGCTCGCGTCCGCGTTTCGTTGCGCGCGGGTGAAATCACCCGCCGGGATTGAACACGATTGGCACCACCACGTCGGCGACGACGGGCTGGCCATCGCGCACCGCCGGCTGGAAACGCCAGCGACGCACGGCTTCCATCGCCGCGCGATCGAGATGTCGGTTGCCGCTGCTTTCCGCCACGTCGAGGCGATCCACGCTGCCATCGGTGGCCACCGTCACCTTCACCCGCACGGTTCCACCTGCATTGCGGCGCAGCGCTTCCTGCGGATAGCGCGGCGGCGGCTGGCTGATCGGAACCGGGGTGTCGCTCCCCCTGGCGATCGGGGCGGCCGGGGCGACGGGCGCAACCGGCGGTGGTGGAGGCGGAGGCGGTTCGTCGATGATGCGCGGTTGTTCGGTGGCGGGCAGCGGCTTGCCTTTGGCCGTGTCCGGCAGGCGCAGGCCGCTGGCGTTGCCGTCCTCGCTGGCGACATCGGCCGGCAACGGCGCGGGCAGGCCATCTGTGCTGCCCGCGGCGGTCTCGGGGCCGCCACCCTTGAAGAATTCGGTGTCGTTGCGCTGGTCCAGCCACAGCAACAGGAACAGCAACAAGCCCGCGCCGAACGCGATGGCGAGGACCTTGACCGCCCGGGGCGGCAACAGCGGCTTGCGCGGAACGGCGGGATCGGCCATGCCGCATTCTGGCACAGCGCATCGTTTGGCCAGCGCCAATGCGGCTTCGCTCGGGCGATAATGTGCGTTCGCCCACGGAAGTCCCTTCGCGATGCTCGATCCCGCCCTGCTGCGTGCCAATCCCGCCGAACTCGCCGAACGCCTGCGCACCACCCGCGGCTTCGAGCTGGACGTCGGCCACCTCGAGTCGCTGGAAGCGCGCCGCAAGCAGTTGCAGGTGCGCACCCAGGAGCTGCAGAACCTGCGCAACACGCGCAGCAAGCAGATCGGCATGCTCAAGGCCAAGGGCGAGGACGTGTCCGCGGTGATGGCCGAAGTCGCGGCGTTCGGCGACGAGCTGAAGGCGTCCGAGGTCGAACTCGACGAGCTGCGCGGCCAGATCGAAGCCATCGCGCTGGGCATTCCCAACATTCCGGATGCGTCGGTGCCACTGGGCGGCGACGAAACCGGCAACGTCGAGCAGAAAACCTGGGGTAAGCCAAGGACCTTCGATTTCGAGGTGAAGGATCACGTCGAACTCGGCGCGCGCAACGGCTGGCTGGATGGCGACGCCGGCGCCAAGCTGAGCGGCGCGCGCTTCACCGTGCTGCGCGGCCAGCTGGCGCGGATGCATCGTGCGCTTGCGCAGTTCATGCTCGACCTGCACGCCGGCACGCACGGTTACGAAGAAACCAACGTGCCAGTCATCGTGAATGCCGAGGCCATGCGCGGCACCGGCCAGTTGCCGAAGTTCGAGGAAGACCTGTTCTCCACCCAGCTCGGCGAACACAGGCGCTACCTGATCCCGACCTCGGAAGTGCCGCTGACCAACATCGTCCGCGACGAGATCCTGGAAGCGGAGCGCCTGCCGTTGCGGATGACCGCGCATTCGATGTGCTTCCGCTCGGAGGCCGGCAGCGCCGGTCGCGATACCCGCGGCTTCATCCGCCAGCACCAGTTCGAGAAAGTGGAGCTGGTCAGCGTCGCCAGGCCGGACGAGTCGGATGCCGAGCACGAACGCATGACCCGTTGCGCGGAAGTCGTGCTGGAAACGCTGGGCCTGCCGTATCGCAAGGTGCTGCTGTGCACCGGCGACATGGGCTTCGGTGCGACCAAGACGTATGACCTGGAAGTCTGGTTGCCGTCGCAGGCGACCTATCGCGAGATCAGCTCCTGCTCCAATTGCGGCGATTTCCAGGCGCGGCGGATGCAGGCGCGTTGGCGCAACCCGGCGAGCGGAAAACCCGAGCCGGTGCACACCTTGAACGGTTCCGGCGTGGCGATCGGCCGCGCGCTGATCGCGGTGATGGAGAACTACCAGAACGCCGACGGCAGCATCGACGTGCCGGACGCGTTGCGCCCGTACATGGGCGGACTCGAACGCATCGCCTGACCGTTCCGGCAATCGCGATAAAAAGACGGGCCCGCAGTGCGGGCCCGTTGCGTTCCGGGGAGGGGAGGGAGGAACGCGAAAGCGATGTTCGATCAGGCTGCGAGCGGGAGCGCGACATCGATGCGGGCACGTGCGGCCGAGATCGACGTCACCCGTTGCTCCGGCGAGACCGACAGTCCGTCGGCGCTGACGAATTCGACATCGTCGATGCCGAGGAACGCGAAGACCTGGCCCAGATAGGGCTCGACGAAGTTGCGGCCGCTCTCGACCGGATGCTTGCCGCCGTAGGTCGCGGCCACGATCACCTGCTTGCCGCCGGCCAGCCCTTGCGGGCCATCGGCGGTATAGCGGAAGGTCTTGCCGGCCACGGCGACGCGATCGATCCAGGCCTTGAGCTGGCTGGGAATGCCGAAGTTGTACATCGGGGCACCGACCACGATCACGTCGGCGGACAGGAATTCATCCATGACCGCGGCGGCTGTCGCGGCTTCGTCGGCATTGGCCTGTGCGAGCGATCCACCGCTCAGGTGCGGCAGCGGATTCGCGGCGAGGTCGCGGTAGGTGACCTCGATACCGCGCACGTCGCGTTGCCAGCGGGCAACGATCGCCGCGCCCAGTTCGCGGCTGGCCGAGTGCTGGCCAAGGATGCTCGAGTCGAGGTGCAGGAGTTTCATGGTGATGCTCCATCGGGTGCGGCAGCGCCGCGTTGGAGGGCATGCTCCTATGTTGCATTTTCGGAATAAAGACAGTTGAATATCACGATACGTTCCATATTCGGAATTATCGCCATGCAGGATCTCAACGATCTCTATTATTTCGCCGCCGTCGTGGACCATGGTGGTTTCGCCGCAGCGGAACGCGCGCTCGGCATTCCCAAGTCGCGCCTGAGCCGGCGCATCAGCGCTCTGGAAACCGAACTCGGCGTGCGCCTGCTGCAACGCTCGACGCGCCGGTTCGCGGTGACCGACGTCGGCACCAGCGTGCATCGCCATGCGCAGTCGATGCTGGCCGAGGCGCAGGCCGCCCGCGAGGCAGTGGACCGCCTGAGTGCGGAGCCGCGCGGCACCATCCGGGTCAGCGTGCCGGTGTCGATGGCGCAGCAGCAATTCCCGAAACTGCTGCCTGAATTCATGGCGCTGTACCCGAAGGTGCGCGTGCAATTGATCGTCGGCAACCGCCGCGTGGACGTGATCAATGAGGGCGTCGATGTCGCCCTGCGCGTGCGTGCCAAGCTCGACGACGACGGCAGCCTGGTGATGCGCAGCTTCGGCCAGATCCAGGAACTGCTGGTCGCCAGTCCGAAGTATCTTGATCGTGCCGGCCGGCCGACGTCGCCGGAGCAACTCTCGGAGCACGTCACCCTCAGCATCAGCGAGGACGAAGCCCGCCAGCGTTGGGAACTGCATGGCCCAGACGGCGAAGTGCGCCGCATCGACCTGCAGCCGCGCATCACCGGCTTCGATTTCCCGATGATGCAGGCGATGGCCGAAGGCGGGATCGGCATCACCTTGCTGCCGGAAACCGTGTGCGCCGACGCAGTGCGCCGCGGCGACCTCGAAGTGGTGTTGCCGGACTGGCGCCTTCCGCAGGGCATCGCCCATGCGGTGTTCGCCTCCCGCCGCGGCCTGCTGCCGGCGGTGCGGGTGTTCATCGACTTCCTCGCCGAGCGCCTGCCCGGTTTGCTCGAGGCCGCGCGCCTGGAATGCAGCGACCCGGCCTGCCTCAAGGCGAAGGCCAAGCAGGGCTCGAAGAAAGCGTGATGTGGCGGAAGCGGTGAGATAGATTCGGGCCATCCATGGCCCTCACCCGCTGCGCGGGCAGCCTACGGCTGTCCAAATCGGCATTCCATGCCGATTTGTCGAACTCAAAGCGCGTGCGACAATTGCACTACGGAAGTGTGGCCGAGTGGTTTAAGGCAGCGGTCTTGCTCGCGAAGGCAGGACGCCGGAGCGAACAGCAGCGCAGCTGCTGGCCCGAAGGGCGAGGCGCAGGATGCGCCGAGTAAAACCGCGCTAGGGCGCGTGTCGAAAAATTCGGAGAGATGGCCGAGCGGTTTAAGGCAGCAGTCTTGAAAACTGCCGTAGGTGCGAGCCTACCGTGGGTTCGAATCCCACTCTCTCCGCCACATCTCGACGTATTGGCATACGGGTAGGGCTTTTCCTACTCGTCGCCGCGGCATACGCTGCTGGAATGGGGCGCGCGGGCTCGGTAGCGTGTCCCCATCGAACCGGGGAGCGGGCCATGAGCATCAAGGTTTTCATCGTCGACGACCATGCGCTGGTGCGCACCGGCTTCCGCCTGATCCTGGGTCGCGAAGTCGACATCGAGGTGCTCGGCGAGGCCGAAAGCGGCGAGGAAGCGCTGCCGCAGATCCGCAAGCTCAAGCCCGACGTGGTCCTGTGCGACCTCAACCTGCCCGGCATCAGCGGGCTGGAAGTGACCGAGCGCATCGTGCGCGGGGACTACGGCTGCAAGGTCATCGCACTGTCCGTGCTGGAGGACGGGCCGTTGCCGCGGCGCTTGCTGGAGGCGGGGGCGTCCGGCTACCTCGGCAAGGCCTGCGATGCGGCCGAACTGCTGCGTGCGGTGCGCGACGTGGCGCGCGGCAAGAAATACCTCGCGAGCGCCATCGCCCAGGGCATCGCGCTGTCGGGAATGACCCGCGATGCCGCCTCGCCGTTCGACATGCTGACGCCGCGCGAGATGGAAGTCGCCCTGCTGCTGAACCAGGGCATGCGCCAGGAGGCCATCGCCAGGCGCTTGAGCCTGAGCGCGAAGACCATCAATACGCACAAGTCGCGGCTGTTCGAGAAACTGGGCATCCGCGACAGCATTGCGCTGGCGCGGCTTGTCAGCCAGTACGGACTGGTCGATCCCGCGCACGCCGTGCACTGACGGCGCGCGCGGATCGCGGCGGCATCAGGTGCCGCGGTTGACCTCGGCTGCGGCACCGTCCTGTGCCGCAGGTGCATTGGCGGCATCGTGGCGGGCGGTCTGGAACAGGCCGCGCAGTTGTTCGGCGCGGCGTGCCGCCTCGTCGTCCGCTTGAATGGCCTCGGCCGCGGCGACGACAGGCTCGTCGGCAACGACGTCGGATACCGGGTGTTCGATGGTCGCTTCGACATTCGCAGCCTCGACCGCGGCAGGTGCGTCCGCTGTCGCGCTGGCAACCGGCGTCGGTTCGAGCGCCACTTCGACGGCTGCCGTGGCAGTGGTCTCGTCGACCGGTGGCACCACGTCGGCCATCGCCTCGACGCTGGTCTCGGTCGCGGTGATGATCGCTGCGGGCGCGGTGGTCGTGGCGTCGAAGCTGGCGCTCTCCACGATCAGGGCTTCGGATTCCGGTTCGGCGCGCGCGACCGGCGCAGCCTGTTCTTCGGCGGTGGCCGTGTTTTCGACGGGTACAACAACGGCGACGGCCTCTGCCACCGGCACCACGTCGGGCGCTGCAACGACATCCTCGACCACGGGGGCAGCCGCGATGGCGGCCACAGCGGCGACGGCGGGCGAGGGCACGTTGGCGCTTTCATCCGCGACGACGGGTGGTTGCGGTGCCGCCGGTGCGATGTCGTCGAAGTCGAACTCGGGCTGCGCGCCGTCGACGCCCAGGGCCTCGTCCGCGCTGCCGTCCTGGTCGAGCAAACCGTCATCGGCCACGCCACCGGCTTCACCGGCGCCGCGACGACGACGACGACCACCACGACGGCCGCGACGACGCTTGCCGCCGGCTTCGCCGTTGGCATCGTCGGCCGCCTGGCCTTCGTCCTGCGATGCACCGACGCTGGTCGTGGCCAGGGCGACTTCGTCCTGCGCGGCCAGATCCGGTGCCGCCGCGCTCATCGCCGGCACGGCGACAGCCACGGGCGCTGCGACGATCTCGGCATCGACCTCGGCCACGATCGGCTTAGGTGCCTGCTGCCTGTCCTGCCTGGGCGGCTGCGGCTGCTTGTCGCCCTGCGGCTTCTGCTGCTGCGGCTGCTTCGGCTGCTTGTCCTGCTGCGGCTGGGCTTGCGGCTTGTCCTGCCTGGGCGGCTGCGGCTGCTTGTCGTTGCGCTGCTTCTGTTGTGACTGCGGCTGTGCCTGCTTCTGCTCGCCCTGCGGCTTGTTGCCGCGGTTCTCGCCCTGCGCATTGCGGCGGTTGTCATCGCGGTTGCCCCGCTCCTCGCGACGGGAATCGCGGTTGCCGCGGCCATCGCGGTCATTGCGGCCGCGGTTGCCGCGCTCCTCGCGACGGCCACCCTGCGGCTCGGCCTTGACCGGCTCCGGCGCGGGAGCGGGCGTACCGGCGAACAGGCCGCGCAACCAGCCGATCACGCCGGTGCCGGTTTGCACCTGCTGCGGTGCGGCCACTTGCGCGGCCGGTATGGGCGCGGGCTGCTGCGCTTCCGCCGGCATCGGCTTGGGTTCGCGCAGCGGTGCCGGCTGGGCCGGGCTGACCTTGGTCACCGCCGGTGCCGGCGGGATGTTGAGCTGCGCCTTGCTCAGCGCGATCGTGTTGAGCTTGCGCGGGGTGCCGCGCTGGTAGCTGGGCTTCGCGGTCTCTTCGCCCATCTCGTTTTCACGGATGCGCGTGACTTCGTAGTGCGGGGTATGCAACTGCTCGTCGGCCACGATCACGATCGGCGCGTCGTGGCGTTGCTCGATCTCGCGCAGCGCGCTGCGCTTCTCGTTGAGCAGGAAGTTGGCGATTTCCACCGGCACCTGCACCAGCACCTGGCCGGTGTTGTCCTTCATCGCATGCTCTTCGGCGACGCGGATGATCGACAGCGCCAGCGATTCCACGCTGCGCATGCGGCCGTGGCCCTCGCAGGTCGGGCAGACGATCTGGCTGGCTTCGCCCAGGCTGTTGCGCAGGCGCTGGCGGCTCATCTCGAGCAGGCCGAAGCGGCTGATGCGGCCGATCTGCACACGCGCGCGGTCGTACTTGAGCGCGTTCTGCAGCTTGTTCTCGACGTCCCGCTGGTGCTTGTTGCTGGACATGTCGATGAAGTCGATCACCACCAGCCCGCCGAGGTCGCGCAGGCGCAGCTGGCGGGCCACTTCCTCGGCCGCCTCCAGGTTGGTGTTGAACGCGGTTTCCTCGATGTCGCCGCCCTTGGTGGCGCGCGCCGAGTTCACGTCGATCGCGGTCAGCGCCTCGGTCTGGTCGATCACCAGCGCGCCGCCGGAGGGCAGGCGCACGGTGCGCTCATAGGCGGACTCGATCTGCGATTCGATCTGGAAGCGGTTGAACAGCGGGGTGTCGTCGGTGTAGTGCTTGAGCTTGCGCTTGTTGTGCGGCATCACCTGTTCGACGAAGTCCAGCGCCTCGCGGTACATCTCGGGCGTGTCGACCAGGATCTCGCCGATGTCGCTGCGCATGTAGTCGCGCAGGGCGCGCACGATCAGGCGCGACTCCTGGTAGATCAGGAACGGCGACGGCTTGCTCAGCGCGGCCTCGGCGATCGCCCGCCAGATGCTCAGCAGGTAATCGAGGTCCCACTGCAGTTCCTCGGCATCGCGGCCGACGCCGGCGGTGCGGATGATCACCCCCATGTCGTCGGGGATGTTCAGGGCATCCATCGCCTTCTTCAGCTCGGCGCGGTCGTCGCCCTCGATCCGGCGCGACACGCCGCCGGCGGTGGGCGAGTTCGGCATCAGCACCATGTAGCGGCCGGCCAGCGAGATGAACGTGGTCAGGGCGGCGCCCTTGTTGCCGCGCTCTTCCTTGTCGACCTGGACCACGACTTCCTGGCCCTCGCGCAGCAGCTCGCGGATCGTGCCCTTGTTGGGGTCGACCCCGGCCTGGAAGTAGTCGCGGGAGATTTCCTTCATCGGCAGGAAGCCGTGGCGTTCCGCGCCGTACTCGACGAAGGCCGCCTCGAGGGACGGCTCGAGCCGGGTGATCCGGCCCTTGTAGATGTTGGACTTCTTGTTTTCCTTGGACGGCTGTTCGATGTCGATGTCGTACAGGTTCTGGCCGTCCACGATGGCCACCCGCAGTTCTTCCGCCTGGGTGGCATTGATCAGCATTCGCTTCATTGTGCGTTCCTCGCGCGCTCTCGGCGTGCATGGGCGATGGCTCGCCCCTGCTCGCATTGCGCGGAACGCCTGCGGCGTTTTGCCTCTGGATACCGCAAGCGCCGTGGCAGCGCATGCGCGCCGCGTCGCTCCAAGTGGTCCAGCGCTACGACACCACGGCGAACCGCGGGAGCGCTTGTTCCTTGTTCGTGTTGCAGGGCCGGCGACCGCCGCCGCACGCCGGTGAGGGCAGGGCGCGTCGCACGGGACGTTGTTCAGCAAGTGGCGTCACGGCATGGCCGGCGATGGGCGGGCTTGCCGCGCAGCCGTTAACATGGCCGCCCCGTGGGCGGTGGCAACGACACTGCGGCGGGGCTCACGGGAAGGCCGGCTTTCGGCCGGAGGCTCTTTGGGAGCTGACACTTCCTGCGAAATCAAACCCTTGCAACGCCCGCCGAGTGTAGCAGATCACATGACCACGACACAGCCGGACCTCCCCTCGCAAGGCACCGGCGCAAGGACCGTGCGCATCGCCGAAGACCGCGACGGGCAGCGCATCGACAATTTCCTGCTCGGCTACCTGAAAGGGGCCCCGCGCAGCCTGGTCTACAAGTTGCTGCGATCGGGGCAAGTTCGGGTCAATGGTGGCCGCTGCAAGGCCGAACGCAGGCTGGAAGCGGGGGATGAGGTCAGGATTCCGCCGGTTCGCCTCAATATCGAAGGCGATGGCGACAAATCGCCTCCGCCGAAGGGGCTGCTGGATGCGCTGGAGGCTGCGATCGTGTTCGAGGATGCGCGCCTGCTGGCCCTGAACAAGCCCAGCGGGCTGGCCAGCCACGGCGGCAGCGGCATCAGCCACGGGGCGATCGAGTCCCTGCGCGCGCTGCGTCCCCGTGAATCGCTGGAACTGGTCCACCGGCTGGACCGGGACACGTCCGGCCTGCTGATCGTGGCCAAGAAGCGCTCGGCACTGGTCGAGCTGCAGGCCCTGCTGCGCGAGGACCACGGTGCCGGCATCACCAAGCGTTACCTGGCCTTGCTCAGCGGGCGGATGCCGGACGGGACGATGTCGGTGGACGCGCCCCTGCATGTCGGCCTGCGCCAGGGCGGGGAGCGGCATGTACAGGTGAATTTCCGCGGCAAGCCCTCGCTCAGCCATTTCCGCTTGCTGGAGCGCTGCAGCGGGCAGAGCTATTGCGAGGTCCGCATCGAGACCGGTCGCACCCACCAGATCCGCGTCCACGCGAAGCACATCGGCCACCCGGTCGCCGGCGACGACAAATACGGCGACGAGGCCGCCAACCGCAAGCTGCGCGAGCAGGCCGGCCTGAGGCGTCTGTTCCTGCATGCTTCCACCCTCGAGTTCGCGCTGGATGGTGGCAAGCAGCCCTACCTGTTGAACGCGCCACTGGCCCCGGACCTGGTGGCCGTGCTGGATCGCCTCCATGGCTGAGCATGCCGCCGACCTGCGACCTGAGATGAGCGATGCGGAGATCGGCGTGCTCCGCGAATGCTTCTCCAAGGCAAGCAGCCTGGTCGAGTTCGGCAGCGGTGGCAGCACCCTGCTGGCCGTGCGCAGTCCCTCGCTGCGGCGGATCTGGTCGGTGGAGAGCGACCCTGCCTGGATCGAGCGGCTGCGCGCCAATGCCGAGGTCGCCAGTGCCGAACGGTCGGGGCGCTTGCACCTGCTGGCGGCCGATGTAGGGCCGGTGGGCGGCTACGGGTTTCCCGTCGACCGATCGGCGCAGTCCGCGTGGCCGCGGTATTACCAGGCGGTCTGGGACGATGCCGCGGCCATCGAGGCCGACCTGGTGCTGGTCGACGGCCGCTTCCGCGTGGCCTGTGCGCTGGAAGCGCTGGCCCGCGCCCGGCCGCACGCGATCCTGCTGTTCCACGATTTCTGGAACAGGACCCACTATCACCCTGTGCTGGCCTTCACCGACTGGCTGGGCAGCTGCGATTCGCTGGCGATCCTGCGGCGCAAGGCGGCCATCGACCCGGTCGCGTTCGATGCGGTGCGGCGGCTGCATCGCGTGAATCCGGATTGACCTGCGTCGCGCTCAGCCCAGCACAAGGAACATCGCGACCAGCACCGGCACGATCCACAGGGCCTTGCGACGCGCCGGCATCAATGCCGCGAACAGCAAGAGCAGTGCGACTGCGGCGCTGCGCCCGGGCCCCAGCAGCCAGTTCACCGGCGTGTACACCGCGGCCAGGTACATCCGCGTGTGCGGATGGACCCGCATCGGGAGTTCTTCGCCCACGTCGTAGAAGCGGCCGCCGGGGATCTTGCTGGTCTTGAAGCGATGCGCCTGCATGCGCGGGTTGACCACCGCACGGCCCAGGAAACAGTTGGCGCGATGGCGGGTGCGGCAGCTGTCGGCGGCCACCGTGACCTCGCCGATGACCGGCTCGCCGGCATCCAGCAGCCAGACCCGCCAGCCGACCTGCAGTGCGCAGAACGTGGCCGCAGCCAGGGCTACCCAGAGCAGGATGACCCGGTGCACGGGTTTGCCCCGATACATCCAGGGCGCGGGTCGGGTGGTGGCGTTCGGTCGATGGTCCATCCCTGCACCAACGCAGCGCGCCGATGCCGCAGGACAGCGCAGCGCGGCGTGTCAGCCGGCGAGCGCGTCGGCCTTGGCGGCGCAGATAAAGTCGTTCTCGGACAGGCCGCCGACATCGTGGGTGGACCAGCGCACCACGCAGCGGTCGTAGTGCACCGAGAGGTCGGGGTGGTGGTTCTCCGCATTGGCGACATGCGCCAGCGCGTTGACGAAGGACATCGTCCGGTAATAGTCAGGGAACGCGAACGTGCGGCTCAGCGCGCGCCCCTGCTCGGTCAGTTCCCAGCCCGGCAACTGCGGCATCAGCTCGCGGATGCTCGCATCGGTCAGCCGGTGCTCGTGGCCGTGGCGCGGCAGGCAGTGCGCCCGTGCGAGCGGGATCAGGTCGGCCATGGCGATGTCCTTTCGGGAATGAACCGGGAATGTCGGCACGCCGGCGCGCAAGGGATGCGCATCGCGACGGCATCGTTAGAATACCGGCATGATCCTCATTTCCGAAGCCGCACAGGCGCACTTCCGCAAACTCATCGAACGCGAATCCGCGCCCGGCCTGGGCGTGCGTCTTTCCGCACGCGACCCGGGCACCCCGCGCGCCGACGTGCGGCTGGAATTCGCCGGCAGCGAAGACCTCAGCGGCGACGAATGGGCGATCGACTGCGAGGGGTTCACCCTCTGGCTGGATGCGCCCAGCGTGCCGTTCCTCGATGGCGCCGAGATCGACTACACCAGCATGGCCACCGGCGGCCAGTTGCAGATCCGCGCGCCGAAGATCAAGGGCGTGGCACCCGGCGATGCCGCATCGATCGTCGAGCGCGTGCGCTGGACCATCGAGCAGGAGATCAATCCGCAGCTCGCCCAGCATCGCGGCCACGTCAGCCTGCAGGAAGTCACCGCCGACGGCGTCGTGCTGCTGCGTTTCGGCGGCGGTTGCCACGGCTGCGGCATGGCCGATGTCACCCTCAAGCAGGGCATCGAGAAAACCCTGATGGAGAAGGTGCCGGGGGTGACCGCAGTGCGCGACGCCACCGACCACGACACCGGCCACGCACCCTTCATCCCGCGCGGCGCGGGATCCGAATCCGGCACGTCGCCGCTCGGCGCGGCCTGACCGGATCGCCCGCGCGTGACGACAGCCACTGACGTCATCGCCGCGCTCAACCAGCGCCGCCAACGCAAATCGCTGCGCCCGGAGGCGCCCGGGCAGTTCCCGTCGGGCTGGCAGGACTGGTTCGATGCCATGCCGCGCGTCGACGCGCATGCGCCGGGTGCGGCGGTCGCCAGCCTGGTCGATGCCGCCGCGGCCAAGCCCTTGCGCGCGATCCCGCGCAGCCCGCGCCGGTTGAACCGCTGGCAGGCCTTCGGCGTGCTGTGGCAGCAGAACTGGGAGCCCGACCTTCGCGAAGACCGCAACCTGCGCATCGGCGTGCGCGTGCTGGACATGGTCCTGCACCTGCTGCTGGCCGGCGCGCTGCTGTGGCTGATGTACCTGGGTTACCTGGCGCTGGCGCACAAGCTGGACGAGGAAGACGAGGCAGTGCAGGTCGAATTCATCGGCCGGGGCAATGTCGCCGAAGGCGGCGGCGCACTGGCGAATGCGGGCGCGGATTCCGCCCCGACCGCGGCGGCCCCGGCGCAACGCGCGGCAACGCCGTCGCCCGCGAGCGGGCGTCCCGATGCGGCGATCGCGCAGGTGCCGATGCCGGCGCAGCCGCCGATGCCGGTCGAGGCGGAAACGCCCACGCAGGTGCGCGCGGTGGTGCCTCCACTGCCGGCGGAAGCCGCGCAGCCCTTGCAGGTCAGCGAGTCGCCCAGGCCACCGGAACCGACGGCCTTCCAGTTGCCGCCGGTGCGCGAGCGCAGTGTGCAGGTGCCGGAGGTGCAATTGCGCGAGGTCCAGCCGCGCGAGCAGGTGGACGAGGTCGCCACCCTGCGTCCGCAACCGGTGCGGACGCTGCAGCCGAGCGAGCGGCAGGCGCAACTGCGCGTGCCGGAATTGCGCAACCAGCCGCAATCGCTCGACGTACCCACGCCGCAACGGATGCAGGCGGTCGCGGCGCGGGCGACACCCGATATCGCCACCCGCCAGGTGCAGGTGCCGGCCCTGCGCGGCGAAGTGCGCGACATCCCGATGCCGCCCGGTGGCGCACCCACGCCGGCTACGCAACCGGGCAGGGGCACGTCGGCGAGTTCCACCGCTGCGGCGAATGGGGCCGGTGGCGAGCGCGGCAATGCGGCATCCGCCGGCAAGGCCGCGGCGGGCAACGGGCAGGGCAGCAAGGCGGCGACCAAGGGCGGGCGCGGCGTGACCACCGCCGGCACCGGCGCCGGTCCTGGCAACAAGCCGGCACCCGGTGGCTGGCCGGGCACGGCCAAGACCGACGACTGGGGCGCCTCCAGCCGCAACGTGGCCGGGACCGGGACAGGCAATGGCCGCAACGGGGACGGCAATGGCAAGTCCGGGCTCTACAACGACGACGGCAGCCTGCGTCTGCCGGATGAATGGACGCAGATCAGCGGCCTCGACCTGGATCGTTCTGGCACGTGGCTGAAGCGACCAGGGCTGGAATACAAGGCCACGCGCTTCGACCAATATTGGATCCCGCAAGGCAACTTGCTTGAGGAGTGGGTGCGGCGTGGCATCAAGAAAGTGTCGATCCCGATTCCCGGTAGCAGTCGGCGCCTGCAATGCGTCGTGTCACTGTTGGCTCTGGGTGGTGCCTGCATGCCGGTAAGCGATGACGTGAACGAGCAGCCCGCTATGGCGCGGCCGCCGCCGGACATCCCGTTCAAGCCGCAATTGCAGGAAGACAACGGCAGCGTGAAGCCGCAGGATCCGCCTGCAGGTTGAGCGCACGGTTCCGTGCGGGATCGCACGCAGTCCGGAAACAGAAAAGCCACGCATTGCGTGGCTTTTCATCTTGGTACCGGTGAGAGGACTCGAACCTCCACGACATCGCTGCCGGCGGATTTTGAATCCGCTGCGTCTACCATTCCGCCACACCGGCACGGGCGCGAAGTATAGCCCAGTGCGCGGCTCAGGCGGCCTTGTCGGTGGCGAGTTGGGTGGTCTCGCAGGCGTACCACTCGCCCTCGCGATGGGCGAACTTGGCGCAGCAGCCCATCGGTGCCTGGTAGATGTGCAGCGACACCGCGACCGCATCGGTGCTGGTGTTGCGGATGGTGTGATACTCGTGCGGCGGGATCAGGCTGCCGGCGCTGCCGGGGCCGGCATGCATGCCGCCTGCCGCGCGGAAGCGGCTGCGTTCGCCGGCCTGTTCCAGCAATTCGTACTGGGTGATCTCCAGGTCGCCATGCCACACGCCTTCCACGCACCACAGGCCGGAGTGGTCGTGCAGCGGAGTGCCCTGTCCCGGTCCCCAGGTCATCGCCACCACGCTATAGCCATGCTCGGCGCTGCGATACAGCTCGCGGCGCGCGTAGTGGTCCAGGATGGGTTCGTGCACGCAGTCCGGCAGGTGCACCTCGGGGTCGCGGATCAGCTGGCACAGCGCCGAGCGCAGGGCTGCGGTGACCGCATGCGTATCGCCGGCACCGACCGCGGCATCGACCATCGCGATGAACTTGTCGCGGCCGCGGAATTCGACCGGGACGAACTGGAGGTCGGAACAGGACGAAGTCATGCCCGAAGTCTACTAAAGGTTATGTCGTCATGCCTGCGCGGCATGATCGGCGGTCAGGGCGACAGGAACGCGCGTACCGCCGGGCCGAAGCGTTCGCTGTCCACCAGGAAGGCGTCGTGGCCCTGCGGCGATGGCAGCGGCAGGAACGTGGCGTCGCAGCCGCTGGCGCGCAGCCCATCGGCGATTTCTTCCTGTTGCTGCAAGGGGAACAGGATGTCGGTCTGCACCCCGATCGCCAACGCACGTTCCAGGCCGCGGATCCCGGCCAACCCCTGCGCGGTCGTACCGGCGCAGCTTTCCCCCAGGTCGAACCAGTCCATCGAGCGGCTCAGGTAGAGGTAGCAATTCGGATCGAAGCTGCGCACGAAGCGGCGCGCGTGGCCTTCCAGGTAGCTTTCCACCTCGAACTCCAGGCCGAACGGATCCTCGTCGTCGCGGCGATCGGACTCCAGCCGCACGCGCCCGAAACGCCCGTCCCATTCCAGTGCGGAGCGGTAGGTGATCACGCCCAGCTTGCGCGCCATGCGCATGCCGGATTCGGGGTAGGCGTCGTCGCCGTAGTGGCCGTTGTTCCACAGCGGGTCGAGGCGGATCGCCTCGCGCTGCAGGGAGCGGATCGCGATCGAGAACGGCAGCGCGCGCGCCGCCCCCGAGATGTTGACGTGCGAACGGGCGATGCCCGGATGCCGCTGCAGCAACGCCAGTGCGGTCATCCCGCCCATCGAATTGCCGACCACGCAGGCCAGCCGTTCGATGCCAAGCCCACGCACCACGACGGCCGCGGCATCCGCACCGTCCTCGATCGACAACTCCGGGAAGTCCAGGCGGTAGGTGTCGCGGGTGGCCGGGTTGATCGAGGCCGGCCCGGTCGAGCCCTTGCAACTGCCCAGCGAGTTCACGCAGACAACGAACCAGCGGTCGGTGTCGATCGGCTTGCCCGGACCCACCATCCATTCCCACCAGCCCGGCGCGGGATTGCCGGCGTTGGCCGCGGCATGAGCGTCCGGCGACAGGCCGGTGACGATCAGGATCGCGTTGCCGCGCTGGGCATCCAGCGTGCCCCAGGTCTCGTAGGCCAGGCGCGCGCCATGCAGGGCGCCACCGCGCTTGATCGGGAACGGCGAGGGCAGGTCGAACCAACGGGTGCCGGGGGGAATGAATTCGGTCATCGGTGAAGTGTATCCGGCGCGCATCGCCGCTCTGCCGCGGGTATCGCGCCGCTTGGGCTTCGCATCCGGCTTCGATGCGCGGGCGCAGGCACGCTGCATTGCAGCTCCCCCGGCCCCAGCGCAGGCGCGCTGTGCGTTCGTCCAAAGACGCGGCAGTGCCGCGAGAGCGCCTTTGGACTCACCCATGGCCTGCTCGCGATACCCGCGGCAAAGCCGCGATGCTTATTCCGCCTCCCCGATGACAAGCGCCACCGGTTCCTGCATCGGCAACGCGATCCGCACCGGCTTCGATTCGATATCGCCGTCCTGCTTGTTGGCGATGCCGCTCTGAGACAGTCGCGCGATCAGCACGACTTCCTTGAGCTGCGACAGCTTGAGCGTGGGCATCGGGCTGTCCCCATCGTCGAGGCTCACGGTGAACGGCAGCTCGGACACGTTGCGCTTCTCTACGGCGACCGGCATCGGCGGGCCGTCCGGCGCACGCGCGATCACGAACACGGTGGCGTCGCCACGCAGGCGCACGCGCGCCGCGAAGTCGGGATCCAGCGTGACCTGCACGGCGAGTGCGTTGCCTGCTTCGGCTGCCGGTGCCTCCGGCGCAGCCGCGAGTGCTGGCAGGCCCGCATCGGCGCGGGCGGCATCGATTTCCTTGCGCAGGCTGGCGGCAGTGGCGGCATCGACCTGCGCCAGCAACGGTTCCCAGGTTGCCGCGGCGGTGGCGTTGTCGCCAGCCTGGCGCTGGGCGATGCCGAGGAACCAGCGCGCGCGCTGGTGCGCGGGTTCGGTCGCGATGGCGCGCTTCAGCAGGTCCACCGCCTGCGCATCGAACAACCGCTGCGGATGCGCCAACGCACGCGACTGCGCCGCTTCGCTCAACAGGTCGGGATTGTCGGGCAGCAGTGCCACGGCTTTCGCGAAGGCATCGCGCGATTGCTTGGCCTTGCCTTCGCGCTGGTAGGCCTGGCCGAGCAATCGCCAGCCTTCGGCCTGGCGCGGGTCGCGCTGCAGTTCCGCTTCCAGTTGCGCGATCGCATCGCCCAGGGTCTTCGGGGTTTGCTGCGCGTTGCCATCCAGCGCGCGCGGCGTGCCGACCAGCACGTACAGCAGGCCGGTCGAGGCCAGCATCACCACGCCCATGCCCAGTGCCACCCCGCGTGCATCGCGCCACAACGGCCGCAGCAACACGGCGACGGTGGCGAGGCAGAGCAGGGCGGCGATCGCGATGAAAACGGCCATCACCACTCCTGGGGTTCGTCGTTGCGCGGAACGGGTTGCGAGGACTTGCGGCGGACCAGCGCCACGACCAGCGCCGCGCCCGCCAGCAGGATCAGGGCCGGGCCCAGCCACAGCAACCAGGTGCGGCCTTCGACCCGCGGCTTGTACAGCACGAACTCGCCGTAGCGCTGGACCAGGTGATCCTTGACCTGCGCGTCGGTCTTGCCGGCACGGATCAGGTCCAGCACTTCGCGGCGCAGCTCCAGCGCGATCAGCGCGTTGGAATCCGCCAGCGACTGGTTCTGGCACATCACGCAGCGCAGTTCCGCGGCGAGGTCATGGAAACGGGTTTCCTCGGCGGCATCGCGGAATTGCAGCGGCGCGGCGTCAGCCTTCTGGTTGGCCTGCGCGAATGCTGGCAGTGCGGCCAGCCACAGCAACAGGGCAAGGACGAGCCGCATCAGCGCGATGCCTCGACCTGCTGCAGCGCCGGCATCAATTCATCGGCGATGACGTCTTCGGTCAGCGCGCCGACGTGCTTCCAGCGGATGATGCCGGTGCCATCGACCAGGAAAGTTTCCGGCGCGCCGTAGATGCCCCAGTCGATGGCCGCGCGGCCTTCGACATCGGCCAATACCAGCCAGAACGGGTTGCCGAATTGTTCGAGCCAGCGCAGCGCGTCGGCCGGTTCGTCCTTCCAGTTGTAGCCGACCACGCGCAGGCGCTTGGTCTCGGCGA
Organism: Thermomonas sp.; assembly: GCF_041919455.1. Taxonomy (GTDB): domain Bacteria; phylum Pseudomonadota; class Gammaproteobacteria; order Xanthomonadales; family Xanthomonadaceae; genus Thermomonas. The sequence continues at coordinate 29,930 of NZ_JAYRTQ010000016.1, forward strand.
AACGGGTGAGTACCGGGTGCTCGACCCGGCATTCCACGCACCAGCTGCCCCAGACATTGAGCAGGAACGGCTGGCCGCGCAGGTCGGCGAGCCGCACCGTGTGCTTCGGATCGTGCAGCACCGGCAACTCGAACGCCGGCGCCGGCTTGCCGATCAGCGGTGAGGGCAATGCATCGCGATCCGGCTTGCGGCTCATCCACACGCCGGCGGCGAGCAGTGCGGCCAGCACGAAGAACACCGCAAGCGGGAGCCAGCGATTCAACGAGCCACTTGCTACAAGTTGACCTTTGCCGCCCAACAGTAGGATCAATACGCCGATTATTTCGATGCCAAAGGCGATCAGAAATAGATTTGAACGATCCGCAAGCAATCCAAAGTTGTTAACGCGAACGTTGCTATGAGGAACTGCTACAGAAGTGTCCATAAGCAGCGCAGTTGCAAACAAAACAATGCCCGTGACTACGAGGAGCCAACCTAAAGCTTTCACATCGACTCCTTTCGAACAGTCCTGAAGCGGCGATCAGTCGCGGTCACCAACCCACCCAGCGCCATCAGGAAAGCACCCGCCCAGATCCAGCGCACGAACGGCTTCACGTGCACGCGCAGGGCCCAGGCACCTTCGCCCAGCGGTTCGCCCAATGCCACGTAGAGATCGCGGGTAAAACCCCGGTCGAGCGCGACTTCGCTCATCACCTGGCCACCGCGATAGCTGCGCTTTTCCGGATGCAGGGTGGCGATGTGGTCCGAGCAATGCCGGAGCACGTCAACGGTGCCGCGCTCGGCGCTGTAGTTCGGGCCATCGATGTGTTGCACGCCCTTGAGGACGAAGCACTGCTTGCCCAATGCCACCGACTCGCCCGGCTTCACCGCGACCTCGCGTTGCTGGGCCAGGCCGTCATCGAGCAGCGCGCCGATCAGGAACACCGCGATGCCCAGGTGCGCCAGGGTCATGCCCCACATCTCGCGGGTCAGGCGTGCGCCCGGCAGCCTCCAGCGTGACCACAGGAAGCGCAGCGTCCCCGCGGCGACCCACGTCGCGCCGAGGATGCCCGCCGCGGTTTTCCATCCGCCCTGCGGTGCCAGGAAGAACGTGGCCACGCCCAGCACCAGCGCCAGCACCGCCCACGGCAGCAGCATGCGCAGCGGCATCGCCATGTCCTCGCGCTGCCAGCGGGTCAGCGGGCCGAACGGCAGCAACAGCACCAGCGGCGCCATCAGCAGCAGGAACATCATCGCGAAGTAGGGCGGGCCGACCGAGATCTTGCCGAGTTCCAGTGCGTCGGCCAGCAGCGGATACAGCGTGCCGAGCAGGACCATCGCGCAGGTGGTGGTCAGCAGCAGGTTGTTGAGCAGCAGCAGGGTTTCGCGCGAACCGGCAGCGAAGGGCTTGGCGTTGGCGTCGTTGTCCGGTGCGCGCAGCGCATACAGCAGCAGCGAGCCGCCGATGACGATGCCCAGGAAGATCAGCACGAACAATCCGCGCGACGGATCGGCGGCGAACGCATGCACGCTGGTCAGCACGCCGGAACGGACCAGGAAGGTGCCGAGCAGCGACAACGAAAACGCCGAGATCGCCAGCAGCAGGGTCCAGCCGGCGAAGCTGCCGCGCTTCTCGGTCACCGCCTGCGAATGCAGCAAGGCGGTGCCAGCGAGCCACGGCATGAAGCTGGCGTTCTCGACCGGATCCCAGAACCACCAGCCGCCCCAGCCGAGCTCGTAGTACGCCCACCAGCTGCCCAGGGCGATGCCGACGGTCAGGAACGCCCACGCGACATTCGTCCACGGTCGCGTCCAGCGCAGCCACTGCGCATCGACGCGGCCTTCCAGCAACGCCGCGATCGCGAACGCGAACGGCACCGAGAACCCGACGTAGCCCAGGTAGAGCATCGGCGGATGGATGATCATCCCCGGATCCTGCAGCAGCGGGTTGAGGTCGCGACCTTCCACGGCGGCCGGCAGCAGGCGCTCGAACGGATTGCTGGTGAAGATCAGGAACGCGAGGAACCCGACCGCGACCACGCCCAGCACGCCGAGTACGCGCGCGACCACCGGCATCGGCAATGCGCGCGAGAACCGCGCCACCGCCGCGGTCCACACCGCCAGGATCAGCGCCCACAGCAGCAACGAGCCTTCATGCGCGCCCCACACCGCGGTGTAGCGGTAGACCATCGGCAGCAGCGAATTGGAGTTCTCGGCGACATAGCGCTGCGAGAAATCCTGGGTGATGAAGCCGTGGGTGAGGATGGCGAAGGCCAGCGCGACCAGCGCCAGTTGCAGGTAAGCCGCCGGCCGGGCGACCGCCATCAGCGAGGCCACGCCGCGTTGCGCACCGAGCATCGGCAGCAGGGCCTGCGCGATGGCGGCCAGCAAGGCCAGGATCAGCGCGACCTGGCCGAGTTCGGGGAGGAAGGCCATCAGGGGCGCGGCGCCGGGGCTTGCGCGTCCGGTACGTCGTGCTTCTTGTGCGCCATGCCCATCTTGTCCGCGACTTCCTTCGGCATATAGGCCTCGTCGTGCTTGGCCAGCACTTCTTCGGCGACGAACACGCCGCCCTGCATGCGACCGGTGGCGACGACGGCCTGCTTCTCGCGGAACAGGTCGGGCAGGATGCCGGTGTAGACGACGGGCATGCGCGCATCGCCGTCATCGACCTCGAAGCGCGCTTCCAGGGTGCCCGAGGTGCGCTTGAACGAGTCGGCGGCCACCATCCCGCCCAGGCGGAAGCGTGCTTCGCCCGAGGTCACGTTCGCGCCCGCTTGGCCGGTCAGCACTTCGTTCGGTGTGTACAGGTAGGCGACGTTGCGCTGGAGGGCCAGCGCGATCAGCGTGGTGGCGAGGGCGGCCGCAGCCACCACGGCCAGCACCAGCCACAGGCGGCGCTTGCGGGTCGGGTTCATCGTTCGAGGTCCGTGTTCGCGGCGGGGGCGCGGTTGGCTCTGCGGGCGGCGCGCAGGCGGATCGCGCGCAGGGCGGCGCGCAGTTGCAGCTTCGGGGCGAGCCAGTCCCACAGCATCACCACGGCGAAGACGGCGTAGGCGGCGATGACGTAGTCGCGGTAGCTCATCGAGCGTCACCCATGGCGAGCTTGCCGACCCAGTCCTTGCCGGCTTCGCGGCGGAGGTTGTCGGCGCGCGCGCGCGCCAGCAGCGAACCGACGAACCACAGATGCGTGCCGACCACCATCCACCACAGCGGCGCGATCATGCTGCCGTCCATCGAGGATTCGCCGAACATGCGGATGGTCTGGCCCTGGTGCAGCGAGTTCCACCACACCACCGACCAGCGGATCACCGGCAGCAGGGCGACGCCGACGATCGCCAGCAGGCCGGCGGTGCGCGCCGCGTTGCGGCGGTCGTCGATGGCGGCGTACAAGCCCATCACGCCCAGGTAGAGGAACAGCAGGATCAGTTCGGTGGTCAGGCGTGGATCCCAATCCCACCACGTGCCCCACATCGGCTTGCCCCAGATCGAGCCGGTGGCCAGGGTGACCAGGGTGAAGGCCGCACCGCTGGGTGCGCAAGCCATCGCCAGGATTTCGCAGAGCTTGATCCGCCAGATCAACGCGATGGCGGCGTAGAACGCCATCAACCCGAACACCGCCATGCTCATCCACGCGCTGGGCACGTGGATGTAGAGGATGCGGAAGCTGTCGCCCTGCTGGTAATCCGCCGGCACCTGGAACAGCGCGCCGTACAGGCCGATGCCCATCGTGAGCAGGCCGAGCAGGTACGCCCACGGCGTCCACCGGGCGGCGAAACGATCGAAGGTGGGCGGGGAACCGAGTTGGTGGAACCAGCGGATCAGCGGGGACATCACGGCCTGTGCGGGTGCGGCGCACATGCGGCCGCGGCAATTGGCAAGGATACCAGCCCATGCCGGGGCCGGCCTCCGCACGGCGGCGCGGGTGGCCTGGTACCACCCACCCGTGCCGCCGTGCGATGGACTCACTGCACCGCCAGGCTGCCCTGCATCAGCGACAGGTGGCCGGGGAAGCTGCAGAAGAACTTGAGCGGGCTGGTGTCCTTGATCCTGGCCACGTCGAAGGTGACCGAGGCGGACTCGCCGCCGCCGATCATCCTGGTGTGGGCGATGACGCGGGCGTCGTCGGGCTTCACGTGCTCCGGCGCGACCGCCATGCCGTCGGCGGCAATGCCGGCCATGTCGCTTTCCTTCGCGATCACCAGGTTGTGGCCCATCACGTTCACCGCCATCGTGCCGGCGTGCTTGAGGGTGATGGTGAATTGCGTGCAGGTGGCGGGGACCGCAATCGAATCCGCGTCGTACTGCATGGCATCGTTGCTGGTGATCGTGGTGGCGCAGTCGCCGACGGTGGCCGGTTTGCTGCCGGTAGCGACGGGCGCGGCTTCGACCGGTGCGGTTTCAACGGGTGCCGGCGTGGCGGCCGTCTCGGTCGCGGGCGCTGCAACCGGAGGTTCGGCAGAGGGTGCCGGCGACTGGCCGCAAGCGGAGAGGGCAAGGGCCAGTGCGCTGGCGACAAGGACGTGGCGGGATTTCATCGTGGGGACTCCGTTGGCCCGGCAGGTGCGCCGGAATGCCAGTCATCGTCCCGCCGCGGAGCCCCGCATGCCTTGATCCCGATCAATTGTGGGCGATGCGCAGGGCCGCGGCCGCGGTCAGCGGTGCCAGCACCAGCGCCAGCACCAATCCCGCACCGAGCAGGAGCAGTGCGCCGACGGCATCGAGCCCTTGCGCCGATGCCGCCACCGCACCGGCGCCGAACACCAGCACCGGCACGTACAACGGCAAGGCCAGCAACGCGACCAGCACGCCGGCGCGGCGCATGCCCACGGTCAGCGCGGCGACTACCGCGCCGAGCAGGCTCAGGATCGGCGTGCCCAGCAGCAGGCTGGCCATCAGCACCGGCAATTGCGCGCGTGGCAGGTGCAGCAGTTCGCCGAGCAGCGGCACCGCCACGATCACCGGCAAGGCGGTGGTCGCCCAGTGCATCAGCGTGCGCACCAGCACCAGCCACCACAGCGGTACCGGTGCCAGCATCCATTGCTCGAGCGAGCCATCCTCGGCATCACCACGGAACAAGCTGTCCAGCGCCAGCAGGCCGGCCAGCAGCACCGCCAGCCACAGCACTGCGGAGGCGACCGGGGCCAGCGATTCGGCATCGCCGCCCAGTGCCAGCGCAAACAGCACGACCGCCAGCAATGCGAACAGCGCCGGCTGGAAGGCATCGCCGCGACGCGCCCACAGCAATCGCAGGTCGCGACGCACCAGCGCATTGGCGGCCTGCCGCATCATGGCGCGGCACCGCCGAGTTCCAGCATCCGCGTGCGCACCGGGGGTGCGGCATACGCGCCGTGGGTGGTGATCAGCGCCGCGCCGCCGCCGCGCAGATGCGCCTGCACCATCCGGTTGACCAGGGTGATGCCGTCCAGGTCGAGGTTGGCGTAGGGCTCGTCGAGCAGCCAGAGCGGTGCCGGCGACAGCCACAGGCGGGCCAGTCCGAGCCGCTTCTTCTGGCCGGCGGAGAGCGTGCGCAACGGCGCGTCTTCGTAGTCACCGAGGCCGACGATGGCCATCGCCGCTTCGGCACTCTGCGCCGTGCGACGGCCGTGCAGGCCACACAGGAAGTTCAGGTTCTGCAGCGCCGACAAGTCCGCTTTCAGCCCCGGGAGATGACCCAGGTAGGCGACGAAGCGCGCGCGCAGGTCATGCCGCGCGGGCCGTCCGTCGATCTGCATGTGCCCGGCATCGGCCGGCAGCAGGCCGGCCAGCACCCGCAGCAGCGTGGTCTTGCCGGCGCCGTTGCCGCCTTGCACCAGCAGCGCTTCGTTGGCGTCCACCGCGAAATCCAGCGGCCCGAATACCGGCGTCTCGTTGCGGGAGAACGCCAGACCGCGCACGGCGAGCAGGGGGTTGGCGGAGACGTTGGACTCGGGCATGGGCCACCGATTTTAGCGGCATGCACCATCGGCATGGGATCGGTCACGCGTGCGGCCGGCGGGATTCCGTAAACTCGGGCTCCCACGCCATCTCCCTATCGCGATGCAGCCAGAGACCAAACTGCCGAAGGTCGGCACCACCATCTTCACCGTGATGTCGCAGCTGGCGATGGAGCACGGCGCAGTCAACCTGGGCCAGGGCTTCCCGGATTTCCCGGTGCCGCAACGCCTGGTCGATGCGCTGGGCCGGGCGATGCAGGCCGGCCACAACCAGTACGCAATGATGACCGGCGTGCCCGCGCTGCGGCAGGCGATCGCCGGCAAGACCGAGCGCTGCTATGGCTGGCGGCCTGATGCCGACAGCGAAGTCACGGTCACCAGTGGCGCCACCGAGGCGATCTTCGATGCGATCCATGCGGTCGTGCGCGCCGGCGATGAAGTCATCGTCCTCGACCCCTGTTACGACTGCTACGAACCGGCGATCGACCTGGCCGGCGCCAAGGCGGTGCATGTCGCGCTGGATCCACTGACGTTTGCCCCGGATTGGAATGCAGTGCGCGCGGCGATCACGCCGAAGACCCGCATGCTGATGGTCAACAGCCCGCACAACCCGTCCGGCGCGATGTTCGGCGCCGACGACATCCGGGCGCTGATCGAGATCCTGCGCGGCAGCCACATCGTCCTGCTCAGCGACGAGGTCTACGAGCACATCGTGTTCGACGGCGCGCGCCACGAATCCGCGCTGCGCCACCCGGAACTGCGCGAACGCGCGTTCGTGATCTCCAGCTTCGGCAAGACCTACCACTGCACCGGCTGGAAGATCGGCTACTGCATCGCGCCGCCGGCGTTGAGCGCGGAGTTCCGCAAGGTCCACCAGTACAACGTGTTCTGCACCTTCGCCCCGGCCCAGCATGCCTTCGCCGAGATGCTGGTGGAGGAGCCGGAGCACTACGAAGAGCTCGGCGCGTTCTACCAGGCCAAGCGCGACCGTTTCCGCACGCAGTTGCTGACGACGAAGCTGAAACCGCTGGCGGTTCCGGGCGGTTACTTCCAGCTGGTCGATTATTCGGCGGTCAGCGACCTCGATGATGCCGCGTTCTGCCGCTGGCTGACCATCGAGAAGGGCGTGGCCGCAATCCCGCTGTCGCCGTTCTACGAAAGCGCGCCGGCCGGCCAGCGCCTCGCGCGCCTGTGCTTCGCCAAGAACGACGCCACGCTGGATGCCGCGATCGAACGGCTGCAAAATTTGTAGGAGCGCCCTTGAGGGCGCGACACAACACGGGTCGCGCCCTGAAGGGCGCTCCTACGGGAGAACGACATGCAAAACCTCCGCGTCTCCATCGTCCAGGGTGAGACCCGCTGGCATGATCCCGCCGGCAATCGCGCCTACTACGGCGAACTGATCGCGCCGTTGCATGGCACCACCGACCTGGTGGTGCTGCCGGAAACCTTCACCAGCGGCTTCTCCAACGAAGCCATCGGCAATGCCGAGACCATGGACGGGCCGACCGTCGAATGGATCCGCGAACAGGCAGCGAAGCTCGGTGCGGCGGTGACCGGCAGCGTGCAGTTGCGCACCGGCCAAGGCGTCTTCAACCGCATGCTGTTCGCCACCCCCGACGGCGGGCTCACGCACTACGACAAACGCCACCTGTTTTCCTTCGCGAAGGAACACGAGCGCTATGCCGCCGGCCAGGAGCGCGTGGTCGTGTCATGGAAGGGCTGGAACATCCTGCTTCAGGTCTGCTATGACTTGCGCTTCCCGGTATTCGCACGCAACCGATTCAACGTCGAGCGCGTGGACGCGCCGGACTACGACCTGGCGCTGTACGTGGCCAACTGGCCATCGGCGCGCGCCTATCCGTGGAAGACCCTGCTGCGCGCGCGCGCGATCGAGAACCTCTGCTACGTGGTCGGCGTGAATCGCGTCGGCACCGACGGCAATGGCCTGCACTACAGCGGCGACAGTGCGGTGATCGATTTCCTCGGCCATCCCGTGAGCGAGGCGACCGACGAGGAAGTAGTGACGACCACCACGCTTCAGGCGGCCGAACTGGCCGCGCATCGCCAGCGTTTCCCGGCGATGTTCGATGGCGATGCGTTCCGCCTGCTCGACGAGGGCTGAGGCTCAGGCCAGCGCGACCGGCGCGCGCCCGTACACCACGCGATTGCGGCCAGCGCCCTTGGCGCGATAGAGCGCGGCATCGGCCTCGGCCAGCAGGGTGTCGATGCCGTCGGCGGCGAAGGCGGTGGCCACGCCGATGCTGACCGTGACCGGGATTGCCGTGCCCTCGAACGTGACCGGCGCTGCAGCGAGCGCAGCGCGCATGGCTTCGGCGACCGACGCCGGTTCGCGGCCCGGCACGCCGTCCAGGATCGCGATGAATTCCTCGCCGCCCCAGCGGCCAAGCAGGGCGCCATCGGGCAACGCTTCGCGCATGCGTGCCGCGGCTTCGCGCAGCACCGCATCGCCGGCCTGGTGGCCGTGGCTGTCGTTGATGCGCTTGAACTCGTCGAGGTCGAGCAGCATCACCGTCAGCGGTTCGGGAATGCGGCCCAGGCGTTCGCCCAGCGCACGTGCGGCGGCGTGGCGGTTGGCCAGGCCGGTCAATGCGTCGGTATTGGCCACGCGCTCCAGCGCGTCGCGGCTGGCACGCAACTCGTTGCGGTGGCGCAGCGTGCTGCGGTAGCGCGCGTAGAGCAGGGCGGACACCACGAGTACCGTGGCCAGGCCGACGAACAGGGCGATGGCGATCAGCCGCTGCCGGTTCAGCCGCAACGCCTGGATGTCGTTGTCGCGCTGCAGGAGTTCGCGCTCGGTCTTCGCACGCTCGCGTTCCAGGCTGGACTCCAGTAGTGCGATCCGGCGTGCGGCGACATCGATCGCCAGTTCCTTGTCGAGTTTCTGGTGTGCCTTGCGGGTGGCGAACGCGCTCGCGGCATCGCCGGCGCGCAGTTGCAGTTCAGACATCAGGTCCAGCACCGAACGCTCGAGGATCCGGTCGCCGAGGTCGCGCACGTCGGCCAGCACCGCATCCGCTTCCTTCAACGCCTCGGTGGTGCGGTCGCGCGCAGCGAGCACGCGCATCCGGCTGATGCCGATCAGGCTGCGGTCGCGGACCGCCACGTGCTCGCGGGATGCGTTCGCCCGCGCGACCCATTGCTCGGCCTCGTCCACGCGACCCTGCAGCAGGCGCAGTTCGGCCATGCGGGTAAAGGCATTGACGCGGTTGGGATGGCTGCCGGACGCCTCCGCCAGGCGCACTGCCTGCCCACCGTGGTATTCGGCTTCAGCCAGTTTCTCGAGCCGGGTGAAGGTGCCGATCAATTCGCCATGCAGGGCGATCGCCTCCCGGCGGTTGCGCTCCTCGACATGCTCGAGCGCCTCCAGCAGGTAGCGGCTGGCGAGTTCCTCGTCGTCCAGGTTGAGGTAGAGCACGCCGAGCATGCGCAGGCTGCGCGCGGTCTCTGCCTTGTCGCCGGCCCTGCGGGCGATGGTCAGCGCATCGCTGTGCATCGCCACGGCATCGGAGAACCGCCCGGTGCGGCCGTCCAGGTTGCCGATGGAATTCATCTCGCGCGCTTCCATTACCGGATCGCCGAGCTTCGCGAACAGGCTCCGCGCCTGCAGGAACAGGCTGCGCGCTTCCTCGAAGCGGCCCAGCTTGCGCTCCAGCACGCCGCGTTCGTGCAGCCACTGCGCGCGCCAGCGGTCGTTGCCGCCGGACTCGACCATCGCCTGCATTTTCAGCAGCACCGCTTCCGTGTCCTTCGAGCGGCCGCGGTTGACCAGGATCGTGGAGAGCCGGATCAGCGCCTCGAAACGCAGGTCGGGCAAGCGCAGGGCATCGGCCTGCGCGAGGGACTGGTCGAGCCCCTGCATGGCCTCGTCGGCGTGTTCCTGCTCGTTGGCGAATTCGGCCTCGGCCAGCGTGGCCCAGGCGCGGAATGCCGGATCCTTCGAGTCCGCGCGCAGGCGTGCTGCCTGTGCCTGCAGCTGGGCGGCGGTGCGGGTCTGGTCTGCGCGCAAGGCGGCGATGGCCGCCGGCTCGCTGGGATTGGCGGCAACGGCCGCGAACGCGACCAGCAGGCCCAGCCACAACGACACGGACAACGCGACGCTGCGCCGCAACGATCCGCCTGCCTGCCAGCTCCCGCGCCTGCCCATGTCCGGGTTCCCCCCGATCCTGCGTGGCAGTCTGCCAGAGTCGGGGCGGACGGCGTAGCGGTTGGCTGCGCTTCAGTCCCGCCGAGTGCTGGCGAATGCCGCGAACCCCTGCACGAAGCCGGCCAGTTGTTCGCGGACCTTGGCATCGACCAGCTTGCCCTCTGCATCGAACACGCTGCCTGCCCGCGAGACCAGCAGCTTCTGCCCGGCCCACAGGCGCACGCCGAGGGTCTTCAACACCGGCAACCAGTGGTTCTGCGACAGGATCGTGCCGAAGCCGCCCGGCGAGGCGCCGATCAGCGCGAATGGGCGGTCGCCGAACACTGCGGGGATATCCGGCGTCCCGCGCGACAGCCAGTCGATGCCGTTCTTGAACACGCCGGGGATGCCGTTGTTGTATTCCGGCGTGACCAGCAGCACGCCGTCGCTGGCGATGATTCGTTGCTTGAGCGCGGTGACCGCGGCGGGCTCGCCGTCGCTGGCTTCGGCGTCGCCGTCGTACAGGGGGATGCCGTGCAGGGTGGCGGTATCGACTTCGATATCGCCACCCGCGACCTCACGCGCAGCACGCAACAGCGCGGTGTTGAACGAACCGGCGCGAAGGCTGCCGGAGATGCCGAGGATGCGGGTCATGCGGAGGCTCCGGTGTCGTCGTGGGCGGAAACGGTGGCGATGCGGATCTCGCCGGTCAGCACCTTGTGGATCGGGCAGGCGTCGGCGATCTGCATGAGCCGCGCGCGCTGTTCGTCATCGAGTTGCCCGACCAACTGGATGCTGCGATGGATATCGGTGCCTGACGCGGGCTTGCCCTGCGGATTGAAGGCCAGCTCGACGTGCACCTGGGTCAGCAGCCACTGCTTGCGTTGCGCGTACATCATCAGGGTGACCGCCGTGCACGTACCCAGCGACGCCAGCAACTGCTGCTCCGGCGCCGGGCCGGCATTGGCGCCGCCCATGTCCTCGGGCTCGTCGCCCAGCCAGTGATGGCCGTGGTTGTCGCTCAGTTCGACGGTGTAGGGCGTGGCGCCGATGCTGGCGCGGACGGTGGAAACGGCCATGGATTGCAACTCCTGGTCAGTGGATGCCCATTGAAGCGCATGGCCGTGATCCCGGTGTGCACCGGAATCACGGACGCTTGCTGCTCAGTGCATGTTGCCGAACTTGCCGCCATTGAAGTCGGCGATCGCCTGGTGGATCTCCTGCTCGCTGTTCATCACGAACGGTCCGTAGCCGACCACAGGCTCGTCGATCGGCTCGCCGGCAAGCAGCAGCACCTTGGCATCGCCGCTGGCTTCGATGGTCACGCCGGTGCCGGTCGTGGACAGCGTCGCCATCTGCGCGGGACGCAGGACCGTTTCGCCGTTGAGCTGCACCGTGCCGGCCAGCACCACCACCAGCGTGGTCCAGCCTTCCGGCTGCGGCAGGGCGATGGTCTTGCCTGCGCCCAGTCGCACATCCCAGACGTTGATCGGGCTGAACGTGCTGGCCGGGCCGCGATGGCCGTCGTAGTCGCCGGCGATCACCCGCAGCGTGCCGGCACCGGCGGGCAGGGCGACCGCCGGGATCTGCGCATCGGTGATGCCCTGGTAACCGGCCGCCGCCATCTTGTCCTTCTTCGGCAAGTTGACCCACAGTTGGACCATCTCGAACGGCCCGCCGCGCTCGGCATAGCCGGGAGAGTGGAACTCCTCGTGGAGGATGCCGCCCGCGGCGGTCATCCATTGCACGTCGCCCTTGCCGATGATCCCGCCGTTGCCGGTGGAATCGCGGTGCTCGACCTCGCCGTCGTAGACGATGGTGACGGTCTCGAAGCCGCGATGCGGATGCTGGCCGACGCCGCGACGCTCGCGGGTGGGCTGGAATTCGTAGGGCGCCGCGTAATCCAGCATCAGGAACGGGCTGCGCTCGGCCACGCCCGGCCCGCTGTAGCCGAACATGCCATGCACCTGGAAGCCGTTGCCGACCCAATGCCGGCCGGGGGCGCTGGTGACGTGGAGGATCTTCTTGGTGCCCATGATGCTGCTCCCTTCGCGGATCGGCAGGATGCCGGTTTCCGTGGCCGGCATCTTGGATTGTGCGCATGGATGGATCTAGTCGGTCAATCGATACCGAATCGTTCCATATTTGCAATCAATCGTGTTTCCCTGCCTGGGATGACCGCGCAAATGGAAAGGGCACCCAGTGGGCGCCCTTCGTGGCATCGATGCCGGCCGGTCACTTGGTGAAGCTGATCGCCAGAGACGTGTGGAACGGCGCGCGCGGTGGCACGAACACGACCTTGTCGCGCACGTAGCGTTGCAGGCAGATCGCCAGCGGCGAGCCGCCCTCGCGCCAGGTACGCAGCACGCGACCGCTCGCGTCCAGCGCCATGACGACGGTGAAGCCGCTGAAGTCCTTCTGCGGCTTGCCCAGCGAGCATTCCACCACGCCTTCGTCCAACAGCTTGCGCTGCGCGGCCAGCATCGCGTCGTGGGCAGCGCCGGTGACGCTCTTTTCGTCGGCATCGGCCAGGCGCTTGGCATCGATGTACTCGAGTGGCTTGATCTCCGCCGGCATCGCGACCTGCGCCTGTGCAGGCGACAGGCAGGCGAGCGACAACAGGGCGATGGCGATGCGGCGCATGCGGAAGCCTCGGTGAGGGAATCGATCAGCGGTTGCCGTACGGGCTGCCGCCACCGCCACCGCCACCGCGCGGGCCGCCACGGTTGCCGCCGGGCTTGTTCCCGCCCGGACCACCCGGACGCGGGCCACGTGGGCCGGCGTTGTTCGGGCGCGCACCCGCGGGCTTGTTGCCGCCGGGCCGAGCGCCGCGCGGGCGGTCCGCGTAGGGATTGAAGCTGCCCGGGTTGGCGTGGTCGGACGGGAAGCTCGGCGCATTGCCGGGATGCCCGTAGGGACGCGGCGCGCGCGCCGGACGGCCTTCGCCGGCACCGGCGTTGAAGCTGCCTTCGCGACGCGGGCCGCGGTTGTCGGCGTTGAAGCTGCCCTCGCGGCGCGGTCCCCGGTTGTCGCCTTGCGGGCGCGGGCCGCGCGGTGCGTCCGGGTTGAAGCCGCCGCCCTGCGGGCGAGGCTTGCTGCCGTACTTCTTCGGGCCGCGATTGCCGGCATCCGGGTTGCGGTGCCCGCTGGGGCCGGTGTCCACGCCGTCCGGCACGTACCAGGTGCGCATCTCGGTCGGGTTCTCGCCGCGCTGCTCGCCCGGGCGCAGGCGCTGGCCCTGCGGGCGCGGACCCTTCGGCTTGAAGGTCTTGTTGGCCTGCTTGGCGGCGGCTTCGCCACTCACGGTCAGGCCGCCCGGCTTGCGTGGACCACCACGGCCGCGGCCGCGATCCTCGCGGACGTTGTCGAAGCGGCGCAGTTCGCGGCCTTCGTCGGCGGTGCTGTGGCCGCCCACGTAACCGTGGCTGCGGGCATTGCCGGTCACCACGGTCTTGCTGGCCTTGCGCTGGCCGAGCACCGGCATCAGGGTCAATGCGGACGGCGTGCCGTCCTCCAGGCCGACCGACTTGCGCAGCGCATCGACCTCGGCCTGCGGCAGTTCCTGCGAGTGGCCGCGCAGCAGCGGCTGCGGCAGGCGCACCTGGCCGTAGCGGATGCGCTTCAGGCGCGAGACCTGGCAGCCCTGCGATTCCCACAGGCGGCGCACTTCGCGGTTGCGGCCTTCCTTCAGCAGCACCCGGAACCAATCGTGCGAATCGGTACCGCCGATGCGCTCGATCTCGTCGAACTTGGCCGGGCCGTCGTCCAGCGCCACGCCGCGGGCCAGGCGGTCGACGATCTTCTCGTTGACCACGTCCTCGCCTTCAGGCGCGCGCACGCGGCAGACGTATTCGCGCTCGACTTCGAAGCTCGGATGCATCATCGCGTTGGCCAGCTCGCCGTCGGTGGTGAGCAGCAGCAGGCCGGTGGTGTTGATGTCGAGGCGGCCGATCGCGATCCAGCGCGCGCCCTTCAGCGTGGGCAGCGCCTCGAAGATGGTCGGGCGGCCTTCCGGGTCTTCGCGGGTGGTGACCTCGCTTTCCGGCTTGTTGTAGAGCAGCACCCGCGGGGCATCGACCAGCGCGCTGGCGACGAAGGTCTTGCCGTCCAGCTCGATCTTGTCGCCGCCGGTGATGCTCATGCCGGTGCGCGCGACTTCGCCGTTGACCTTGACCAGGCCGTCGGCGATGCGCTGCTCCAGCGCGCGGCGCGAGCCCAGGCCGGCCTGCGCCAGCACCTTGTGCAGGCGCTCCTCGATGCGCGGCGCCTCGGCGGCTTCCGGCGCGGCCTTCGCCTTCAGGCTCAGCGGGCGGCGGGTGGATTCGTCTTTCTTGCTCATGCGTTCTGCTCCGACGATGCGGGATTCGCGTCGTCTCCGGGGTGGTCAGTGTCGGTTTCGATGTCGCCGATGGATTCGGCGGTATCGGTTTCGGTATCGGTGTCGGGAATGGCGGGCGAGGTGGTGTCCTCGTCCGGGTCGTTGCCGTCGGCAGACAGGGTGCCGGGGACGATTTCTGGTTGGTCTTCGCCAGCAACATCAATGTCATCAGGTGAAATCGTCCCTGACACCATTTCCGAAGCCGCGCCGGCCGGGATCGCCGCCGCCAACGGCAATTGCGGTTCGAGTTCGCCGATGTCGCGCAGTTCGGACAGCGGCGGCAGTTCGTCCAGGCGCTTCAGGCCGAAGTAGTCGAGGAAGGCGCGGGTGGTCGCCAGCAGTTCGGGCTTGCCGGGAACGTCGCGGTGGCCGACCACGCGGATCCACTCGCGTTCTTCCAGCGCCTTGATGATGCTGCTGTTGACCGCCACGCCGCGGACCTGCTCGATCTCGCCGCGAGTGATCGGCTGGCGATACGCGATCAGCGCCAGCGTTTCCAGGGTGGCGCGGGTGTACTTGGTCTGGCGCTCGGTCCACAGCCTGGCCACCCACGGGTGGACATCGGCCTTGACCTGGAAGCGCCAGCCGGACGCGACCTCGATCAACTCCACGCCGCGCTCGGCGCAGGCATCCTGCAGCGACTGCAGGCCGGCTTCGATGCTGCCTTCCGGTGCCGGCTCGTCCAGCGGGAACAGGGCATTGAGCTGGACCACGGTCAATGGCTGGCTGGCCGCGAGCAGGGCGGCTTCGACGATGCGGGTAACGAGGGTTTGATCCATTGGCTCTTGAGTCTTTGCCGTCATTCCTGCGTAGGCAGGAATCCAGCGTCATTGGTTGTGTTAGTGCCAGAACAGGAAAGCCACTGGATCCCTGCCTGCGCAGGGATGACAGCGATCGTTGCGATTCATCCGTCGTTCGCTGCCGGCTCGTCGTCGAACTCGCTCGACAGGTCCGTGACGGCGGGAGCGCCCTCATCGGAAGCCAGCGACTTCACGTAGATCGGTGCCGCCGGTCCTTCCTGGACGATGTCGAGCAACTGTTCCTTGGCCAGGGTGAGCAGGCCGAGGAAGGTCACCACCACGCCGAGCTTGCCTTCCTCGACGGTGAACAGCGATTCGAAGCGGTGGAACTGGCCGTCGGCGAGCCGCTCCAGCAGTTCGCCCATGCGCTGGCGGACGCTGAGCGCATCGCGCTTGATCGCGTGCTGGGTGTACAGCTCCGCCCGCTTGAACACGTCGTGCAGGGCCAGCAGCATCTCGCGGATGTCCACCGGCGGCGGCAGGCGGATCTCCGCGCGGTCCGGCACGAAGGCGCTGACCGGGGCGGTGTCGCGTTCCTGCCGGGGCAGGGTGTCCAGGTCTTCGGCGGCCTTCTTGTAGCGTTCGTACTCCTGCAGCCGGCGGACCAGGTCGGCGCGCGGGTCTTCCTCGATGCCTTCCTCGCTTGGCGGACGCGGCAGCAGCAGGCGCGATTTGATCTCGGCCAGGATCGCGGCCATCACCAGGTATTCGGCGGCCAGCTCGAAGCGCAGTTCGTGCATGCCCTGGATGTAGTCGACGTACTGGCGGGTGATCGACGCCACCGGGATGTCGAGGATGTCCAGGTTCTGCCGGCGGATCAGGTACAGCAGCAGGTCGAGCGGGCCCTCGAAGGCGTCCAGGATGACTTCCAGCGCGTCCGGCGGGATGTACAGGTCCTGCGGGATCTGCAGGACCGGTTGGCCGAGCACCACCGCCAGCGGCATTTCCTGCTGCTGCGGATGGGCATTCGGGCTGGCATGCAAGTCGGCGCTGGCGCCGGAACTCGGTTGGGATGTCATCGGTCGGCGGCCCCCTCCGGGCCACACCTTCGTCGCATGAGGCCGCAAGCGGCCGGGCAGTGCTGCGTGGAGCTGCATCCCGCCATGCCTGCGTGCGCTGGCGCCCGGATGGGGCGGCGGCGGGACGGGTGGCGGAGAGGCCGGATTGGCGGGCGCGGTGCGGCCTGATGGGGCCGGGTGTCGCGCGGGGCCGCAAGGTCGGGCCTGGAACGAAGCCGCAGGGTAAGCGCTGCAGCCGGCCGTGTCCACTCGCGCCGCCTACAATGCCCGCACCGGTTCATGGAGTGGCACACCGATGTGGTACGCGATCGAAGGGTTCGATGGAGCGGATGTCCTGCCGAAGCGGCTCGCCGCGCGCCCTGAGCACCTGGCCCGCCTTAACGCATTGCGCGACGAAGGTCGCCTGCTGCTGGCCGGGCCGTGCCCGGCGATCGATGCCGAGGACCCGGGCCCGGCCGGGTTCAGCGGCAGCATCGTCATCGCCGAATTCGCTTCGCTCGAGGCCGCCCGCGCCTGGGCCGACGCCGACCCCTACGTGGCCGCCGGCGTCTACGCGCGGGTCGAGGTGCGCCCGTTCCGCAAGGTCCTGCCGTGAGCACCGGCTGGACCGAGGCCGACCTGCCACGGCTCAACCCGCAGCGGGTCGAGCGCATCCGCGCCTTGCTCACCGAAGCATTGGCCCCGCAATCGCTCGACGTCGCCGACGACAGCCACAAGCACGCCGGGCATGCCGGTGCGCGCGGCGGGCAGGGGCACTTCGGCGTCGACATCGTCAGCAGTGCATTCGCCGGCAAGTTGCCGCTGGCCCGGCACCGGCTGGTCTACGCCGCGCTTGGGGACATGATGCAGACCGACATCCATGCGCTGTCGATCCGGGCACGCACCCCGGGCGAAGCCGGCTAGGTCGAATCCAGTCCCGACTGGCGTGCTGCATTGCAGCGTGGCGCAGCCTGGCCCGGCCTGCAAATTCCAGGAAAAACAGCAAGTTAAAAAGTCATTGGAACGTGATGTAGTCGGCATGTAATCGTTTACTTGCAACTCGACTGGAAACGTTTACAGTCCGCCTGGTCCCAGCAGGGCGAGGCGGCGGATGACGGTCACCATCAAGGATGTGGCGCGCGAGGCCCAGGTGTCCGTGGCCACTGTTTCGCGCGCCTTGAACGGCCAGGGCAACGTCGCCGAGGCGGTCCGCCAGCGCGTGCAGGAAGTGGCCGACCGGCTGCGTTACATGCCGCACCATGCCGCCCGCAGCCTGAGCAGCCGGCGCACCCGCACGATCGGGGTGGTGCTGCCCGAGGTGTACGGCGAATTCTTCTCCGAACTGATCTACGGGATCGACCAAGTCGCCCGCGAGCATGCGCTCCACCTGCTGGTTTCCAGCTACCACGGCGACCCGCGCGAACAGGGCGACGCCCTGCGCAGCATGCGCGGGCGGGTCGATGGCCTGCTGGTGATGTCGCCGTATGACGATGGTGACGGCCATCTCGCAGCCGCACTCGAGGTATTGCCGGATGCCGTGTTGATCAGCTCGCAGCTCGGCAAGCCGGGGCAGCGGCAGATCGGGATCGACAACCATGCCGGCGCACGCGCGATGGTGACGCATCTCGTCTCGCTAGGGCATCGACGAATCGCCTTCATTTCCGGCCCGTCGGGCAACCATGAAGCGGCCGAGCGCATGCGCGGCTATCGCGATGCGCTGGCCGAGTTGCTGCCAGGCGCGACCCCGGAGGTGTTGCAAGGCGATTTCCGCGAGGCGTCTGGCGAGCAAGCTGCACAGACGCTGTTGGCCGGAGCATCCCTGCCGGATGCGGTGTTCGCCGCCAACGACATGATGGCCCTGGGCTGCCTGTCTGCCTTCAACGCGGCCGGCGTGGCGGTACCGAACGACATCGCGGTGGCCGGCTTCGATGACATCCCATTGGCGCGTTACGTGCCGCCGGGCCTGACCACGATGCGCATGGACATCGCCGCACTTGGTGCCGATGCGATGCGCCGCTTGCTGGCGCCTGCCGTCGACGGGCAAGCCGAGGACAACTTGCGCCAGCCGCAACTGGTGGTGCGCGCGTCGACATGTGGCGCGCGCGCATCGCCAGACAGCTCCTGAGCGGCCGATTCCCTGTCTCCGCAACAAGCAAGACCACCACTTCGCAATCGATCGTGTCCCGGGAGGGGATGCCACATGAAGAAGAGCCACTCCAAGCGCTACAACCTCAATATGCTGAGCTGCGCGCTCGCGGCCTGCCTGCTGATGGCGGCACCGACTGCCTTCGCGCAATCGACTTCGGCGACTTTGCGCGGCCAGGTGGCCGCCGGCAGCACGATCACCGTGACCAACGTGGAAACCGGTCTGCGCCGTACCGCGCAGGGCGGCGCCACCGGTAGCTACACGATCCCCGGCCTGCCGCCGGGCACCTATCGGGTCGAGGGCGGCTCCGGTGGTACGCGCGACATCACGTTGGCGGTAGGCCAGGTGGCCACGGTGAATCTGGGACAGGCGGCCCCCGCCATCCCCGCCGACGGGGTGACGACGCTCGATCGCGTGGTTGCCTCCGCCGAGTTCGTGCCGGAGACCAAGACCTCCGAAGTGGCGACGTATGTCACGGCCAAGCAGATCGAGATGCTGCCGCAGAACTCGCGCAACTTCCTCGCCTTCGCCGATACCGTGCCGGGCATGCTGTTCACCGACAACGGCAGCGAATCGCGCATCCGCAGCGGTGCGCAGGGCGCCAACAACATCAATGTGTTCATCGATGGCGTGGGCCAGAAGAACTACGTGACGCCGGGTGGCATCACCGGCCAGGACGACAGCCCGGGCAATCCGTTCCCGCAATCGGCGATCGGTGAATTCAAGGTCATCACCTCCAACTACAAGGCGGAGTACGACCAGATCAGCAGCGCTGCGATCACCGCGGTGACCCGCTCGGGCAGCAACGATTTCAAGGGCGCGGTGTTCTGGGACCGCTATACCGAAGCCTGGCGCAAGCCGACGCCGGACGAGGAAGTCGCCGGCAGCAAGACCGAGGAAAAATACGAGCAGTTCGGCGCCTGGGTGGGCGGCGCGATCATCAAGGATCGCCTGCACTATTTCCTGTCCTATGAGGGCAAGGACATCATCCGTCCGGTGTCGATCGAGCCGCCGGCCCAGGTCAACCTGGCCAACCTGCCGGAATCGATCCGCAGCGAGTTCGGGGCGACCAGCCGCCCGTTCAAGTCCGACCTGTATTTCGGCAAGTTGAGTTTCCAGGCGAGCGATGACCACCTGATCGAATTCAGCGCACGCCGCAGGGAAGAGCTCAACCTCAGCGGCATCGGCGGCACTGGTGCGCGCAGCTATGCCACCGACATTCCGAACAAGGAAACGCGTCTCGACCTGCGTTCGGTGTATTCCGCGCAGGATTGGATGAACGACGCGCACATCACCTACGAATCGGCCGGCTACAACCCCAGCCCGGTCGAAAACGGGACGAGCGCCCGTTACGTGGTCATCAACCCGACCAATCCTGGCTCCGCGTCCAACCCGAACTTGCTGACCGTTCTCAACACCGGCAGCGGCCCCAGCTTCCAGGACAAGTCGCAGAAGGGTTGGGCGATCCAGGACGACTTCACCTGGTTCGGCATTGATGGGCACACGATCAAGGCTGGCTTCAAGTACAAGAAAATCGACCTGAAGGCGTTCCAGCAGTTCCCGCCGTTCCCGCGCTACTGGTACGACATCAATGAAAGCATGACCTTGCCGTTCCGCGTCGAATACACCTCGCCGCGCAGCGGGCGCGATCCCTTCGTCAGCACCGGCAACACCCAGGTCGGCATCTACATCCAGGACGACTGGGAAGTCACCGACAAGCTCATGGTGAACATGGGCATCCGTTGGGACGTCGAGGACAATCCCAGCTATACCGACCGGGTATTGGATCCGACGATCGCCGCCGCGTTGCGCAACTGGACCAACATCCAGAACACGGACTACGACATCGAGGACTACATCGGCAACGGCAGCAACCGCAGCAACGACAAGAACAATTTCGCGCCGCGCCTGGGCTTTTCCTACGACCTGACCGGCGACCAGCGCCATGTGATCTTCGGCGGTGCCGGCCGTGCCTACGACCGCACGATCTTCGATTACATGGCGCGCGAGTTCTATGGCGGTGCGTTCACCACCTACACCATCAACTTCCGCACGCCATTGCATCCGTGCACGGGCACCGCCTGCATCGCGTTCAATCCCGCGTTGGCAACGCCGGAAGGACTTGCAGCGTATGCGGCGGCCAATCCTGTTGCCGGTGGCGAGATCCAGCTGCTCAACAACGATTTCAAGACGCCGTATTCGGATCAGTACAGCCTGGGCATGCGCAACCGGGTCGAACTGTGGGGGCAGGACTGGAATACATCGGTCACGCTGCAACACATCCGCAGCCGCGACAATTTCTACATGCATCTGGGTAGCCGCCGCCCGGACGGCAGCTTCCACCAGTACGAGGCGCAAGGGCAGACCTGGGGTGGCTCGCCGTTCATCGCCGTGCCCGGTTACGGCAACCTGATCCTGGGCGACAACGGCTTCGCCTTCAACCAGAACTCGCTGTTGCTCTCCATCGACAAGCCGTATACCGACAGCTCGCCCTGGGGCGTGGGTATCGCCTATACCTATACCGATGGCGAGGAAAACCGGCCGAACGCTTCAGAGGGCGAAACCTACCTGTTCGACTATGCATCGGTTCGCGACCAGTTCTATACCTCCACCGGTGTGCCCAAGCACCGCCTGGTGCTGACCGGCATCTATTCGCCGGGCTGGGATCTGACCTTCAGCAGCAAGCTGGTGCTGCAGGCGCCCACGCCGATTTTCGCGGTGAACAACACCTTGTCGCCGGCCAACGGCACCTGCACGCCGATCACCGGTGCGGCCAATTGCGGCGCACTCAACTCGTTCTACGATCCGGTCATGCCGGTTTACGACATCGGCTACAAGCAGTTCGACCTGGCAGCGGAGAAGCGCTTCCAACTGCCCGGCGATTTCGCCTTCAAGCTGCGCGCGGACGTGTTGAACGTCTTCAACTGGCGTAACTGGAACCAGTTCGACACCGGCTGGGGCCCGGCCGGCGGTCCGGTGAATCCCAACGTTGGCGTGGTCAACGGCAACAACATCGATGGCCCGACCCGCACCTTCAAGTTGTCGGTGAGGCTTGAATGGTAATAGCGGCGACAAAGACGACACGGGCACTGGCCCGTGTCGCGCTGCTCGGTGCAGCAATCGGAATCGTTTTCGTCGCGGCTGGCTGCGGGCGTCAGCCCCCTCCAACGGCATCCGCAGCCACCGCGTCGAAACCCGCGCCGGTCCGCGAACTGCCGCCACTGGTGGATGACCTGCAGCGGCGCACCTTCGACTGGTTCTGGGAAACCGGCAACCCGGTCAACGGCTTGGTGCCGGATCGCTGGCCCACGCCGTCGGCGTCCAGCATCGCGGCGGTGGGCTTCGGCCTGACCGCGTACGGCGTGGGCGTGGAGCGCGGCTGGATCAGCCGCGAGCAGGCGGTGGACCGCACCCTGGCCACGCTGCGTTTCTTCGCGCGCGCGCCGCAGGGCACCCATGCGCGGGGCGCGTCCGGCTACAGGGGCTTTTTCTACCATTTCCTGGAAATGGACAACGGCCTGCGCGCCGGCGAGAACGAGCTGTCCACGGTGGATACCGCGCTGCTGCTGGGCGGCGTGCTGTTCGCGCAGACCTACTACGACGGCGAGGATCGCAAGGAGGCGGAAATCCGCCGCCTGGCCGACAAGATCTACCGCCGCGTCGACTGGACCTGGGCGCAGGAACGCAAGCCGCTGATCTCGATGGGCTGGAGCCCGGAAGAGGGCATGCTCAAGTACGACTGGCAGGGCTACAACGAAGCGCTGCTGGTGTACGTGCTGGCATTGGGTTCGCCCACGCACCCGGTGGGCCAGGATGCGTACGAGGCCTGGACCGCAAGCTACGACCGCACCTGGGGCAAGTTCCACGGGCAGGAGCACCTGAGCTTCCCGCCGCTGTTCGGCCACCAGTATTCGCATGTGTGGATCGACTTCCGCGGTATCCAGGACGCTTACATGAAAGGCAGGGGCATCGACTATTTCGAGAACAGCCGGCGCGCGGTGTACTCGCAGCAGGCCTATGCCATCGAAAACCCCGCGGGCTGGAAGGGCTACGGCAAGAACGTGTGGGGGCTCACCGCCAGCGACGGCCCGGTGGACGCCAGCTTCGAGTACGACGGCACCACCCGCCTGTTCCGCACCTACACCGCGCGCGGTGCCGGCATCGAACACGTGGTGGACGACGGCACCATCGTGCCGACGGCGGCGGCGGGTTCGATCGCGTTCGCGCCGGAGATCGTGATCCCGGCCATCGAGGCCATGCACGAACGCTACGGCAAGGACATCTACAGCGAGTACGGTTTCCTGGATGCGTTCAATCCCAGCTTCACCTTCGCCGAAGCGGACCTGCAGCATGGCCGCGTCACAGAGGGCAGCGGCTGGGTCGATGGCGACTACCTGGGCATCGACCAGGGGCCGATCGTGCTGATGATCGAGAACCACCGCAGCGGCTTCATCTGGGAGGTGATGCGGCGCAATCCGCATATCCAGCGTGGCCTGCAGCGCGCCGGTTTCAGCGGGGGCTGGCTGGATGCGTTGCCGAAGCAAGCGACGGTGCCGAAGGACGCGGCGGGCAAGGGCGGCTGAGGCATGCGCGCGCGCTGGCTCGCATGCGGCGTGGCGGGGCTGGCGCTCGTCGCGCTGCTGGCTGCCTGCAAGCGTGAGCCGGCCGATTCGCGCCAGGTCGTCCGCTTCTGGGCGATGGGTTACGAAGGCGAAGTCGTCGCCAACATGCTGCCGGAATTCGAGCGGCGCAATCCGGGTATCAAGGTCGAGCTGCAGCAACTGCCGTGGACCGCGGCGCACGAAAAACTGCTGACCGCTTTCGCCGGCGATGCCTTGCCGGACGTGGTGCCGCTGGGCAACAGCTGGATCGCGGAGTTCGCCACGCTCGACGCGCTGGAACCGCTGGATGCGCGCATCGCTGCGACACCCGGTTTCGCCCGCGAGGATTTCTTCGCAGGCGCCTGGGACAGTGGCGTCATTGATGGACGCGCGTATGCGGTGCCGTGGTACGTGGAAACCCGCGTGCCTTACTACCGCAAGGACTTGCTGGCGAGGGCAGGCTTGCAGTCATTGCCGCAGGACTGGACGCAGTGGAAGGCGGCGATGGCGGCGATCGAGCGCCAGGCCGGGCCGGACCAGTCCGCGATCCTGTTGCCCCTGAACGAATACGAGCCGCTGTTGAACCTGGCCGTGCAGCAGCCCGATCCGCTGCTGCGCGATGACGGCCGCTACGGGAATTTCCGAAGCGCCGGCTTCAAGCGCACGCTGGCGTTCTATCTTGAACTGTTCGACCTGGGCTATGCGCCGCGCATCGACAACACCCGCATTTCCAATGTCTGGGACGAATTCGGCAAGGGCACGTTTTCGTTCTACATCAGCGGACCGTGGAACATCGCCGAGTTCAAGAAGCGCATGCCGGATGCGCTGAAGGATGCATGGACCACGATGCCGCTTCCGGGTCCCAATGGACCTGGTGCCTCGATCGCCGGTGGCACCAGCTTCGTGGTGTTCAGGCAATCCAATCGCAAGGACGCGGCGTGGAAACTGATCGCCTTCCTGTCCGAACCAGAACAGCAACTGCGCCTGCACGAACTGACCGGCGACCTGCCGCCACGGCGCTCGCCGTGGGCAACCTCGGCGACATTGGCGAATGATCCGTATGCGGCCGCATACCGCGACCAGCTGGAGCGCGCGGTGCCGGCGCCGAAAGTGCCGGAGTGGGAACGCATCGCCCAGGAGATGCGCATCGTCGGCGAACAGCTGGCCAACCATCGCGTCACCGTGGACGAGGCCGCCGCGGAACTCGACCGCCGCGCCGATGCGATCCTCGCCAAGCGGCGCTGGATGCTGGACCACAAGACCGCGGAGCCTGCGCGATGAGCACGCGGCTTGCGGGTTGGCTGTTCGCCGGACCGGCGCTGCTGGTGATAGCGCTGTTCTTCGGCGTGCCGGTGCTGGCGGCGCTGGCGCTCAGCCTCACCGACTTCGACATCTACGCGCTAGCCGACATCGGCAGCCTGCGCTTCGTCGGCTTGGGCAATTACATCACGCTGCTGCAGAACCCGCTGTTCTGGAAGGCGCTCGGCAACACGTTCTACTTCGTGCTGGTCGGTGTGCCGCTGTCCATCGCCGCGTCGCTCGGCGCGGCGCTGCTGCTGCATTCGAAACTGTCGCGGCTGCGGCCGTTCTTCCGCACCGCGCTGTTCGCACCGGTGGTGACCACGGTGGTCGCGGTGGCGGTGATCTGGCGCTACCTGTTCCACACCCAGTACGGCATGGTCAATTGGGGCCTGTCCTCGCTGGGCATCGCGCCGGTGGACTGGCTGGGCGATCCCGCGTGGGCGATGCCGACCATCATCCTGTTCGCGGTGTGGAAGAACTTCGGCTACAACATGATCATCTTCCTGGCCGGCCTGCAGGCGATCCCGGAAGACCTCTACGAAGCGGCGCGCATCGACGGCGCGTCCGGCTGGCGGCAGTTCCGCCACGTCACCCTGCCCATGCTCGGCCCGGTGCTGCTGCTTGTCGGCATCCTGACCATGGCCGGCTATTTCCAGATGTTCGCCGAGCCCTACGTGATGACCCAGGGCGGGCCGCTGCAGAGCACGGTCAGCGTGCTTTACCTGATGTACGAAGAGGGCTTCAAGTGGTGGAACCTCGGCAATGCATCGGCGGTCGCCTTCCTGCTGTTCGTGATCATGACCAGCATCACCAGCGGCCTGCTGTGGCTGGCGCGCAGGCGCGGGGTGGAGTGAGCGCATGAACCGCAGGCTCGCCGCCGCCATCGTCAACGGCCTGCTGCTGGCGCTGGCCGTGCTCAGCCTGTTCCCGCTGGTGTGGATGCTGTCGGTCTCGTTCATGCAGCCGGGCGAGGCCAGCCATTTCCCGCCGCCGTTGCTGCCCGCCGATCCGACCCTGCACAACTATCGCGAACTGTTCGTGCGCGCGGGCATGGGCCGCTATTTCGCCAACAGCCTGATGGTGTCGATCGCGGTGACGCTGGTGTCGGTGCTGCTCAACACCATGGCCGGCTACGCCTTCGCCAAGCTGCAATTCGCCGGCCGCGAGAAAGTGTTCCGTAGCCTGCTGGCGGTGATGGTGATCCCGGGGCAGGTGGCGATGATGCCGCTGTTCCTGCTGCTCAAGCAGATGGGCCTGGTCAACACGTATGCCGGCGCGATGGTGCCGGGTCTGGCGGGCGTGTTCGGCATCTTTCTGGTGCGCCAGTACGCACGCAGCATCCCCGACGAACTGCTCGACGCCGCGCGCATCGACGGCGCCGGCGAGTGGCGGATCTATTGGCAGGTGGTGCTGCCGGTGCTGAAGCCGATCCTGGTCACCCTGGCGATCTTCAGCTTCCTCGGCGCATGGAACGACTTCATGTGGCCGCTGATCGTGCTCAGCGACCAGAGCCTGCAGACCTTGCCGGTCGCGTTGGCCAGCCTGTCGCGGGAACACGTGCAGGACAACGAATTGATGATGGCCGGCTCGGTGGTCACCGTGCTGCCGGTGCTGTTGCTGTTCCTGTCGCTGCAGCGCTACTACATGCAGGGGCTTCTGGTCGGGAGTGTGAAAGGGTGAGCAGTCCCGCTTGCGCCCCACTGGCGCGCGGGGCTGCGAACGCCCGGCCACGGATGGCCGGGCAGGGCGACCCGAAGCCGGGATTCACCGCCATGGATGGCAACGATCAACGACACGAAGCGAAGATGAGCCTGAACATGCTCCGGAAGTGTTCGATCATGCTGCTGTTCGTACTTGCACCCGTCGCGCATGCGCAGGAAGCGCGCTTGCTCGATGGCTTCGACGACATCTCCGCGTGGAAGGCCACCGCCTCCGACAGCGTCAGCGCTTCGCTGCGCCAGATCGATGGCGAGGCGGGCAAGGCGCTGTGCCTGGACTACGACTTCAACGGCGTGTCCGGCTATGCGGTCGCACGTCGCGTGTTGCCGATCCGCTATCCAGCCAATTACGAATTCCGCTATTTCCTGCGTGGCGAGGGTCCGGTCAACAACGTCGAAATCAAGCTGGCCGACGCCAGCGGCGACAACGTCTGGTGGCGCAACCAGCCCAATACCGTGTTGCCCTCCACATGGACGGCAGCGAGAAGCAGGAAACGGCAGATCGACTTCGCCTGGGGGCCGGCGACCGACCGCACGTTGCGTGCGACCGAGAGTTTCGAGCTGACCATCAGCGCAGGCAAGGGCGGCGGCAAGGGCAGTGCCTGCATCGATGAGCTGTCCTTCCGCAGCTTGCCGGTCGATGACGGTTCGCCGCTGGCGGGCACGCTGTCGCGCAGCGGGAAGGGCTGGATCCAGGATCTCGGTCGTGTGCGTGAATTCGGTGGCGCGATCCTGGATTGGAGTGATGCCACGCGTGCCGGCGATTACGCCATCGCGCTGTCTGATGATGGAGCGGCGTGGCGCACCGTGCGCGACGTGCGCGGCAGCGACGGCGGCAAGGATTTCATCGCCTTGCCGGAAGCGGAAGCGCGCTATCTCCGGATCACGCCTGCCGTCGTGGGCGGTCCAGCGCTGGCTGCAATCGAGATGCAGCCGCTCGCGTTCAGCGCCACGACCAACGATTTCCTCAAGGCCGTCGCATCGCGCGCGCCGCGCGGCAGCTGGCCGCGCGGGTTTTCCGGCGAGCAGCCGTACTGGACCATCGTCGGCATCGACGGCGGTCGGGAGCAGGGCCTGATCGGCGAGGACGGCGCGATCGAACTGGCCAAGGGCGCGCCCAGCATCGAACCGTTCGTGGTGGTGGATGGCAAGCTGGTCACATGGGCCGATGTGCAGACCACACAATCGCTGCAGGACGGCTACCTCCCGATTCCGTCCGTGCATTGGACGCATCCGCGCTTCAAGCTCGATGTCACGGCCTTCGCCGAAGGCGAGCCGGACGATGCGCGCCTGGTCGCCCGCTATCGGCTGACCAACACGACACGCGCGTCGGCCGATTACACGCTGCGACTTCGCGCACGCCCGTTGCAGGTCAATCCGCCCAGCCAGTTCCTCAACACGACGGGTGGCGTGAGCCCCATCGAGACGATCCGGGTCGTGCCGAACGCATTCGATCTGGACGGTCGCCACGTGGCGTTCTCCAGGGACGCCACGCGACGGCAGGCGAGTATGTTCGCGTCGCAGGAGCGGCCAGAGTCGGTACCGGCGTCGGATCCTTCGATTTCAGTGAAGGACCAGGACAGGCTGGCCAGCGCGGCGTTGGACTACACGGTGCGGCTCGCCCCCGGCGAGTCGTTCGATCTTGCCTGGGCATCGACATTGTCCGGCGCGGGTGGCCTCGACGCAGCGAACGCGGCGGAACGCCAGCAGTCCGTCGCCGGGGTGTGGCGCGAAAAGCTCGACCGCGTCCGGATCACGGTGCCCGCGCAAGGCCAGCGCGTGGTCGACACCCTGCGCACCTCGCTTGCCCACATGCTCATCAGCCGCGTGGGTCCGCGCCTGCAGCCGGGCACGCGCTCGTATGCGCGGGCGTGGATCCGCGATGGCGCGATGATCAACGAAGGCCTGCTGCGCATGGGTCGCGACGACGTGGCGGAAGACTTCCTGCGCTGGTACGCGCCGTACCAGTTCGCCAGCGGCAAGGTGCCGTGCTGCGTGGACGACCGCGGCAGCGACCCGGTGCCGGAGAACGACAGCCACGGTGAGCTTGTCTACGCGATTGCCGAGCAGTACCGCTTCACCCGCGACCGCGCCTTGCTGGAGGCGATGTGGCCGCATGTGGTCGGTGCGGTGAAGTACATGGACGAATTGCGGCTCAGCGAGCGCACCGAAGCGAACCGCGCGAAGAACCCGGCGTTCCATGGCTTGATGCCGGCATCGATCAGCCACGAGGGCTATTCGGCCAAGCCGATGCATTCGTACTGGGACGATTTCTGGGCGCTGCGCGGCTACAAGGACGCGGTCGAGATCGCGGCATGGCTTGGAAAGGCGGACGACGCGAAGCGCTTCGCTGCCTCACGCGATGAATTCCGCGCCGACCTGTACGCCTCGATCGGCATCGCCACGAAGCAGCACGGCATCGACTTCATTCCCGGCGCGGCCGAGCTGGGCGATTTCGACGCGACTTCGACCACCATCGCACTGGCCCCCGGCGGCGAGCAAGACACGCTGCCGCTGGACCTGTTGCACAACACCTTCGAGCGCTACTGGCGCGAGTTCGTCCAGCGCCGCGACGGCCAGCGCGAGTGGAAGGACTACACGCCATACGAGCTGCGCACCGTCGGCACCTTCGTCCGCCTGGGCTGGCGCGAGCGGGCGCATGAAGCGCTGGATTTCTTCTTCAAGGACCGCCAGCCGCCGGGCTGGAACCAGTGGGCGGAAGTGGTCTCGAGAACGCCGCGCAAACCGTTCTTCCTCGGCGACCTGCCGCATGCGTGGGTCGAGTCCGACTACGTGCGCTCGGTGCTGGACATGTTCGCCTATACCCGCGAGTCCGACGATGCGCTGGTGATTGGCGCCGGTTTGCCCACCGACTGGCTGTCGGGTGTCGGTGTCTCGGTGAAGGGGCTGCGCACGCCGCAGGGCGCGCTGGCTTACACGCTCAAGGCCGAGGGCGATGTGCTGCGGCTGGACGTAGGTGCTGGTATCACGTTGCCGAAGGGTGGGCTGGTGGTGTCGCTACCGGAACCCTGGGCCAGGGGCGGCGTGCGCAAGGGCGGTGCCGGTATCGACAATGGCGAACTTCGGATCACACGGTTGCCGGCGAGGGTGGAGATCGTCGCCGGCGACTGATACGACACGGGGTGTCGCGGACTTCTGCTCGTCATCCCGGCGAAGGCCGGGATCCAGAGACTTTCGTGAACATGGTGAAAGACGCTGGATGCCCGCCTTCGCGGGCATGACGATCAACAGCACTCAGTAAGGCAACGGCTCCGCCAGCGACGCGCCGTTGCTGGCGATCACTTTCGAGTACCACAGCGCGCTGTCCTTCGGCGTGCGCTCCTGGGTCACGTAGTTCACGTGGATCATGCCGAAGCGCTTGGAATAGCCCAGCGACCATTCCAGGTTGTCCAGCAGCGACCACAGCATGTAGCCGCGCACGTCCACGCCGGCTTCGATCGCATCGTGGATCGCGCGCAGATGCTTGCGCAGGTAATCGGTGCGCAACGGATCCTTGATCCGGCGCTTGCCGTCGTCGTCGACCATCGCTGCGGGCGGATCGAAAAATGCGGCGCCGTTCTCGGTGATGTACACCGGCAGGTCGCCGTAGGTCTGCTTGAACCACAGCAGCAGATCGGTGAGGCCCTGCGGGAACACTTCCCAGCCGGTCTCGGTGTAGGTGCCCAGCGGCTGGCGCACCACGCCGGTGTTGAGCGGATAGCTTTCCGCGGCCCTGGTCACGCTGCGGGTGTAGTAGTTGATGCCGACGAAATCGAGCTTCTGCCGGATCAGCGTGTAATCCTCGGCCGGCCACTCCGGCCAGGCGTCGCCGAAGATCTGCTTGAGCTCCGGCGGGTAGTGGCCGAGCAGTGCAGGGTGCAGGTACTGCTCGTTCATGTAGGCATGCGCGCGGCGCACCGCGGCGGCGTCATCGGTCGAGTCCGTGGCCGGGTACTTCGGCTCGATGTTCACGACCAGGCCGATCTCGTGCCGGCCCATCTCGCGGTAAGCCTTCACCGCCGCGCCATGCGCGCGCATCAGGTTGTGCGATGCGATCGGTGCCTCGTACTTGCTGCGATGCCCCGGCGCCAGCGCGCCGTGCAGGTAGCCGCCATCGGTCACCACCCACGGCTCGTTGAGCGTCACCCACTTCTTCACCCGGCCATCGAGCGCCTTGTAGAGCACCCTGGCGTACTCGGCGAACCAGTCGGCAATGTCGGGGTTGAGCCAACCGCCACGATCGTCGAGCGCCGCCGGCAGGTCCCAGTGGTACAGCGTCAGCAGCGGCTCGATGCCGTTGGCCAGCAACTCGTCGACCAGGTTCGAATAGAAATCCAGCCCGGCCTGGTTCACCCGGCCGGTGCCCTCCGGCAGGATCCGCGACCACGACACGCTGAAGCGGTAGGCCTTCAGGCCCAGCTGCTTCATTAGCGCGACGTCGTCCTTCCAGCGGTGGTAGTGGTCGCAGGCCACGTCGCCGGTATCGCCGTTGAGCATCATCCCCGGGGTATGCGCGAAGCGGGTCCAGATGCTCGGGCCGGCGCCGTCGGCCAAGGGCGAGCCCTCGATCTGGTGGGCGGCGGTCGCCGCGCCCCACAGGAAGTCGTCGGGGAAGGTGGGCGCGGTCATGTCGGGTGGGCTCCGGGGCAGTCTTGCCGGGGTGGCGTGAAAACGGTTACATGCGCAGAATAGCTGGGTCGCGGCCGGTTTGCATCCGGTTCCCCGCCAGTGAACCAGCAGGAGCGGATGGATGGCAAAGGTCGGCTTGGAGCAGGTCCGCAAGGTCTACCCAGAAGGCAGCCACGTTGCCGTCGCCGGGGCGACGTTCGACATCGCCGATGGCGAACGGATCGTACTGGTCGGGCCCTCCGGTTGCGGGAAATCGACCCTGCTGCGGATGATCGCCGGGCTGGAATCGATCACCTCGGGCACGCTGCGGATCGGCGAGCGCGTGGTCAATGAGGTCGCCCCGAAGGAGCGCGACATCGCGATGGTGTTCCAGAGCTATGCGCTGTATCCACACATGACGGTGGCCGAGAACATGGCCTTCGCCCTGCAACTGCGCAAGCTGCCCAGGTCCGAGATCGAGGCCCGCGTGCGCGAAGCTGCCGCCATTCTCGAGCTGGGCGCCTTGCTGGAACGCAAGCCCGCGCAGCTCTCCGGCGGGCAACGCCAGCGGGTCGCGCTGGGTCGTGCGCTGGTCCGCCAGCCGCAGGTGTTCCTGCTGGACGAGCCCCTGTCCAACCTCGACGCCAAGCTGCGTGCCGGCATGCGTGCCGAGATCGCCCGCATCCATGCCCGCACCGGCACCACGATGATCTATGTCACCCATGACCAGGTCGAGGCGATGACGCTGGGCCAGCGCATCGTGGTGATGCGGGATGGCGTGGTCCAGCAGATCGACACCCCGATGGCGCTGTATCGCAATCCCGCCAACCTGTTCGTGGCGACCTTCCTGGGCAGTCCGGCGATGAATACCGTCGAGGGCATGCTGGTCATCGACGACGGTCCGGCGCTGGTGCTCGCCGATGGCCAGCGCGTGCGACTGGACGGCGCGCGGCTTCCCGCCGGTTTGCCGAGGCACGTCGTTGCCGGCATCCGCCCGGAGCATCTCGCAGTGGTCGCTGACGGACAGGCGATGCTGTCGGCCACCGTCGACACAGTGGAGCCGGTGGGCAACGAGGTTTTCGTCAACCTGCGCATCGGCGCGCTGTCGCTGGTTGCCCGTTTGCCGCCTGAACAGGCGCCGGTCGAAGGAGGGTCGCTTGGGCTGAGCCTGCGTGCGGCGGACGTGCTGTTCTTCGATCCCGCCAGCGGCGAGCGACTGGCCGCCTAGCCCCGCTATACTCACCGATCGGCGGTTCCACGCCGGAGCGATTCCACCAGACAAATCAATCACCTGGCGGATATTTTCAATCCAAATTCACAAGTGGTGGCGCCTGCCGCCGCCCGGGATCCGCCGACGCGCATGCGCCTGTCCACCATCAAGCTGTCCGGCTTCAAGTCCTTCGTCGATCCGACCACCCTGCACCTGCCGACCAACATGACCGGCGTAGTCGGGCCGAACGGTTGCGGCAAGTCCAACATCATCGACGCCATCCGCTGGGTGATGGGCGAGTCCGCCGCCAGCCGCCTGCGCGGCGATTCGCTGACCGACGTGATCTTCTCCGGCAGCTCCGCGCGCAAGCCGGTCAGCCAGGCGATGGTCGAACTGGTGTTCGACAACAGCGACCACACCATCACCGGCGAATACGCGGCTTTCAACGAGATCTCGGTCAAGCGCATGGTCAGCCGCGACGGCCAGAGCAGCTACTACCTCAATGGCGCCAAGTGCCGCCGCCGCGACATCACCGACCTGTTCCTCGGCACCGGCTTGGGCCCGCGCAGCTACTCGATCATCGAGCAGGGGATGATCTCGCAGGTCATCGACGCCAAGCCCGAGGAACTGCGCGTCTACCTCGAGGAAGCCGCTGGCATCTCCAAGTACAAGGAGCGCCGCAAGGAAACCGAGACCCGGATCCGCCACACCCGCGAGAACCTGGACCGCCTCAACGACCTGCGCGAGGAAGTCGGCAAGCAGCTGCAGCACCTGGCGCGGCAGGCCAAGCAGGCCGAGCAGTACACCGCGATCCAGGCCGAGCGGCGGATCAAGGACGTGGAATGGAAGGCGCTGGAATTCCGTGCGCTCGACGGCAAGCTGCAGCGCCTGCGCGAGAAGCTGGCGCAGGAAGAAACCCGCCTCGAACAACTGATCGCCGAGCAGCGCGAGGCCGAGCGCGAGCTGGAGACCGGCCGCGAACGCCGCGAGACCGCCAGCGAGTCCCTCAACGCCGCGCAGGCCGCGGTCTACCAGGTGGGCAGCACCCTGGCCCGGGTCGAGCAGCAGATCGCCCACCAGCGCGAGCTGTCGTCCCGCCTGCAACGCGCCCGCGACGAAGCGCAGGCCTCGCTGTCCGAACTCGGTGCGCACATCTTCGATGACCAGCAGAAGCTGGACCTGTTGCGCGAGGCGGTGGCCGATGCCGAGCCGCGGCTGGAACTGCTGCAGGAAGGCGACGTGGAGCGCCAGGACACGCTACGCGATGCCGAGATGCAACTGGCCGACTGGCAGCAGCGCTGGGACGCGCATGGCCGCCAGCAGGCCGAGGCCGCGCGTGCCGGCGACGTGGAACGCACCCGCATCGAACACCTCGACCGGCAGGTGCTGGATGCCGACCGCCGTCGCGAACAGCTGATCAACGAACGCGCCGGTCTGGACCTCGACACCCTGGCCGATGCCTTCGAGCAGCTGCAGCTGCAGCACGAGACGCAGAAGGAATCGCTGGACACCCTGGGCGAGCAGGTCGAGCAGCGCAAGCAGGCCACCGCCGACGCCCAGGAACAGCAGCGCGCGCGTCAGTCCGAACTGGCCGAACTGCGCAAGCAGGCGCAGGCCGCGCGCGGTCGCTTGTCATCCCTCGAGACCCTGCAGGCGGCCGCGCTGGGTCAGGAGCAGGGCGCGGCGACGCAATGGCTGAAGGCGCAGGGGCTGGACGATGCAGCCCGCGTCGGCGAGCGCCTGCAGGTCGAGGCCGGCTGGGAAAACGCGGTCGAAGGCGCGCTGGGCCAGCTGATCGAAGCGGTGCTGGTGGATGCGCCGGAGGCCCTGGTCGATGCGCTCGGCGAACTCGGCGACGGTCGCCTGGCGCTGGTCGCGTCGGGTGATGGCGATGGCGGCGAAACGTATCCGCCGACCTCGCTCGCGGCCAAGGTGCAGGGCCCGGCTGCGATCCGTCGCCTGCTGTCGCGCCTGCACGGCGCCGACACCCTGGCCGATGCACGCGCATTGCAAGCGCAACTAGGCGATGGCGAATCGGTCATCACCCGCAACGGCGAGCGCCTCGGCGCCGGCTGGGTGCGCGTGGTGCGTTCCGGTGCGGCCAAGCAGGGTGCGCTGCTGCGCGAGAAGGAGATCCAGTCGCTGCGCGTCGAGATCGACGGCCACGTGAACCGCGAGCGTGAACTCGAGTCCCTGCTGACCCGCCTGCGCGACCAGTTGCTCGCCGCCGAACAGCAACGCGAGGATGCCCAGCGCGCCCTCTACCTCGCCCATCGCGGTGTTTCAGAACTGGCCGGGCAGTTGCAGAGTCAGCAGGGCAAGCTGGAATCCGCGCGCAACCGCATCGAACGCATCGATGCGGAACTGGCCCAACTCGCCGCCACGCTGGAAACCGCGCAGGAACAGTCGCGCGAGGCGCGCCATCGGGTCGAGCAAGCGGTGTCGACGATGGGCGACCTCGAAACCGCAAGGCAGGCGCTGGACGCCGAGCGTCGCCGACTCGCCGACGCCCGCGACGGTGCACGCCTGGCCGCCCGCGAATCGCGCGACGCCGCGCATGCACTGGCGTTGGCGCTGGAATCGCAGCGCGTGCAGGTCGTCGCCTTGTCGCAGGCATTGGAGCGCATGGGCGGCCAGCGTGGGCAACTGGATTCGCGCCTGGGCGACCTGGCCGCGCAGCTCGCCGAAGGCGATGCGCCGGTGCAGTCGCTGGAGAACGAACGCCAAATCGCGCTCGGCGAGCGCGTGCGCAGCGAGCGCGAACTGGCCGAAGCACGTTCGACCCTGGAAGGTATCGACAACGACCTGCGCGGCTTCGAACAGACCCGCCAGCAGCGCGATGCGCAGGCGCTCACGCAGCGTGAGGCCATCAGCCAGCGCCGGCTGGACCAGCAGGCGCTGGCGATCAAGGCCGACCAGTTCGCCGCCGCCGTGGTCGAGGCAGGCTTCGCCATGGACGACGTCATCAACACGCTTACGGAAGACGCGGATGCGTCGCTGTGGGAAAAGGCCGTCGCGGATTTCGACGCGAAGCTGCGCCGGCTCGAGCCTGTGAACCTCGCCGCCATCGCCGAACATGCCGAGGCCGCGCAGCGCAAGGAGTACCTGGACGCGCAGGACGCCGACCTCACCACCGCGCTGGAGACACTGGAAGAAGCGATCCGCAAGATCGACCGCGAGACCCGCGGTCGCTTCAAGGACACCTTCGACCGGGTCAACAGTGGCGTGCAGGAACTGTACCCGCGCCTGTTCGGCGGCGGCCACGCCTACCTGGAACTGACCGGCGACGACCTGCTGGACACCGGCGTGGCGATCATGGCGCGCCCGCCCGGCAAGCGCGTGTCCAACATCTCGCTGCTGTCCGGCGGCGAGAAGGCGATGACCGCGGTCGCCCTGGTGTTCGCGATCTTCCGGCTCAACCCGGCGCCGTTCTGCCTGCTGGACGAAGTGGACGCGCCGCTGGACGAAGCCAACGTCGGCCGCTTCACCGCGATGGTCAGCGAAATGAGCGAGCAGGTACAGTTCCTGTTCGTCACCCACAACAAGGCGACCATGGAAGCCGCGCAACAACTGTCCGGCGTGACCATGCGCGAGCCGGGCGTGTCGCGCCTGGTCTCCGTGGACCTCGCCGAAGCCGCGCGCCTGGCCGGCGCTGCCTGAGGAGGCCTGTTCGATGTCCGACATGACCCTGCTGCGCATCGGGATCGCCGTGGCGATGTCGCTGCTGCTCGGCGCGATCATCTATTTCGGCCGAGGCCGCAAGAACGGCCAGGGTCGCCGCGTTCCCCGCGAAGACGCGGGTGCTGCCGAAAGCCGCACCGAGCCGTCGCTGGGCGACCAGTTCGCCGATGGCTGGAATTCGTCGCCCGCGCAGCAGGAAGAACTCGCCTTGGACGGCAGCCCCGCGCAAAGCGAGCTGGGCAAGCGCGTCTCCGAGCAGTTCGACCGCATCGTCTCGCTGTACGTGGCGGCCAAGGCCGGCAACAAATTGCGCGGACAGGACATCGTGGTCGCCGCCGAGAAGGCCGGCCTGACCTTCGGCCACATGGACGTGTTCCATCGCCTGGTCGATGGCAAGCCGGAGCTCGGCCCGATCTTCAGCGTCGCCAACATCATCAAGCCGGGCAGTTTCGAGATGGCGCGCATCGCCGAGATCGAAACCCCGGCGATCGCCTTCTTCCTGACCCTGCCGGCCCCTGTCGCCGCGCTGGATGCATGGGAAACCATGGAACCGGCGGCGCAGCGCATGGCGGACCTGCTCGACGGCGTGGTGCTGGACGAAGAGCGCAATGCACTCGGTCGCCAGCGCGTGCAGCACATCCGCGACGAACTCCGCGCCTACGATCGCCAGCACGCGGCGCCGCCGTTGAGCAAGTCGAATCGCTGGTGATGCTTTCCTTCTCCCTTCGGGAGAAGGTGGCGCAAAGCGCCGGATGAGGGTTCGGAGCATCGTGGAAATCATCTCCACAGCGGACCCTCACCCCAACCCCTCTCCCGGAGGGAGAGGGGCTTAAAATCGGTTCATCACGGATTACCGGGGAAGGCGGCTTTGATCTTCAGGAAGAAGTACTCGCTGTCGCGGTAGCCGTAGGCCATGCGCTTGATCACCTTGATCTTGTTGTTGATGCCTTCCAGTTGCCCGGTA
>NZ_JAYRTQ010000017.1:0-64091 GCF_041919455.1 Thermomonas sp.
TCGCCGTTCCAGCACATCGAGATCTACGAGTCGACCGACTGGGGCAACGTCATGCTGATCGACGGCGCGATGATGCTGACCACCCGCGACAACTTCCTCTACCACGAGATGATGTCGCACCCGGCGCTGTTCACCCATGCCGACCCGAAGCGCGTGGTGATCATCGGCGGCGGCGACTGCGGCACCCTGCGCGAGGTGCTGCGCCACCCGGGCGTCGCGAAAGCGACCCAGTGCGACATCGATGAACAAGTCACCCGCATGGCGGAAAAGTATTTCCCCGAGCTGTGTGAATCCAACCATGATCCGCGCGCCGAACTGCTGTTCGACGACGGCATCGCCTACATGGCGAACTGCGAGCCGGGCAGCGTGGACCTCGTGATCGTCGATTCCACCGATCCGGTCGGCCCGGCCGAAGGCCTGTTCAACGCCGCGTTCTTCGCCAGCTGCCATCGCGCGCTGAAGGACGACGGCATCCTGGTGCAGCAGAGCGAATCGCCACTGGTGCTGCTGGACCTGATCCGGGAAATGCGCGCGGAAATGGGCAAGGCCGGCTTCGCCAGCTTCCAGACCCTGCCGTTCCCGCAGCCCTGCTACCCCACCGGCTGGTGGAGCTGCACGATGGCGAAGAAGGCGGCGAACGCCGATTTCGGTTTCCGCGAGGCCGATGCCCGCGGCAAGTCCTTCCGCACCGCCTACTACAGCGCCGACCTGCACAAAGGCGCGCAGGCGCTGCCGCCGTTCGTGGCCCAGACACTGGCCGGCTGACCGCCCGCCCCGCGGGAACTGCGACAGCGGGCACGGAAGGCGTATCGTTGCGCCGATAGGGTGTCGGGTCGATCCGACGCAAGGGGGCGTGTGGCAGCGCAGTCGCGTCCAATCCGGGCATGCCTGCTGGCCGCGCTGATGGCGTGGCCACTGGTGGCGTTCGCCGCCACGCCGCAGCATGCCGACGCCTACGAACCCACTTCGACCCGCACCGCCGCCTTCGATGCCACCCTGCAGAGGGTGGTCGGTCCGGAATGGCTGGAAAGCACGTTCGCTGCCTATGACGCCGACCTCGAGCGCCTGCGCGCCCTGCTCCCCGCCGGCGACATGCCGCGCGAGGTCCGTTTCCGCTCGGTGTACTGCGGCAGCAGCAAGTGGAAGGAACCCGAGCAGGGGCTGGCGTATTCGGACGAAGCACTGAGGCTGGCGCGCGATGCCCGCGACGTGGCGTCGGAAGCGCGCGCGATGCTGTGCCGCGCCACCTACGTCATTCTGGTCAGCGGCTCGCAGCGCGGCCTGCCCGAGGTGGAAAAGGCCATCGCACTGCTGCAGGCCGTGGACGAACCGCAGCTGCTGGCGGAAGCACTGCAGATGCGCGGCGACATCCATTCGCTGCTGGGCGAGCAGGCGAAGGCGATGCTCGATTTCCAGCGCGCGCGCGCCGCCTACCGCGCATCCGGCATCGACCGTGAGGTGGAGTCGCTGATGCTGAGCATTGCGGTCGCATATCGGCGCATGGGCGACTGGCCGCAGGCGCAGCGCTATTTCACCGCCGCGGTGAAACGCATGCAGGACAAGGGCGACTGGGAGAGCGTGGCCACCAACCTGAACGAGCTTGGCTACCTGCATGGGGAATCCGGCGCCCCGGAGAAGGCGCTGGCGTCCTTCCGCGAAGCCGAGCGGGTGGCGATCAAGCACGACGACGCCTACAACATCAACGCGGCGCGCCTGGGCATCGCTGAAAGCCAGATCGCGCTTGGACAGCCGGACGCCGCTCTGAACATGCTGCGGCAGGCCCGGGCCGGTTACGCGGCCGAGCACGACGCCTCCAGCGAGGACATGCTGCTGATGATTACCGGCCAGGCGCTGGCGCGGCGGGGCCAGCATGCGGAGGCGCTTGCGCGCTACGAGCAGGCGCTGCCTCTGATCCAGCAGGACGGCAACGAGCGCTACCTGGCGATGCTGTTCAAGGCGCAGGCGGCCAGCAAGGAGGCGCTCGGCCAGGCCGGTGCCGCACTGGCGGACTACAAACGCTACACCGACCTGCAGATGAAACTGCAGGGCAAGATGCGGCTGGAGCAGAGCCGCATGCTGGAATACGAGTACGAAATCCGGCTCCGCGATTTCGAGAACCGGCAGCTGCGCGCGGAAGCAACGATCAAGCAGCAGGAAGTGGCCGCGCTGGAAGCGCTGCGGCGCTGGCAGTGGCTGGCGATCGGCTTGGGCGTGCTGCTGATGACCCTGCTCGCCCTGCTGGCATGGCGGCAGTGGCGCAAGTCGCGCCGGCTGCGCGACCTTACCCTGCTCGATCCGCTAACCGGGGTCGCCAACCGCCGCGGCATCGAGCGCGAGGCGGCCCGCGCGATCGGTGGCGCCACGCGGCCGGGCGATTCGGTCTCGCTGCTGATCCTCGACCTCGACCATTTCAAGGCGATCAACGACCGCCACGGCCATGCGGTCGGCGACCGCGTGCTGCGCGCCGCCGCCGACGCCTGGCACACGGTCCTACGCGGCTGCGATCCGCTGGGCCGGATCGGCGGCGAGGAATTCGTGGTGGTCTGCGCGGACACCACGCTGGAACAGGCGATGGTGGTGGCGGAACGGCTGCGCGAGGCGACCGCCGCCCTGCGCTTCGACGACATCGACGCGGCGCTGCGGGTCACCGTGAGCATCGGCGTGGCGCAATCGCAGCGCAGCGGCGACACCCACGAAGGCGTGCTGGCGCGCGCCGATGCCGCGCTGTACCGGGCGAAGCAGCGCGGCCGCGACCGCGTCGAGCACTGACCGATACAGCGTGGTGCCGTACCCGAATCACCATGGAATCACTTGAGGTCATCCACCTGCGACTCCGTCACCGCCTCGGTAACGCTAGCTGTCCCGAGCCGGAGAAATTGCACCGTCTTGCATGGCAATGCGGCGGCCGGCAACGCCAGCACAGGCTTCCGAGTGGGTCACCATCAATATGGTCCCACCGTTTCTGTGTACACCTGCAAGCAGCTCCATGACTGCTTCACCACTGGACGAATCCAGGTTTCCCGTAGGTTCATCCGCAAGAATCAGGCGAGGCCTTCCAACCAGCGCGCGGGCAATCGCCACGCGCTGCTGCTGCCCGCCAGAGAGCTGTGCTGGTCGATGATCAAGACGGTGGCCCATCCCGACCTGTTCCAGCGCCTGCGCTGCACGCGCCATGCGCTCGCGCTTTGCCACGCCGCGAAACTCGAGAGGCAGGGCGACGTTTTCGCAGGCTGTCAGTTCATCAATCAGGTTGAATGCCTGGAAGATAAAGCCAATCTCGCGGTTTCGGATTTGCGCGCGCTGTCCAGCGGACAGGCTTCCGATCTCGTGTCCGGCGAGCTTGTACGATCCGCCAGTGACCTGATCGAGCAGTCCAACCACGCTGAGCAGTGTGGATTTCCCACAGCCGGATGAACCGGTGATGGCGATGAATTCGCCTGGATCGACACGCAGATCGATGCCGCACAGCGCATGCGTTTCGACCGTATCCGTGCGGAAGATCCGGGTGACACCGTTCAGTTCGATCAGGGATGCGCTATCGGAAGGGTTCATTGCAGTCGGAAGGCAAGAGGGTTGTTCCAGTCGGAAAGATTCGACAACACGATGCGGTCGCCTTGCTTCAGCCCGCTGACGATCTCGATGCGATCCGACGACGCTCGTCCGTAACGCACCGAAACGCGTTCGGCGCGGTTGTCGCTGTCTAGCCGATACAGACTGCCGGTCGAGTCCGGCCGTGCCTCTGGTGGCCGTGGGATCGTCATTACGTTGGCGATTCGATCGATGCGCACCGTGCCGGTAATGCCTAGCTCGGGCCGCGCCTCCGCTGGCAACGGGCCATCCGGTTCGACCAACACTTCCACCGCAGCGTTCTGCACCCCGGGTGCGACGCGTGCGATATGGCCGACAAAGGTCGCGCTGCGCAGGTCGATCAACGCTTTCATGCCCGGCACAATGTCCTTGGCCTGCGCTTCCGGTACGCTGAGCCTGGCTTGTAGCGGTGATGTCTGCACGATCAGGCCGAGCGGTGCGCCCACTGCCACCTGTTTGCCCTCCGTGGCTTCGATCGATTGCACAACACCATCGATGCCGGCGCGCACGCGAAGCGCATCGGCCTGTCGTTCCCGCTGTTCGACCGCCTGTCGCAACTGCTCGATGCGCGCCTTGCCCGCTTCGACCTGCTCCGCCACGTTGCGGCGCAAACCGGCAAGACGGCGGCCACCGATCCGCAATTGTTCGGTCAAGGCTTCAAGCTTCTGCCGTGTCTGCATGTGCTGGAGGTCCGAAATCAACTTCATGTCCAGCAGCTTGGCTTCCCGCTCGGCCTGTAAACGGGTGTAGCCGTGGTCGGATCGCAGGGTCGCAAGCGAGGATTCCAGATCCATGACCTGGCCTTCCAGCGTGAGGCGCTTGGAAATTTCGTCCGACAGCGCTGCGGTCAGCGCGCTGCGGGCCGTGATGAGCTGATCCTGCAGTTCAGGATTGCTCATTTCCATCACCACGTCATCGGCCCTGACACGCGTGCCCGGTTGCGCCACGATGCGTTCCACCGTCGCCATTGATTGCGCGGTCAACCAGCGCTGGACCTTGGGGGTCAGCACCCCGGTTCCGCGCACCGTGCGCTCGAAATCGCCGAAGCGTACGCTGTCGATCCACAGCCGGTCGGCGGCGATGCGCGGAACCCCGGGGGCAAGCCAGCGATAGGCAACGGTACCGGTCAGCAACAGGATGCAGATGACCGCGCTCGCTTGCATGGTCCGCCGCGTGCGTCGCTGCGGATGATCCATGCGGGCAATATCCATCTGCCCGATGACGAACGGCTTGTCGGGTTTGTTCACGTCTTCATTCCTCGCGCAGATGCTGTGCCAGGGGTTTGGCGAAGAATTCGCGCAGCAGGATCGCGGCGGCACCAACGCACGCCAGTGCCATCAGCAAGGCGCTACACACGGGCATGGCCCAAGCAAAGTCGGCAGGCTTGAGCATGCCCCGAGATGCGAGCGATGGCCCGGCCAGCCACATCGCCAGCATGCCCAGGATCGTGCCCAACAAGATGGCAATCAGCACGCCGCGTGCACCGTGCCAAGCCGTGGCCAGCGGACCTTCGCCAAGACTGGCGCGAACGGCCAACATGCGCCGCCGCCGGCGCACTTCCAGGGTCACGATGGACAGGATGGTCAACGCGGAAATGATGATCGTGATGGCTGCGGCTATCAGGCCCAACAGGGCGCGGCTGCGGTATTGCGCCAGCGCCTCCTCGGCTTTCTCTGCCAGGTTGGCTGGCTCGCCGAAGCGTACGCGACCCCCATCGACGCGAACGCCGGTCTCCGCCAGATCGGCCGCCTGTTCTGCCGTATTCGGACCGCGCAGCACGAGATTCGCGATCATGGGGGAATCGCCAAGCGTCACGTACCCCACCGGCGCTTCCTTGTCGGGGTCAGGTCCATACGGGATGCGATCCACGATGCCGACGATGCGCCACGGCATGCTCAATTCATCGTACAGATTCATGCCAAGCACATCGTTCTTGCCGGTTGCCTGTACCAGCCGCTGCGCGGCCTGCGCATCCAGCACCAGCTCCATGGCGCTGAGGCTGGTGTCGAAGGCGCGTCCGGCACGCAAATCGGCACCGATTGCCTGCATGCCCTCCGCATCCGCTTCGTTGAGCAGCACTTTCAGTACTGGCGGCCCGCCTGCGTCCAGGGAATAGGCACTCAACGCCTCCTTGGCCGTAGACAGGGGGCGGATTTTCACGAAGCCCAGCGCCTGCGTACGTGGCAGCTGTGCACGTACGCCACGTACGACGGCTTCACGCCGGCCGTGATCCAGGCTTGCGCCGCTAGAACCGAAGTCAGTGTTGATAAACAGCGCCCACACCTGACCGGCTCCTTGCTGTGACAGTGCCTGCCACACCCTCAGCGCGTTGACCGTTTGCAGCGTACCGAACAGCAGGGCGATGCTGGCCAGCATGGTCACCAGTGCTGCCATCGGACGGAACAGCCGTTCGACCTTGCCTGTCGTTGTCCGCAAGTTGCCAGCGTCGTACCGCAAGCCGGCCAGATGCACCACGGCCAGCCCCAGCAGCCAGCCGAACACGGTCACCGCCAGCACGATGGCAAGCCAGGCCCGCCACGAATCGCGGTTTTTGTACTCCGCCGACCACGCCAGCAGGGCATAAATGGCCGAATCCTGCTGCAACAGCGCCGACATCACACGTTCCAGTGGCAGCGCCAGCAACGCACCGGCAAGCACAGGAAGCACCACGAAACCAAGCCCCAGCAGCGCATGCGTGCGCCGCGGAATGCCAAGCTGGAGGAAGGTCCATTCGCTCTGAATCTTGCCGGCTCGCAGCAGCGCCGACCAAGCGGCAAGATTGGCGGTGGCCACCACCAGCATCACCGCACACAGCACAAGGTACAGCCAGGAACTGGTATCGGCCGTGCGGCGCATGTCGGGCTGATTGGTGATGCCGGGCACCGCGCGGAAACTGTCGAATGGCGGCTCGGCCAAGTCGCGGCGCGACAGCGCGCGCTGCAGCTTGCCGCGAAAGACCGCCGCCTGTCCGCGCGCAGGAATGGCCATTGTCCAGTAAAACCCATCGATGCCTTTGACTGTCGTAGTGGGGGACAGCAGGTCATGACCCAGGCGCCAATCCACCCAGACGTCCGTTTCGTGATCCCACAGGCCGTTGAAATCGCGTGCAATGCCGACCACACGCAGGGCACGCCCGGCCACCTGCAACGTCTCGGGCGGCGATTGCAGCCCCATGCGTGCGATGAATTGCTCGGACACGACGCAAGTGGGGGCAGTGCGATCGTCGCCGAATTGCCGTGCATCCCCGCCCTTGATCGCCACCCCAAGCGCAGTGAAGAAGTTCGGCGACACCACGTCCACGGCCGCCTCATGCTCCGCACCGACGATGCCAATATCGATCATCCGCGCACCGGAGGAGGAAATCACCGCGCCGCTGTCGCCCATCTCTTCCTGCATCGCGATGATCTGCGGTGGAAACAGG
The DNA here is from genome assembly GCF_041919455.1 of Thermomonas sp. GTDB lineage: Bacteria > Pseudomonadota > Gammaproteobacteria > Xanthomonadales > Xanthomonadaceae > Thermomonas. Next base: position 7,010 of record NZ_JAYRTQ010000017.1, read on the forward strand.
AATAGATCGAAGTCCCTCGCCGTGATGTGCGCGAAAATACTGACGGGCTCGCCCGCAAAATTCGTGCCCTGCGGATGACCGCCGCGCAGCACCGCATGCAGGTTCAGTGCGGCCAGCGTTGCCGCAAACGCAACGGCCAGCCCCAGCACGGTCAGCACAAGGCTTGGGGCGCGGCCCAGTAGGCTGCGCAGCAAAAAGGCGTGCATCAACGCATCCCTGCTTGTGCTCTCATGCGTTCAGGCCGGCCGTGCGGCTACTTTTTTGGGATGAAATAAGGCTTGGGCCCGTGCACGCGCACTGGCCTGCGCGCGCTGTTTTGCGGCGTTGGACGATAGCGATAGAACATCACCGAAGCGATGAACGGCTTGGGATCGACATGGGCGGGGGTGATGGACTTGAACTTGAAATCCACCGGCACGCCCTTTTCGTTGATGGTGACCTCGTAATCCAGCACGACACGCCCATGCTTGTCGACCAGCTCAAATACGGCCCGAACCAGCGGCGGCATCTTGGGGGCCATGTCTTCCTGGGCAGGACGCCAGTACTGCTTCACCTCTTTTTGCGATACGTCGCGCGGCATTTGATCTGCGGCCACGCAGGCGGAGGCAAGAAGCGCTTGCAGTAGCAGGATGCAGAGCCATGCAATGATCCGTTGTTGATTCATTTCTTCACCTTTCCAGTTACCAAAACAGCGCCGGCATAAGCCGGCGCTGTAGCTACATCAGGTGCACCGCCACGAATCGTGGAAAATGGCGTAATTTCCGTTGCCGTCCCACACAACGTAGTCAGAACCTGCGCATGCCCCTGACCATCCAGGCGGCAAGGCTTGAGCATTACCCATCGGCAGCAATGCCGCGCCTACTGCGATCACCGCTCCCAGCACCATCGTACGAAGCTGCATCCTTGGCTCTCCAATGTGTGACCCGCGTCACTGCGGGACGGGCAGTCGAACATAGGGGGGGGGGGGGGGATGTCAACACCGACTCAGATCGCATCGGCATCCAGCTCGCCGGTGCGGATGCGCACCACCTTGCCGAGGTCCCAGACGAAGATCTTGCCGTCGCCGATCTTGCCGGTGCCGGCGGCGCGCATGATCGCCTCGACCACGGCATCGACCTGCTCGTCCGGCACCGCGACCTCCAGCTTGATCTTGGGCAGGAAGTCGACCAGGTACTCGGCACCGCGATACAACTCGGTATGGCCCTTCTGGCGGCCGAAACCCTTGACCTCGGTCGCGGTGATGCCGGCGACGCCGGCGTCCGCCAGTGCCTCGCGCACGTCGTCCAGCTTGAACGGCTTGATCACCGCCATCACCATTTTCATCACGACGCCTCCCAGTGGTCGGCGCGAGCATACCGCGCGGCGCCGATGCATACTGCCCCTCCGGACGCGGGGTTTCCTGACCGCGTCCCGCACCCTGCACCGACGGCCATGGCGCACCGCGATGCGCATGCTGGCGACACCCGCAGGAGAACCCCGATGACCCCCGAGCGCATGATCGACCTGGCCCAACTCGACGAACTCGCCCGCCGCCTCAGCAGCCTGGTCCCGCCGGGCCTGCGCGAGAGCCGCGAGGAACTGCAGCAGAACTTCAAGTCGGTGCTGCAGGCCGGTTTGGGCAAGCTGGACCTGGTCACCCGCGAGGAATTCGACGTGCAGCGCGCGGTGCTGCTGCGCACCCGCGAGAAGCTCGACGCGCTGGAACAGCGCTTGGCCGAACTGGCCGACGCCCCGCAACCGCCGCGCCACTGAGGCCGCCGCCATGGGTCTTGCGATCGTGCACAGCCGTGCGCGGGTGGGCGTGCGTGCGCCCGAAGTCCGGGTGGAAGTGCACCTGGCCGGCGGCTTGCCGTCGATGAACATCGTCGGCCTGCCGGAAGCGGCGGTGCGCGAAGCCAAGGATCGGGTCCGCGCGGCCATCCAGTGCGCGCAGTTCGAATTCCCGTCGCGGCGGATCACCATCAACCTGGCCCCCGCCGACCTGCCGAAGGACGGCGGGCGCTTCGACCTGGCGATCGCGCTGGGGATCCTCGCCGCCAGCGGGCAGCTGTCGAACGACGCGCTGCAGGAATGGGAATTCCTCGGCGAACTGGCGTTGACCGGGGAAATCCGCTGCGTCGATGGCGTGCTCGGCGCCGCCATCGCCGCGGGCGAGGCAGGCCGACGCCTGCTGGTCGCACCGGGCAACGGACCCGAGGCCGCGCTGGCCTCGACCGTGGACGTGCGCACCGCGCGCACCTTGCTGGAAGTCTGCGCCGCGCTGGATGCCGGCAAGCTGCTGCCGCGTGCGCAACCGCTGCCCTGCCGCGACCGCCCACCGCCGGACCTGGCCGACGTGCGCGGGCAGGCGCAGGCGCGGCGCGCGCTGGAGATCGCCGCGGCTGGCGCGCACCACGTCCTGTTCGCGGGCCCTCCCGGCAGCGGCAAGACCCTGTTGGCCTCGCGGCTATGCGGCATCCTGCCGCCGCCGAGCGAGACCGAAGCGCTGGAAGCGGCGGCGATCGCATCGGCCCGCGGCTTCGGTGAAGGTGGCCGCGGGCTGGATCCCACCCGTTGGCGGCAGCGTCCGTTCCGCGCACCGCACCACACTGCCAGCGCGGTGGCGCTGGTCGGTGGTGGTGCCGACCCGCGCCCTGGCGAAATCTCCCTGGCCCACCACGGCGTGCTGTTCCTCGACGAACTGCCCGAATGGAGCCGGCATGCGCTGGAAGTGCTACGCGAACCGCTGGAATCCGGCAGCGTGCACATCTCCCGCGCGGCCCGTCATTGCGAATTCCCGGCACGGTTCCAACTAGTGGCGGCGATGAACCCCTGCCCCTGCGGCTGGGCCGGCGATCCCTCCGGTCGCTGCCTGTGCAACGACGAGATGATCCGCCGCTACCGCGCGCGCATCTCCGGCCCTCTGCTCGAACGCATCGACCTGCACGTGGAGGTGCCGCGGCTGCCGCCGAGCGCATTGCGCACCGACGGCCCGCCGGGCGAATCGAGTGCGTCGGTGCGCGAACGGGTGCTGCGTGCGCGTGCCGTGCAGGAGGCGCGATGCGGCTTGCCCAATGCGCGCCTCGACCAGGCGCGGACCGACGCGCACTGCCGGCTCGCCCCGCGCGACACCGCCCTGCTGGAACGGGCGGTGGACAGCCTGCAGTTGTCGGCGCGCTCGCTGCACCGGATCCTGCGCGTCGCCCGCACCATCGCCGACTTGGCCGGATCGCCCGACATCCAGACTCCTCATCTCACCGAGGCGATCGGCTACAGGCGGCTGGAGCGCGGGCGCGAACGCGTCGCGGCCTGACAGCGGCGTGGCCGCACGCCGGTGTCGTTTCCGTATGCTGCAAGTTAGAACACAACGGAAGAGGCGCCATGTCACTGCATCGCTCGCTGCTCGTCGTTTCGATCTCCGCCTGGCTGCTGGCCGCCTGCGACCGCGGTGCACCCGAGACCTCGGCCAAGGCCGAAAAGCAACCATCCGCGCCCGCCACCATCGAGGACGTGGAGCTCATCCCGCGCGATGCGCTGTTCGGCAATCCGGAGCGCACCGATGTGCAGATCAGCCCCGATGGCAAGTACCTGAGTTGGCTGGCCGCGGTCGATGGGGTGATGAACGTCTGGGTCGCGCCCGCCGAGGACGCAACCAAGGCGCGTGCCGTCACGTCCGACAAGGCGCGCGGCATCCGCCAATATTTCTGGTCGTTCCAGCCCGACACGCTGCTGTACCTGCGCGACACCGGCGGCGACGAGAACTTCCACCTGTTCGCGGTGGACCTTGCCAGCGGCCAGTCGCGCGACCTCAGCAACTTCCCGAAGACCCGCGCGTATGTGGTCGGCGTCAGCCACCTGCATCCGGACGCGGTGCTGGTCGGCATGAACGATCGCGATGCGAAATGGCATGACCTGTACCGCGTCGACCTCGCCAGCGGCGAACGCACCCTGGTCGAGAAGAACACCGGCGAGTTCGCCGAATACCGCGTCGATCCGGATTTCAAGGTGCGGCTGGCGACCAAGTCGCGCGCGGACGGCGGCAGCGACCTGCTGGAACCGGACGGCAAGGGCAGCTGGAAGATGGTCGACGAAATCCCGTTCGCGGACTCGCTGACCACCTTCCCCGGTGGTTACACCAGCGACGGCAAGACGCTGTACTTCATCGACTCGCGCGGGCGCGACACCGCCGCGCTGTTCGCCGTCGATACCGCGACCGGCGGCAAGACCCTGGTGCTGGAAAACCCGCGCGCCGACGTCAGCGATTCGCTGCGCGACCCGGCCACCAACAAGGTGCAGGCGGTCGCCGCGAACTACCTCAAGGAAGAGTGGACGCCGGTCGACGACGGCATCGCCGCTGATCTCGCGGCGCTGAAGGCGATCGGCCCCGGCGAAGCCTGGGTCGCATCGCGCACGCAGGATGACAAGACATGGATCGTCGGTTACTCGGCCGCTGAGACCCCTGCGGTGTATTACCGCTACGCACGCGGCGGCAAGCCGGAAAAACTGTTCTCCACGCGCCCGGCGCTGGATGGCAAGCCGCTGGTGCCGATGTGGCCGCAGGAGATCAAATCGCGCGATGGCCTGACCCTGGTCAGCTACCTCACGTTGCCGAAGACCGCCGATGGCAACAACGATGGCAAGTCCGACAAACCCGCGCCGATGGTCCTGCTGGTCCACGGCGGTCCGTGGGCGCGCGATGCCTACGGCTACAGCGGCTACGCACAGTGGCTGGCGAATCGCGGCTACTCGGTGCTGTCGGTGAACTACCGTGGCTCCACCGGTTTCGGCAAGTCATTCGTCAACAAGTCGGACGGCGAATGGGCCGGCAAGATGCACGACGACTTGCTCGATGCCGTCGACTGGGCGGTGAAGAACGGCGTCACCACCAAGGATGACGTGGCGATCATGGGCGGCAGCTATGGCGGCTACGCTACCCTCACCGGCCTGACCTTCACCCCGGACACCTTCAAGTGCGGCGTCGACATCGTCGGCCCGTCCAACCTCAACACCTTGCTGGCGACGATCCCGCCGTACTGGGCCGCGTTCTTCGAGCAGTTCGCCAAGCGCGTCGGCGACCCGCGGACGGAAGCCGGCCGCAAGCTGCTGGAGGAACGTTCGCCGCTCACCCACGTGGCGAAGATCAGCAAGCCACTGCTGATCGGCCAGGGCGCCAACGACCCGCGGGTGAAGCAGCCGGAGAGCGACCAGATCGTCAAGGCGATGCAGGAGAAGAACATCCCGGTGACCTACGTGCTGTTCCCGGACGAAGGCCACGGCTTCGCCCGGCCGGAGAACAGCAAAGCGTTCAACGCCGTGGCCGAGGGCTTCCTGGCGCAATGCCTGGGCGGCCGCGCGCAACCCATCGGCAGCGACTTCGCCGGCTCCAGCATCAACGTGCCCGCCGGCGCGGATGGCGTGCCCGGCCTGGCAGAGGCGCTCAAGTCGCACACGGCATCGGTCAAGAACTGACCACGCCACTGGCCGCGCGGCTCAGTCGCGCGGCCAGACCTTGCGGTTGGGATCGAACTCGGATGTCATCAGCGTCGCCGCGCGTTTCCCGAAGCCGCAGACCACCAGCGGACTCTGCGCGTACGCGGTCATCCCGAATGCGCGCTCCAGGTCGACCTCGTTGATCGCGCCGGTGACGAAGGGGCCAAGCCCCGCTTCGGTCGCGCACAGCTGCAGCGTCTGCGAGAGGTGTCCGACATCGAGCACGCACACGCGATACGCCTTGGCGTGGTTGCGGTACTTCCAGAAATTGCGATGGAAGCGCGGTGCCAGCACGCACAACACTGCGGCATCGGCAAAGAAGTCCTGGCCGGCGACCGCGATGCGCGCGAACGCATGCAGCTCATCGTCGCTCCAAACCCGCTGCGCGGCATCGCCCAAGGGCCGGGTGCATGCGTCGCCGAGCTGCGGCGGGGCGATCGCAGGCGCCACCGGTTCCAGCGCATGTGACTCGATGCGATACCGGTACAGGCCGGGCGCGATGCCCTCCACCCGCTGCACGATCAGCAGGCAGTCGGTGGGATGCAGCGAACCGCCGGACGGACTGGTGCGCTTGTAGACATCGAAGCCCGGTGCCGGACGGCCGATGCCACGCGCGCCGAACACCCGTGCCATCAGTTGCGAGAACGTGGCCAGCGGTAACCAAGCATCGGGGTCGTAGTTGCGGCAGGTCGTGCGGGTGTCGAGCAGCGCATCGAAGTCGTCGCGTTCGATCCGTGGCAAGGCAACGTGCGTCTCTGGCGAGATGGATGGCTCGACCGGCGGCGGAGGCAGCCCGTGCTGGCGCAGCAACCCTTCATTGGTGTCGACGTCGGCCTCGGCCATGCCCTTGGGCCCGTCGACGCCTTGCCAGCGCGCCGCCATGTGCGCCACCGCTGCCGGTGGATGCCAACCCTGCTCGCGAAAGGCCGCATCGCTGGGTGACGACTCGGCATCTTCGAGATCCGCCAACAACAGGCCCGCAGCGAGCAGCGCATCCACCGCGTCGCCACCGAAACGGGCATCCAGGTCGTCGCGTGCAATCCAGTCGACCGGGCCCAAGGCACCCAGAACCGGGGCATGCGCAGGGTCGACCTCGATCGACGCACCCAGGTGCGGCGCATGCGCGAACCAGGCCAGCCGACTCACCACCCCGGTGCCACCCGCCAGCAGGTCATCCAACTGGAAACTGGCCACCTCGCGCGGCTCCAGCCACACCACCGCGCACCGCCTGATCAACATGCCGCACTCCGCCGTCCCGATGCGATGGTATTGTCCGCGTTCCATTCAACAGGGGGAATGCCGTGGCACAAGACAAGAGTCCGCCCGCCGGATTGCATCCGCGCGTGGCCAAGTTGCTGCTGGACAAGCTGGAGACGGACAGCGACTTCCGCGATGCCTTCGTGGACTCACCCGAACAGGCGCTACGTTCAATTGGCCACACAGAAGCGGCGCCGTGTTTGGCGCTAAAGGCAGGTCAGACGCTGGCCTCGCCGGAGCAGATCAGGGCGTCGCGCGACAAGCTGGAGCAGTCGCTGCTCGGCATCCAGAGCGCCACCTGTCCGCTGGACGCCCAGCAAGGCATGTAATCGGATCGGCATTCCGATCCGCGCCTAGGAAGGCCCGATGGCTGCCAGCCCCCGGGCCTTTTTCGTGGTCCTTCAGAACGCGTCAACGCACCGCGGGGCCCGGGGACGCCTGCTCCGCCCGGGTGCCAGCTCCGTTGTCCTTCCGCGCCTGCGCCGCGACGGCGACGTTGAAGAATTGCAGCACTTCGGTGGTCGTTGCCTCGACGAATACACGACCCCGGTGCGTCGCCAGCCATTGCGATCGCTCCAGCGCCGCTTCCGTGTTGCCGGTCGCGCGCTGGGCATTCATCAGCGCCCAATGCACCGCGACCAGCGCGTTTTCCTGACGTGCGAGCGGACCCAGGCGTGCCACGGCAGCCTCCGCATTGCCTGACAGCCTTTCCTGCTCCGCCAACACCACTTCCCGCAACTGCCCCACCGTGGGGTAGTCACGCACGGCACGACTGTCCTCGGTGCCGAGCAGCGCGTCCGCGACCAACCCCCGATCGTTCGTGTATGCGGCGAGCAAGCCTGCGTACAACTGCAACTCCACCGAGGTGGGTGGGTAGACGGCATCGACCTCCCTGGCCAATCGCCTGGAGTCCGCAATCAAGGCACGCAGGTCGTTGCCCACCCCCCGGGCATTACCAATGGCGTCCACGCTTGCAATGGCGGCGCGCGCGCGCAGGGACTCAAGCCGGTCCCCGGCGTCTTCGGTCCGCCGATGCCAGGCGCGCGCCATTTCACTGGCCCGCCGCAGATCGCCGCGGTCGATCCATGTCACCACGCCCTCTTCACCCTGCCACCCCGTCTTCCCGGCTGAGCTTTGCAGATAGATGCGATCCGCATCCTCGTGTTGGCCACGGATGTCGTACACACGGGCGTGGAATTCACTCCACCCGCTGAACCCCCACTCGCGCGACCTGCGGAACGCCGCCAGCGCGTCGGCATCACGCTCCTGCCCCAGCAACATGATGCCGAGGCCGTACTGGATGCTCCCCTGGTTCGCATATGCCGGCTTGATGCCCGCCCGGTACCTGGCTTCGGCGGCACGGAAATCGTTCAACTGATGCCAGATGTTGGTTCCCGATCGCGAGATGACCTCGCTGTCGTCGGGATAAAGCGCCAGGTATTCGTCGACCTTGCGGAAGTACACAGTCGGCCCCGCATGTTGCAACAACATCAGTTCGATGCGCTGCTTCTCCTGCGGGGAGAGCCGCCCGGGTATCGCGAGTGCCTTCCGCCATTCGTCTGCGGCTGCCCCGACCTCACCGAAACCGGCCAACAGCCGCGCGATGTCCGCATGCGCCAGGGCGAACTGCGGATCGAGTTGCAGCGCGCGCCGGTACAGCCCGAGCGCCTGTTCGCGATCGCGCGTCGTGTAGTACACGTTGCGCGCCACCGCAAACGCCTTCAATGCCTCCAGGCTGGGCGTGGCCGCGTTCGGCAGCGGCACCGAGGTCTTCTGCACGTTCTGCATCGCCTCGCCGAGCTGCTCGCGCAACTGGTCGGTGACGTCGTCGATCGAGTCGAGCGCGGAGTCGATGCCCTTGCCGTCCGCGGAGACCGCGTACACGGTGGTCTGGGTGCGCGGGTCCACGACTTCCGCGCTCACCCGCAGCCGCCCACCGACTTCCGCGACGGTCGGCAGCAGCAACGCGCGCGCGCCGTCGCGCAGGGCGATTTCCGAACCGCTGGCGCGATCGACCTTGGCGTCGTCGGGCCGCTGCATGCGCTGCATGGTCTCGCGGACCTTGAGGTCGCTGAGCACGTTGACGTAGCGCGACTGCTCCAGGCTGATGCGGAACGCCTGCTCCAGCGAATCGTCCAGGCGCGGGTCGCCGGTCAGGTTGCGCAGGTCGCCGACCACTACCCAATCGCGCTCGCCGAAGGCGATGGCGGGCTGCGGCCGGGTGATGAACCAACCGCCGACCAGCAGGCCGGCCAGCAGCATGGTTTCCGCGGCCAGCGCCACTGGGCGCCGCCACAACGGCAGGTCGCGCCAGGCCTTCGGCGTGTGCGAAGGCATCCGCAACGGCGCCAGGCCAGGCTCGCCGACTTCGTGGATTTCCTGCGCCTCCGGCACGCCCTTGAAACGCCAGCGGCCGTACGACTTCCACACCAGCAGTTCGCCACGCTCGCCGAGTTCGCGCGCGGCGCGGTGCGCCAGTGGTTCGGCGGTGGCCGACAGCAGGATCTGCCCGGGCCGGGCCAATGCCATCAAGCGCCCAGCCAGCGGCTTGGCAAGGCCTTCGACTTCCAGCGACTTGGCGCCCAATTGCACCGCGTCCAGGCTGTTTTCCCACAGCAGCACTTCGCCCACGTGCAAGCCGGCCCGTGCCTGAAGCGGCTGGTTGTGCTCGCGGCCCAGTTCGCGCAGGCCGCGCACGTAGTCCAGGGCGAATCCGAGGCCGTCGATCGGCCGTTCGAAGATCAGCAGCAGGCCGTCGCTGCGGTCGATCAGGCGACCACGCCAGCGTTGCTGCAGGTCCAGCACGATGCGGTCGTGGGCGCGGAACAGCGCCGCCGCCGCGGTATCGCCGATGCGCTCCACCAGCCCGGTCGAATCGACCAGGTCGGTGAGCAGCAGGGTGCGTACCTGCGGAGTGGACGGGACCTGCGACTCCACCATGCCTAGTCCTGCCACTCCACGCGGTCGCCACCCAGGCGCTTGGCGCGATACAGCGCGGTGTCCGCCTGTGCGTACCAGTGCTCCCAGTCGTGCGCGGCATCGGCGATCACGCAGGCACCGATGCTGAGGGTGGTGATCTGCGGCGGCACGCTCTGCATCTGCCGCAGGGTGCGCGCGCTGGCGGCGATGTAGTTGGCCATCCGCGCCACGTCCTGCGCCTGGCGGCCGGCCACCAGCAGGCAGAATTCGTCGCCGCCGAGGCGGCAGGCGATGTCGTCGGGCCCGGACACCGCGCGCAGCAGGTTGGCCACGCTCTGCAGGACGCGGTCGCCGGCCAGATGGCCGTGGGCGTCGTTGATCGCCTTGAAGCGGTCGCAGTCGATCAGCACCAGGCTCTGCCCGCCCAGCCCCTGGCTGCGCCGGCGCTGGTCGACGTGCAGCGCGAAGCCGCGGCGGTTGGTCAGGCCGGTGAGTTCATCGGTGCGGGTCAGCACCTCGGTCTGGTTCAGGCGGTGCGCGGTGGCGCGCAAGGTATCGAGTGCGGTCTGCAGCTCCAAGTTGCGCCGGCGCAGGCGCGCGATCAGACCCTGCTCGTTGTAGACCACGCGCATGATCGCGCGGCGCAGGAAGTGCGAAAGCAGTTGCGGGTCGCGCTGGGCGAGCACGTCGAATTCATGGCGGCCCAGTTCCAGCAGCACGCCGTCCTCGATCATGGTGGCGTCCGCGCTGCGCGCGTGGTCGCCGATCAGCAGGCCCAGTTCGCCGAAGAATTCGCGCGGGCCGAGCCGCTTGGCCACCAGGTCTTCGCCGAAATCGAGTTCGATCGCGCCGCTGGCGATCACGAACATGCTGGTGCCGAGGTCGCCGCGGCGGAACAGCGGGGTGCCGGCCTCGACCCGGCGGGCACGCCCGACCTGCGCGAAAAGCGCGTATTCGCTGGCGATCAGGGCCGAGGCCGTGGGATCGTCCACGTCCTGTCCGGCTCCTTCATCCTGCACCTGCGCCGACACGCTTTCCGCCACCCACGTCCCCCGACACGCTGGAGCCCACGAGGATACACCGGGCCTCCATCGGACGAACGCAGGCCGGCACTGCGGCCGGCCTGTCCTGGCACGTAAAAATCGCACACCGCGGACGCGAACCCGCGCATACCCGCCGGCGCGCAGGCCGGCGGGACGCGCACGATGTCAGGCGGCTTTGCTCTCGCCGTGGAACTGCTCTTCCTCGGTGCTGCCCTTGAGCGCAACCGTCGAGCTCTTGCCGCCCTGGATGGTCTGGGTGATCGCATCGAAGTAGCCGGTGCCGACCTCGCGCTGGTGCTTGACCGCGGTGAAGCCGCGATCGGCGGCGGCGAATTCCTTTTCCTGCAACTCGACGAAGGCACTCATCTGCCGGCGCGCGTAGCCGTGGGCCAGGTCGAACATGCCGTAGTTCAGCGCGTGGAAGCCGGCCAGGGTGATGAACTGGAACTTGTAGCCGTAGCTGGCGATTTCCTTCTGGAACTTCGCGATAGTGGCGTCGTCCAGGTTCTTCTTCCAGTTGAAGCTGGGCGAGCAGTTGTAGGCCAGCAGCTTGCCGGGGAATTTCGCGTGGATCGCCTCGGCGAACTTGCGGGCGAATTCCAGGTCCGGCTTGCCTGTCTCGCACCACACCAGGTCGGCGTAAGGCGCGTAGGCCAGGCCGCGGCTGATCGCCTGGTCCAGGCCGTTGTCGGTCTTGTAGAAGCCTTCGACGGTGCGTTCGCCGGTGCAGAACGGCTTGTCGTTGTCGTCGACGTCGGAGGTCAGCAGGTCGGCGGCCTCGGCATCGGTGCGGGCCACGATCAGGGTGGGCACGCCCATCACGTCGGCGGCCAGGCGCGCGGCGGTCAGCTTCTCGACGGCCTCGCGGGTGGGCACCAGCACCTTGCCGCCCATGTGGCCGCACTTCTTCACCGAGGCCAGCTGGTCCTCGAAGTGCACGCCGGCGGCGCCGGCCTCGATCATCGCCTTCATCAGCTCATAGGCGTTCAGCACGCCGCCGAAACCGGCTTCGGCATCGGCCACGATCGGCTGCAGGAAGTCGATCGAGTGATCACCCTCGGCATGGTGCAACTGGTCGGCGCGCAGCAGGGTGTTGTTGATCCGCTTGACCACCTGCGGCACCGAGTTGGCCGGGTACAACGACTGGTCGGGATACATCTCGCCGGCCAGGTTGGCGTCGGCGGCGACCTGCCAGCCACTCAGGTAGATCGCCTTCAGACCGGCCTTGACCTGCTGCATCGCCTGGTTGCCGGTCATCGCGCCCAGCGCGTTGACGAAGTCCTCGGTGTGCAGCGACTTCCACAGCTTCTCCGCGCCGAGGCGGGCGATGGAATGCTCGACGTGGACGGTGCCGCGCAGGCGCACCACGTCCTCGGCCGAGTAGGCGCGGGTGATGCCGGCCCAGCGCGGATTGTTGGCCCAGTCCAGCTTCAGTTGTTCGGCGGTCGGCAGGTGGTTCTTCATGGCGATTCCTCGGTGGGGTGCAGCAAAAGTGGGGTGGCGATGCAGTTCGATGGATGCGATGTCAGTCGATGCGTTCGTAGGCGGGAAGCGTGAGGAAGTCGGCAAGTTCATCGGCATGGGTGAGCCGGTCGAGCATCCCGATCGCCTCGTTGATGCGGCTGGCGCCGGGCATCCGCAGCTGGTCGTTGAACTTGCCGGGCAGGCCGATGAAGGCGCGTTCCAGCAGGGCGAAGTCGACCGGGGTGCCGTCGTCCAGGTGCAGCGGTTCGTGGCCGTCGTCGGCGAAGTGCAGCCATTGCCACAACTGGGTACGGGCGATCTCGGCGGTCGCCGCGTCTTCCATCAGCCAGTGGATCGGCACGCAGCCGTTGCCGTCGAGCCATGCGGCGAGATAGCGCACGCAGACCTCGACATTGCCCTCGAAGCCGGCGCGGCTGATCGTGCCCAGCGACGGGCGCAACAAATCGTCGCGCTCCGCATGCACGTCATCGCGGGCGATGTGGACCTGGTTGGCTTCCGGCATGTGCGCGTCGAACACCTCGCGGGCCAGCGGGATCAACGCCGGGTGCGCGACCCAGGTGCCGTCGTGGCCGGCGGTGACCTCGCGCAGCTTGTCGGCGCGCACGCGGGCCAGCGCGGCACCGTTGGCGTCGTCATCGCCGCTGATCGGGATCTGCGCGGCCATGCCGCCCATCGCGTGCGCGCCACGGCGATGGCAGGTCTTCACCAGCAACTCGGAGTAGGCGCGCAGGAACGGTTGCACCATCGTCACCTGGCCGCGCTCCGGCAGCACGCGGTCGCGGTGCCGGCGCAGGGTCTTGATGTAGGAAAAGATGTAGTCCCAGCGGCCGCAGTTGAGGCCGACGATGCGGTCCTTCAGCGCATGCAGGATCTCGTCCATCTCGAACGCCGCCGGCAGCGTCTCGATCAGCACGGTGACCTTCAACTGGCCATGCGGCAGGCCGAGCGTGGTTTCGATGTCGCCCAGCACCGCATTCCACAGCGCCGCCTCTTCCATCGACTGCAGCTTGGGGATGTAGAAGTAGGGACCGCGATCCTTGGCCGCCAGCGCCGCGGCGTTGTGGAAGCAGAACAGGCCGAGGTCGAACAGCGACGCCGACAGCCGCTGGCCGTCGACCAGCAGGTGCTTCTCGTCCAGGTGCCAGCCGCGCGGGCGCACGATCAGGACGGCCTGCTCGGCCTCGGGTCGGAGCGCGTAGGCCTTGCCGTTGTCACCGGTGAATTCCAGGGTGCCTTTGATCGCCTCGCGCAGCGCCTCCTGGCCGGCCAGCAGGTTGGCCCAGGTCGGTGCCGTGCTGTCCTCGAAGTCGGCCATGTAGCAGTTGGCACCGGAGTTCAGTGCGTTGATCACCATCTTCGGGTCGACCGGCCCGGTGATCTCGACGCGACGGTCCTGCAGCGCGGCCGGGATCGGGGCAACGCGCCAGTCGCCGTTGCGGATCGGGGTGGTATCGGGTCGGAAATCCGGCAGCGCGCCGGCATCGAAGGCGGCCTGGCGGGTGCGGCGGGCGGCCAGGCGGGCCTGGCGCTCGCCTTCGAAGCGGACATGCAGACCGGCCAGAAAGATTTTCGCAGCAGGGGTGAGCAGCGCCTCCTGGCCCGGCAGGCTGCAGGTCAGATCCACGGTGCCCGGCTCGGGGCGGTCTTGCAGCACGGCGGACATCGACAACTCCAGCGTTCGATCAGTGGGGAATCGAACCATCCGCCTGCGTCTGGTATTTGACAAACCAGATTTGTCAATGATTAGTATTAGTAAATCAAATAAGTGATTCAAAACGATGGTGGACAGCCGATCCGGCAATCTCCGCTTCGCCTACAAGGGCTCGCGACTCAAGCCGCTGCGGGCGTTTTGCCAGGTCGCGCGACTGGGATCGGTGAGCCGCGCCGCGGAAGCGCTGTACCTGAGCCAGCCGGCGGTCACCCTGCAGCTGCAGGCGCTGGAGCGCGAACTGGGCGTGCGCCTGCTGGAACGCAGCGGACGCCGGCTGACCCCGACCCGCGAGGGCGAACTGCTCTACGAACTGGCCAAGCCACTGGTGGAAGGACTGGACGGGCTGGCGGCTACCTTCCGCGAGCAGGTGCGCGGCCTGGACGCCGGCGAGCTCAACGTGGCCGCCGGCAGCTCGACCATCCTGTACCTGCTGCCCGGGATCGTGGATGCCTTCCGGCAAGGCCATGCGGACGTGCGCCTGAGCCTGCACAACGTCACCGGTGCCGGCGGCCTCGACCTGCTGCGCAACGATGCGGTGGACCTGGCTGTCGGATCGATGCTGGACGTCCCCGCAGACCTCACCTACGCGCCGGTCTACAGCTTCGAGCCGATGCTGATCATGCCGCCCGACCACCCGCTGGCGTCCAAGCGCGACCTGACCCTGCAGGACCTGTCGCCGTACGGCCTGATCCTTCCGCCGAAGCGCCTGACCACCTATCGGCTGGTCGACCTGGTGTTCCAGCAGAACCGTGTCCCCTACACGGTGGCGCTGGAAGTCGGTGGCTGGGAGGTGATCAAGCAATACGTGGCGATGGGGCTGGGCATCAGCATCGTCACCGCGATCTGCCTGACCGAGGCCGACCGCCAGCGCCTGGCCGCGCGTTCGCTGGCGCGCTGGTTCCCCTCGCGCAGTTACGGCATCGTGATGCGCAAGGGCAAGTTCCTGTCGGCGCAGGCGCGCGCCTTCGTCGAACTGATCAAGCCGGAACTGCTGTCCCCGCGCGAACAGGATCGCGGCGGGCATTCGGAACGGTAGGGGCAATCCCGTTTCCGTAGGGCAGGCCCCCGTGCCTGCCCGCACCGCGCGTCGCGTAGGGGCAAGCCCCCGTGGTTGCCATGCGTTTGTCAGGAGAGCGGGCAGGCACGGGGGCCTGCCCCTACGGCGGGTGGGAATGGGTTGGATCAGCGCGGCGTCGCCATCGCATCCGTCTTGTAGATCGCCACGTGCGGCACGCCGTCGCTGCCGATCCAGCCGCGGTACATGCCGCCGGTGTTGAACGGGAACGCCACGCTGCCGTCGGCACCGAGCGCGATTGCGCCGCCGTCGCCGCCGGCCTTGGGGATGTCGCGGTTGATCACGCGGTCGGCGGCGCGGGCGATCGGGTCGCCGGCCAGGCGCACGCGCGCGCAGATCTCGTGGGCGGCGGCGGCGCGGATGTAGTACTCGCCCCAGCCGGTGCCGGACACCGCGCAGCGGTCGTCGGCCCAAGTGCCGGCGCCGATGATCGGCGAGTCGCCGACGCGGCCATAGCGCTTGTTGGTCATGCCGCCGGTCGAGGTGCCGCCGGCCAGGCGTCCCTGCGCATCCAGCGCCAACGCGCCGACGGTGCCGAAGTAGGCCTTGCCAGGCAGTTCCAGCGACGTGTTCGACGCCTGCGCCTTCTTCTCCTCGGCGAGCGCCTTCTGCAGCTGCTGCCAACGCTTCTCGACGCGGAAATACGCCGGATCCACCAACGCCACGCCCTGCTCCTTCGCGAAGGCCTCGGCGCCGTCGCCGACCATCATCACGTGCTTCGATTTCTCCATGATCGCGCGCGCCAGCAGGATCGGATTCTTCACCCGATGCAGGCCTGCCGCCGCGCCAGCCTTGCCGCTGGCACCGTCCATCAGCGAGGTGTCCAGCTCGTTGCGGCCATCGTGGGTGAACACCGCACCGCGCCCGGCGTTGAACTGCGGCGCGTCCTCCAGGACGGTGATCGCGGCGGTCACCGCCTCTACCGACGACGCACCGGCCTGCAGCTTCGCGTAGCCGGCCTTGAGCGCGTCACGCAATGCGGCGCGCGCGGCCTCCTCTTCCACCGGGGTGAGATCGCCCGGCTCCACGCCGGCACCGCCGTGGATGACAAGCAAAGGCGCATCGAGCGCGACAAGCACGCCGTTGCGAGCGGCGTAATGGCGCTGCGCCAGCGACTTCTCGACGCGGCCATCCGGCAGGTGCAGCACCGAGTCCACGCCGGCGACCACGGTGTCGACGCGGTCGAGCGTCATCGCGGTGTCTTCTGCCTGCTTCTGCACGAAGCCGCCCCTGACCACGATCGCGCCGGCACCCGGCGCAGTGGCGTACACGCGCGAACGGCCATCGGCTTCGACCGCGACCGCGGCATCCTCGTCCACGCCCAGCCCGATCAGCGGCTTGCCGGCGATGTGCTCGCCCTTGGCGACGAAGGCGATCAGCCGGCCCAGGCGGCCGCGTTCGCTGAAGTGGGTGTCGGTGATCACGCCCTTGAGCTGGGCGATGTGCAGGAAGTCGGTTTCGATGGTGTTGCCGTCGCCGAGCGGGTCGGCCAGCGCGTCCGGGCTGACCTGGCTGCCGCCGTCCATCGCGCCGTACAAATATTCGCCCTGCATCGCCAGGCCGGCGCTGGTGCCGCCGAGCGGCTTGCCGGCGCGCACGTGTGCGTCAAGCGCCTCGGCGACCGGGGTGCCGCGCCAGTAGCGCACGTAGCGCGACTGGTCGCCGCCGGCCAGGAAGATGCCGTCCGCGCGCTTCAGCGCGGCGAGGATCTTCGGATCGGTGGACGCCTCGCGATCCTTGAACACGAAGGTCTCGACCGACTTGATCCCACCGACCTCGTTGAAGAATTCCTCGCCGATCTCGCCGCCCTGCGACGCGCGCAGGACCACGATGTGGCCGTTGCCGGCCTGCTTCATGAACCAGCGCATCGCATCGAAGTTGCGGTCGCCGCCGCCCATCAGCAGCAGGCCGGGCTGGACCTTGCCGGGCGTCTTCGCCGCGACGTCGCCGATCACGTAATGGCCCACATCCGCAGCCATCGCGCCACCGGCCAACAGCAAGCCAAGTGCCGCTGCAAGGAGTTTCGAAACGCCGGCACGTCGCATCATCGGGTGTCCTCATTCGCCGTCATCGGCAGCCACGTTGGAAGACGAACGGCGGCACGGTTTCCCCCGTTCTCGGCTATGGTGCCGCGATGCAGGCCGAGCTCGACCGCTGGTTCATCGACGAGATCCTCGTCCACGAGGACGCGCTCGTGCGCTACCTGCAGCGCTGCTGGTCGCGCCGCGACGAGATCCACGACCTGCGCCAGGAAGTCTACGCGCGGGTCTACGAGGCCGCGGCCAAGTCGCTGCCGACCCAGCCCAAGTCGTTCCTGTTCGCCAGTGCGCGGCATCTCATGACCGACCGCCTGCGCCGCAGCCGGGTGGTCTCGATCGAGCCGATGGGTGATTTCGAGCCTTCGCACGTCTTGGTGGATGACGTGTCGCCGGAGCGCTGGTGCGGCGGCAGGCAGGGATTGCTGCGGCTTGCCGAGGCCTTCGACCGCCTGCCCGACCGCTGCCGCGAGGTGGTCTGGCTGCGCCGCGTCGAGGACCTGTCGCAAAAGGAAGTGGCCATGCGCCTGGGGATCAGCGAGAAAACCGTGGAAAAGCACATCGCCAAGGGCATGCGCCTGCTCGCCGACCACCTGCACGGCAGCGATGGCGTGCATGAAGCAAAGGCCGCCGCTGCGGACCGCCGTGATGGACAGCAGCGCGCCGATTGACCATCCGCCCGGCGACAGCCGGAGCATCGAGCAATGCGCAGCCGAGTGGCTGGCGCGTCGCGAGTTCAATGCGTGGACGAACGAGGACGAAGCCGCGCTGCAGGCCTGGCTCGGCGCGGACACCGGGCATCGGGTCGCGTTCCTGCGCCTGCAGGCGGCATGGTCGGAAAGCGACCGGCTGCAGGCGCTGGCCGCGGGCTGGCGGCAATCGGGGCCGCCACCGCGCGGCTACTGGACCACGCCCGCGGGCGAACGCATCGAACTGGCACCGCGTGCCGCCACCCGCCGCACGCGGCTGCCGCATGTCGCCGCCGCCGCGGTGCTGTTGATCACCTGCACGCTGGCCACTGGCCTGGGTTGGCGCGCCTACAACCGCGTCGACAGCGCACACCTGCAGACCGCATTGGGCGCGACCGGGACCTTGCCGCTGGCCGACGGCTCGCAGGCGATCCTGGCCAGCGACAGCCGCATCGACGTGCGCCTCTCGCGCAAGCAACGCCACATCGCGCTGGAACAGGGCGAGGCCTTCTTCAGCGTGGCCAAGGACCCGAACCGCCCGTTCGTGGTCGCCGCCGGCGGGCATGACGTGGTCGCAGTGGGCACCCGCTTCTCGGTACGCCGCGACGGCCCCGACCTGCGCGTGGTGGTGACCGAAGGCACGGTGCGCCTGGAATCCCGGGCCACCGGTTCTGCTGCACGACCGGCCTCGCTGCTGCCGGCCGGCAGCATCGCGATCGTCCACGGCGAGGACGTGCTGCTGCGCAGCGTGGCGCTGGAGGATGCCGAGCGCCTGCTCGACTGGCGCCAGGGCCTGCTGGCCTTCCGCGACACCACCCTGGCCGAGGCCGCCGCCGAGTTCAATCGCTACAACGCGCGCAAGCTGGTGATCGGCGATGCCGAGGCCGGCGCCTTGCGGATCGGCGGCAGCTTCCGCGCCGACAACGCCACCGCCTTCGTCCGCCTGCTCGAACAGGGCTTCCCGGTGCACGCCGAGCACACCGGCGACCGCATCGTCCTGCGCAGCCGCTGAAGACATTGCATTCAAGTCGGCAGGGGGATTTCGCCGGCTCGTTCGTCCTGATCACTGGAAGCGCCGAATACAAGGCGCATGGGGAACTGTCTTGAAACCAACACGTCCGTTGCGCGCCCTGTTGCTGTCCCTGGCCTGTTCCGCCGCGCTTGCCGCGCAGGCGCAGACCGCCCCCCGCATCGACATCCCCGCCGGCGACCTCGCCGTAGCGCTGGATGCCTACGCGCGCCAGTCCGGCACCCAGCTGGTCTACCGCGCCGACCAGCTGAAAGGCGCGCGCAGTGCCGGCGTGCAGGGCCAAACGGCTTCGCCGCAGGCGCTGGACGCCCTGCTCAAGGGCAGCGGCTATCGCGCCCAGCGTGATGCCTCCGGCGCCGTCGTCATCGTGCCGCAGGCGGCCCCGAAGCCGGCACCGGCCGCGCCTCCCCCACCGCGCGCCGCGCAAGCCACTCCCGCGCAGTCGGTGCCCGCGGACGCGCCGGTCACCGACCTGCAGACCATACAGGTCACCGGCTCGCGCATTCCGCGCGCGCAGGTGGAAGGCCCGGCGCCGATCACCACGATCACCTCCGAGGACATCCGCGCCAGCGGATTCACCAGCGTGCCCGAGGTGATGCAGTCGCTGACACAGAACGGTGGCGAAACCCAGAGCCAGCAATCCGCAGGCGGGGCCGATTTCTCGCCGGGCGCGCAACAGGTCGACCTGCGCGGCCTGGGCCCCAACCACACCCTGGTGCTGGTCAATGGCCGCCGCATCGCCGACTTCCCGATGCCGTTTGGCGGACGCAGCAATTTCACCGACATTTCCAGCATCCCGCTCGGCATGATCGACCGCATCGAAGTGCTGACCGGCAGCGCCTCGGCGATCTATGGCTCCGACGCGATCTCCGGGGTGGTCAATTTCATCCTGAAAAAGGAAGCGGACGGCACCACGCTCGACTACCGCTACGGCTGGAACGACCATGGAGGCGGTGAATCGCACGTGCTCAATGTGTCCAGCGGGTTTTCACGCGGGGCGTTCAACCTGGTGGCCGGCTTGGAATACCGCAACCAGAAGCCGCTCTGGGGCTTCCAGCGCGACCAGCAGGACTCCAGCTTCGATGCACCCAACCCGACCCGCTACGGCTATCCCGCGCGCAACTTCCTGATCACCGACTGGTGGGACGACTACATCGATCCGGGCGAGGCCACCTGCGAAGGCCTGTCCGGCCTCAATGAAGGCACGATGCAGTACGCCTACCGCCGCAACTACGGCAACTATTGCGGCAGCGATCGCGCGGTGGCGTACCGCACCATGATCAGCGAACGCAAGGGCATGAACACCTACGCCTCGCTGAGCTACATGTTCGGCAATGGCGGCGAGTGGTTCGCCGATGTGCAGGCCGGTCGCCACGAGGTCTCGTTGTTCCGCGCGCCTCGCAGCTGGTCGCTGATGATGCCGGACGGCAACGAAGAGGGTTATTTCTACAACCAGGCCACCGAACAAGTCGAGTACTGGCAACGCCAGTTCACCGTCGAGGAAATGGGCGGCCTGCAGAACGGCATGGTCAACACCGTGCAGAAGACCTTCTCGCTCACCACCGGCTTCAAGGGCGTGTTCGGCGAGGACTGGGACTACGAGGTCGCCTTCAGCCATTCGCAGTACAAGGCCGAGATCAGCTGGCCGCAGATCGTCGCCGCCAAGGCCAATGCGCTGTTCCTGGGCCCGCAGCTTGGCGTGGACGAGGACGGTTTCCCGATCTTCAATGCACCGTACTCGCGCATGTACACGCCGCTGACCCGCGCCGAGTACGACAGCATCTTCGCCTACACCACGTACCACCCGCAGTCGGCCAGCCAGACCCTGTCCTTCACGCTGACCCAGGGCGACCTGTTCCAGTTGCCCGGCGGCGCGGCCGGGTTCGCGGCAACTGCGGAAGTCGGCCACCAGGACTACGACCTGAAGCCGGATCCGCTGGCGACGCAGTACTACTACTACAGCTGGAAGGATTCCGATGGCAAGGGCGGACGCGACCGCTGGGCACTGGCCAGCGAACTGCGCATGCCGGTGCTGGACTCGCTGAACTTCAGCCTGGCCGGTCGCTACGACCAGTACCGCTTCGCCGGCCGTACGGTCGGCAAGCCGACCTGGAGCGCGGGCGTGGAATGGCGACCAATCGAAAGCCTGCTGGTGCGCGGCTCCTACGGCACCGCGTTCCGTGCGCCGGACCTGCATTACGTCTACTCCGGCCCCGGCAACGACGAAACCTCTGTGCCCGATTACTACCGCTGCGCGATGGAGGAGCCGGACGAGGATCTCGACGACTGCAGCTACAGCGACGAAGGCATCATCCGCAGCCGCGCCGGCAACCGCGAACTCAACCCCGAGACCAGCGATTCGTGGACCGCAGGCCTGGTGTGGTCGCCTTCCAGCAAGATCGACGTCTCGCTGGACTACTTCTCCATCGACATGCGCAACCAGGTGCAGGACCTGCGCGCGAGCGAGGTCATGCGCAACGAGTTCGAATGCCGGACCGGCGTACAGCCGATCTCCTCGCCACTGTGCGTGGACACGCTGGCGCGCATCACCCGCCTGCAGGACGGCGGTATCTACGGCGTGCACGTCAACCCGATCAACATCGCCCGCGAACGCACCAGCGGGGTCGACCTGAGCGCCAACTACCGCCTGGAAACCGGCATCGGCACCTTCCGCCTCAGCGGCAACCACACCTGGGTGCGCATGCATGACATCCAGGTCTACCCGGACGAGCCCGTGGTCGACATGTTCGCCGTGAACAGCGGCTACGACATCCCGCGGGTCAAGTCGACGGCGCGCGTGTCGTGGGAACGGAACGCATGGTCGGCGTCGCTGCAGGGGCGCCGCCTCGGCCGCCTGCCGAATGGCTGGTCCTACGATGAAGTGTGGGAAGAGGGCGATCCGGGTCCGACCATCCCCGCCACCTACCGCTACAACGCGAACATGCAATACAAGTTCACCGACCACGCACAGCTGTCGCTGACCGTGAACAACCTGATGGACAAGAAGCCGCCTGCAGACCCGACCTACACCAGCTATCCGTACTACGACATCTCGTGGTTCGACACCCAGGGCCGCAGTTTCTTCCTGGAGTTCACCTGGAAGTTTGGCGGCAAGGCGTTGTAATCCCACCCCGCGTGATGACGCTTCCAGCCCCGGCATGCCGGGGCTTTTTTTCGCTCACTCCGCAGGTTGCAGCACGTCGTGGTTGCGTCCCTTGAACGGCTTGTACCAGCGCTGGATGCGGGCGATGTCGGCATGCATGTCGTCGGTGAGTTCGAGCAGCGGGCCGATGCCGATCACCTTGTTGGCGTAATCGAAATACGCCGGCACCACCGGTACCCCGGCGGCGCGGGCGATGTGCCAGAAGCCGGGCTTCCAGCGCTCCACCCATTTGCGCGTGCCTTCCGGGGCGATGGTGAACCACATGCGGTCGGCGTTGCGGATCGCCATCACCGCCTGCTCCACCACGCCATGCGCGGCGGTGCGGTCGACCCCGATCACGCCCTGCCACACCGCCAGCGGCCCGAACAGCGGCAGCTTCACCAGCGCATCCTTGCCCAGGATCGACAGCTTCACGCCCATCGCCAGCTTCACCGCCACGCCCCACACGCCGTCCCAGTTGGACGAATGCGGCGCGGCGATCAGCACGAATTTCGGCAGGTCCGGGAACGCACCGACCATGCGCCAGCCGCCAAGCCGCAGCACGCCACGACCCAGCCCTTCAAGGAACCGGTTGCGCGGCATCCGCGGCGCGTTCGGCGGCAGCGCAAGCACGACGTCATTGGCACGTGCGTTGCTCACTCCCAATCCTTCCCGGAACGTCCCTGCTTGATCGTCGCACGCCCACGCTTCTCGCCCAGGCGGCGCTCCTTCGCCCCGCGCGACGGTCTGGTCGCGACCCGTGGCTTCGGCACGTGAAGTCCGCCTTCGATGAAATGCGCCAGCCGTTCGCGCGCATCCTGCCGGTTGCGCTCCTGGGTGCGGAAGCGCTGCGCGGCGAGCACCAGCACGCCCTCGTTGGTCATGCGCCGGTCGCACTTGGCCAGCAGGCGTTCGCGCACGGGCTCCGTCAGCGAGGGCGACTGCGCCACGTCGAAGCGCAGCTCCACCGCGGTGGCGACCTTGTTGACGTTCTGCCCACCCGGACCCGACGCCCGCACGAAGCGTTCGATGAGTTCGTCGTCGTCGATGGAAAGGGGGCCGACCTGCATGGCGCGATTGTAGAGCGGTTGCCATCCGCCGATCGGGTTGGGACGATGCCGCACCCATCCCCCACGGAACCTGCCATGCGCCGTCTCGGCCTTGCCCTCGCCCTCGCCCTGTCCACCACGTTCGCCATGCCGGCGTTCGCCGCCGATCCCGTGCCCGCGCCGCAACAGGCGACCGCCGCCGACATCGACCGCCTGCTGGAGGTGATGGACATGCAGGCGATGATGGCCGGGATGATGGACCAGATGTCCGCCGTGCAGGGGCAGATGGTGGACGAGGCTTTCGGCGAGGACCTGTCCGATGCCGATCGCGCACGCATGAAGTCGGTGACCGCGCGCACCGACGCGCTGGTGAAGAAGCGGATGTCCTGGCCGGCGATCGAACCGATCATCCGCAAGGTCTACCTGCAGCTGTTCAGCAAGCCGGAAGTGGACGCGATGATCGCGTTCTACGGCAGTGCCGAAGGCAGCTCGATCCTGCGCAAGGCACCGCAGGCGATGTCGCTGACCATGCAGGAAATGCAGCCGCTGATGCAGGGCCTGATGGAAGACATCAAGGCCGACATCGACAAGGAAGCGAAGTCGCGCAAGGACTGAGTCGTTTTCAGCGCGGCACGGCGTCGAACAACGCCAGCGCCTTCCCGAATTCCGCATCCACGGGCGCAAGCGTTTCGATGCGCTCGGTGGCGTGCGGGTGCACGAACGCCAATCGCCGTGCATGCAGCAGCATGCGATGGATGCCGAGCATGCGGAAGTTGCGGTTGTGGCGGCCATCGCCGTGGCTGCTGTCGCCGACGAGGTGATGGAACTGGTGCTTGAGGTGGCGGCGGATCTGGCGGAAACGGCCGGTCCGTGGCGAGGCGCGCAACCACGCATAGCGCGAGGTGTCGAAGCCGGCGGACGGCAGCGACAACTCGCAGCGGCCCAGCACCTCGAAGTCGGTGATCGCGGGTTTCTTCTGCGGCTTGCCGGGACCACCATCGAGCGGATGATCGATGGTGAACGCCTGCTCCGCCGGCCAGCCGCGGCAGACCGCCCAGTAGTCCTTCTCGACCTCGTGCGACATCAGGGTCTTGCCGAGCGCGGAGGCGGTCTCGCGGTCGAAGGCCAGCAGCAGGCAGCCGCTGGTCGCGCGATCCAGCCGATGCACCAGGAAGATCGGCTTGCCGAACTGCTCACGCAGGCGATCCGCGGCGAAATCGGTTTCGCCGCGCGCCAAGGCGCTGTCGTGGACCATCAGGCCGGCCGGCTTGCACACCACCGCAAGTGCCTCGTCGCAAAAGAGGACCGGCAGGTCGAGGTCGATCGGCGGGGCATCGGGCGCAAGGTCGGTCATGCGCCATTGTCCCGCATCGCGCCCGCGTCGATCCGCCCGCTCAGGCGTGCAGGTCGCCGCCGCAGTGCCGGCGCTCCACCTGCAGGGTGGCGTGGCCGATGTCGAAGCGCTCGTGCAGCATCGTGGCCATCGCATGGCGCACCGCGTCCGCATCGACCGCATCGTTGGCCAGCAGGACATGCGCGGTGAGGATCGGCTCCTTCGACCCCAACGCCCAGACATGCAGGTCGTGCACGGTGGCGACGTCGGGTTGCGACGCCATCGCATCGCGGATCTCGTCGATGTCCAGGCCTGGGGGCACGCCCTGCATCAGCACGTGGCCGGCCGCGCGCAGCAGCGTCCACGTGCGTGGCAGCACCCACAGCCCGATCAACACCGCGATGATCGGATCGACCACGGTCCAGCCGGTGAAACGGATCAGCACTGCGCCGGCGATCACCCCCAGTGAGCCGAGCATGTCGCTCCACACCTCCAGGTAGGCGCCCTTCATGTTCAGGCTCTCGCCCGCGCCGGCCTGCAACAACTTCATCGAGATCAGGTTCACCACCAGGCCGAGCACGGCGACCAGCAACATGCCGTTGGATTCCACATGCGGCGGCTGGCTGAAGCGGCCGATCGCTTCCCACAGGATGTAGCCGGCGACCAGGAACAGCAGGCCACCGTTGACCAGCGCACCGATCGCTTCCATCCGCGCATAGCCGTAGGTGCGCTTCGCGTCCGCCGGCCTGCGCGCCATCCGCACCGCGAACAACGACACCCCCAGCGCGATGACGTCGGTCATCATGTGCGCCGCATCGGACAGCAGCGCCAGGCTGTTGGTCAGCAGGCCGCCGACCACTTCCACCACCAGGAACGCCAGGGTCAGCCCGAGCGCGATCCACAGCGGACGCTCGAACTTGATCTCGCTGGGCACATGGCTGTGGCCGGCGCTGCCGTGGTCATGCCCGTGGTGATCGTGCTTGTGGTCGTGGCCTGCGCCCATCTGCCTGCCATCGCGATTCGCCAAGGCCGAACCCTAGCGACGGATGCACCGGTTACACAATCTCACTGCGTCGCGTGGCGGTGCGCACGGCGACAGGATCGGGCCATGAGGCCCTGGCAGCCACAGCGCCTGGATCCGCCGCGAAACGCGTGGGTCAGCGCCGCGGCCACGCCGCCAGCAGGGCCCAGGCACCACCGATGCCGGCCACCCAGGTCGACACCGGCACGCCCAGCAATTGCGGACCCCCGGCTTCCAGCGCGTACAGTACCGCGGCCACGATCAGCAGGCCGGAGCCGAGCACCGCCGCGACCACGCGCTTCTGCGCGGCATGCGCAATGCGGGTGAGTTCGGCCAGGTCGCGCGAGCGCATCGACAGCTCGTGCTTGCCCTCGACCTGCTGCTGCAGCCAGGCATGCAGCAGGCGCGGCACGTCCGGTGCGCGGGTGATCATCTCCGGCAGGCGCTTGCGGAATTCGCCGGCCAGTCGCTGCGGGCTGTAGCGTTCGACCAGGATTTTCTCGAGGACCGGTTTCGCCACCGCCCAGATGTCGATCTCCGGATCCAGCTGCCGGCCCACGCCCTCGATGTTGAGCAAGGTCTTCTGCAGCAGGATCAACTGCGGCTGCAGGGTGAGCTCATAGCGCTGCGCGGTGCGGAACAGCTTGACCAGCACTTCCGCCAGCGAGATCTCGCTGAGCGGACGGGTGAAGTACGGCTCGCAGACCGCGCGCGCCGCGGCTTCCAGTTCATCGATGCGGATGTGCGACGGCATCCAGCCGGCCTGCACGTGCAACTCGGCGATGCGCCGGTAGTCGCGGTTGAAGATCGCCATGAAGTTCTCGGCGAGGTAGTACTGATCCTCGCTGGAGAGCTGGCCCATGATCCCGAAATCCAGCGCGATGAAGCGCGGATTCTGCTTGCGCGTGGCATCCACCCAGATGTTGCCGGCGTGGGCATCGGCATGGAAGAAATTGTCGCGGAACACCTGCTGGTAGAACACGCGCACACCCTTCGCCGCCAGCGCCTTGCGGTCGATGCCGGCGGCATCCAGCGCGGCGATGTCGTCGGACGGGATGCCGCGCACGCGCTCCATCGTCATCGCACGCTCGGCGGTGTGCGACCAGATCACCTCCGGCACGTACAGGTCCGGCGAATCGATCCAGTTGCGGCGAAGCACGCTGGCGTTGCCGGCTTCGCGCTGCAGGTCGAGTTCGGCGGCGAGCGTGGTCTCGATCTCGGCCACGATCTCGCGCGGACGGATCTTGTCGGCGGCGGGATGAGTGCGTTCGACGATCGCGGCGACACCATTGAGCAACGCCACGTCGGCGGCGATCTGCCGCTTGATCTCCGGGCGCAGCACCTTGACCACGACCTCGCGGCCGCCGTGCAGCGTGGCCGCATGCACCTGCGCGATGCTGGCCGAGGCCAGCGGCGTGGTGTCGAAACTTTCGTAGGCTTCGGCGACGTCGCGGCCCAGCGCCTGCTGGACGATGTCGCGCGCCCGCACGCCATCAAACGGCGCCACCCGGTCCTGCAGGTGGGTGAGTTCCTCGGCGATGTCCGGCGGCACCAGGTCCCGCCGGGTCGAGAGGATCTGCCCGAACTTGACGAAGATCGGGCCCAGCTCCTGCAACGCCAGGCGCAGGCGCTCGCCGCGCGACAACGATGCCACTTGCGCCGAGGCACGCGGCACGAACGGCCGCATCAGTTTCAGCCAGCGCTCGGCCGGGGTGTCGTCGAGCAAATCGTCCAGCCGGTAGCGCAGCAGCACCCGGCCGATCCGCAGCGCGCGCAGGGCCGACTTCATGCGTCGAGCCCGCGTTCGCGGCGCATGCGCGCGATCTTCGCGGCGATGCGCTCGACGTCGTCGCGCAGCGCGTCGACATCGTCGTGGAAGGCATCGAGCTCGGCGCGAGGCACCACGTCGCGGCTCTCCTCGGTGACGAACTCGGCGGCGGTTTCCGCGAAGTTCTTGCCGGCAACTTGTGCCTGCCTCAATCCGGCCGACACCGCCTTCGCGATCTGCACGCCCAGCACGTCGCCGAACACGCGGGTGAACGGCAGCGCCCAGTCGGGATCGAAGCGCTGCGCCAGCTGCTGCAGGCGGCGCGCGAGTTCGGCATCGCCCTCGATGCGCAGCTTGCCGACCGGCGGTGCGTCGTCACGGCGGAACAGCGGGATCTGGCCGAGCAGGCCGGCCAGCGTCGTACGAACGCCGAGGTCGGGTTCGCGATCCGCATCGACCGGTCCCACGCGCAAGGCATCGCCGTCCACGCGCACCTGCAGCGCCAGCGGCGGCGAGGTCAGTTGCAGCGCAACCCGTTGCCCATCCAGCCCGCGCAAGGCGACCTGCGTTTCCGCATCCAGCGCCAGCGCGCGGTTGAGCGCGACTTCCAGCGCCTTGCCGGCGGGTTGCTTCCAGTTGAAGGCGGCTTCGGTCATGCGGGCATTGTAGCTGCGCCCCGCCAGCCGGCCTGTGGGTTTGCGCAGCCGCTCCATCCAGTCATCCAGGACTGAGTCGCGGGCGCGGGCACGCCGCTGCGCGGCTCTCCCGGCCCAGCGCATGCGCTGGGCGTTCATGCAGTCGCGCGGCAATGCCGCGCAAGCAGACTGCCCTCACCCATGGCCCGCTCTGCGCAAACCCACAGGCCAGCTGGCTACCGTTGTCGCGATGTGGTCGTTCCGCGCTATGAACGAATCGACAACCGCAAGCGCTCCAGCCCTTCCGCCATCGTCACCTTCGGCACGTAGCCGAAATCGCGGGTAGCCGGCGCCATCGAATACCAATGCGACGTCGACAGCTGTTCGGCGAGGAAGCGCGTCATCGGCGGCTCGCCCTTCAGCGGCAACACCGACCACAGCCCCTCGCAGATGACGCCGACCGCATAGGCCACGCCGAACGGCAGGCGCTTGCTCACGATCGGCGCGCCGGCCGCGCGCAGCAGGCCATTGAGCACATCGCGCATCGGCCAAGGCTCGCCGTTGCTGATGAAATAGGCCTTGCCCGCGCACGCCGCACCGGGCGCGAGATGCTCGAACGCATCCAGATGCGCCTGCGCGGCGTTGTCGATGAAGGTCGTGTCTACCTTGTTGCCGCCGTCGCCGACGATGCGCAGGCGACCGGCGTTCGCGCGTTCCACCAGGCGCGGCAGGATCTGGTTGTCGCCCGGGCCCCAGATCAGGCGCGGGCGCAATGCGATTGTGGCCAGATTGGCATCGTTCGCGGCCAGCACGGCTTTCTCGGCGATGGTCTTGGTGGTCGCGTAATGCGCCTGGAAATGCTCGCCGTAGGGCACGGTCTCCGCGGTGCCGCCTTCGACCGGATGGGTGGCGCGATGGGTGACGCTGGGCGTGGAGGTGTAGACCAGCTTGCCGATGCCGTGCGCGCGGCAGGCATCGAGCACGTTCTGCGTGCCGACCACATTGGCCTGGTGGTAGCTGTCGTAACTGCCCCATGCGCCGGCTTTCGCCGCGTTGTGGAACACGGCATCGAAGCCACCGGCAAATGCAGTGAGCACCGCATCGCGATCGGCCAGATCGCCCGCGACCTGGCGCACGCCGAGTGCATCCAGCGCCGGATAGTGCCCGCGATTGAAGCTGGTGACGTCATGTCCGCGCGCAACCAGCCCTCGACAGAGCGCTTGGCCGAGGAAACCGCCACCGCCGGTCACGAGGATCTTCATTCGCTCTCCTTCAAGGGTTGCTTCACCGCCCACGCCGCCAAGGTTTCACGCCCGATCTTGGCGTTGTGGCGGATGTCGACGGGAAAGGGCTTCGGGTAGCGCAGGAACGCCTTCACCTTGGCGGTGTGCACGAAGCCCTCGCCGATGTGGCGCAGTTCGTCGTTCACTTCCGCCACATCGGCCGTCACCCCGGGCTTCAATTCATAGACCAGCACCGGGATCTGCGCGCCTTTCGCGCCGATCCCGACCAGCGCACTGCGCAACACCGACGGATGCGTGTTGAACACCGGTTCGACCTGCTCGGTGCACAGCGTGGTGAGGTCATCGACGACCACGCGTTGCGACTTGCGCCCGCAGAACCACAGCCGGCCTTCGCCGTCACACCAGCCCAGGTCGCCCATGCGATGGACGCTGCGCTCGCTGCCGTCGGGCAAGGCTTCGCGGATCTTGGCCAAGGCGGTCTGCGCGTCGCGATTGAAGTAGCTGTCGGTCGCGCTCGGCCCGGCCACCGTGATCTCGCCGACCTGCCCCACGCCGACCCGCAAGGCGTCGTCCCATGCCGGGATCGCGTCATCACTGATGCGGATGATGCGCACGGTGTTGCCCGCCACCGGGCGGCCGACACAGGTACCGGCACCGGTCTCGGTGCGCGTGCGCAGGGTCAGCAGCTCGCGGCCCTCGATCACCGCGACCGGCAGGCATTCGGTGGCCCCGTACGGCGTCCACAACTGCGCATCGGCCGGCAGCAATTCGAACATGCGCTGCACCACCGCAGGTGGCACCGGAGCACCGGCGCTGGTGACGCGCTTCACCGTCGGCAGTTTCTCGCCATGCCTCGCCAGCACCTGCATCAACGCGGGCGAGCCGAACAACTGGGTGATGCCGAAGCGCGCGATCGCCGCATGCAGCTTGCGCGGATCGGCGCGCGCCGGTTGGGTCGGATCCATGTCGGGGATGACCGAGGTCAGCCCCAGCGCCGGATCGAACAAGGCGAACGGCGGGAACGTGGGCAGGTCGATGCCGCCGGGCGCGATGCCGAATGCGTTGCGCAACATCTCGATCTGGGCGACGAAATGCCGGTGCCGGTACACCACGCCCTTGGGCACGCCGGTGCTGCCGCTGGTGAAGAGGATGCCGGCCACGTCGTCAGGTTGCGTATCCGCCAGTTGCGGTGGCGCGTTCGCACCGTCGCGTTCGACCTCGACCAAGGTGGCATCGGCCAGCCATGCGCGCATGCCGGTGGTGACGCGCACGCGTGCCGACGCCGCCCATCGCAGCAATGTCTTCGCCAGCATCGCCAGCGGGACGCCGATGAATGCTTCCGGCTTCGCTTCGTCCAGGCATTGCTTCAGGGCGCGCTTGTCGATGCCGGGATCGACCAGCACCGGCACCGCGCCGGCCTTGAACAGGGCGAACATCAGCAGGAAGAACTCGGGCGTGGGCCGCACCATCACCACCGTGCGGGTGCCGCGGACGATGCCGCGCATCGCCAGCCCGGCGGCGATGGCATCGCTGCGCGCGTCGAGTTGCGCATAGGTCAGTGCAACCTCGTAGCGACCGTTGCGACCCGGGCAGCGCATCGCGACCTGTTCCGGGCGCTCGCGGGCCAGCCGCGGCAATGCGGCGGCGATGTTGCAGGTCTCGGGTTGCGTCTCGCTCATGCGCGCATTGTCGCCGACAATGGCGCATGCCTGCCGAACATCCCTGCCTCAGCTGCGGCGCCTGCTGCGCGTTCTTCCGGGTCAGTTTCCACTGGTCGGAAGCCGATTCCGCGCTGGGCGGCCAGGTGCCGTTCGAGCTGACCGAGCCGTTGCGCACGCACGAACGGGTGATGCGCGGCACATCGCAGAAAGACCCGCGCTGCATCGCGCTGGACGCGGACATCGGCCGCTATTCGCGCTGCACGATCCACGACCGCCGGCCGTCGGTGTGCGCACTGGTGCCGGCGAGCTGGGAATTCGGCGCGGCGAGCGCACAATGCGACAAGTCGCGGATCGCGCACGGGTTGCATGCGTTGACGCCGGCGGACTGGATCGGCGTGGACGAGGCCGAGAAGAACCCGCTGCCCGAGCCCTGATCGACTCAGTCGAACTGTTGCCAGAGCTTGTCGAACTGCAGGCCGAACACGCGCACCAGGTTGGCGTCGTCGGTGACCACCAGGTTTTCGTCGTTCTTCTCGGTCGCGCTGCGGGTCCAGTTGAAACTGCCGTTGGCCAGCACGCGCCCGTCGACCAGGGCGAACTTGTGGTGCATGTGGTACGGCGCGTCGTCCAGCCGCACCGGCACGCCACGGTCGCGCAATCGCGCGATGTCGCTGCCGCTGTCGTGCTGCTTGTCGTTGTCGCTGACCACGCGCACCTGCACGCCGCGCGCATGGCATTCCAGGATCGCGTCGGTCAGGCGATCGTCGGCGATGGTGAACACGCAGATGTCCAGCGTGGCCTTGCAGCCGCGCATCAGGTCGCGCAACCGCCGCAGGCAGGTGTCGCCCGGCGAGAAATACGCGCTCGACACCACCGGCGCGGCTTCGTTCGCTGCATCCAGCGTCTTCACCACCTGCTCCAGCCAGCGCAGCACGTCGAGCGTTTCCGCGGGCGTGGCCAGCATCGCCTCGCGGGCGATGTCGAACGCGCGGTTGCGCAGGAAACGCACGCGCGCCGCATCCAGTTGCTGCCCGAGTTCGCGCAGTTGCAGCTTTTCGCCTGCGTCCAGGGTGAAGTCCTGCGCGGATTCGCGCAGGCTGCGGTCCAGCGCGTCGAAATCCATCACGCCGCGTCGGCCAGCGGATGCGCGTCGAGGAAGCGACGGATTGCCGGCACCAACACCTCGTGCTTGTCTTCCAGCACGTAATGCCCGGCATCCTCGAAGTCGCGCACGATGGCGCGCGGCAGCGCCTTGCGGAAACCGTCCAGGAAATGCCGGTCGAAGACGAAGTCGCGCAATCCCCAGCCGATGAAGGCCGGACGATCCGCGTAGCCCGGCAATGCCGCGGCGGCGGCCTGCACGATCGGCATCGCGCGGTCGCCGGCATCCAGCGGGATGTCCTGCATGAAGCGCAGCGTGCTGATAGCCTGGTCCCAGCCGTCGTACACGCCGGCATAGGCAGCACGCACGTCCTTCGGCAACGAGCGGGTGGTGCCGAACCATGCCGCGCCGCGCGCGAACAGGTTGAAGCGACGGATCAGCCAGCCGCCCGGCTTCGAATCGCGACCCATCGCCAGCCGCTTCGGGAAGCGCTTGCTCGCGGGCAACGGGAACGATGCGGTGTTGGTGATCACCAACCGTTTCACCCGCGATGGGTCGCGCAGCGCCCAGCCGAACCCGATCATGCCGCCCCAGTCGTGCACCGCCAGCGTCACCGGGCCATCGATGCCGAGGTGCTTGAGCAATGCATCGACATCGTCGATCCGCGATTGCAGCGTGTAGTCGTACGTCGGGGATGCCGACGGCGCATCGTCCGGGCGATCCGACAGGCCCATGCCGACATGGTCCGGCACGATGCAGCGATACCGATCCTTCAGCCCGTTGACCAGGTGCCGCCAGTAGAAACTCCACGACGGGTTGCCGTGGAGCATCACGATCACCTCACCGTCGCGAGGACCTTCGTCCAGGTACGACATGGCGATGCCGGGGCGCACCTCGACGCGTTGCGGGGCGAAGGGGTAGTCGGGGAACTGCATGCGAGGCGGGACTGCGGGCACGGGGCGCACAGGATACCGGCGCGGGCCACTGCGACCAATTTCCGATGGCGAGCCCCGGCCACCGCGGCGAGAATCCCCGCATGGCCTTCGACGCATTCGCCCTGATCCTGACCATGCTCGGCATCGGCATGCTGTTCGCGCGCCTGCGCGTGCTGCCGGACAACGCCGCCGAAGTCCTCAACCGCATCGTCCTGTTCGTCTGCCTGCCGGCGGCGGTGCTGACCTACGTGCCAAGGCTCCAACTGGACGCCTCGCTGCTGGGCATCGCCGCCACCCCGTGGGCGCTGGCCGCTGCCACCGTCGGCCTGGTCACGTTGGCCAGCCGCTGGCTGCGGTTCCGCCGCGACGAACATGCCGTGCTGCTGCTGTGCGTGGCGCTGGGCAACAGCAGCTTCATCGGCTACCCGATGGTCCATGCCCTGCTGGGCGAACACGCGCTGCCTTACGCCGTGGTCTACGATCAGTTCGGCATCTTCGTGCTGCTGTCGACCTTCGGCCTGTATGTGCTGGCCCGCTACGGCGGCGATGCACCGCCGACCCTGCGCATGGTGGCGATGCGGATGCTCCGCTTCCCGCCGCTGTGGGCACTGGTGCTTGGCCTGACCGTGATGCCGGCCGAGCCACCGACGTGGATCGCCGGCGGCCTGCAACGGCTGGCCGATGCCCTGCTGCCGCTGGTGATGCTGGCGGTCGGCCTGACCATCCAGCTCAAGCTGCCGCGCGACGAGGTCAAGCCGCTGGCAGTCGGCTTGGTGCTGCGCCTGCTGGTGCTGCCCGCGCTGGCGCTGCCGCTGTCGCTGGCCTTCGGCCTGCAGGGCGCGATGCTGCAGGCGAACGTGCTGGAATCCGCAATGCCCAGCATGATCACCGCTGCCGCACTGGCGATCTCCCACCAGCTGGCGCCACGGCTGGCGGCGGCACTGGTGGGTTACGGGATTTTGTTGTCGCTGGTCACCCTGCCGACGTGGGCGTGGGTGCTGCAGCGTTGGGGATAAGCCTATTTCAGCAACGGCAACTGCCCACCTTGTTCTTCGCGCAGGACTTCCGCGCGGCGGATCATCTGCTGAACCTCGGCGACGGCATTGACGACGACCAGCTCCACTTCCGGGTGTTCGTTGGCGAATACGCGGAAGATTTCATCAGCAAACGCCTGGCCGATGCTGCCAACTTGATCGAAGTCGAGCACCACGCAGCGGAACCGGTCTACCCGCTGCAGCAGTCGCTTGGCTTGCGAGCGCGAGACAAGATTCTCGTCGCCGATCTTCGCCAGCCTCACGGGCACCACGGTTTTGGCGAAACTGTAGTCGTCCGGGCCACTGGAGAACTGATCAATCACTTCCTTCGCGGTGCGTGTCGAGCCCAAGCCGATTTGCATCGCAACGCGGGTGCCACCAGCCTCGTCGGCATCGTCCAGGAGATCCTCGTCATAGACGTGATCGTGGTCGAATACCAAGCCTTCCGATGCGATTCGAAAGCGATCGAACATGCGCGAAGTGAAGAAAATGCCTTCGCCGGAATGCCGGCGCGGATCCGTGGTCAGCTTTCCCTTGGCCAGTTCCAGCAGCGCCAGTCGTTCGTCCGGCAGGTCCAAGGCGCGGGTGATCTTGCGAAAAATGCCGACCCCTTCATCGGCCACTTCGAACCCCAACTGGCCATCGCGAAGGTCCATCCGCACCATCACATGCGTCGCGTCGGAATGATCGACCGCGTTGTTCACCATCTCGGTCACGCCGTGGTGGGCGATGTCCAGGACATTGCGCGGCAGTTGCTCGAGCAATGGCAGCAGGTCGCTGAACCACACTCGATCCTCAGCCAGATTTGCCCGCGGGTAAAACTGCTGAAACCGCCGTTTGGGACCCAAAGAATAGGTTGGACGAGTGCTCCCTGCCTTCAGCAGGTAACCATCTGCCACAAGCTCCCGAACCTGCGTGCTGATGCGCGCGCCGGACAAGCCGAGTTGCGCGGCCACCATGCCCACCAGGTCGTGCGGATGCGCCGTCACCGCCTGCAAGAGGGCGGCATCGATCTCGGCAGAACGGTTGGGGCGGGCCATGCCGCCACTCTAAAATTAAGCGCGCCTATTTGCTAGTTAAATCAATTATATTTGACAGTTAAACTCGTGATCATGGGTAAGTCACTGATTTTTCCGCTACTCATGCCAAGCACATCGCGTGTAATTGCCGCTGATCCCCGATGTCGGGACACCGCTCACGCCTGCGGTTCCTCGCCATCCGTGACTGCCGACGCTGGCAACAACGCATCATCAATAAATCCGTAGCCCGCCAACTGCGGCCGCAATTTGTCGCGCAACGCATCGTGTGCGGCTTTCACTGCGGCCATTTCCGCTTCGCCTAGCCCACGCTCCCTCAACGCACTGCGCACCTGCCACCATCCGGCGTCCCATGTGTCGATCCTGAACTTGCCGGTACGCAGCTGGCCCAATGCGTCCAAATAAATCCGCCATGCCGCCTGCCCAGCATCCAACAGGGTGTGCGCTTCAACGGACAGCTCCCGTCTGCTCAGCCATTCGGCCATGAAGCGGTCCTGCGCACCGGGCAATTGCAGTGCGATATCACCATCGCCGATGTTCCAGCCACGCAGTGCTGCCAGTCGCCACGGGAAGAAGTGGTTAGGCACTTGCCAGATCCTGCTGGCATACGCAACGTCCTTCAAGGCAGCGGTGTGATTGCTGTTGTGGAACAGGTTCCACACCGTGCAGTCGGTGACAAAGTGCGCCGGCAACCGTACGGACGGCTGCATGAACTGGTCGCGGTCGTTATGCCATTCCGCTTTGGGCAAACGGCGCACTGCGTGCACAACCATCGCTTGCTCGAAGTTGTCCGGGGTAATGCTCAGCGCACCGGCGCTAGCTGACGGACCCGAGTACAACGCCGTCATGTTCTGGTGTTGTATATCGTTTCCTGCGCACGACAAGGACGCAATGAAGCCCGCACCAATGCGATCGCGAATATCTGGCCCAGCGGTCTTGACGGTGATCGCGGAAGAGAACGGCGGGAAGGTGGTCACACCGTCTGGCCGTTTGATCCACTTGGACAGGAAGCGGTTACGGTGCGCGCTGCCCAGCCGCTTGCGGCCGATCTTCTGCACGCGAGTGTCATATACGTCTAGCAGGATGTCTTGTGCGTCCAAGCCTTCCTCATGCGCCAAATCCCACAGCAGATGGCCCACCGGGAACTGGCTGGCACCCGAGGTGCCAGCGAAGTTGACCGAGGAAAACATGAAGCCGCGCTTGAAGCCGAATCGGAAGATGCGGTCGCGGAATTTCTGATCGTTGGTTGCATTGATGTACTTGAGCGTCGAGAACAAGCCCAACCAGGCCTGCTTGCCGCGGAATTCCCGACGAATGCGATACAGGAACTGCGTGAACAATTCGCGGCTGACTTCGCCAAGCTCATGTTCGTGCATTTTCTCGCGCACATGTGTGCGCGCGACATCGGCCTTGTTGGCACCCTTGGCCCCACCCTTCTGCGCGGTGGCGAACGGCGGATTGATCAGGACTATCCATTTGAGCGCCGGATTGTCCAGATCGCGGCGCAGGCGTTCTGGCATTTTCCAGGTGGCGGATTTGGCGAAGGCGAACCCGCCTTGCGCAGAAAACCCGTGGCTGACGTTCTGGTCGTCGTCGCCGGAGAACAGGTTGCCGATATCGTCGTTGAGGTAGTCGTACTGGAACACGTCCACACCCGGAAAGATGCGCTCCATGTGGGTGACGTCTTGCGGATGCAGAGTGGAGAGGTACAGGTAAGGCCACGCCTCGGACGGCAGGTGGTATTCCAAGTTGCCGGTACCGGCGGCCATATCCCACAGGCGGTATTCACCGCTGCGCCACCAGTGCGGACCCAGGGCCTTCGCCAGTCCTTCCAGCGCCTTCGCTGCAAATGGCAATGGGGTGAAGAATTCGCCTTCGCGGCGACGCGCCTCGTCATCGGTCAGGCGGTCGATCTTGGCCAGGATGCCGCGCGTTACCTCGGGGTCGCGCACTTTCTCGTACAGGCTCCAGAACCGGTCATAGTCCTCGGCTAGGATCTTCTTGACTCGCACTTCGTCTTGGCCAACCTGGAAATAGACCTTGCCTTCCTCGCGCATGACCTGCGAGCGGCCATGCTGGATGTCGTTGACGAAATAGCGTGAGGGCTTGAAGCCGTTGCGCACGGATTCCTCGAAAATTTCCGCCCAGTAGGCATACACCTCCTCGAAGTTTTCCTCGGTGATCAGCTTCTTGTCGCCAAAGCGGAAGCCGGCCTGCACGGTGAAGCGCTGGTCCAGCTCCACCAGGAGGGCCGCAGCTTCCGCCGGGATCGACAAGTTGCGCGTGACCACTTTGCGGAATGCAGGATGCGCGCGCACTGCCGCCACCAGCCGGGGATCGGGCGAGGAAGGGCGCAGTGACCAGTCGAAGCGGCTGCCATCGTCGCTATAGATCTCGCTCCAATCCGCCACGTGGCCGAAGACCATCTCGTTCTTGTCGGCGGCGCACCATTCCAGCGGAATCGATTTGGACGACTGGTGATATTTCAAACGATGCAGGTAATACATAAGCTGCGCAACGACCGGGGCAAGCTGGGACGCGCTCGAGAGCTTCTTGTCGTACTTGAATTCGAACAGCACCTGCGGCGAATACAGGTCGTGATCGTCCGAAGTGTTGTAGTCCAACCGCAGGTGCCGAGCCCAGGCGGCTTTCACGTCTTCTTCTGTGCGGCTCTTGTCCAACCGCTTCAGCAACGCGTCCAATCGTTTTTTCACAGCGGTTGCGCTCCCTCGCTGAGGATGGCCAGGTAGTCGCTGTACGCGAACACCCGATGGCGGCGCTGGCCGGTCAATTCATTGACGATCTCCATGTCCTCGAGTGTACGAATCGCGGCGCGGATGGTGGGCGCACTCAAGGCCATTTGCGGCTGCACTTGCGGCACGCCGAGCAGGACGCGACGCGCGAACTGGTCGAACACCAACCCCACGTTGCCGGCGCGCGTACCGAGGGCAGCGATGCGGGCGCGATCACGCGCCAGCAGGGCCAGCAGGCGTTGTGCGGTCTCCACCGCCTGCTGCGCGGTTTCCGCCACGCCTTCCAGGAAGAAACCCAGCCAAGCTTCCCAGTCGCCGCGCACGCGTACGCCGTTGAGCATGTCGTAGTAATCAGCGCGGCGGCGCTTGAAGTAAAGGCTGAGATACAGACTGGGTTCGCGCAGGACGCCTTCATTGCAGAGGATCAGCGCGATCAGCAGGCGACCGAGGCGGCCATTACCGTCGCCGAAGGGATGGATGGTCTCGAACTGCACATGTGCCAGCGCGGCCTTGATCAACGGCGAGGTATCCGTTGCCGGCACATGCAGGAAGCGCTCGAAGGCAGCCAGCGCCTCATCCAGCGCATCCGGTGGTGGCGGCACGAAATGCGCCAAGGCCGGCGTTGCGCCGCCGATCCAGACTTGCCCCTTGCGGAACTCCCCGGGTTGCTTGCCAGCGCCGCGCCCGCCGCGCAGCAGCAACGCATGCATCTCGCGGATCAGCCTCAACGACAACGGGAAGTCGTCCTCGCGCAGGCGCTTGAGTCCATGATTCAGCGCAGCGACGTAATTTGAGACTTCCTCGACATCGTCCAGCGGCACGCCGGGCGCTTCGTCCAGCTCGAACAGCAGCAAGTCGGACAGGGACGATTGGGTGCCCTCGATCTGCGAGGACAGCAGCGCTTCCTTGCGCACGTACTGGTACAGGAACAACTCGGGGTCCGGCAGCATCAAGGTGATGCCGTCGAGGCGGCCGAGCGCCTGGTCGGCGCGTTCCTTCCGGGCGATCAGGTCGGGGCTGGACAGCGCCAGTGGAGGCTGCGGTGGCAGTGGATCCGGCACAAAGGCCTGATAGCGACTACCGGCCAATGAGCCGGGAACGTAATGACCGGTACTACGGATGGGCATCTGCTTTCCTTACGCGGCGTCTTGACCAACGCAAGGAAAGATAAATAGCAAATATTTTTTTAAGAATCTAGAAAACAAGCGTCAACGAAAGAAATTTGCAGAAACTATCTATATCAATCGGCAGCTCTCACCAGACGACTTCCGCCATCGAGCAATTCAGCCCCGACCCGATCCCCAGCAGGGCGACCCGATCGCCCTTCTTCAGGCGGCCCATCTCGCGCAGCTTGGACAGCACGATCGGAACCGATGCCGGGCCGATGTTGCCGTGTTCGCCGAAGATGGTCATGACCTTGCGCGGGTCGATGCCGATCGCCTTGGTGAAGGCGGCGGTATGGACCTTGCTGACCTGGTGGATGACGAACTGGTCCAGTTCCTCGGAGACCCAGCCCAGCGCGTGCTTGGCGGCGACGAAGGTCTTCTGCGCCAGCTTGATGCCTTCGATCAGCAGCATGCGGGTGTCGGTGACCATGCCGTCTAGGTTGCCGCGGCACAGCTTGTTCCACTCGGTCGCGGCGCGGGTGACGCCACCCTTGTAGCGCGGTGCGCCCGGGGCCAGTTCGGCGCGGGCCAGCACCATCGCGGCGGCGCCGGAACCCAGGGTCAGCGTGGCCAGTTCGTTGCGGAACTGCTCCTCGGTGGCGTCCTCGCGGCCCAGGCGCTCGAGGGTCTTCTCGTAGGCGAGGTTGGCGGTTTCGCCATCGACGATCAGCGCGTAGTCGATCTCGCCGCGCTCGATCATCCGGCTGGCGATGTCCATGCCGTTGATGAAGGCCAGGCAGGCATTGGCGACGTCGAAGTTCTGGCAGGTGTCCGGCAGGCCGAGGTTGCCGCTAACGATGGAGGCGGTGGACGGCTCCAGGTAGTCGCGGCTGACCGAGGTATTGACCAGCAGGCCGACCTTGTCCGGATCGATGCCGGCATCACCCAATGCCTTGACGCCGGCAAGGGTGGCTACGTCCGAGGCCTGTACGTTGTCTTCCCACAGGTAGCGTGCATGGATGCCGGCGATCTCGCCCAGCACGTCGGTCTTGATGCCGAGGCGATCCATGGTCGGCTTGAGCCGCGCATTGATCTCCTCCGACGACAGGCGACGGGGGGCATCGATGTGGGCCAGGCCGGCGATGGCAACATGTTGGAACAGCATGGGCGCGGACTTCAGGGACGCGGAGACGCGGGAACCTGACAGGATAACGGGTTAGCCCCGCGCTTGCGCGAACGGCGGTCGCGGTTCCGCAGCGTGGAACATGCGCCTCAGCGCGTGCACCGCCACAAGGCCCAGCGCTGGGTGCCATCCACCGGCTGGCCGAGTGGACTGATGCTGTCCGCACCCACCCCGGGAGCCTCGTTGCGGGCCAGGGTTTCCAGTTCGTCGCGCACCTGCGCCTCGCTGCGTTCGTAGAAGCCGACCTTGTGGCGGACCGAGACCTCGGCCTCGCCGCGCTTATCGCAGGACGGCGCGCTGGCCAGCACTTTCACCTTGCCCGCGCTGGGGGCCATGTGCACGAAGGTGCAGGCGGGCAAGGACAACGCGAGTGCAGCAACGAGCATCAGGCGCATCGTGGTCTCCCAAAAAGCCGATGCCGTCCAGTGTGGACGGCATCGACAGGGCATTGCTGAACGGTTGGCTTACTTCTTCGCCACCGGCTTGCCGTCGGCGTCGAGGATGGTGACCTCGCCCAGGTTCAGCGCGCGCACCACCTGCTCGGTCTTGCTCAGGTCGCCCACGACCACCCAGGTCAGCGCGTTCGGATCCAGCGCCTTGGCGGCGGCATCGACCTGCGCCGGGGTCATCGCCTCGATCTCGGCCTTGCGCTTGAACACGTAGTCGTCCGGGCGGCTGTACAGCACATTGCTGCCGATCGTGCCCATCACCGACGCCGCGGTCTCGTAGGCGCCGGGCAGGC
Organism: Thermomonas sp.; assembly: GCF_041919455.1. Lineage (GTDB taxonomy): Bacteria > Pseudomonadota > Gammaproteobacteria > Xanthomonadales > Xanthomonadaceae > Thermomonas. The sequence goes on from NZ_JAYRTQ010000017.1 coordinate 47,469, forward strand.
TCAGGGTACGGATCTTCTGCATGCCGCTGACTTCCTCGGCGCTCGCGCTCTGCTTGCCGCTGGCGAAGTCGGCGATCTCGCGCTTGATCTCGGCCACCGACTCGGCGGTCTTGTCGATCTGCACCGGCGCCGATGCCGTCCACATGCGCGGGCCGACCGAATTGCCGGCGCCGCTGCTGGCACCGTACGACCAGTGCTTGTCCTCGCGCAGGTTCATGTTGAGGCGGGCGGAGAAGTCGCCGCCGATCACCATGTTGGCCATGTCGAAGGCCACCGCGGCCGGATCCATGCTGGACGGCGCCAGCTGGGCGGCCACGATGTTCGCCTGCACCGCGCCCGGCTGGTCGATCAGGAACACCCGCGGCTTCTTCTGCGCCGCGACCGCCGGGAGCTTCGAAGCGGCGGCGGCATCGCCGGTCGCCTTCCAGTCGCCGAAGTGCTTCTCCAGCACCGGCACGATCTCGCCCAGGGTGGTGTCGCCGACCACGACCAGGGTCGCGTCCTGCGGACGCAGCGCGCTGCCGTGGAAGCCGACCAGGTCGGCGCGGGTCAGGCTGGCGATGGACGCCTCGGTGCCGCTGCCGGTGCGCGGCGCGCCGTACGGATGATCAGCGCCGTAGACCAGGCCCGGCACCACGCGCTGGATGATCCCGTCCGGGTTCACCTTCTCCTGCTTGATGCCGGCGATCCACTGGCCTTTCACGCGGTCGATGTCGGCCTGCTCGAAGCGCGGCTTGCGCAGCATGTCGGCGTACAGCGCGACCGACGGCTCCAGGTTCTGCTTCAACGACGACAGGTACGCGCTGCTGCTGTCCAGGCCGGCGCTGGCGCCGAGATTGGCACCCAGCGATTCGGCACGGTCGGCGAACGCCAAGGCGTCGAGGTCGCCGGCACCTTCGTCCAGCAGGCCCATGGCGAAGCTGGCGGTGCCGAGCTTGGCCGCCGGGTCGGCCGACTGGCCGCCGCGGAACTCGTAGCTCATCTGCACCACCGGGATGTCGTGGCGCTCAGCCAGGATCACCTTGGTGCCGTTCTTCAGCGTCGCGCGCTGCAGGCTGGGGAACTTGAGGTCGGGGAAGCTGGCGGTGACCGGCACGCCGGCCTTGCGGTCGACCGTGCTCGCGGTGGTCGTGTACTTCTTGTCCACGGCCGGCAGCTTGAACGGCGCCGGGGTGACCGCCGGCTCCTCGGGAATGTCGACGCGCTTGCCCGGATTGACCACCAGGGTGTGGCTGCCCTTGCCGGCGCCCAGCCAGGTGTTGCCGGTGCTGCGCACCGAGGCCACGGTGGCATCGCCCAAGGTCTTCAGGCTGTCGCGAAAGCAGCCGGGGTCGCCGGTGTAGACCGCGCATTCCGCCAGCGCGTCGGCCTTGCCACCGGAGCCGCCGATGCGCTCCACGCCACGGATCCAGCCGGCCTGGATGCTGGTGCGCGCGCGCTCCAGCTCATCCGCGGTCGGGCCGTCCTTGAGCAGCTCCTGCAGTTCCTCGTCGATCGCCGCCTCGACCTTGGCCACGTCCACGCCCTGCTTCACCGCGGCGGTGATCATGAAATTGCTGCCCAGCTGCGAGCCGTACGGGGACGCGCCGACGTTGTCGACCAGCTTGTCCTGGTGGACCAGGCGACGGTCCAGGCGCGACGACTTGCCGCCGCCCAGCACCTGCGCGAACAGCTGCAGCCGGTCCAGGTCGGGCTGGCCGTATTCGGCCACGTTCCACATCCGGAAAATCCGCGACTGCGGCACGCTGTCGGTCATCTCGCCGCGGCTGTCCTTGGTGTGCGCGGCCACGTCCACCTTCGGCTGGGCCATGGTCGGACCGGCCGGGATGTCGCCGAAGTACTTCGCGACCTTTTCCCTGGCGGTGGCGACGTCGATGTCGCCGGCCAGCACCAGCACCGCGTTGTTCGGGCCGTACCAGGTCTTGAACCACGTCTTCACGTCCTCCAGCGAGGCCGCGTTGAGGTCGTTCATCGAGCCGATGGTGCTGTGGTTGTACGGATGGCCCTTCGGATACATGGCCTTGCCCAGCACGTCCCAGACCTGGCCGTAGGGCTGGTTCTGGCCCTGGCGCTTCTCGTTCTGGACCACGCCGCGCTGCTCGTCCAGGGTCTTCTGGTCGATCGCGCCGAGCAGATGGCCCATGCGGTCGGATTCCATCCACAACGCCATGTCCAACGCGGTGGTCGGCACGTTCTCGAAATAATTGGTGCGGTCGGAATTGGTGGTGCCGTTCTGGTTGGTGGCGCCGACCTGCTTGAACGGGGCGAAGAACTCGCCCGGGTTGTTCTCCGAACCGTTGAACATCAGGTGTTCGAACAGGTGGGCGAAGCCGCTGCGGCCGGCCGGCTCGTCCTTGCTGCCGACGTGGTACCAGACGTTCACGGCCACGATCGGCGCCTTGCGGTCGGTGTGCACGATCACCCGCAGGCCGTTCGGCAGGGTGAAGCTCTCGTAGGCGATGTCGACCACCGGGGCGGTGGCGGCGCGGGCCTGTGGCGCATAGGCGCCGGCGGACAAGGCGGTGGCGAGGGCAACGGCGAGCACGGCGGGACGGAACACGGACATGGGCAACTCCAGGGACAGGCGCGGGACAGCGAACCGCCGATGTTAGCCGCCGGGACCGGTCGATACACTAGGCCGGAAGCCACCCGAGGAGCCTGGCATGGCCCGTACCGCCCTGGTCACCGGCGCCAACCGCGGCATCGGCCTGGAATTCGTCCGCCAGTTGCTGGCGCGTGGTGATCACGTGGTTGCCGCCTGCCGAAACCCCGGCAAGGCTGCCGCGCTGAATTCGCTGGCCGGCGAACACCCCGGCCGCCTGCACGTGCTGCCGCTGGACGTGGCCGATGCGAAATCACGCGCGCGCCTGGCCCACGAACTGCCGCTGGTACTCGGCGAACGCGAGGACGGCACGCCGGGCACGCTCGACCTGCTGGTCAACAACGCCGGCGTGCTGCATTCCGGCGAGCGCTTCGGCCAGGTCGAGCAGGCGATGCTGGAGGACAGCCTGCGGATCAATGCGATCGGACCGTTCCTGCTGGCGCAGGCCTTGGCGCATCTACTTACCGATGTCGCCAGCGCGGCCGGGGGTGCGGTCAATTCGCTCCCCGATACTCGCTCGGTTGACCGCACCCCCAGCCGCGCCGACGAACCCAAGCTTTCCCGTACCGTCATTGCCAACATCAGCTCGCAACTGGGCTCGATCGCCAGCACGACGCGCTTCGGCACGCCCAGCTACGACATCAGCAAGTCAGCGCAGAACATGGGCAGCGTGCTGCTGGCGCGGGCGCTGGCCGAACGCGGCATCCTGGTCCTGGCCCTGCATCCCGGCTGGGTGCAGACCGAGATGGGCGGGGCGCAGGCGCAGGTTGCGCCCGCGGATGCGGTGGCAGGGCTGCTGCAGGTGATCGACGGCGCGACACAGGCACAGTCCGGGAGCTTCGTCGACTGGCGCGGCGAGCCGCTGCCGTGGTGAGCGCACGCCTCTAATGTTCCACGTCATCCTGCATCGCCCCGAAATCCCGCCCAACACCGGCAACGTGATCCGGTTGTGCGCCAACACCGGTGCGCACCTGCACCTGGTGCGGCCGCTCGGCTTCGACATCGACGACAAGCAGCTGCGCCGCGCTGGCCTGGACTACCACGAGTACGCGCCGATGCAGGTGCATGACGACCTTGCCGGCGCGCTTGCCGCCATCACCGCGATCGAGGGCGCCGCGCCGCGCGTGTTCGCCCTGTCCACCCGCGGCACGGTCCGTTTCGACGCTCCCGACTATCGCGCCGGTGACGCCTTCCTGTTCGGCAGCGAGACCACGGGCCTGCCGCAGGCCGTGCTCGACGACATCCCCGAGGCACAGCGCCTGCGCCTGCCCATGCGGCCCGGCAATCGCAGCCTCAACTTGTCCAACACGGTGGCGGTGGTGGTGTTCGAGTGCTGGCGGCAACAGGGTTTCGACGGCGGCGCATGAGCGCGTACGCTAGCGGCATGGCCACTAGCCACGGCAACCCGCCGCCAAGATTCGACATCGCGCATCTGCTCGATACTGCTGCGATCTCCGTGCGCGACGTCGCCTGTGGCGGCGAATGCAGGCATCGCAGCGCGGAAGAATGCGTCGTCGCCACCCGCCTCGTGTTTCCGTATCGCGGCGTCTACCTGCGCCATGTCGGACGCGCACAGTCGGTGGCGGATGCCAACCACGTGCTGCTCTTCAATGCGGGCGAGGGTTACCAAGTCAGCCATCCCCTCGATGGTGGCGATGCCAGCCTGTCGCTCGAGCTTGCCGACCCGGTGCTGCGCGAACTCGCGCCGAAGGAATCCCTCCGCGCGGGCGAGGGCGGCGGGTTCCGCGAGCAATCGCTGCGCATCGATGCGCGGGCGCAGGCGCTGGCCGCACTCCTTCGGCATGCATTGCGTCACGGCCGGATCGAGGCGCTCGAAGCCGAAGGCCTTGCGCTCACCCTCGCCTCGCGCAGCCTGGGCCCGCGTACCGCGCGTGCGCCCGGCGCGACCCGTGCGCGCCAGCGCCTGGTCGATCGCGCCAAGCTGTTGCTGGCCAGCAACCTTGGCCGGCGCTGGACACTGGCGGAGATCGCGGCCGAGGTCGGAGGCTCAGCGGTGTACCTGACCCAGGCCTTCAAGCAAGTCGAAGGCATGCCGCTCTATCGCTATCAATTGCGATTGCGACTGGCACGAGCGCTTGACCTGCTGGGCGACGACGTCGACCTGTCCGCGCTTTCGCTGTCGCTCGGGTTCACCAGCCACAGCCATTTTTCGGCGGCATTCCGCCAAGCGTACGGACGCTCCCCGACGGAATTCCGCCAGGCCGGCTGATCGCAGCCGGGGAAACCGCTAAAGAATCCGACAGCGCCGCCGCGCTCGCGATGGTCTCCTGCGCCTGCCCAATCCGGGCACCTTTCATCAGGAGAAGTGCCATGGCAGAACAAACCTGCGCCGCCTGCGACTATCCGCTGGAGGACAATCCAATCCAGGTCACCGTCGGCGGCCGCAGCGTCGAGGTGTGCTGCGAGGAATGCGCGCAGAAGCTGCGCGAAGCACGCGACGATCGGGCTGCCTGAGATGCAGGCATCGATGTCCATCCTGCTCGCCATTGCCGTGATGGCCAATGGTTCGCCCGTGGCTGCAGCGCCTGCGTCCATCCCACCCTTCCCCGTGGAAGCAGAGCTGCAGCTGCGCGCGATCAACCACCGCTTCGCCGATGCTTTTCGGGGCTCCGACGTGGCCTACATGAGCAAGCTCACCCCTCGCGACTTCCTGCTTACCGACAGCGACGGCGCATGGGTGGATCGGGACGCCTTCCTGGCGCGCTTGCGCGGGCAGGCGCCGTTCGACGAGGTGGCCTACGACGCTGTGCAGGTGCGGTTGCTGGGCGAGGTGGCGATGCTTCACGGGGTGTTCCATGCCCGCACGCCAGCAGGCGAACGCGCACATGTGCGCTACACCCATGTGTATGCATGGCAGGACGGTCGCTGGCGGCTGGTCAGCGCGCAGAGCACCCCGATCAAAACCTCCGCGACGGCACAGGACGCCGCCGTCGCGGTCGCCGACACCGGGACGCCAAGCCAGCGCAAGGATCCCGCCGGCGACGACATCGCCATGCTGGCATCGCTGAACGCGCAGTACGTGCAAGCATTCCGCGACGCGGACGTGGCCTGGTACAACACCCACCTCGCGCCGGACTACCAGGTGGTGTTCGGCGACGGTTCGCTGCATGGCCGGGCGGCGGCACTGGCCGACTTCGCCAAGCCCCATTACGCCGAAAGCATCGCCTCATTCCCGGTGGACAAGGTGCGAATCCGCCGCTTCGGCGATGTCGCCCTCGTCCACGCCGAGAACGCCTACACGCTGAAGGACGGGCGGAAGGGGGTGAACCGCTACACCGACATCTGGGTGAAGCGCGCCGGACACTGGTGGTGCGTGGCCGCGCACATCACCGTGCACCGGGCGGCGTCGTGACACGCTGGCAGCCAAACGGCGCGCGCACCTCGACCGGAAGGAACCGGAATAGTTCCTGCACCAACGAGTTTTGTATTCATCTTGGGTTGTGACCGCCTCCCCAGAATGCGCCCACGTCCTGCCTCCTGGCCGGGCGCAATAACAACAACTCAAAGAGGTTTTCCCCCATGAAGCGTTCCTTGCTTGCCCTTGTCCTGCTGGCCGCCCTTCCCTTTGCCGCCTCTGCGCAGGATGCCAAGAGCGGTCTCTCCTATAACTATGTGCAGGGCGGCTACGTCGGCACCAATACCGACGCTGGCGACGCCGACGGCTGGAGCCTGGGTGGCTCGGTCGCGGTGCATCCGAACGTGCACCTGTTCGGCAACTACACCAGCCAGAACGTCGATGGCGTCAATGCCGACTTCGACCAGTGGCGCGTCGGTGCCGGCTACAACAAGTCGTTCTCGCCGAAGGCCGACTTCGTGGCCAACGTGGCGTACGAGAAGTACGACCTCGGCGGCGGCCTGGACTTCGACGGCTATAGCGCCGAGGCCGGCGTGCGTGGCGCACTGACCCCGATGCTGGAAGGCTATGCCCTGCTCGGCTACGAGGACGGCGGCGACTTCGACGGCGACGCCTACGGCCGCCTTGGTGCGCAGGTGAAGTTCAACCAGACCTGGGGCGTGGTGGCCGACGTCAAGATCGCCGACGGCGACACCCAGTACTTCGTCGGCCCGCGCATCACCTGGTAATCCGCACGGCAAGATCGGCGAACAGCCCATCCGGGATGTCCGCCAACGAAAACGCCCGGCACATGCCGGGCGTTTTTCTTTCTGCACGCCGGCAAAAGAGGCGCAGCAACACGGTCGTCAGGGGATCAGTCGCCGAACAGCGACTGCGGGTATTCCGCCTTGCGCTCGCGGGCCATCAGGCGCTTGAGGCCTTCGGCCGGGGTGATGTCGCCGTGCAGGACGTCACGCACATTCTCGGCGATCGGCAGCTCGATGCCGTGGCGCTGCGCCAGCCGCATCACTTCGTCCGCGGTCTGGATGGATTCGACCACCTGGCCGATCGCGCGGACGGCATCCTCGATCGACTGACCGCGGCCCAGGGCCAGGCCGAGCCGGCGATTGCGCGAGAGGTCGCCGGTGCAGGTCAGCACCAGGTCACCCAGGCCGGCCAGGCCCATCAGGGTTTCCGGACGCCCGCCGATGCCGATGTTGAGCCGCAGCATCTCGTTGAGGCCGCGCGTGATCAGGCCGGCACGGGCATTCAGGCCCAGCCCCATGCCGTCGGCGACGCCGGTGGCCACCGCCAGCACGTTCTTCATCGCGCCGCCCAGTTCGGCGCCGCACATGTCGTCGCCGGTGTAGGCGCGGAAAGCGGGACCATGCAGCGCATCGGCGACCTGCTGGCAGAACACCGCATCCTCGGAATGCACGGTCAATGCGGTCGGCAGGCCTTCGGCCACTTCCTTGGCGAACGACGGACCGGTGACGACGGCCAGCGGCACGTCATCGCCCAGCACTTCGCCGGCGACCTCGTGCAGGAAGCGGCCACTGCCGGGCTCGAAGCCCTTGGTCGCCCATGCCACGCCCGCGCCCGGCTCGCGCCACGGTGCCAGCGCGCGCAAGGTTTCGGCAAAGGCGTGCGAGGGAACGACGACCAGCACCAGGTCGGCATCGGCCATCGCCTCCGGCAGTGCGGTGGTCGCGCGCAGGCTGCCCGGCAGCGGAATGCCGGGCAGGTAGCGGGGGTTCTCGCCGGTCGCTTCGATCGCCGAGATCGTGGCGGCATCGCGACCCCACAGCACGGTCGCGTGACCGTGCCGTGCGATCAGCGCGGCCAGCGCAGTCCCCCAGGAGCCTGCCCCGAGAACCGCGACCGCCGGTTTTTTGCTGGACTGCGTCATGCAGTCGACAGGTTACGCGTTGCCGGCGGTTTCGGTGTTGGCCAGCTCGCCGCCGGCCTGCTGCGCAACGCGCTGGCGCAGGGTTTCGCCGTACAGCGCATCGAAATTGATCGGCTGCATCGGGAACGGCGGGAAGCCGCCGGAGACGATCAGCTGACCCACCGCGGCGGAGGCATACGGGTACAGGATGTTCGGGCACTGGGTGCCGAGCATCGCGTCGAGGATGTGGTCCTCGAACCCGCCCAGGCCGAACACGCCGGCCTGCTCGACTTCGGCCAGGTAGGCGGTGCGACCATTGATGGTGCAGGTCAGGGTGATGCCCAGGCTGACCTCGAAGGCGTTCTCGCCGAGGCGCTGGACCTTCTGGTTGAGCTTCATCTGCAGGTCCGGCTGGCCCTGTTCGTTGAACACCTGCGGCGCATTCGGCGCCTCGAAGGACAGATCCTTCACGTACAGCTTCTCGACGGTGAAGGTCGCGCCTTGCGGCTGGGCGTCGGCGAGCGGGGAAGCGCCGTTCAGGATTTCATCGGACATGGTGGCTCCAGGAATTGCACATGGATGCGCGGTGGGGCGCGCGGAGTGAAGACGGCGATTATCGCACCGCGAGGCGCTTGCTGCCTGAGTTGGGGCGGCCGGGCGGTTTCGCAAGCGCCGGCCAGGCCGGCGCGGCGGGTCAGCGTCCCTTGACCAGCGGCAGGTCCGCGCCCTGCCAGGCCTGGACGCCGCCCTCGAGCACGTTGACGTTGGCGAAACCGGCCTTGCGCAGGCGCTTGGCGGCGCCGCTGGCGGTCTCGCCGGACTTGCAGACCAGCACCACCGGCAATGCCTTGGCCGGGGCCAAGTGCTTGTTCTCGGGATCGAACTGGGCCATCTGCACGTTCTTCGCGCCGGCGATGTGGCCTTTCTCGAAGTCCGCGGCGGGGCGCAGGTCCACGACCAGGGCGTCGTCGCGATTGATCATCCCGGTCAGCTGCGCCGGGCCGATCCGGCGGAAACCGCTGAAGCGGCCGGCGATCTCGTTGTAGAGCAGGGCCAGGGTAATGCCGGCCAGTGCCAGCGAGAGGATCGGGTGGCGGCCGGCGAAAGCGACCAGTTCGGCAAACGTCACGGGAATGACCGGGTGGTGCGGGGCGTGGATTGTACCCGCGCCGCGCTCAATCGCCCTGCCACAGGTCCGGCAGGCCGCTGAGCAGCCACCAGGTCTTGGCCGTCTCGTCGTAGCGCCAGCGCTCGCGGTAGCGGACGGTGCGCTCGGTCAGTGTATTGCGGTTTATCACCCCGATCTCGACATCGCGCACCATCACTCCACTGGGTTCGACGGTGCCGCCCATGTCGCGATAGGTCGAGATCTGCACCTGCTTGTAGCGCGAGAAATCGATGTCGGTGAGCGGCTTTTCGGCGCGCAGCTTCGGATCGACCAGGGTCCACGCGCCCTCGAAATCGCCCCAGCGGATCGCCGCGGAATAGGCGTACTGGACTTCATCCAGCGCACTGCCCTTGCTGGCGTGCGTCTTCGGGCAGCCCGCGAGCAGGGCCAGGCAGCACAGCAGCAGGCAGCGCAGCAGCAGTCGTGGCATCGCGGTTCCTCCGGTGGATGCCCGCATCCTAACCGCTCGACGGCGGCCGGCGGGCTCAGTCGCGGGCGATGGCGACGTAGCGTCCGACCAGCACCGCCGCCACGCCGCCATCGGCCAGCAGGGTGCGCGCCTCCATGCGCACGCTCGCCCGGCCCTTGCCGCGCAATGCGCCGGGCAGGTCGATGGCATCGGCGGCGTTTTCGCCGGCGGTGTCCAGGCGCACTTCGACCAGCAGGTCCTCGTAGACCGGCTTGAGGTAACGCACGCGGCTGTCGGCGACATAGATGTCCGCCTCCAGGCCGGCTTCCGCCAGCTTCAGGAAGGCCAGGCCCCAGCCGGCGATGGTCATCAGCGAGCTCAGGCTGCCGCCGAACGCGCAGCCCTTGTCGTTGACGTTGGCATCCAGCGGTGCGTGCATGCGCAGGCAACCGTCCTGCCAGTCGAGCACGCTTGGCTGCATCGCCGCGACCGGCGGCATCGCCATGTAATGCGCGGCCAGCGCTTCGAGCAAATGATCGGAAGAGGAAACAAGGGAAGGAATCGACGGGGAGGTGATCTGCATCGCGCAAGCCTGACGCAAGCAGCAGCACCATGCCAAGCTGTATTGATGATCCGACGCGCCACCCGGGCATCGCCACTCGCCGACTGGACCGTGCTGTCGCTGCGTCCGCGTGGCCAGCATGCGGGCATGCGCAGTGCCGCCGCACGCATGGGCGCACGCGTGCTGGCGCTGTCGCCTCTGGCGATCGAAGCGCGCGGTGATGCCGCCAGCCGCAAGGCATTGGGCGAGGCGCTCGACGCCGACATCGTGCTGTTCACCAGCCCCAATGCCGTGCGCGCGGCGGCCGCCTTGCGGCGCTTGCGTCGTGCCCGCCGGCAAACGCTGCTGGCGGTCGGTGATGGCACCCGTCGCGCGTTGCAGCGGCTCGGGATCGAGGCCGTCGCACCCACGCGCATGGACAGCGAAGGCCTGCTGGCGATGCCGCAATTGCAGGCGGTCGATGGCATGCGGATCGGCCTGGTGACCGCGCCGAGCGGACGCAACCGGATCGGGCCGACGCTGCAGGCACGTGGTGCCGACCTCGTGCGTGCCGATGTCTACCAACGCATACCGTTGGACATCACCGAGGTGCGCTGGAAGGCGTTGGCTGATGCCCTGGCGAAGCCGCAGCGTGTCGTGTTGGCACTTAGCAGCGCGGAAGCACTGGATGCCGTACTCCGCCAGCGTCCCGCCAAACTTGAAACGTCGCTGCGACGGATCGCGGTGGCCGCCGCCAGCGAACGCCTTGCACAGGTCGCACGCGACGCCGGCTTCCGGCGTGTCGCGGTGGCGGCTGACGCGCGCCCGGCCGCCCTGCTGCGCGCCGCCGCCGATGCCTTCGTTTAGCATCGCCGGGTGAGCACGCCGACGCCTCCCCCGCCCGTCGCACCCGCACGCCGTTCGCGCGCCGGAGCCGCGTTGCTGTGGGCGTTGTTCGCATTGCTGCTGGTGGTCGCCGGCATGTTCGGCTGGCAGCACTGGCAGGCGCAGGAACAACAGCAGCGATCGCTGGCGGAACAACAGCGCACCGCGCTGGATGCGCGCGTGGACACGTTGCTGCAGGCGCAGCGCGCGCAGGCGCAGCGCCTGCAGCAGGCCGAGGCCACCAACCGCGTACTGCGCGACGAACTGCTCGGCATCGGCCAGCGCGCGGCCCTGCTCGAAGACAGCGTGTCCAAACTGGCGGACCCCGACCGCCACGGCGCGCAGTCGTTGCGGCTGGACGAGATCGAACTGCTGCTCGGCATCGGCCAGCAACGCCTGCGCCTGGACGACGACATCGACGGCGCGCGCCGCGCACTGGCGCTGGCCGCTCCGCTGCTCGACGGCCTGGACGACCCGGCCTACCTCAACCTGCGGCAAACGCTGGCGCAGGAACAGGCGGCGCTGCAGGCGCTCGGCGCGGATCCGCGCATCCACGCCAATGCGCTGCTGGAACGGATCGCGGACGGCATCGCCGGCAGTGCGCCGCCGCAGCCGGCGCCATCGCTGCGTGAGCCCTGGTACCAGCGCCTGCTGGGACGCTTGGTCCATCGACAGCCCACGGCATCGGCCGGGCTGCAACAACGCCCCGACCGCGATGCCGCACTCGCCGCGCTGCAGGTCGAATTCAGCCTCGCCCGCGCCGCGGTGGAACGCCGCGACACCGCCGGTTTCCACAACGCACTGACGCGCATCGACGGCTGGCTGCAACGGTTGCTGGCGGGCTCCGCGGGCCTGCCGCAGAAGCGCCGATTGCTGGCCGAATTGCAGGCCATGCCGTTACGGATGGAATCGCCACTGGCCGGCACCAGCCTGCAGCAATTGCGGGCCTTGCGCGGCAAGTGAAGCCCCGCTCTCACGCAATGCTTGCAGGGCCCCTGCGATGCTCACGACACCCCTGAATCGGCGGTACCGCCTGGAGGCGCGATGACCCTGTTCCGCAGCGTGCTGTTCTGGCTGGTCCTCGCCGTGCTGGGCGCACTGCTTGCGCAGGTGCTGCTGCAGGATCCCGGCTACGTATTGGTGCGGTTCCGCGGTACTGACTACAGCACCACCGTGGCTGTCGCCGTGGGCCTGCTGCTCGCGCTGATGCTTGGCATGGCTTTGTTATGGACCTTGCTGCGGCTGCCGTTCCGCGCCTGGCGACGGCATCGTGCGCGGCAGGCACGGGCGAAGCTGACGGATGGCCTTGCGGCCTACCAGCGTGGCGACTATGCCCGCGCCGAACAGTTGCTCGCACAGGCCGCCGATGGTGGCGATGCCGAAGCGGTCGCACGCACGCAGGCCGCCCGCGCGGCACTGGCGCGTGGCGATGAAGCCGCGGCGAACGCGCATCTCGACGGCTTCGGCGAACGCCATCCTGCGGCGCGTGCGATGCAGCGCGCGCAGTTCGCACTGGCGAACGGTCGTGCCGCTGACGCGCTGGAGGCACTGGAGGTTCCGGCGGCGCAACCACTGCCGCCGCGCGGGTTGCGCCTGCGCGCCGAAGCCTTGGCCGCCAGCGGACGCAGCGCCGAGGCCTACGGCCTGCTCGGTGCCCTGCGCCAGCAGCAGGCTTGGCCGGCATCGACACTGGATGCCTTGCAGGTGACATGGGCCGCGCAATCCCTGCAGCAGGCCGGCGACGCCAATGCGCTGGCGGATCGTTGGGATGCATTGCCCGAACCACTGCGAATCAGTGCGCCCGTCGTCACCGCGTATGCGTCCCGCGCCGCGGCCATGAACTGGGACGAAGCCGCGACCCGCAGCATCGAACACGCGCTGGATGCGCAATGGGATGAAGCGCTCGTCGGCCTGTATGGCCAGCTCCCGGTGGGCCGCTTCGATCATCGCCGCGCGCAAGTCGAGCGCTGGCTGCCCGGGCATCCGTCCAGCCCTGCCCTGCTGCTCGCCGCCGCCCGCATCGCCCATGCACAAGGGCATGCGCCGCAGGCGGAAGCGTGGCTGCATCGCGCGATTGCGCAGGGTGCGGGCGCGCCGGCCTGGGAACTGCTCGGCGACGGCGCAGTCCGCAATGGCGACGACGCCGGCGCACGCATGGCCTATGCGAATGCCTTGCGCAGCCAGCGTGGCGAAGCCGTTCTCGACCTGCCCGGCCGTGGGCTTCGCCAGCAGATCGCCGACACCGCGGCGGTCGAGGAACGCAACGAGCACGGCCTGCCAAGCCTGCGCGGCTGATGCAGGTTCCCGCCATGCGGCGATAATGGCCGAATGACCAAGATCCCCGGCATCGACACCGTCCGCGACTACCTCACCGGCCTGCAGGATCGTATCTGCGCGGCGATCGAAACCGCTGACGGCGATGCGCGTTTCGTCGAGGATCCGTGGCAACGCGATGCCGATGACGCCAGCACCCATCTGCGCGGCGGCGGCCGCACCCGCATCCTCCGCAATGGTGCGGTCTTCGAGCAGGCCGGGATTGGTTTCTCCGATGTGTCAGGGACGAAACTGCCGCCATCGGCAACCGCGGCACGACCCGAACTTGAAGGCGCATCGTGGCGCGCGGTCGGCGTGTCGCTGGTGTTTCATCCGCGCAACCCGTACCTGCCAACCACCCATGCGAACGTGCGCCATTTCCGCGCCGAGCGCGACGGCGAAACCGTGGCCTGGTGGTTCGGCGGCGGCTTCGACCTGACCCCGTTCTATCCGTTCGACGAAGACGTGCAGCACTGGCACCGCACCGCCCGCGGCCTGTGCGAACCCTTCGGCGGCGAAGAACGCTACAACGCACACAAGCGCTGGTGCGACGAGTACTTCTTCCTCAAGCATCGCAACGAGACGCGCGGCGTCGGCGGCCTGTTCTTCGACGACCTGCACGGCGACTTCGACAACGACTTCGGCTACATGCAGGCGGTAGGCAACGGTTTCCTCGATGCTTGGCTGCCGATCGTCGAACGCCGCAAGGACATGCCGTTCGGCGAGCGCGAACGCCAGTTCCAGCTCTACCGGCGCGGCCGCTATGTCGAGTTCAACCTGGTGTTCGACCGCGGCACCCTGTTCGGCCTGCAGAGCGGCGGCCGGACGGAGTCGATCCTGATGAGCCTGCCGCCGCTGGTGCGCTGGGAATACGGCTACGCGCCAGAGGCCGGCAGCGACGAGGCGCGCCTGGCCGACTACCTGCAACCACGCGACTGGCTTGGCGAATCCGATTGACGCCGCGGCAGCGCGGCGCGCTTGATCAATCTTCGTCGCGCTTCTTCACCACGCTGATGCTGCCGTTGGTTTCCAGCAGCGCCAGTTCGACGTCGGACGCATCCTCGACGCCGTTCATCCGCAATGCTTCGTCGAAATCGCTCCGGCTCACCAATTCGCGCCGCAGCACCCGTTCGAACACGCGGCCATCGCGCGCCAGCACCACAGGCTCGCCTTCCACGAATTTCTCCACCTTGCGATAGCGCGAGGTCACGAAGGCCACGCCGTAGTTCAGCGCGATCAGCGTGGTCGCCATGATCGTCGCGCCGGTCAGCGAGTTGTCGCCGCCGTTGATGCCGTTCTGAACCGCGTTGCCGATCAGGATCAGCAGCACCAGGTCGAACGGGGTGAACTGCCCCACGGCGCGCTTGCCGGACACGCGCACCAGCACCATCACCAGTGCGTAGATCGCGCAGGCGCGCAGCACGAAATGCCACCATGGCGCGGACAACTGGAACAGGTCTTGCATGGGAATGCGCTCGCGGCTGCCGAATCGGCAAGAGCATCCCACAGGCGCATGATGTCGCGCTCATGCGGCGAACCTGGGGATGGCTCCTATACTCGACCGCACACGCCTCGCACGGAGTGACCGCATGCCACGCAACCGCTTGATCGCCTTGGCGCTTGCCGGCTGGATCGCGCTCCCCGGCATTGGTGGTGCTGCAACGCCGGCGTCGAAAGCGCCATCAGTGCGCATCCAGACCGCGTCCGGGATGGTGGAAGGTGTCCGCGATGATGGCCTGGCCATGTTCAAGGGACTGCCCTATGCCGCGCCGCCGATCGGCGACCTGCGTTGGCGCGCGCCGCAACCCGCGAAGCCCTGGCAGGGCGTGCGCAAGGCAGATGCGTTCGGCAAGGCCTGCATGCAGGCACCGGGTGCGGCGCTCGCTGCCGGCGCGGGGGATATCGGGTCGATGAGCGAAGACTGCCTCACCCTCAATGTGTGGACACCGGGCACCGAGGGTGCGACGCGGCCGGTGATGGTCTGGATCCATGGCGGCGCGCTGGTGTTCGGCGCAGGCAGCCAACCCATCTATGCCGGCAAGCCGCTGGCCGAGCGCGGCGCGGTGGTGGTCAGCCTCAACTACCGGCTCGGGCCGCTGGGGTTCTTCGACCATCCCGCGCTGGCGGGCAGTTCAGGCAACAACGCGAATTTCGGCCTGCTCGACCAGGTCGCCGCGCTGCAATGGGTACGCGACAACATCGCCGCCTTCGGCGGCGATCCCCGCAACGTGACGATCTTCGGCGAGTCCGCCGGCGGCCAGAGCGTGCTCGCCCTGTTCGCTTCGCCGAAGGCACGCGGCCTGTTCCAGCGCGGCATCGTGCAGAGCGCCTACGGAATCCCGAGCAGCACCCGCGCGAAGGCCCGCAGCGTCTCGATCAAGGTGGCCTCGACGCTCGGCGTGGACGGCACCGCGGCCACTGCCGGGCAACTGCGCGCGATCCCGGCGCAACGCTTCGCGACGGCCTCCCAGGGCGAAGGCATGAGCCTGGCTCCCGGCTTCGTCACCGGCGACGCCGCCCTGCCCGAGACGATCCTCGCCAGCTTCCAGAAGCAGCGCCAGGCGAAACTGCCGTTGATCATCGGCAGCAACAGCGACGAGGCCACGGTGGCGGCGGCATTCGGGCTGGACACCGCCGACGTGGTGAAGCGCCTTGGCGCTGGCAGGATCCTGCTGAAGCCGCTCTATCCCGGCATGACGGACGATGCCGAACTCGGCCGACAGGCGGTGCGCGACCTGGTCTTCACCGCATTCGCGAAGCGCATTGCGTACCTGCATGCGCAGCGTGCACCCACTTGGCGCTACTACTTCAGCCATGTGCAGACCGGGCTGAGACCGCGACCACCGGGCGTGGGCCACGGCAGTGAAATCGCTTTCGTGATGGGCACCGGCGATTCCTGTCGCTGCCTGGGCGTGCCGTTCTCCGACGCGGATCGCGCGGTCTCCCGCACCGTCGGCGACTACTGGTTCGCGTTCGCCCGCAACGGCACGCCCACCGCAGGCGGCGCACCCGCCTGGCCGAAGGACGCGACGCGACGCGCGCAGGTGATGGAGTTCACCGACACGCCCACCGTACAGACCAACTTCATGCAGGCACGCCTCAACGTGATGATCGGCGCTCTGAAGGGCATCGGCGGCTACCTCGGCAGGAAGGAATAGACACAGATCGGTGCACTTCTTGGCGGCAACGTCCCGTTGCGAGATACCGCATGGAGAAGAGCCCCCTTGGTAAGGGGGCGCGGCGACAGCCGCGGGGATCGGGTGCACTAGCCGGGGCCCAAAGTTTGCAAAGCGAACTTTGGGTTTTTATGGCCGCCAGAAAGGCGGCCATAAAAAAGGTTCATCACGGAAGTCCGGGGAGCGCCCACAAAAAAAGGAACGGCGGATTCGGGTGAAGATGTTTGTGCGACCAAACGTCTAAACCGAAGCCACCGTTCCCATGTCAGATAGTAAAGCTTGCCTA
>NZ_JAYRTQ010000018.1:0-56633 GCF_041919455.1 Thermomonas sp.
GGCTTCCAGCGCCTCTTCCAGCTCGTCCCACACCATGGCGCGCTTGGCCTTCTCGCGCGACAGCACGGTTTCGCCAAAGCCGTTCTCGAGCGAGTCGAGGGCGACCTTGACCTCGTCGCCGATGCCCACGTCGATTTCGCCGGCGTCGTTGCGGAACTGCTCGATCGGGACGATGCCCTCGGACTTCAGGCCGGCATTGATCACCACGACGTCGTTGCGGACGTCGACCACGATGCCCTTGACGATGGCGCCGGGCTTGAGCTTGGCGAGGTTGGTCTGGCTCTGTTCGAACAGTTCGGCGAAGGATTCGGTCATTACGGAATTCATTGAGAATCTCTGGTGGATACACGGGCCGCCCGCACGTACGGGGCAACCCACCTTGGGTCTGGCATCGCGCAGGACGCGCTCCGCCATGTGTGGTGGTGGGATGGACGCCATGCGCCGCGGGATGCGGGCATGGAAAGGTTCTGCCGTGCGGGGCGCTCAGTTCGCGCGGGGGCGGGACACCACGTCCAGCACCAGTGCGACCACGCCATCGATGCCAAGCCCTGTGGTGTCGATGCGGACGGCGTCGTCGGCCGGTCGCAATGGCGCCACCGTGCGACTGGCGTCGCGGGCATCGCGGGCGAGAATCTCGCGCAGCAGACCGTCAAGTGTGACGGAAACCCCTTTGTCTTTCAACTGCTTATAGCGTCTCTCGGCGCGCTCGTCGGCACTCGCGGTCAGGAACACCTTGTGGCCGGCGTCGGGGAAGATCACCGTCCCCATGTCGCGACCGTCGGCCACCAACCCCGGCAGTTGCCGGAACGCCCGCTGGCGATCCTTGAGCGCGGCCCGCACTTCCGGGATCGCCGCGATCGCCGATGCCGCCGCGCCGGCGGTTTCGGTGCGCAGTTCGTCCGTTGCGTCGTGACCGTTGACGAGTACCCGCAGGTCGCCGGCATCGCCCTCGCGGAAGCCGACCAGGGTGTCGAAGGTGCAGCGCACCAGGGCACCGGCATCGTCCAGGTCCAAGTCGGCCCAGCCCGCCGCCACGCCCACGGCGCGGTAAAGTGCGCCCGAATCGAGGTAATGCCAGCCCAGTCGCTGGGCGACGATGCGACTGATGGTGCCCTTGCCGGAACCGGAGGGACCATCGATGGTGAGTACGGGGGCAGTGGGATCCATGCCGCGATTATGCCGGCGCGGCCGTGCCGGCGACCGATTCCGCCCGGTCCGGCAGGAATGCGCTTCAAGCTGTTGATCCGGAAACACAAACCCCGTTAGAATGCGCGGCTTCGCTTCGCAGCCACCCGATCCGGGCTTGCCGCTGCGCTTCCATCCAACCGCTCCATCCATCATTTTTGCCGAGGTTCTGTCATGAAGGTCCTGTCCTCCCTCAAGTCGGCGAAGAACCGTCACCGCGACTGCAAGGTGGTTCGCCGTCGTGGCAAGGTCTTCGTGATCTGCAAGTCCAACCCGCGTTTCAAGGCGCGCCAGCGCTGAGGCACCGAATCGGCACGGTCAAGGCGCCAGCGCCGAGTTGATCGCCGGGGTTGCACTGTCGAAAGCCGCCGCAAGGCGGCTTTCTGCATTTCAGCGCAGCCGCGGCAGGCGCCTTGATGGCGCCTGCCAGGCGAGGTGGCTCACCCTCGCAGCCTGTTCACGATTCGGGCATAGAATCCGTCGTCCCCATCCTGCAATCGGGAGCGTCGCCATGAACCGTTTGTCCCGCAGCACCCTCGCCGTTTTCGCCGCCGCCCTCGTTGCCGCGCCCGGCATCGGCCTTGCCCAGCAAGTACAGGTGCAAGGCGATGTCCTGCTGATCGAACGCGTGCAGGAAGAACCGGGCAACCTGCCCAACCGTGGCATGTCTATGTCGCAAGTCGAAGCCCGCTTCGGCGCACCGAGTGACCGCCTGGATCCGCGCGGTGGGCAGAAGCGCCAGTGGCCGACGATCAACCGCTGGACCTATCCGGCCTTCACCGTGTACTTCGAACGCAACAAGGTCATCGACGTGGTCATGACCAAGGCCGACTCGAACGAGATCGGGCCGAAGCCGCCGACCACTTGAGAGCCAGCATGCAAGACAACGTGCGCTTCCCCGCCGAGTGGGAACCCCACGCGGCGATCCTGATCGCGTGGCCGAACGCCGACACCGACTGGGCCGAGCGCCTGGCCGATGTGGAGGAGACCTACATCGCCCTGGTCGCGGCCATCGTCCGTTTCCAGCGGGTGGTGATCTGCGTGGCCGACGACGACATCGAGACCTATGCGGAGATGCGCCTGCGCAGCAATCGCGTGGACATGGATCGCGTGCGCTTCGTCACCGCGCCCTACGACGACACCTGGTTGCGCGATTCCGGCCCGATCACACTGCGTGAGGGCGACGCCTTCCGCCTGCTGGATTTCCGCTTCACTGGCTGGGGTGGCAAGTACGACGCCAGCGACGACGATCAACTGGTCCAGCGCCTGCATGCAAACGGACTGTTCGATGATGCCGCGCGCGACGAGATCGATTTCGCCTTGGAAGGCGGAGCCATCGAGACCGACGGCGATGGCACCCTGCTGACCACGTGGCAATGCCTGCACGAACGCCATCCCGACGCGTCGCGCGAGGAACTGGGCGACAAGCTCGCGGGATGGCTGAAGCAGGATCGCGTGCTCTGGCTCGACCACGGCGCGCTGGAAGGCGACGACACCGACGCCCACATCGATACCCTCGCCCGCTTCGCCGCACGCGACGCCATCGTGTTCCAGGCCTGCGACGACCCCGCCGATTCGCATTACGCTGACCTCACGGCGATGGCGGACGAGATCGCCGCGCTGCGCACCAAGGACGATCAGCCGTACCGATTGTTCCCGCTGCCGTGGGCGAAACCGATCCTGGATGTCACCGCGGATGGTGGTGAGCGACGATTGGCCGCCAGCTACGCGAATTTCCTGATCGTCAACGGCGCGGTGTTGATGCCGGCCTACGGCGATGCCGCCGACAATGCCGCTGCCGACGTGCTCGCCGCCGCCTTTCCCGGTCGCGAGATCGTGCAGGTCCCGTGCCGCCCGCTGATCTGGCAGAACGGCAGCCTGCACTGCATCACCATGCAATTGCCCGACGGCATCCTGTAAGGGCAACCCCTGTGGTTGCCCCTGTGTAATCGCCGTTATTGCCCATGCACGTCATCCCGCACGCCGCCCCGCGCAAGGGCAGGCACGGGGGCCTGCCCCTACAATGGCCGACATGAAAAACAAGATCCTGCCCGTCGCGCTGATCCAGGAACGCAACCACGGCGACGCCGAGGCCAACCTCGCCGTGATCGAGCAGCGCGTGGGCGAAGCCGCTCGCTCCGGCGCCAAGCTGGTCCTGCTGCAGGAACTGCACAACGGCGCGTACTTCTGCCAGCACGAATCGGTCGACGAATTCGACCTGGCCGAACGCATCCCGGGGCCGAGCACGGAACGCCTTGCGGCGTTGGCGAAGCAACATGGCGTGGTGCTGGTGAGCTCGCTGTTCGAGAAACGCGCCGCCGGCCTGTACCACAACACCGCGGTGGTCTTCGATGCCGACGGCAGCACTGCAGGCAAGTACCGCAAGATGCACATCCCCGACGACCCGGGCTTCTACGAGAAGTTCTACTTCACCCCGGGCGATCTCGGCTTCACCCCGATCGATACCAGCGTCGGCCGTCTGGGCGTGCTGGTGTGCTGGGATCAGTGGTATCCGGAAGCGGCGCGCCTGATGGCGCTGGCCGGCGCCGAACTGCTCCTCTACCCGACCGCGATCGGCTGGGATC
This sequence comes from Thermomonas sp., assembly GCF_041919455.1. Taxonomy (GTDB): domain Bacteria; phylum Pseudomonadota; class Gammaproteobacteria; order Xanthomonadales; family Xanthomonadaceae; genus Thermomonas. Next base: position 3,771 of record NZ_JAYRTQ010000018.1, read on the forward strand.
CCTCGGACGACAACGCTGAAAAGACCCGCCAGCGCGATGCCTGGGTGCTGAGCCATCGCGGCCATGCGGTCGCCAACGGCCTGCCCGTGCTGAGCTGCAATCGCGTCGGCCACGAACCGTCGCCCATTGCTTCTGACAAGAATGTTGGCGCGTCCGGCATCGATTTCTGGGGCAACAGCCATGTGCTGGGCCCGCAGGGCGAATTCATCGCCGAAGCCGGCACCGAGCCGACGATCCTGTTGGCCGATGTGGACATGGCCCGCAGCGAGCATGTCCGCCGGATCTGGCCGTTCCTGCGCGACCGCCGCATCGATGCCTACGGCGACCTCACCAAGCGCTATCGGGACTGATTGCGCCTCGGCGGCATTCCGACGAACGGCAGAATAAATCCGAACGGTCGTGCCAATGTCACGACCATGAATCCGCTGACCGCCACCAGCAAGGGCGCCGCCACCCGCGACGCCATCATCGACAAGGCCTACGAGATCGCCCGCTTCACCGGCATCGAAGGCTTGTCGATCGGCCCGCTGGCGCAGGCGGTCGGCATGTCCAAGAGCGGTGTGTTCGCCCACTTCGGATCGCGCGAGGACCTGCAGCTGGCCGTACTGGAATCGGCCGGCATGCGTTTCGGCGAATTCGTGCTGGGCGCGGCCCTGTCGCAACCCCGCGGGCTGCCGCGGTTGCGCGCGATGATGCGCAACTGGTTCGAGTGGGGACGCCTGGAAACTGGTGGCTGCGTGCTGGTGGCTTCGGTCAGCGAGTTCGACGACCGGCCCGGCCCGCTGCGCGACCAGGTCGTCCGCAACGAACGTCGCTGGCGCCAGGAACTGCAGCGCGCCGCGCAACTCGCGATCGATTGCGGGCACTTGCGCGACGGCGACACCGACCAGTACGCCTTCGAGCTCTATGCGATCCCGCTGGCCATGCTGCATGAAGCCGGCCTGTTCGGTTACGACCAGGCGCGCCGCCACGGCGACAGCGCGCTGGAACGCTGGTTCGCCGCCCACGCTCCCTCCCCCTGATCCAACCACGAGGTGCCATCATGTCCACGCGTCTCTCCAAAATTAGCACGACCGTTCGTGATTACCTGAGGCTCCCACTGGTACGGATGACCTTCCTGCTGGGCGGCCATGTCGCGCCCGAGGCGATGGCGTCGAACGCGGCGCGCCTGTTCACCACGCCGTTCGCCTCCAGTCGCGCACGCGCCCAATCCGCACCCACCCTTGGCGCACGCGAGGACGACCTCGGCATCGATGGCATCGCCCTGCACACCTACACCTGGGGTGATCCGGCGACACAGCCGTACGTGCTGTTCGCGCACGGCTGGTCCAGCCACGGCACCCGCGTGGCGCGCTGGGTGCAGCCCTTGCGGGACGCCGGCTACGCGGTGGTCACCTTCGACCAGGCCGCGCACGGCCGCAGCGGCGGAACCCACACCACCTTGCCGGACTTCACCTGCCACCTGATGGCGGTCGCAAAGCATTACGGGCCGGCAGCGGCGGTGATCGGGCATTCGCTGGGCGGTGCGGCGACCGCGCTGGCGCTGGCGCGCGGCATGCAGGCGAAGACTGCGGTGCTGATCGCGCCCGCCGCCGATCCGCTGGCCGCGGTCGAACGCTTCTCCAACCTGCTGTGGCTGGCGAGTCATCTTGGCCGGCGCATGTTCGCCCGGTTCGAGGGCGCGATGCGCTTCTCCGCCGAGGAATTGCAGGCACAGCACAATGCCCCGCGGATCGGCCGCCCGGCATTGATCGTGCACGACATCGAGGATCGCGAAGTGCCATGGTCGGAGGGCGAACGCTGGGCGCGCTACTGGCCGCAATCGCGGCTGCTGAACACGCGCGGGCTGGGCCACAACCGGATCGCCGACGACGCCGGCGTGATCGCGTCCGCGTTGCGCTTCCTGCGCGGCGAAGCCGTCGGCGAGCGCGTGTTCTCCACCGCCGACCTGCCCTACGGCCTGGCCTGAATACACTGACGCATCGCCGGCGCGAAACCGTCTATCCTGCGCCGCCGCCGTGCGAATGACGGCTTCCGACGCAATCCGCAGGCACGATGAGCACCGAATCCAGCACAGCCACCGACGCCTTCGCCGGCCAGCCCATCGTCGAGCTCGAGCGCGACGGCGTGCGCTACACCCTGCTGGGCACCGCGCATGTCTCGAAGACCAGCATCGATGCGGTCATGGCGGCGATCGACAGCGGGCGCTTCGATGCTGTGGCAGTCGAGCTGGACGAGCAGCGGCACAAGGCGTTGACCCATCCGGATGCACTGGCGCAACTCGACCTGGTCAAGGTCATCCGCGAGCGCAAGATCGCGCCGTTTGCGGCGAACCTGGCGCTGGCCGCCTACCAGCGCCGGCTGGCCGAGCAACTCGGCATCGAGCCCGGCGCGGAGCTCAAGGCGGCCGCGGTCGAAGCCGCCGCGCGCGGCCTGCCGCTGCAGCTGATCGACCGCGATGTCGGCATCACCTTCCGCCGCATCCTGCACGGCCTGCGCTGGTGGGATCGGATGAAGCTGGTCGGCGGGCTGGCGGGCGGGCTGTTCGCCAGCGACGAGGTCTCCGAGGACGACATCGAGCGGCTGAAGGAAGGCGACATGCTCGAGTCGAGCTTCGGCGAATTCGCGCGCGACACGCCTTCGCTGTACGCGACCCTGATCGACGAACGCGACCAGTACATGGCGGCCAAGTTGCGCGAACGCGGCGATGGCGCGACGCACGTGCTGGCGGTGGTCGGCGCCGGCCACCTCAAGGGCATGGCGCGCTACCTGGCCGAAGACCAGCGCGTGCCGACCGAACTCACCGCGCAACTCGCGCACGTGGTCAAGAAGCGCAACATCCCATGGATCACCATCATCCTGATGCTGCTGATCTGCGGCGGCATCGCCTGGGGTTACTTCAACGGTGGCCGCGACCTGGGCCGCGAACTCCTGCTGCAATGGGTCGCGTGGACAGGCGGGCTTGCCGGGTTGGGCGCATTGCTCGCACGCGGCCACATCCTCAGCATCCTGGCCGCGGCGATCTCCGCGCCGCTCAAGCCGTTCCGCCCCGGCCTGCCGCCGGGCATGTTCAGCGCGCTGGTCGAAGTGCACCTGCGCAAACCGGCCTATCCGGATTTCCTCGCCCTGCGCGACGATGCGCAAACGCTCGCCGGCTGGTATCGCAACCGGGTCTGCCGGGTGGTGCTGGTGTTCCTGCTGACCAACCTCGGCAGCATGGTCGGCGTGTGGGTCTCGGGTGCCGCGATCATCGGCAAGCTGATGGGCTGAACCCGGTCAGGCGGTGCGTGGCCAGCGCCATGCCAGCCATGCGATGACGGTGCACAGCAGGATTTCGATGCTGCTGTAGGCCAGGTAGAACCACCATGCGCCGGGCATCGTGATCGCAACGAACACGGCGTAGAACACCGCGAACCCGATGTTGAGCCAGCGCACGCTGCGTGCGGGCAAGGCCAGCGACAGGAACACCATCAGCCCCGGCACCACCAGCAACATCGCCACGAACAGCAACGAGCCCTGGCTGGTCGGGCCCATCGGGCCCGCTCCATCAAGCATGTGCTGGAGCTTGCCGGGCTTGTACAGGCCGAAGTAATCGCCGTACAGGTAACAGAACGTCAGGCTGGCCCATAGCGCGGAGAGTTTCAGCCGCATCGGCAACGGCGGGTCGGACAGCGCGCGCAATGGTGTGACGGTCGTGCTCATGAAACGGTCGCCGGCGTTGCACCTCGACGACCCGCACGCGCACCGAACAGCAGCAGCCACAGGCAACTGCCGATCTCGCCGAACGCGGCCGGCATGCGGACGTACCGCAGCCAGGACGCCTCCATGATCGCCGGCACCAGGCCACCGAACACCTGCGCCACGTAACCGAGCCCACCCAGTACCAGCAGCAGGCCGAGCACGCGCGGCAATCGGCCGGAACGCAGCACCAGCCAGCCGAACGGCAACAACCAAAGCCCCCAGAACAGGCTGGCGATGCGCAGGCCATGGCCATAGCGCTGCAGGCTCAGCGCGTACGCGGCCTCCATCGCATCGGTGCTGCCTGTCGCCCGTCCAAGCAGCGCCAGCGCTTCCATCCGGTGGGTGACCGCGACCAACCCGATCGGCACGCTCACCGATGCCAGCGCCACCATCGCGATGGCGGCGCGGCGGTCGACATCGCCCAGTACCCGGTACAGCGCGAATGGCAGCAACAGGAACGCGACCTGCATGACCAGGAACGCGGCGATGCCGGCGCGGAATATCGCGGACCGCGCGGATGCCTCGGCGAGGGTGCCGCCCACCTGCCCCGGCACATAGGCCAGGCAATACATGCCGGTCAGCACCACCACCAGGTACAGGGCACCGGCAACGCGCCCGTCACTGCGGAGGGTGCCGACCGCACTCACGCGACGGCCGACCGTGCTTCGCGCCGCTGCGCGCGGTTCATGCGTGCCTTGCGGACCAGGTTGCCGCTGCCCATGCGCAGGTCGTCCAGCATCGCGTAGATGGTCGGCAGGAACAGCAGGCTGACCACGGTGGAGAACGCCAGGCCCCCGGCGATCGCGCGTGCCATCGGGTAGTACGGCGGCATGCCGTCGGCGGTCTTGGTGGACAGCGCGATCGGGATCATCGCCAGGATCGCGGTGCCCATCGTCATCATGATCGGCCGCAGGCGCTCGCGGCTGCCTTCGATCAAGGCCTCGGTGCGCGGCAACCCGCGCCGCCGGAGGTTGTTGATGTGCTCGATCATCACGATGCCGTTGTTCACCACTACGCCCATCAGCACCAGGATGCCGATCACCGCCATGATGTTCATCTCGGTGCCGGTCAGCCAGAACAGCCAGTACACGCCGAAGATCGAGAACAGCACGCAGGACATGATCGCCAACGGGAACAGCAGCGACTCGAACACCGCGGCCATGATCACCAGCATCAGCACCAGCGCGATCATGATCGCGCGCATCATCTGGTCCATGCCGTCGAAGTTGATGTTGAAGCCGCCGCCCTCGAAGGTGTAGCTGTAGCCCGGCGGGAACTGGGTGCCGTCGAGGGTCGTCTCGATGGCCTTGCGCGCGTCTTCCATCGACACGTCCTTGGCCAGTCCCGCCTGCACCTGCAGCATGGTCTGCCGGCTCTGCCGCTGGATCGAGGTGGCGGCCGGCGACATGCCGACGTCGACCATCGCCAGCAGCGGCACTTCGCTTCCGTTCGGCGCGCGCACCATGAAGGTGGAGAGGTCCTCCATGCCGTACTCGTCGGAGCCGGCGAAGCGCACATTGACCGGGATCTCGACGTCCTCGCGGTGGAAATCGCGCAGCGAGGAACCACGCAGGGCGACACCGACGAACTGGGCCACCTCACGTGCGCTGAAGCCATAGGCGGCGGCACGCTCGCGGTTCACCTGCACCCGCAATTCGGTGTTGGCGTCACCGGTGTCGATGCGCACGTCGCGCAGCTTGGGGTTGCGGGCGAGCATCGGCAGGATGTCGCCGGCGAGCTCCTGCAACGTCTGGGTGGAATCGCCGATCAGGCTGAAGCTGATGCCCTCGCCTTCGCCGCCCTGCCCCGGCCAGCCGATGCCCAGGTTGGCGCGCGCGGACTTCGGCAGCCCCTTGCGGACCTCTTCGGCGATCTTCTTGCTCTGTTCCGTGTCCTCGATGTCCAGGAACAGGCGCGTCTGCGCCCAGCCCTGCTCGCTGTATCGGCTGTACACGCGCTCGACGTGGAAGGGCTTGCGGTTGGCGTTGACGAAGGCTTCCACCCGCGCCACTTCCTTGCCCATCTCCTCCTTCGAGTACGCACCCTTCCACTGGTAGAAGATGTTGATCTCGCTGGGGTCGTTGTCGTCGCCGCCGCCCACCGTGTGGGTCATCGGATACACACTGGCCAGGGAAATGGCGAGGATGCCGGCGACGCTCCAGCCGCGGTGTTCCAGGGTCCAGCGCAGGGCGCGGGCATAGCGTTCCTGCAACTTGTTGATGAACGGCGACTTCAAGGCCGGCGGGGTCTTCATCCGCGCCGAGAGCATCGGGATCAGGCTGATGGCGACCAGCCACGAGGCCAGCAGCGAGAACGAGATGGTCACCGCCAGCTGCGAGAGGTAAATGGTGATGATGTTCTTCTCGCCGAACATCATCGGCAGGAACACCACGCAGTGGCAGAGGGTGCCCGCGGAGAGCGCGATGGCGACATGGCGGGTGCCGATGATCGAGGCCAGCCACGGCCGGTCGGGATATTTCTCGCGCTCCTGGTAGATGCTCTCGACCACCACCACCGCGTTGTCGACCAGCATGCCCACCGCCAGCAGCAGGCCCATCATCGAGATGATGTTGAGCGAGATGCCGGTGAAGTACATGAAGCCCAGGGTCATGATGAAGCAGATCGGGATGGCGGTGCTCACCATCAGCGTCGACGGCCAGTGGCGCAGGAAGGCGTACAGCACGATCACCGACAGCAGCAGGCCGACGCCGCCGGCCTCGGCCAGCGCCAGCAGCGAACTGGTCACCGCCAGGCCCTGGTCGTCGGTGACCTCGATGTTGATCCCGCCCATCGCAGGGTCTTTCTCGAGCTCGGCGATTTCCGCGCGCACGTCGCGCGACAGGTCGACCAGGTTGGCCGAGCGCTCCTTGTAGATGTCCACGCCGACGCTGGGCTTGCCGTCCATGCGCCGCACGTAGTCCATGCGTTGCGACTTCAGCTCCACGTCGGCGACGTCGGACAGGCGGGTGCCGCGCCGGTCGATGCGCAGGTCGCGCAACTGCTGCAGTTCCAGCAGCTCGCCCTTGGGCTGCACGCGCAGGCGCTGGCCAGCCTCGGTGATCTGCCCGGCGGACACCGAGAAATTCGCCGTCTGCAGTTGCTGGACCAGTTCGTTGAGCGCGATGCCGTGCGCGGTCAGGCGGTCCTTGTCCAGCGCCACCAGCACTTCCTGGCGTGCAACGCCTTCCACCTCCACGCGGGCGACGCCGGGCAGGCGTTCCAGCCGCTGCTTGATGCTGCGCTCGATCAGGTCGGCGCGGGCGGTCAGGTCGACCGCACTGGTCAATCGCAGGCTGACCGCCTCGCGGTCGGAAGTGCTCCAGCGATAGACGAAGTAGCGGCGGAAGTCGTCCGGCAGTTCGTCGCGGATCGCGTCGATTCGCTCGCGCGCCTCGGACGCGGCGATCGCGATGTCGCGGCTCCAGTCGCTGAAACGCACCTGCACCGAACCGCCTTCGGCGTTCGCCCGCGAATTCATCGATTCGATGCCCGGCATCGTCGCCAGCGCTTCCTCGACCGGCCGCACGATGTTGCGTTCCACTTCCTCGGGCGTCGAACCCGAGTACGGCAGCGAGACGAAGAAGAACGGGACCGTGGCTTCCGGCTCGGCCTCCAGCGGCAGGCGGAACGAGGCGATCAGGCCGATCACCACCATCGACACGAACAGCATGATCGTGGTGACCGGCCGGCGGATGGACAACTCGGTGATGTTCATCGCATCAGGCCTTGGTGCCGCCATCGCCCAGCGCGTCGTGCTCGTGCGCCAGCACTTCCGTCACCTGCGCGGCGGCATTGCGCGCGCGACGACCGCGCTCGGCGTAGAACTCGTCGGGCTTGCGGTCCAGCAGGTCGTAGACGATCGGGATCACCAGCAGGGTCAGCAGCGTGGACACCAGCAGGCCACCGATCACCGTGGTCGCCATCGGCGAGCGCACTTCGGCGCCCTCGCCGAACGCCAGCGCCAGCGGCAGGAAGCCGAATACCGCGCACAGCGTGGTCATCATGATCGGCCGCAGGCGCGAGCGCGCGCCCTCGACCAGCGCCTCGCGCTTGGCCACGCCTTCCTCGCGCAGCTGGTTGACCTTGTCGATCAGGATGATCGCGTTCTTCACCACCAGGCCGACCAGCAGGATCAAGCCGATGAAGACCACCACCGACACTGGCGCGCGGGTCAGCAGCAGCGCACCGACCGCCCCGACCAGGGCCAGCGGGATGGTGAACAGGATCACGAACGGGTGCAGCAGCGATTCGAACTGCGAGGCCATCACCAGGTAGACCAGGAAGATCGCCAGCGCGAACGCGAACAGCAGCGAACGGATGGACTCGCCGAGCTCCTGGCCCTGCCCGCCGATGCGCATGTCGATGTCGGTGCCCAGCGGATTCTCGGCGACCATCGTCTCGACTTCGCGGATCGCATTGCCCAGGTCGGTGTCGCGCAGGTTGGCGGAGATGATCGCCACCCGGCGCTGGTCGGCGCGATGGATCTCGCTGGGGCCGGTGGTCGAGATGACCTGGGCCACCGAGGCCAGTTCCACCGGCGCGCCGCTGCCCGGGTTCACGATCAGCCGGCGGATGTCGTCCACGGAGGCGCGGTCGCTCTGCTGCGCACGCACCAGCACGTCGATCTTGCGGTCGCGGAAGCTGTAACGGGTGGCGACTTCGCCGCGCACCTTCTTGACCACCACGTCGGCGATCTGGCGGGTGGTCAGGCCGAGCGCCGCCGCGCGATCCTGGTCGAACACGATCTGGATCTCGGGGAAGCCCTGCTCCACGGTCGACTTCACGTCGGCGTAGTGCGGGTTGGCGCGCAGCATCGCGGCGAGCTTGGCGCCGGCGACGCGGATGCCCTCCAGGTCGGAGCCCTCGACTTCGATTTCCAGCGGCGGCGACAGGCTGAACAGTTCGGGGCGGCTGAAATCGACCTGCGCCGACGGATTCGCCTGCATGGTCTTGCGCAACGATTCGGTCAGCGCTGCCTCGGCCCCGTTGTCGGTCATCACCACCGAGAGCTTGCCGATGTTCTCGCCGCTCTCGGTCGGGCTGGCATCGAGTCGGGTGCCGGTGCCGGACACGCCGTACAGCACGCGCACGCCATCGTCCTTCGCGTGCTTGCCCTGCACGTCGCGGATGAGTGCGTCGGTCTGCGCCAGCGGTGTGCCGGGCGGCAGCTTGGCGGTCATGTCGAAGCGATCCTGGGCGAACTGCGGGATCAGGTCGGTGCCGAGCAGCGGAACCGCTGCCATCGTCAGGGCGAACGCAATGCTGGCCACCAGCAGGACCGGCGTCGGGCGCTTCAAGGCGGCCGGCAGCATGCGCAGGTAGCCGCGCTCGGCACGGGCGTACGGTGCCATCGCCAGGTCGCTGGCCTTGCGCATCACCGGGCCGACCACCGCCGCCAGGCCGCGCCAGATCCGCGTGATCAACCAGGCGATGCTGAAGAAGGCGTAGCGGAACATCGCGCCGATGCCCTTGCCGGTGTACGCGGCCGGCTTCTGCCAGGTCTTGGTCGGCTGCCAGCCCGGCGCCGGCGCTTCCTCCGGGAAGCCCAGCGGCGGGCGGCCCTTCAGCGCGCTCAGCATCGGGATCAGGGTCATCGCCACCACCAGCGACACGCCGATGGCGATCGCCACGGTCAGCGCCTGGTCGCGGAACAACTGGCCGGCGATGCCCTGCACGAACACCAGCGGCAGGAACACCGCGATCGTGGTCAGGGTGGACGCGACCACCGCCATGCTCACTTCGCGGGTGCCGACGATGGCGGCTTCGAGGATGCCCAGCCCGCGCTCGCGCGCCTTGGCGATGCTTTCCAGCACGACGATGGAATCGTCGACGACCAGGCCCGTGGCAAGCGCCAGGCCACCCAGCGACATCACGTTGAGGCTGAGACCCAACTGCCCCATGAAGAAGAACGTGGCGATGATCGACACCGGCAACGACAGCGAGATCACGAACGTGCTCCAGCCATCACGCAGGAACAGGAAGATGATCAGGATCGACAGCAGGCCGCCGATCACCGCGTCCAGCTTGACGTCGCCGATCGCATTACGGATGAAGATCGACTGGTCTTCGATCGTTGCGACATCGATGTCGTCGGGCAGTTGCTCGCGGATGGTCTTGAGCTTCGCCTCCAACGCGTCCGCGGTGGAGACGGTGTTGGCGTCGCCTTCCTTGTAGATCGCCAGTTCGACCGCCTCGCGGCCGTTGAGGCGGATGATCGCCTCCCGCTCCTTGTAGCCCTGGCGCACGTCGGCGACATCGCGCAGGCGCACCGGCAGGCTGCCGGAGGATGCGTTGCCGCCCTGCTGCGACAGCGCCGCCATCACGCTGGCATCGCCGCTGGCCGCAGCCAGGCGCATCGCCTGCTCGGAACCGCCGCCGGCCGCCGACGCGGTGCGCGTGGTGAGCAGCATGTTGGCGATCTCGTCGACGGTCGCGAACTGGTTGACCGTGCGCACCAGGTAGCGCTGCGAGCCTTCTTCCAGGCGTCCACCGGAGACGTTGACGTTCTCCTGCTGCAGGCGGTTGATCACCGTGTCCAGCGAGAGACCCAGTTGGGCGAGTTTGCGCTGGTCGATGTCGACCTGGACCTCGTCCTCCAGGCCACCGCCCACCTTGACCGCGGCCACGCCTTCGACCGGCTCCAGCTTGCGCTTGAGGTCGTCGTCGGCGAAGCGGCGCAGTTCCATCAGCTGGCGGATGTTCTCGGCATCACTGCCGCCATCGTTCTTCGGCGACAACGCCAGGCGCATGATCGGCTGGGTCGACGGGTTGAAGCGCAGCAGCACCGGCGGCTTGGCCTCCAGCGGGAATTGCAGCGCCTCCATCTTGTCGCGCACGTCCAGGCTGGCCTGGTCCATGTTGGTGCCCCAGGCGAACTCCAGCACCACGTCGCTCTGCCCGGTGCGGCTGATCGACTTGAGCTTGCGCAAGCCCTTGACCACGCCCAACGCTTCTTCCGCAGGTTGCGAGATCAGGGTCTCGATCTCCGACGGCGCGGCGCCGGTGTAATCCGTGCGCACGGTCAGCGTGGGGTAGCTGAGGTCGGGCAGCAGGTTGACCTTGAGGCTGCCCAGCGCGATCAGGCCGAACAGCACCAGGGTCAGCGTCATCATGAAGATGGTGACGCGACGGCGGGTGGCGAACTCGACCAGGCTGAACCCGCCGGGCGACGCCAGCGGGTCGTACGCGCCGTCCTTCTTCGGTTCCGCCGGACTCATTGCGCGGCCGCCTGCGCCGCCGCAGGAGCCGTTGCGGCCGCGGCCTTGGCGGTCGCACTGGCGCCGATCACCTGCACTGCGCTGCCTTCGCGCAGCGCTGCCTTGCCCGCGATCACCACCGGATCGCCCTGGCTCAGGCCTTCACGCACCTCGACCCATTGGCCATCGACGTAACCCAGCTTCAGCGCGACGCGCGCGGCCTTGTCGGCCTTGACCGTGTACACCGCGGGGGCGCTGCCGTCTTCCAGCAGGGCGGTGCGCGGGATCACCAGCGCATTAGCGCGCTGGTCGTATTCGATGCGGATGCGCCCGAACATGCCCGGCTGCAGCAGGCCGCCGCCGTCGAACGCGCAGATGACGCGGAAGGTACCGCTGCCGGAATCGACCACCGGCGAGACCCGGTCGATGCGGCCCGGGAAGGTCTTGCCCGGCAACGCGTCCACGCTGAGCTGCACTGCCTGTCCGGCCTTGAGCGTCTCGATTTCGCGCTCCGGCGCGTTGAGCGTCGCTTCCAGCTGCGAGTTGTCGACGATGGTGAAGATCGGCGTGTTGATCTGCACCAGGTTGCCCGGCTTGATGTTGCGGGTGGCGACGACGCCCGAGATCGGCGCGTTGACCGTGCCATAGGACAGTTCCAGGCGCGCCAGGCGCAGGCTGGCGCGTGCGTTCTCCAGGTCGTAGCGCAACTGCTCGACGTCGTTGACGCTGACCATCTTCTGTTCCACCAGCTGCGAGGCGCGGCGGTAGTTGGCTTCCAGCTTGCGTACCTGTGCATCGGCCTGCGCCACCTGCAGCGCGGCGCGGTCGCGGTCGATCTGCACCAACGGCTGGCCGGCGCGCACCTGCTGGCCGACATCGGCGAACACACGCAATGCGATGCCCGAGGTCTTGGCCACCACCTGCGCCTCGCCACGCGCTTCCAGCGGCGCGCTGCCGGCGTAGCTGGCGGCGATCGAGCGGCGTCCGGCCTGGGCCACTTCGACCGGCACGGCCTCGGGCCCCTTGCTGGCTTCCTCGCCGTCCTTGCCCTTGCCGTCTTCCGGCTTGCCGCCCTTGCAGGCGGCCAGGGCCAGCATCATGGCCAGGACACTCAGGCGCGCGATCGGGAGGAAATGGCCGGTGCGGGGAGCGGCGGCCTGGGCGGTGTCGTGCATGGAGGGGAGCCTGTCTGGTGTTGTAGTCAAGTATGTCACCGACCCCCATGCACTCGTCATGCGCCGAAGGTCATGGTCTGGCGATCGCGCGCATGATCCTTCAAGCACATGCCGCGAATATGAAGCGGCCGGCTCCCTCGCTATACTTGGCCGATGCATGCCGCCCGCGCGGCGTCCAACCCGCTCAACACATCCGGAACCGCCACATGATGCGACCGTTGTCGATCGCCGCCAGCCTTGCCATGGTGCTCGTCGCCTCTGCCGTCACCGCGCAGAACGCCGCCACCCCGCCCGCCAGCGATCCAGCCGCCACCCCCGCTGCAGCGGCTCCTGCCGCCCCGGCCGCAGCCCCCGCCACACCGAGCGGCGACGCCACCCGCGGCAAGGGCCTGACCTATACCTGCCGCGGCTGCCACGGGGTGGAGGGGTACAAGAACGCCTACCCGAGCTACCACGTGCCGAAGCTGGGCGGCCAGTCCGAGGTGTACCTGCGCAACGCACTGCTGGAATACCGCGGGGCCAAGCGCAAGCACCCGACCATGCAGGCGCAGGCGGAGAGTTTCTCCGAGCAGGACATCGCCGACATCGCCGCCTACCTGTCCAGCATCAAGTGAGCCGCGCCATGACCAAGACTTCCATGACCCTGCTCGCCGTTGCCTGTGCACTGGCCCTGTCCGCCTGTGGTTCCGAGAAGGCCGCCGAAGGCGATCATGCCGCCGAAGCCGCCCATGCGTCATCCTCCGCCGGCATGCCGACGGGCCACATCGACGCCGGCAAGGCGCTGGCCTCGAAGAAGGGCGCGTCCGGCCAGGCCTGCGTGGACTGCCATGGTGCCGATGGCAACAGCCCGATCGATGCAACCTACCCGAAGCTGGGTGGCCAGTACGCCGACTACATCGAGCACTCCCTGGTGGCGTACCGCTCCGGCGATCGTGGCGGCAGCACCACCACCGACCTGATGGCCAGCCAGGCCAAGGAACTGACCGACCAGCAGATCGCCGACCTTGCGGCCTACTACGGCAGCGTCCAGGGCCAGTTGCGCGACCTGCACAACGCCAACTGAGCCGGCACGCAATGATCCAGACAAAGGGGCCGCAAGGCCCCTTTCGTTTGCGCGGATGCGGCGGCCGCAAATAGAAAGACCCGGTCTCGCGGGCTTTGCGCCTGGAGGGGACCGGGTCCGGTATGCCGGAGCGATTTTCCGGAGCGCCTTGCGCACCCCGAAGTTTTTCTCCGACGACTGCAGGCTACGCCCGCGAATGTTAGGAATCGGCTAAGCGATCCCCGTTCAGGATGCCGTTCGTCGGAACGGCCACCAGCCCCGCCCACTCTGCGCATAGCGATCAGCCGCGCGCTCGAACCGGTTGCGCACGCTGACCCCGCCGAAGGCCAGGTACAGCGGCAGGAACAGCGGTCCCAGCACCATGTACTGATACACATGCGCGCGTTCGTGGTCGCCGATAAGGATCGGGTCTTCATCACCCAACCCGGCATGGTGCGCATAGGTCAGGCAGGGTGAATCGAGGGTGTCGCCGGTGTGCAGGATCACGTTGCCCAAGGTGAGCGCCCCGCCCTTTCCCCAGGGTACGCGATGGAACACCAGCGCAAGATCCTGCCCGCGCCAGTGCCAGTGCGCACCGCCTGCGAGCGCCGCGCTGCCGGCAAGCAATCCGAGCAGCGTGTTGGGCGACGTCCACGCCGCGCCCAACGCCTGCAGGCAACGCAGCAGCCAGCGCGGCATGTCGCCCATGTCGTTCAACGCGCGCGCTTGGCCAGCCACTCGTGGATGGTCTGTGGCACTTCCTTCTGCGCGCGACCGGAGACATAGATGCCGATGTGGCCACCCTTGAACGAAAGCTCGGTGTAGTCGCGCGTCCCGGCCAGGTCCTTGAGTGCGCGCGAGGCATCGGGCGGCACCAGGTGATCCTGCTCGGCGAAGATGTTGAGGATCGGCATCTCGACGAGGCCCAAGTGGACCTCGCGGCCGCCGACTTCGGCGCCGCCCTTGACGAACTTGTTGCCCTGGAAGAACTGGGTGTTGAATTCGCGGAAGGCTTCACCGGCCTGGTCGGGTGAATCGAAGATCCACTTCTCCATGCGCAGGAAATCCTCCATCGCCTTCTTGTCGTCGAGGATGTCGACCATGCCCACGTACTTCTGCGCGAACAGCCGCCACGGCTTCAGCATCAGGTAGGTGAGGTTCATCATGTCCGCCGGGATATTGCCCAGCGTGTCGACCAGCAGGTCGACGTCGATCTCGCGGTTCCAGTTCGACAGCATGTTGTCCGCGGTGTGGAAGTCCACCGGGGTGACCATGGTGATGAGGTTCCTGACCTTGCGCGGGTTCAGTGCCGAATAGCACAGCGAGAACACGCCGCCCTGGCAGATGCCGAGCAGGTTCACCGACGGCAGGCCGTGCGCCTTGCGCAGATGGTCGACGGCACCTCCGAGGAAGCGCTCGATGTAGTCCTCCAGCGTGAGGTACTTGTCGCTGCGATCCGGGTAGCCCCAGTCGATGATGTAGACGTCCTCGCCGCGCTCCAGCAGGCCCTTCACCAGCGAACGATCCGCCTGCAGGTCGACCATGTACGGGCGGTTGACCAGCGCGTAGCAGACCAGCATCGGCACCTTCGCGCTGGGCGCGCGTTCGCCGCGGTAGCGATACAGCACGACCTTGCCATCGCGCCAGACTTCCTCGCGCGCGGTGACGCCGAAGTGCACGTCTTCCATCTCGCGCAGCGTGCCCAGGCCCGCGCCCAGCTTGCGCTGGAACTGGTCGGCTTCCTGCGCCAGCGATTCCGCGGTGATGTTCAGGGGACCGGTCATGTCAGCGCTTCCTGCGGTTGGCGGCGACGGGCTTGGCCGATGTCTTCACGGAACGCGCAGGTTTCTTCGCGGCCGGCTTGGCGATTTTCTTCGCGATGGCTTTCTTCGCGATGGCTTTCTTCGCGACCGCTTTGTTCGCGGCGGATTTCGGCGACGAAGCGGGCTTCGCTGCAGCCTTGCCCATCGGTGGCGGCGACGCGGCGTCATCGTCCGCGTCGGCCTTGCGCTGGATGCGTCGCACCAGCCGTTCCAGTTCGGCGATCTTGCGATGCGCGCTATCCAGCTCGGCACGCCCCGGCAGTCCGGCCATGCTGGCGTTCTGTTCCATGATCGATTGCATTGCGTTGCGCAAGCGCATCTGCGCATTGACCAGCGTGCCGTAGGCATGGCGGTAATCGACCGACAGCGCGGTCTCCGCATACGCCTCTTCCGCCGCATCCACCCACAGGTCGAACAGCGCACGTACGCTGCCGATCTGCCGACCCGGCTCCTCGCGATCGATCAGTTTCGATTCGAAGCGCGAGAACGCATCCTGCGAGACCTTGCCGAGCAGCGCGTGGTACGCACCCAGCGCCTGTTGCCAATCCAGTTGCGCCCGCGCCAGCCCCTGCAAACGTTCCTGGTGCTCGCGGGCGAAGCCGAAGGTGGGCATGCCGAGCGTGGTCGCGGCCTCCTTGTGCATCGACTGCAGCCACGGCGCCGCGGCGTCGCTCCACTGCTGCAGTTGTTGCATGCCGGGACCCTGCATCCCGTCGAACAGGCTCTGGAACAGCTCGTTGCCGTTGCCGTTGCCGTTGCCGTTGCCGCCGATCAGCTTGCGCCACGCCTCGGCGACATCGCGCGCACTGTGCGGTTGGCCGGCGAACTGGGCCGCGAGCTGCTGCATCTGGCCGAACCAAGCCTGGTTCTGGCGATTGAAATGACCGAGCACGTCATTGGCACCACTACTGCCGGCACCGACGTTGCGGGTCCAGCCGTCCATCGCGTCGCGGAAGCCCTGCAGGCCGCCCATCGAACCCATCGAGCCCATCGCGCCGAAGCCGCCCGCACCCGGCGTCGCCGTGCGTGCCGCATCGCCCCACATGTCCCAGTAACGGCGCGCAAGCGCCTCGAAGTCGTTGCTGTCGTGTGCCATCTCGGCTCATCCGCGGCGGAAGCCTGCATGCTAGCAACGCACTGGTGACACCGCCATCGCGCGGTTCAGGGCTTCGGAATGCGGATGGTCTTGCTGATCATCAGCGAACCCGACAGCGCGAACACCAGCACCAGCGGATGCAATTGCCACGGACCGAGTTGCACCGCGCCGAATGGCAACGTCACGCCGATTCGGTTGCTCCACGCCAGCCACGCCAGCAGGCCGACGATGGCCACGCTGGTCGGGATCGGCGTGCCCTCGAAATACTTCACCTTGTCGCCACCGTCGGCCAGTGTCTCCGCAGTGACGTTGTAGCGCGCCAACCGGCTTACACCGCAACCGACGAAGTAACTCAGGATGATCCAGTCCCAGCCGCCCTGCAGGCCGCAGGCATAGGCCAATGCCGCAGGGGCGACACCAAAACTGATCACGTCGGCCAGGGAATCCAGTTCACGCCCGAGGGTGGAAGACACCTTGCGCCAGCGGGCAATGCGCCCGTCCAGCGCATCGAACACGAAGGCCAGCGGGATCAGCGCCATGCCGATCAGCAGGTCGCGCACGTTGCCGTCCTGCAGGAAGCGCATCGCCGCGAACACCGCGCCGGTGCCGCAGAAGGCATTGGCCAGGGTGAACCAGTCGGCGAGATGGAAATCCCGCAGCATCGAGAAATGGCGTTGCTTCATCGAGCCGCTCCGGCGCGTGGATGCGACAAGCCTGCCAAAGCCGGCGTGAAGCCGGCAAGCACGATCAGCGTGGTATCGCCAGATTCTCGGCGGCCAGCGGTTTGCCCGCGCGCGGCACGGTGGCGATCACCGCATCGACCGGCAACGCGCCCTTCCCGTCCAGGTGTGCATCCACTCGGTCCAGCGCCTCATACACATACGGCAACAGCGGGAGGTAGACCGCGCCGTACTGCGGGAAGCCGAGGAACGCGTCGAAGTGCTGGGCGTTGCGCACCTGCCAGTAGCGCACGTCGCGGCCCGCGGCCTGCGCCATCGCCACATACGGTGCGCTGGAAAACGCCTGTGGCACCAGGCCGTCGTCGGTGCCGTGCAGCACGATCACCGGCAAACCCGCACGCGGCAAACCCGCGCGGGTTTCGGCAATGCCCGTGCGCACGCGCCTGGCATCGGCGCTGTCGCCTGTCGACAAGGCTCGCAGGCACTGCAGTCCGGTCAATCCGGCATCGGCGAGTGGATTCGGATCGACGATGCCGACGCCCGCGCCGGGCGGAATACCGCTGGCATCGGCCCACCACGCCGCACGTTCGGCATCCGTGGAAGCGCGCGGCGACAGGTCGGCACCCAGCGCCGAATAGCGATAGCCGCAGGGGTGCGCATCGGCAGCATAACGACCATAGGCGGATGCGTAGGCCACGCCGATCGCGCGCCACAGGTCGAAGCCGACGCTGATCGACCCGGCGCGCAATGCCGCGTCGGTCCAACCCGTCGCATGCAGTTTCGCCAAGGCATCCTGCTGCTGCGCCTTCAAATCGGATCCGGACAACACGCCTTGCGCAGCCAGTGCCGCGCACCTGGCATCCGCGCCAGGCACCGCGGGCACACCCAGCGCAGGCAACGCGCAGGGCATCAGCAGCGCGGCTTCAGTGGTGTAGTCATAGAGACTGCGCGCGCCATGGCCTTCGACCAGCACGTTGGGCTCGCCGGCGACCACGGCATCCAGCCACTCCCCTTCCAGCTCGGCTGCACGCAGGACTGCACCCCCGCCGTTGGAGATGCCGACCGCGATGACCCGCGTGTTGGCGAAGCTGAAATTCGGTTGCTGCGGTAGCTGGGCATTGAGGGTGGCCAGCGCGAACTCCGCCGCCTGCTTCACGTGCCGGCCCCAGTCGGCTTCCGGGTTGTCCTGCGAATGCGCGTGCTTGTAGGCGATACCGGTTCCGCTGGTCGTCGGCCTGAAGGCCAATGCGACATCCGCGCCTGCCACCTGCCCGGCCGCGTCGATGCCCTGCCCGGTATCGATATCGAAGTAATCCGTGCCCGCGCCCTTGTCGGTGTAGACCACCGCACAGCCGCGCGGCAGGCCCCAGGCACCGGCGACCGCGATCGCGCCGTAGATCCCGCGCGAACCCGAGGAAGCGGCGACCACCACGCAGCGCTTGGCCGTGTCGAAATCATCGGGCAACTGCAGCAAGACACGATGCGGCTGCTTCGCGCCAGGCAAGGTCGCGAACGCACTGAACTCGCGTCCCGGCACGCTGGCCACGCTGCCGTAGAGCTCGCCATAACCGCCACCCGGCGCGAGGTCGGCGATCCCGCGCCAGTTCGCCCACAATGCACGGCGGCGCAATTCCTGTGCCGTCGGATGCGCGGCATCGGCGAACGCCGGCGGCATCATCGCGCGCAGACCGGCCAGTCCGAGCCCGGCGGTGAGCAGGTCGTCCTGGCCGCGATGGTCGCTGCTGCGTGGCTGGCTGAACATGCGGCTTCCCGATGACGGCGTGGTGCTGGCGCAGGCGCCGAGCAGGAACATGGCGGCGATGCAGGCGCAGGACTGGAGTCTGTTCATGCCGTGACCTTAGCGATTGCGTGCCGCCGCCGCATCGTACCTTCGTACCACTGCCGGCATGCCCCGTCGCGCGGCCCGGCCTGCTAGCGTATGCAGCTGACGCAATGCAGCACGGATGACACCTCATGACCGATCGCTTCCTCGAAGGCCGCACCGCACTGGTGACCGGCAGCACCTCCGGCATCGGGCTGGCCATCGCCCACGCGCTTGCCGCCGCCGGTGCGAAGGTCGCGATCAATGGCCTCGGCACGCCCGGGCAGATCGCTTCGGCCATCGCCGATGTCGATGCTGCCGGCATCGGGGGCACCAGACACTTCGGTGCCGACCTGCGCGACCCCGACGCCATCGACGTGATGATGACCGAACTCGCCTCGTGGTCCGGTGGCGGCATCGACATCCTCGTCAACAACGCCGGCATCCAGCACGCGGTGCCGTTGCACGAGATGCCGGTGCAGAAGTGGAACGACATCATCGCGATCAACCTGTCGTCGGCGTTCCATACCATGCGCGCGGCGATGCCGATGATGGCCGCGCGTGGCTACGGGCGGGTGATCAACGTCGCGTCGGTGCACGGATTGGTGGCCTCGAAGGACAAGGCGCCGTACGTGGCCAGCAAGTTCGGCATCGTCGGACTGAGCAAGGTCGCGGCACTGGAATATGCGGCGCAGGGTTCGCGCGATTCCGGTGGCATCACCGTCAACTGCATCTGCCCGGGTTGGGTGGAAACGCCCTTGATCGAACCGCAGATCGAGGCGCGTATCGGCAACGGCACCCGCGACGACGGCGTGCGTGCCCTGCTCTCCGAAAAGCAGCCCAGCCTGCGCATGACCCTGCCCGCCGAGATCGGTACGCTGGCAGTGTTCCTGTGCCGGCGGGAGGCGCACAACATCACCGGCGCGGCGATGCCGGTCGATGGCGGCTGGACCGCGCAATAAGCCGATGCGGATCGAACCCGCCGATCTCGACAGCGCTGCCTTCATCGCCCTGATGGAGGAACACCGGCTTGCGATGCAGGCTACCGCGCCGCCGGAGAGCCAGCATGCGCTGGACCTGTCGGGCCTGAAGCAACCGCATGTCAGCGTCTGGGGGCTGCGCGAGGACGATGCATTGCTCGGCTGCGGCGCGCTGCAGCACCTGGATGCCACGCATGTCGAGATCAAGGCGATGCGCACGTCGCGCACGCACCTGCGCCGTGGCGTCGGCAAGACATTGCTGGCGCATCTGCTCCAGGAAGCGCGCGTCTCCGGTTACTCGCAGGCGAGCCTCGAGACCGGATCGATGGACTATTTCGCGCCGGCGCGGCGGATGTATGCGGATGCCGGTTTCATCGAATGCGCGCCCTTCGCCGACTATGTCGACGATCCCAACAGCACCTACATGACCCGCGCGTTGTAGCCTGACGCATGCCTTCGCTGCTGATCGCCGACGACCACCCGCTGTTCCGCGCCGCATTGCGGCAGGCCGCACGCGATGCGCTGGGCGACGTGGAATTGCTGGAAGCCGGCGACCTCGATGGCGTGCTGGCCACGCTGGACGCGCAGCCGCAGGTCGACCTGGTCCTGCTGGACCTGCACATGCCCGGCAATCACGGCCTGGCCGGACTGGCCGCGGTACGCGCGCAGCATCCCGGCGTCGCGGTGATCGTGGTGTCCGCGAACGACGATCCGCGCGTGGTGCGCCGCGCACTGGACCACGGCGCCGCCGGCTATTTGCCGAAGAGCGCCGGGCTGGACGAACTCCGCGATGCCATCCGCACCGTGCTGGCCTGCGAAACCTGGCTGCCGGCGATGCTGCGCGCCAGCGTGTCGCGGGCCGCGTCTTCGCCGCACGATGCCGATCTGGCGGCGCGCCTGGCAAGCCTGTCGCCGCAACAGTTCCGGGTGCTGACACTGGTCGCGGAAGGCCTGCTCAACAAGCAGATCGCCGACCGGCTGGACGTGCAGGAACGCACGGTGAAGGCGCATCTGACCGCGATCTTCGAGCGCCTGGGCGTGCGCAACCGCACCCAAGCGGGCGTGGTGCTGCGCGAACTTGAACTGTCGGATCCGGCGCGCCAGCTGGAGTGACAACGAAAAGGGGACGGAGGGAATTAAGCGAACTTAATTCCCTCCGTCCCCTTTTCGGGAAAGCGTCACATCGTCGCGACGTCGATCACGAAGCGGTACTTCACGTCGCTCTTGAGCATGCGCTCGTAGCTGGGCTCGATGTCCTGCGCGGCGATCATCTCGATCTCGGCGACGATGCCGTGCTCGGCGCAGAAATCCAGCATCTCCTGGGTCTCGGCGATGCCGCCGATCAGCGAACCGGCGATCGACTTGCGACCGAAGATCAGGCCCATGACGCTGGGGCTGGGATGCGGCGACGCCGGCGCGCCGACCAGGCACAGGGTGCCGTCGCGCTTGAGCAGTCCGGTGAACGCATCGAGGTTGTGCGGTGCCGCCACGGTGTCGAGGATGAAATCGAAGCTGCCCGCATGCGCCTTCATCTGCCCGGCCTCGCGCGAGTTCACCACCTGGTCGGCACCGAGCTTCAACGCTTCCTCGCGCTTGGATTCGCTGGTGGTGAAGGCCACCACGTGCGCGCCCAGCGCATGCGCGATCTTCAGGCCCATGTGGCCCAGCCCGCCGATGCCGACCACGCCGACCTTCTTGCCCGGCCCCGCATTCCAGTGGCGCAGCGGCGAATAGGTGGTGATGCCGGCACACAGCAGCGGCGCGACCGCGGCCAGTTGCTCTTCCGGATGGCGCACATGCAGGACGAAGCCCTGGTCGACGACGATGCGCTGCGAATAACCGCCCAGCGTGTGGCCCGGCGCATCCGGGGTCGGCCCGTTGTAGGTGCCGATCATGCCCTTCTCGCAGAACTGCTCGAGGTGGTCATGGCAGGCGCCGCACTCGCCGCAACTGTCGACCAGGCAACCCACGCCGACGACATCGCCGACCTTGAAGCCGCTGACCGCATCGCCCACTGCGCTCACGTGGCCGACGATCTCGTGTCCCGGCACGCAGGGATACAACGTGCCCGGCCATTCCGAACGCACCGTGTGCAGGTCGGAGTGGCAGACGCCGCAATAGGCGATGTCGATCTGCACGTCGTTCGCGCCTGGCGCGCGACGCTCGATGGCGATCGCTCCGACGGGCTTGTCGGCGGCGTGGGCGCCGTAGGCTTTGGTGGTCATGCGCAGGACTCCGGGAATGGGATGCCGGAAGTATGCGCCCGCCGTTGTTACCGCGCCGCCTTGTGGAACAGGGCCGCTGATGTGAACCACATGACAGCGAATGCCGCGCTGAGCATGCCGCCTTCCATCGAACCGAGCACCAGTGCGTACCCGCCTGCCAGCAACTGGGCGATGCCGGTGGCCACCATCGCGCGGGCCATGCCGGCGGCCCGCAACTGTCCGAGCAAGGCTCCGATTGCACCCACCAGCAACACACCCGCGAACACTGCATTGGCCAGGTTGTCTTCGTCGCCGATGATGCCGACCGCGAGATTGATCCAGACCAGCAGGAAGCCGAGCGCGATCGCAACTGCGAAACCGAGTCGATACAGCGTGTTGCCGGACATCCGCGTCGCCAATTCGTACGCGGCGCAGCAGGACCCCAGCAACGTCCCCATGACCACGAAGTCGAATGCCGTCCAGTGCACGCCTTCGGCACCGAGTTGCATGGCAATCGCCGGCAACAGGAGCAGCCCCGCCGCCGCGCCCCACACCGCCAGCCGCCATGGATTGCCCTTGCGCGTGTTGCCTGGTTGCAGTTGTGCTGCCATCGCCCTGCCCTCGCTGTAAGTGGCGCCACGTTGCGCCCACGCGGCGAAGATCCGGCGAACGTCGTGTGAAGCGTGGAAGAAGTCCGCCGCGTCAGAAGCCCAGCTTGCTGCCCGCACCCAGCAGGATCAACACACCGAACAACGCGAACAGGGACGCCGCGATACCGCGCACCACGCGCATAGGCACCTTGTGCAGCAGGCGATCGCCGATGAACACCGCCGGCACGTTGGCCAGCATCATCCCCAGCGTACTGCCGGCGACGATCGCGACCAGCGAGGCCTCGGTCGCGGCCATCGCGGCAGTGGCGATCTGGGTCTTGTCGCCCATCTCGGCGATGAAGAACGCGACCACGGTGGTGCCGAATACACCGAAGCGACCGACGTTGCGGACTTCGGTGCCATCGAGCTTGTCGGGGACCAGCGTCCACGCCGCCATCGCGATGAACAGTACGCCCAGCACCCAGCGCAACACGCCGGGGCCGGCCATGCTCATGACCCAGGCGCCGGCGGCGCCGGCCAATGCGTGGTTGGCGAGGGTCGCGACCAGGATGCCGAGGATGATCGGCAGCGGCTTGCGGAAGCGCGCGGCGAGGATGAAGGACAGCAACTGCGTCTTGTCGCCGATCTCGGCGATGGCGACGGCACCGGTGGCGGTGAGGAAAGCGGACATGGAAGGCACCCGGCCGGGAAGGGACACATGACCACGACGCTCCCCCGGCCTGCAGGAGGGGTCGTGGTCGATGGTCTTGCCAGATGCGGGATCGCACGCGCCACGGCCGATGTAGGCCAAGCATGTTGACGCGGGCCTCGCCGGGGCAGGCGAGAGGCTACTCCCCAAGGACGCGCGCAGTTTAGTCGAGGCGGCGCTGGCCCCACAAGCAAACGGTTTGTTGCGCCTTCGGATGCGCCGGCGGTCAGGGAGGTGCGACGGGGCCCACAGCGGGCGGCGTGACAGGCGCTGGCGGCAGCAAGTCTTCCAGAAAGAACGCGGACAACTCCGACCTGCCTGCCAGGCCGGACTTCGCATAGATCGCACTGGACTGCACGCGCGCGGTCTTTTCCGAGGTACCGCGCGCCTGCGCGATGTCGCGCAGGCTGAATCCCTTGAGCAGCAGGAACGCGACTTCCTTTTCGGCTGCCGACAATCCCCACCGATCCAGTTGCAGGTCGATGGAACGGGACAAGCCGTCGAGGTACTTCCGTGAATCGTTGCGCCATGCCTCCGCCTGCCGTCGGAACGCGAGGAAGTCGCGATCCTGCATGTCGAGGCGTTTGCGCAGGCGCCATGCGCCTCGCAGCAGGTGGAAGGCACCCAGGCCGGCGACCCCGACCACCGCAGCCTCGACCAGGAGGTGCCAGGCCGTCACGCCATCGCGCTGGTCGACCAGCAGGTCCAGGCCGGCGAGCAATGCGATCAAGCCAAGCACCGCGGCGATCACCGCGCGTTCGCCGCCCTGCAGGCCACCTGCCGGCGGCGCGGTGCCCGCGCGCTGCGACGGACTATCGACGTTCGTGCTCGTCTTCTTCGCTGGCGTCGGCTGCATGGCCATCCTCGTTTTCGCCCAGTTGCAGGGTGATGCCGAATACGTCGACGGTGCGGGCCTGCGCATCATAGGTCCGCCAGAGATGGCCGATGAACAGGCCGGTCAAGGCCAGGAAGGCCAGGCCGGCGAGCGGCATCGAACGGATCGGCGTGTGTCCATCGGCATGCAGCTTTTTCCTGCCGGTGATCATGCTCGATGGCAGGCGGTCGCGATGGCGCAAGGCATGCACCAGCACGCCGCCGAGGTGGAGCAGGACCACCGCCAGGAAGCCGTTGGCCAGCAGCTCGTGCACGTCCTTGAGCTGGCCGTTTTCGCCGCCAGTCGCCATCAGGGTGCCGGTGATGCCGAGTCCCAGCGCCAGGCTGGCCATCGTCACCGCGGCCCAACTGGAGGCCGGGTTGTGGCCGGCCCATTCCTGGCCACGGCCCGAGGCCATGTCCCTGAAATAGCCGAACAATCGCGCGGGGTTCAGGACGAGATCGCTGGCGCGGGCGTGGCGGGCCCCGACCAGCGACAACACGATCCGCAGCAGCAGCACGAACACCATGCACAGCCCCGCCAGCATGTGCAGCGAGAACCGCGCCGACTCGTCATCGACCAGGTTCGCGATGGCGAACGCCACGGTGAAAAACCCCGCGAACAACCAGTGGAACAGCCGGGTGGGAGCATCGTAGATCGGCACGTCGCGCATGGCGGAGCCTCGGTGGTCGGGAGGCTCCGATCGTGGGGACGTCCTGCGCTGGCGACCATAAGGCGAATGCCCTAACGCTTCGCAAATCAAAGGCTTGCGGCCGCATGCGGCGCCCTTGGCGTGCTAGCCCACACCCCGCGCCGCCAGCATCCGGTCGAGCACCGACTTCAGTGCCAACGGGCGCAACGGCTTCATCAGCAACGGCAGGCCTGCTTCCTGTGCGGCGGTGCGCACAGCACCGGTCTGGTCGGCACTGAGGATCAGGCAGGGCACGTTTCCGAATTCCAGGGACAGGCGCCGTCGCAACGCCACGCCATCGTCGCCGTGGTCGAGGTGGTAATCGAAGACCCAGAGATCGGCGGTCTCGCGTGACAGTTCGGCGCGTGCCGCCTCGCCATCGGCCACCGCGCGTACCTCGCAGCCCCAGCCGTGCAGCACGCTGGCCAATGCGTCCAACGCCTGTGGTTCGTTGTCGACCAGCAGCACCCGCAGGCCGGCGAGCCCGCGCTTCGGGTTGCGATGCGGCTGCGTGGCCGCAACACGCGGAACATCAATGCCGAAGCGGCTGCCGCGCCCGGGCATGCTGTGCAGGGCGACATCGGACCCCAGCAACACCGCGATGCGACGGGCGATCGCCAGGCCCAGGCCAAGCCCCTGCCCCGGCGCATCCTCGCCACGGCGGAACTCCTCGAAGATCGCGTCGAAGCGCGCCGGCTCGATGCCGGGGCCGGTGTCGTGGACCTCGATGCGCAGCGCATCGCCATCGCGGCGCACGCCCAGCAGCACGCTGCCATTCGCGGTGTAGCGCACCGCATTGGCCAGGAAGTTCTGCAGCACGCGGCGCAGCAGTTGCGGGTCGCTGCGCACCCAGGCGCGCGTGGGCACGTGGCGCAGGCGCAGGCCGCGTTCGCGGGCGAGCACGTCGAACTGCGCGACCAGCGGATCCAGCACCTCGGCCAGCGGAAAATCGCGCAGCTCGGGCACCAGGCCACCGGCCTCCAGCCGCGACATGTCGAGGAGCGTGCCCAGCAGGTCGGTGGTGGAATCCAGCGCGCCACCGATCTGCCGCGCAAGTTCGCGCTGCTCGCCGTCGCCGCGCTGCTGCAAGGCATCGGCGAACAGGTGCGCCGCATGCAGCGGCTGCAGCAGGTCGTGGCCGATCGCGGCGAGGAAGCGGCTCTTGGCATCGTTCGCGCGCTCGGCTTCGCCCTTCGCGGTCTCGAGCATCGCGGTGCGTTCGCCGACGCGTTGCTCGAGCGTCTCGTTGATGCGCTTCAGGCCGGTCTCCGCCTGGCGGAACGCGGTGACGTCGGTGAAAGTGGCGACGAAGCCGCCGCCCGGCATCGGATTTCCGCGGATCTCGACGATGCTGCCGTCAGGGAACACGCGCTCGGACAGATGTGCGGTACCGGCGCGCATGTGTGCGAGGCGGCGTTGCAACGCCACATCGTCATCGTCCACATCGCCGAGCGCACGCAACGCCCATTGCGATGCCTCGGCAATCGGCATACCAACCCGCAGCATCCCGGGCGGATACCCGAACAGTTCCGCGTAGCGCCGGTTCCACGCGACCAGCCGCAGGTCGGCATCGACCACGCTGATGCCCTGGCTCATGTTCTCCAGCGCGGCTTCCAGCACGCGCTGGTTGAAGCGCAGGTCCTGGCTGGCCTCGCCGACGATCGCGGCGATCGTGTCGAGATCCGCACCGGGACGACTTGCATCGGTGGCATCTCGCCGCGCGGCATCCAGCAGTACGCGTGCGGAGGCCGACCCGAGCACCGACGACAGCGCACGTTCGATGTCGGCTTCGGCGTCGCGACCGCGCGCCAGCAAGTGCTCGACCTGGGTCGCCGGCAGGAAGCGGCGGGCCACGTTGTCCAGGCTGCGTGCATCCAGACGCCGTCGACCCAGGCTGGCCACCGGCCGATGCCAAGCCGACAGCAGCAGCGTGCCGAGTGTTCCGACGAAGAGGCTGGCGGCGACAGCCCGACCCAGCGGACTCCAGCCGGTCAGCCCGAAAAAACTGTCAGGTGCGAGCCAGGCGATACCCAGTGGGCCTTCGCTCAACCACGATGGTGCGCCATCGCGCAGCAGAAGCGGCACCGGCAGGCACCAGGCCCAGGTCAGGAATGCGGCGAACATGCCGATCAGTGCCGCACGCGGCGGCGTCTGCGTGCGCCACACCGCGAAGCCGAGCGCCGGCGCCAGCGTCGCCAACGCCGAGAACGACAACGCGCCGACATCGGCCAATGCGGCGTTGCCGGCGATCGAGCGACTGTAGGCCCAGGCCAGCAGCATGATCGCGGCGATGCCCGATCGGCGCAGCAACAAGACGTTGCCGCGCAGGTCGCCGGCGTCGCCACGCGCCCACGCGCCACGCAACAGGCCAGGCGCCAGCCAGTGGTTGCCGATCATCAGGCTCAAGGTGAGCGTGCTGACCACCACCATGCC
The DNA here is from genome assembly GCF_041919455.1 of Thermomonas sp. GTDB lineage: Bacteria > Pseudomonadota > Gammaproteobacteria > Xanthomonadales > Xanthomonadaceae > Thermomonas. The sequence continues at coordinate 30,827 of NZ_JAYRTQ010000018.1, forward strand.
GGTGGCCGCGCTGAGCCCGCCGAGGAACGCAAACAGCGCCAGCCCGGTCTGCGATTGCGACAACGGCAGCGCCAGTACGTAAAGGTCCGACGGCACGCCCTGCCCGGCCAGCAAGGCATCGCCGGCGCGTGCGAGCGGCAGCACGGGTAACGCGATCAACACCAGGTACAACGGGAACAACCAGCGCGCGGTCAGCACATGGCGTTCGTCGCGGCATTCGACCACGCCGACGTGGAACTGGTGCGGCAGGGTGAACATCGCCAGCACGCCGAGCAGCACCAGCGGGATGAAGCCGCCGTTATCGGTCGAGGCCGCGGCCTGGGTCAACGAAGGCGGCGACGGCAATCCCAGGCCCAGCCACACGAACAGGCCCAGCGCGAGCATCGCCACCAGCTTGAACAGCGACTCGAACGCCATCGCCAGCACCAGCCCGCGGTTGTGTTCGGCGGCGCTGGCGCGGCGCGTGCCGAACAGCATCGCGAAGATGCCCATCACCAGCGCCACGTACAGCGAGCTGTCGTGCCAGGGCGGCTGGTCGGCACCGGCCTGCGAGTCGGTCAGCAGCGCAAAGCTCATCGACACCGCCTTCAGTTGCAGGGCGACGTACGGGATCAGGCCGAGCACCGCGATCAGGGTCACGCCCGCAGCGAGCCATGCATCCTTGCCCAGGCGGGTAGCGATCAGGTCGGCGATGGAGGTGGCGTTGCTGGCCCTTGCCAGCTTCACCAGTTGCAGCATCAGCCCCGCGCCGAGCGCGTACAGCAGCAACGTGCCGACGAAGGTCGGCGGCAGCGGCCAGTCGTAGCGTGCGGCCTGGGTGACTGTGCCGAAGAAGGTCCACGAAGTGCAGTAGACCGCCAGCGACAGCGCGTAGACGTGGTGCCAGTGGCTGGCCAGCACGCCCGGGCGCCGTTCGGCATACAGCGCAGTGCCGAACAGCAGGCCCAGCCACAGCACCGCGGCCGCGACGACCACCGCGACGCTCAGCATCGCGCCGCCTTCAGGCATCGGATTCGCGGCGAACGGTCATGGGCAGGCATGCGCGGCGAGGATAACGCGACGGCGGGCCAAGGCCCGCCGTCGTGGTTGCATCGCCTGGCACGCGTCGATCAGAAGTCGTACTTCACGGTCAGGCTGTACTGGCGCGGCGGGCCGTAGAAGCCGGTGTGCACGCCGAGCGCGGCGTACAGGTTGTAGCCGGTGGTGCGGTATTCCTTGTCGGTCAGGTTGCTGCCCTGCAGGGACACCGTCCACGCATCGTTCGCCTTCCAGATGATGCCCGCGCCCACCAGCCCGTAGCCATCCTGGGTGATCGGCTGCACGGTAGCCAGGGTCACCGGGTCCTTGACCACTTCGGTCGTGGCGACCACGCGGCTCTGGTAGGTGTAACCCACGCGCGCCGAGAGACTGCCGCCGCCGTCCAGGTCGATGCGGTATTCGGCGTTCAGCGCACCGGAGAAGTCCGGGGCGTTGGTGAATTCCTGCTGGTCGGCGATGTTGACGTTCTTGAACATGTAGGTGTCGAACTTCGCATCCAGCCAGGCCAGGTTGCCGGAGATGTTGAAGTGGTCGGTGGCGAGCCACTGGTATTCGACTTCCAGGCCGTTGACGGTGCCTTCGCCCGCGTTGGTGAAGTCGCCGAAGAACGCCTTGGTGTTCTGCGGCGTGGTGTACTCGGTGAAGATCGAGAGCTGGATGTCCTTGTACTTGTTGTGGAACGCGGACAGGTTCAGGAACAGGCGCTGGTCGAGCAGGCCCATCTTGGTGCCGACCTCGTAGCTGTCGACCTGCTCGTCCTGGAACGGCTCGGCCGAACGCGGCACCGCGGTGGCCTGCGCGCGGATGTTGTAGCCGCCCGACTTGAAGCCGCGCGACGCCAGGCCGTAGACCATGATGTCGGGGGTCAGCTGGTAATCCAGCGAGATCTTCGGCGACAGGTTCTTGAAGTTGATGGTCTTGTCGAACGCGGCGGCGACCACGCCACTGGGCTTGGTGAAGGTGCCATCGGTGTAGCCGATGTTCCTGACCACGGCGTGCTTGTCCTCGCTGGTCCAGCGCAGGCCGGCATCGATGCTGAACTTGTCGCTGACATCGAAGGTCCAGTCGGCGTACGCGGCGATGCTTTCGGTGTAGACCACGCCCTGGGTGTCGCCGAAGCTCAGGTTGAAGAAGTTGTTGAGGACCTGGCCGCCGGCCTCGCCGTCGAACTTGTAGAGTCCGATCACGCCGCGCGAGCGGCCGCCGGCATCGTAGTTGGCCTGGAATTCGTGGGTGACCTGCTCGTCGCTGTAGAACGCCTTGACGTCGGCGATCTTGTCCGGGGTGGTATCGAAGTCGATGTTGGTCTCGGTGTCCGACTCGCGCTTGGCCAGCACGTACTTGAACGTCCAGTCGTCGTTCATGCGGAAATTGGCCACGACCGACGCGCCGCTCAGGGTGGTGTCGTTGACGTTGGGCATGCCGTTGCGCACGTCGTAGCGATCCGCCAGCGGCAGGAACGGGCCGGTGGCCGGGGTCAGCAGCGCGTCGAACGGATTGGCCCGCAACATCTGCGCGCCGCGCACGCCGGAACCATCATCGACATGGTCGAAGGAGAACTGCAGGTCGAAGCTGTCGGTGACGTAGGCACCCAGGTTGGCGCGGATCGCGCGGATCTTCTTGTCGCTGACCTGCGCGCCGGTGACCAGGTTCTCGCCGAACCCGTCGCGATGCAGGTCGGCCACCGAGATCCGGCCGCGCAGGTACTCGCTGCCGCCGAAGCCACCGCCGACGGCGGCCTTGATGTCGCGCTGGCCGTAGTTGCCGATCGTCACCGAGCCGTAGCCGTTGAAGTCGGAACGCAGGCCCTTGGAGATGTACTTGATCGCGCCGCCGATGGTGTTCTTGCCGTACAGCGTGCCCTGCGGGCCGCGCAGCACTTCGATGCGGTCGACGTCGAACACGTCCAGCAACGCGCCCTGCGGACGCGCGATGTAGACGTCGTCCATGTAGATGCCCACGCCCGGGTCCACGCCCCACAGCGGATCGGACTGGCCGACGCCGCGGATGTAGGCGGTGAGCGTGCTGCTGGAGCCGCGCGCCGCGTAGATGGTCAGGTTCGGCACCTGCCCGTCGAGGTCGGCCAGGTCCTTGACGTTGAGCTTGTCCAGCGAGTCCGCGGTGAACGCGGTGACCGCGACCGGCACTTCCTGCAGGGTCTCCTCGCGCTTGCGGGCGGTGACCTTGATGCCTTCGAGGGTCGTGGTCTTCGGACCATCCGCCGCCGGCGTCGCATCCTGCGCCATCACGGTGCCGGTGCCGGCCAGCAACGACATGGCCAGCACGCCATGGATCGCCCTGCTCAATTGTTTGCGCTTCATCTGTCCCCTCCAGGGTAGGTGCACGTGGGCGGACCCACGCCGCCGATGGGGTGCACGGTAGGTGTTAAGCGTGATTGACGGCATTGGACGTTCGGACAATGGGCCGGCCCGCCGCCCACGCGGACACTCGTGCCCTGATTCCGCAAGCCCCGGTGGCGCAATGGATTTCCTGATCGTCCTGGCCGCGTTGTGCTTCCTGATGTTCGTGGCCTACCGCGGCTACAGCGTGATCCTGTTTGCGCCGGTGGCGGCACTGGGCGCGGTGCTGCTGACCGATCCGCAGCTGGTGGCGCCGATGTTCACCGGCCTGTTCATGGACAAGATGGTCGGCTTCCTCAAGCTGTATTTCCCGGTGTTCCTGCTCGGCGCGCTGTTCGGCAAGGTCATCGAGCTGTCCGGGTTCTCGAAGTCGATCGTGGCCGCGACCATCCGCGTGGTCGGCGCGCAGCGGGCGATGCTGGCGATCGTCGCGGTGTGCGCCCTGCTCACCTATGGCGGCGTGTCGCTGTTCGTGGTGGTGTTCGCGGTGTATCCGTTCGCCGCCGAGCTGTTCCGCCAGGGCGACATCCCCAAGCGCCTGATCCCGGGCACGATCGCGCTTGGCGCGTTCACCTTCACCATGGACGCGCTGCCGGGCACGCCGCAGATCCAGAACATCATCCCGACCACCTTCTTCGGCACAGACACCTGGGCTGCCCCGATCCTCGGCACCCTCGGCGGCGTGTTCATCCTGATCGTCGGCATGGCCTACCTGGACTGGCGTCGCCGCGTTGCGCTGAAGGCCGGCGAAGGCTATGGCGATGCCGCCACCCTGCTGAACGAGCCCGCGCCGTTCGCCGGCGGCAAGCTCGCCAACCCGATGATCGCGATCCTGCCGCTGCTGGTCGTCGGCATCGTCAACAAGCTGCTGACACTGTGGATTCCCTCGGTGTACGGCGACAGCCACAGCTTCGATCCGGCGGTGATCGGCAGCGCCGCGCCGGTGGTGCAGGAAGTCTCCAAGCTCGCCGCGATCTGGGCGGTCGAAGGCGCGCTGCTCGCCGGCATCGCCTGCGTGCTGCTGTTCGCGTGGAAGCCGGTCACCTCGGCGTTCGCCGAAGGCAGCAAGTCCGCGATCGGCGGCGCCTTGCTGGCCGGCATGAACACCGCATCGGAATACGGCTTCGGTGCGGTGATCGCTGCCCTGCCCGGCTTCCTCGTCGTCGCCAACGCATTGGGCTCCATCCCGAATCCGCTGGTCAACGAAGCGGTGACGGTGACCGCGCTGGCCGGCATCACCGGCAGCGCATCGGGCGGCATGAGCATCGCCCTCGCCGCAATGGCCGAGACCTTCATCGCCAACGCGAACGCGGCCGGCATCCCGATGGAGGTCCTGCACCGCGTGGCCGCGATGGCCTCCGGCGGCATGGACACGCTGCCGCACAACGGCGCGGTGATCACCCTGCTGGCGGTGACCGGGCTGACCCATCGTCAGGCCTACAAAGACATCTTCGCCATTACCGTGATCAAGACCCTGGCCGTGTTCGTGGTGATCGGGCTGTTCTACGCCTTCGGCTTCGTCTGACCTGCTTGCCATACCGGCAGCCGGCCCGCACCATCCCGGGCCATGAATGAACCCACGAATATCGATCCACGCCTGGCCCGCGTGGCCCCCACCTGGGAAGTCGAGCTGCTGATCTCCGGCGTGGCGATCTTCGCCATGCTGCAGCTGCCGGGCTGGCTGGACGACGGGATGTTCGCACTGGAGCCGCGGCTGGGCCGCGACTGGCGAATGATCGCGGTACTGGCCTACTTCTACTCGAAGAGCGCGGCGATCGTGCTGGCCTGCACCTTTGCCCTGCACCTGTTGTTGCGCGCACAGTGGATCGCGCTGATGGGCGTGCATTCGGTGTTCCCGCGCGGCATCCACCTCGACGATGCGCGCATGGGTCCGATCCAGCGCGAGATCGAAGCCGGGCAAACGGGCAGCACCGAAGAGGCCATCGAGCGGGCCGACAATCGTGCGAGCGTGGTGTTCGCGATCGGCGTCAGCGTCGCCCTGATCATCGCCATCGTCTGCATCGTGTTCTGCACCACCCTGCTGGTTGCCACCCTGCTGACCAACCTGGTTGGCCTGCAGGTCGAAACCTTCGTGGTGGTGGGTGGCCTCTTCATGCTGCTGATGCTGCCGTACCTGCTCGCGATCGGCGTCGACCAGCACCTCAAGGAACGCATCCGGCCCGGGACACCCGTGCACCGTCTGGTGGCGAGGGTCATCGGGCTGTACACACGGCTCGGCATGGGACGACGCAGCAACCACATCCTGGCGACCCTGCTCAGCAACCAGGGCGAGAAGCGCACCATGGTGCTGGTGTTCGGCATCATGCTGGTGGCGATCTCCAGCGTTTCCCTGATTTACGTCGCGATGCAGTCGGGCAATCCCATCGGCAGCTACAGCCTGTTCCCGAGCGCGCGCGCGCTCGAGATCGACGACGCCCACTACGACGACCGGCGCGATGCAACACGCGACCAGGCCGTTCCCTACATCGCCAGCATGGTCGTCGACGGGCCCTACCTGCAGTTGACAGTGCCCTATGAACCCCGCCGGGATGGCCCCGCGTTGCGCTCTTGCAAGCAGCCGGAGGAAGGAAAGACCGCGGAGCAGGCACAGGCCCTGCTGGCCTGCCTGCAGTCCACCCGTTCGGTGCTGCTGGATGGCAAGCTCGTCGAAGGCTTGCGCTACGAGATCGCCAGCGACCCACGCACCGACCGACCCGCGCTGCTGGCGATGATCGACGTGCGCGCGCTCGCGCCGGGACGCCACGAGTTGCTGGTCGGCAGGCCGCTGGTGCAGGACAGCCGCCGCGACAGCAAGGATCCCGCGTACCGCCACTATCGGATCGTGTTCTGGCGCTGATCCCGCGACACGCGCGGCATAAAATCTCGGCGTGAACGAAACGCCGCAGCGCAAGATCATCCACGTCGACATGGACGCGTTCTACGCGTCGGTGGAACAGCGCGATGACCCCGCCCTGCGCGGCAAGCCGGTCGTGGTCGCCTGGCGCGGTGCGCGCTCGGTAGTGTGCGCCGCGAGTTACGAGGCACGCGTGTTCGGGGTGCGTTCGGCGATGCCGGCGGTGCGCGCGGAACGCCTGTGCCCCGATGCGGTCTTCGTGCCGCCCGACTTCGTGCGCTACAAGGCGGTGTCGAAGCAGGTGCGCGCGATCTTCGAGCGCCACACCGACCTGATCGAACCGCTGTCGCTGGACGAGGCCTACCTCGACGTCACCATGCCCAAGCAGGATCTCGGCAGCGCCACCGCCATCGCCATGCACATCCGCGATGCGATCCGCGAGGAGACGCAACTCACCGCTTCCGCCGGCATCGCGCCAAACAAGTTCCTGGCCAAGATCGCCAGCGACTGGAACAAGCCGGACGGCCAGTTCGTGCTGAAGCCGGCGATGGTCAATGCATTCCTCGCACCACTCGCGGTCGGCAAGCTGCCCGGCGTGGGCAAGGTGATGGAAGCGAAACTGGCCGAACTCGGCATCGCCACCTGCAATGATTTGCGGCTGCATGGTACCGAAGCGCTTGAACAGCGATTCGGTCGCTGGGGACGGCGCCTGCACGAACTCGCCTTCGGCATCGACGAGCGCGCGGTGCAACCCGAACGCCTGACCCTGCAGATTTCCGCCGAGGACACCTTCCCCGAAGACCTGCCGCTGGACGCACTCGACGAACACATCCGCCGACTCGCAGCCAAGGCCTGGGCCGGCTACCTGCGCGAACGCGAACGCCACCCCGAGCGCATCGCCCGCACCGTGGTGCTGAAGCTGAAGACCAGCGACTTCCGCACCCTGACCCGCAGCCTCACTGCGAGCGAGCCGCCCACCAGCGAGTGCGCCTTCGCCGACATCGGCTGCGGATTGCGCGAGCGCGTGGACTTGCCCGCATCGACGCGCTATCGGTTGGTCGGCGTGGGCTTGTCCGGTTTCAGCGAAGCCGTCGGGAACCCGTCGATGGACGATCTGTTCGCCTAGTTCCGTGCAGGCCGCCGCTTCGCATACGCTAGCGCGATGACGACCGCAGACGCCTCCCCCGGACTCACCCGCCAGCAAGCCAGGACGCTCACGCTCGCCGCGCTCGGCGGTGCGCTGGAGTTCTACGACTTCGTGATCTTCGTGTTCTTCGCGACCACGATGGGGGCGCTGTTCTTCCCCGCCGACATGCCCGAGTGGCTGAAGCTGGTGCAGACCTTCGGCATCTTCGCCGCGGGCTACCTGGCGCGGCCGCTGGGCGGGATCGTGATGGCGCACTTCGGCGACCTGTCCGGGCGCAAGCGGATGTTCATGCTGAGCATCCTGATGATGGCGATCCCCACGTTGATGATGGGCCTGCTGCCCACGTACGCCACGGTCGGCGTGCTGGCGCCGATCCTGTTGTTGCTGCTGCGGATCATGCAGGGCGCGGCGATCGGCGGTGAGGCGCCGGGGGCGTGGGTGTTCGTCAGCGAGCATGTCTCGGCGCGGCATCGCGCCTTGGCCTGTGGCGCGCTGTCGGCAGGCCTGTGCAGCGGCATCCTGCTGGGCTCGCTGGTCGCGCGTGCGATCCATGCATCGTTCGATGAAGCCGAGGTGCTCGCTTGGGCGTGGCGCCTGCCTTTCATCGCCGGCGGCGTGTTCGGCCTGCTGGCGATGTTCCTGCGCCGCAAGCTGCATGAAACACCGGTGTTCGCCGAGATGCGCGAGCGCAAGTCGCTGGCCGCCGAGTTGCCATTGAAGACAGTAGTCCGCGACCATGCCGGCGCGATGCTGCTGGCGATGCTGCTGACCTGGCTGCTCACCGCAGCAGTGGTGGTGACCCTGCTGATGATGCCGGCGTTGCTGCAGGGCCTGGGCGTCAGTCGTGCGGATGCGCTGGCCGGGAATACCCTGGCGATCTGCGCGACAGTGGTTGCGAACCTGGTCGCCGGGTGGATGGCCGACCGCTTCGGCGCCGGTCGCGTGCTGGTGTTGTGGAGCGTGCTGCTGGGCATCGCGTTCTGGACGTTCTACGGCGCCGCACTTGCGGGCGCCTACTCGCCTGCGCTGTACGTCATCGCGGGTTTCGGCGTAGGCGTGACCGCGTTGGTGCCGGCCATCGCGGTGGGCGGCTTCCCGGCGCAGGTGCGGTTTTCCGGGCTGTCGTTTTCCTACAACGTCGCGTATGCAATCGCCGGTGGCCTCACCCCGATCCTGCTGAGCCTGGCGATCAAGGACGATCCCGCCGCGCCGATGCATTACATCGCCGGCATGGCGGTGCTGGGCGTGGCCCTGGGGTTGCACGTGATGATGCGGCGGGCGCGCGTGGCGGACTGACGCTAGCCGGGCTTGTAAAAGGGGTCAGAGTGAATTTTGCGCCGACTGGAATCGGCGCATCGATTCTTTCGATTCGCAAAACTTCACTCTGACCCCTTTTACGCTGTCAAGCTTACGCAGGCGGGACGCGGCGGCGACAATTGCGCTCCGTATCCGCAGTGCCCGCCATCGAATGACCCAGGTTTCCACCGCGCTCGCGCGCAAGATCGCCCAGACCATCGCCACCGAGATCGGCGCACAGGACGCGCAAGTGCATGCCGCCGTGGGCCTGCTCGACGAAGGCGCGACCGTGCCGTTCATCGCGCGCTACCGCAAGGAAGTCACCGGCGGGCTGGACGACACCCAGCTGCGCAACCTCGAAGCGCGCCTTTCCTACCTGCGCGAGATGGAAGACCGCCGCGCCGCGATCCTGTCCAGCATCGCCGAACAGGGCAAGCTCACCGATGCGCTGCGTGGCGAAATCGAGGCCGCGGACAGCAAGTCGCGGCTGGAAGACCTCTACCTGCCCTACAAGCAGAAGCGCCGCACCCGCGCGCAGATCGCCCGTGAAGCCGGGCTTGAACCGCTGGCCGATGGCCTGCTCGCCGACCCGTCGCAAGTCCCCGAAACATTCGCTCTCGCTTTCGTCGATGCCGACAAGGGCGTGGCCGACGCCAAGGCGGCGCTGGAGGGCGCGCGCGCGATCCTGATCGAACGCTGGTCGGAAGATGCGACCTTGCTCGGCGAGTTGCGCAGCTGGCTGGAAGGCAACGGCCTGATCCGCGCGAAGGTGGTCGAGGGCAAGGAGATTGCGGGCGAGAAATTCCGCGACTACTTCGACCACGTGGAATCGCTGGCGAAGATCCCCTCGCATCGCCTGCTCGCGCTGTTCCGCGGCCGCCGCGAGGAATTCCTGCAGCTCGAGCTCGATCCCGGCAGCGATGCCGAAGCGGGCCACCTGCAGGCCGAGAACCGCATCGCCCTGCATGCCGGCATCGCCGAACGCGGACGCGCCGCCGACGCCTGGCTGCGCAACGCCTGCCGCCTTGCGTGGCGCGCGCGCATCCACATGCACCTGCTGCTGGACCTGTTCAACCAGGCGCGCGAGAAGGCCGAGGCCGAGGCGATCAACGTGTTCGGCGACAACCTCAAGGATCTCTTGCTGGCCGCACCGGCCGGACCGAAGGCCGTGCTCGGCCTCGATCCCGGCCTGCGCACCGGGGTGAAAGTGGCCGTGGTCGATGCCACCGGCAAGCTGGTCGCCACCGACACCATCTACCCGCACGAACCGCGCAGGCAATGGGACCAGTCGCTCGCCTCGCTGAAGAAACTCTGCATCGCGCACGGCGTGCAACTCATCGCGATCGGCAACGGCACCGCCTCGCGCGAGACCGACAAGCTCGCCGGCGACCTGCTGAAACTGGTCCCCGAGCTGAAGGCGCAGAAGATCGTGGTCAGCGAGGCCGGCGCCTCGGTGTATTCGGCATCGGAACTGGCGGCGAAGGAATTCCCCAACCTGGATGTGTCGATCCGCGGCGCGGTGTCGATCGCGCGGCGCCTGCAGGACCCGCTGGCGGAACTGGTGAAGATCGAGCCGAAGGCGATCGGCGTCGGCCAGTACCAGCACGACGTCGACCAGTACCGCCTCGCACGCGCACTGGATGCGCGCGTGGAGGACTGCGTGAACGCGGTCGGCGTGGACGTCAACACTGCCTCCAGTGCGCTGCTGGCGCGCGTCTCCGGCCTGTCCGCTACCGTCGCCGAGAACATCGTGGTGTATCGCGATGCGCATGGCGCGTTCGCCTCGCGCAAGGCGCTGTTGAAGGTGCCGCGGCTCGGCGACAAGACCTTCGAACAGTGCGCCGGCTTCCTGCGCATCGTCGATGGCAGCCAGCCGCTGGACGCATCATCCGTGCATCCGGAAGCCTATCCGGTGGTCGAGCGCATCCTCGCCGCGGGCGGCGGCAAGCAGGTGAAGCAGGTGATCGGCGATACCGCGTTCCTGCGTTCGCTCAAGGCCGAGCAGTTCACCGACGACACGTTCGGCCTGCCAACCGTGCGCGACATCCTCAAGGAACTTGAGAAACCCGGTCGCGATCCGCGCCCGGAGTTCAAGGCCGCGACCTTCGCCGACGGCATCGAGGACATCCGGGACCTGCGGCCCGGCATGGTGCTGGAAGGCGTGGTCAGCAACGTCGCCGCATTCGGCGCCTTCGTCGATATCGGCGTGCACCAGGACGGCCTGGTCCACATCTCTGCGCTGTCCGATACCTACGTCAAGGATCCGCGCGAAGTGGTGAAGGCCGGCGACATCGTCAAGGTGAAAGTGCTCGAGGTCGACGTGGCGCGCAAGCGCATCGCGCTGACCCGGCGCATGGGCGACGAACCCGGCCAGGCTACCTCGCGCCCGCCGGGCGCCGAACGCGATGCTCGACGCGACGGGAATCGTGGCAGTGATCGAGGTCGCGCGAACACTCCGCCGAAGCCGCAAGCGCAGGCTGCGCCGTTCAATAGCGCCATGGCCGATGCGTTGAAGGGATTGAAGCGCGGCTGAGGTAGTGGGTTCGCGGTTGGCACAACGCTGAACGTCACCCGTCGTCATCCCGGCGAAAGCCGGGATCCAGCGCTTGTCTCAACGCATCGAAACGCTGGATCCCGGCTGTCGCCGGGGTGGCGGCAATCTCTCAGTGCTTCGCTGCTGGTTTGCGGCCCCGGCGTGTCTGCGCAGGCGCTGCATCGCGTTGGGCGCGCAGGCGCGCCAGCAGGACGCTGGCCGGCTCATCGTTCGGGTCTTGCGGCACCAGTTCGCCGCGAAAGGCTTTGGCGAGGATGGCGGCGGTGAGTTTGTCGATGCGGGCGCGGGCTGCGGTGTATTGCGACTGCACCTTGTCGGCCAAGGCGAACAGGGTTTCGACGCGGCGGACGATTTCAGTTTGTTCTGGGAGTGGTGGCAGCGGAATTTGCAACGCTCTTACATCGCCAATATTGATACCGCGAACTGCAACGCCTCGGGTAGACAAGCGCATCCTTCGCTGTACATCTTCAGAGAGCAACGCGAAATAGACGTATCGAGCGCACAGCCGGCCGGATATCGACAAGCGCGCAGTATCCTGCGTGATATTCGCACCAGAGAGTGCTTCGGGAATCTCGACAAGTCGACCCACGCTCCCGCGTATTGATAGCAGCAAGTCCCCCGAGTTGAGCCTGGAACGACGGAACTGCTCATCAATTGCAGGAGACGTCTTCTTGATGTTCGCGAGACTCAGTCTGTTACCCGGAAAATCCGCCACCCGGATATACGGCACGCCTTCTTCAAGTTCTGGCCCTGGCTTCAGGATGCCGTAGGTAATTGGTCGGCCTGGCGTACACACGTCTTTCATCGTGACGACACGCCATTCCATCGGGATGGAGTCTTGGGAAAGATCGTGCGCGTCATCGGTTGGATCTGAAGCATTGCCGCGCTTATGTCCACCCACATCCTCGTGATCTTTCAACAGTGCATCGCATAATTCTTGTGCTGTTTCGTGAGGCCTCAGACCACGCCACTCTTCACTCAACTCACCATTGGTCACCGCCGCCAGCACCGATTGCCGGAACCGTTTGAGCAAGCCGGGAATACGATCCAGCCGCGCACGCGAGATATCAATGCGCGCCAGCAGCACGTCCAGTTTTTCGGCGATGCGTTTTTGCTCGGACAGTGAAGCGAGTGGGACTGAGAACTCAAGAATCTGCTCTTTCGTGAGTGCCTGCCGCGTCACACCATAGTTGTCTTGTGTGATTACAGCCTGCAGTACTGGACTTGAGAGATAGGCACGCAGATATCGAGGATCAACCTCCGCCACTGGCCGAATAATGCATACATGTTGATTGACGCGCGAACCATTTAAATCAAACGGAGCAATGGTGACGCGACCAATCGAGGCTCCGGTAATGTTCAACAGGACATCGTCTGAGCGAACCTCTGATCCGTTGAGTAAGCGCGCTTGCTTGTCATCAAGGTATGCAAGCCCGTCGCGCTTGAACCCAAAAAAAACGACATTCATCGAGCGAATCAGTGGCGTTCCTGACTTCTTGTAGACAGATTCGCCACCTTTCGGTGTTGAGCCGCTTCCGACCTTGCAAGTCAACTCGGCGAGACTTACTTCCGTCCATCCGTTAGGAAGCGAACTCACGCCTCCTCCTCCAACCCCAACTCCGCCAGGATGCTGCGCAACTCCGCCACCGCACCTTCCAGCTCCACGATCGCCTCGCCCACCAACACCTCCGGCTCCGGCAACTCGCCATTCGCCTGCTCGCTGTCATCCTTCAACCAACTGATATCCAGACTGTCGCCGCGTGCGGCGATCTCCTCGCGCGTGAACATGCGGAAGCGGCCTTCCACGCCGGTGTCCTTGCGCTTGCTGCTGCCATCGGCCTTCTTGCCGAAGGCTTTCTCGAACTCGGCAAAATGCGCGCGGGTGAGTGGCGTGCGCTTGCCGAACGCGGGCATGTTGGCGCGCAAGTCATGGACCCACACGTGCTTGGTGTTGCCGGTGTCCTTCACGCCGCGGGTGAAGAACAGCACGTTGGTCTTGACGCCCTGCGCATAGAAAATGCCGGTAGGCAGGCGCAGCAGCGTATGCAGGTTGCACTTGTCCATCAGGTCGCGGCGGATCTGCACGCCCACGCCTGACTCGAACAACACGTTGTCCGGCAGCAGCACGGCTGCGCGCCCACCGGGTTTCAGGCCGCGCACGATGTGCTGCAGGAAGGCCAGCTGCTTGTTGCTGGTGGGATAGGTGAAATCGTCGCGCGTCGGTAGACCACCGCCCTTCTTGGTGCCGAAGGGAGGATTGGTGAGGATCAGGTCGGCCTTCGGCAGCTTCTGATGATCGCTGCTGAGGGTGTCGCCGAAGTGCAGGCCGCTGCTGTCGTCCGACTGCAGGTTGTGCAGCATCAGGTTCATCAGGCCCAGGCGCTGGGTGTCCTGCACCAGCTCCATGCCGTGGAACTGCCGGCGGAAACGGTCGTAGGTCTTCTTGTCCAGCGCGTCGATGTCGTTGTGCTGGCGGATGAAGTGGTTCGCCGCAATCAGGAACCCACCGGTGCCCGCGGCCGGGTCCTGGATGGTTTCGCCCAGTTGCGGTTGCATCAGCGCGACCATGCTGTCGATCAGCACGCGCGGAGTGAAGTACTGGCCTGCGCCGGATTTCTTCTCGCCTGCGTTCTTTTCCAGCAGGCCTTCGTAGAGATCGCCCAGGCCTTCTTCCTTGGCGGAATACCAGTCGATGGCGTCGATGGCGTTGACCAGTTGGGTGAGCGTGGCCGGCTTCTTGATGAAGGACGAGGCGTTCACGAAGATCTGCTGGACGATGCCCTTGCCGTGCTCGCCCAGGTGGATCAGCAGGTGCTTGTAGAAGGTCAGGCGCTCGGGCGCGGCTTTCGCTTCCAGATCGTCCCAGCGGTAACCCTTGGGCAACTTGTCCTCGGCCCCCGTTTCCTTCGCCATCTTGAGGAACAGCAGATAGGTCAACTCACTCACGTACTGGTGATAGGTGACGCCGTCATCGCGCAGGACGTTGCACAGGTTCCACAGCTTGCCGACGATGTCGGTGGTGCGCTTGCTCATTGCGTTGGTGTCTCGAAGGTTGCGGGCGCGTAGGCCACGTCGTAGCGGTCCGCGAGTGCGGCCAGGCGCTTGTCCAGCGTCCATAGCCGCGCGCGCGGGGTGAGCAAGGTGCCAGCGAGCAGGGCCACATCGACCATGCCGCAGCCCAGGCCGTGGAGTCGTTCGCGTTCGATGAAGTCGAGCAATTCAGCCTGGCTGGCCTGCACGGCCGGTCGCAGACGCGCGATGTCGTCCAGCGTGCGGCGGCGCGGTGCGGGCGGCGTGCCGCAGGCCAGTTCGGCCACGACCCAGGGATGGATCAGCACGGCATCGACTGCCAACAGTTGCGCCAGCGCGGGCTGGCCGTTGCGGAAATGCTCCACCCAGACGGACGTATCGACCAGGACATTCATTCCGAAGGCGCGTCTTCGTTCACGCGCAGGCCACCGCGGCGCGGTACGTCCGCCATGTCGGGCGCGGCGGCGCCGAGGGCAGCCAATCGCTGCGCAGCGCGAACGCGGATGAAGGTGCGGATGGCTTCGCGGAAGAGGTCAGCCTTGTCCATGGCCGGGTCGGCCACGGCGAGCGCGGCTTCGTAATCGGTGTCGTCGATGGTGACGGTGGTGCGCATAGTATCGCCCTTGAATCAAGAATGATGCCATTGTGCATCCATCTGGATGGCAGGGCTAGCCGGCGCTGCGCCAGATCGCCTCGTTCATGTCGGCAAGCAAGTCACTCAACTGGCCGTCGAAGATCTGATCCAACCGCCGGAAGCCGCCTTGCTCGCGCAGAGGTCCTTCGTCGATCAATGCCTGGTCGAGCACCACATTCGCAACGACCTGCTGTCCAAGCCTGCGCAGCCAGCCTTGCTGCATCGGGTTGAGCCCATGCGTGCGAATCAGTGCCTGCACGGCTTCATCCACGCGCTGGGCGTAAGGACGCAGCGGATCGCCGATGGCGGCTTGCCGCACGAATCCCAGCACGCGCGCGGCCACTTCGTGATTGGTGGTCTGGGTCCAGGCGGAGGTGAGGCTGCGTTCGTCGAAACCGGCACCTTCCAGCGCCGTGGTCAATTCGATCAAGTCGCGCCGGGTCAGGTCGCGCGGGCGCTGCACCACTGCCACCAGCGCGGGCAGCGTGTTGCCCTGTTCCTGGACGAAGCGGGTGAAGCGCTCCAGGTAATCCTCCGGCTTGCCGTAGACCGGGACAACCTCGAGCAGTTCGTCGTCGTGCCC
Organism: Thermomonas sp.; assembly: GCF_041919455.1. Taxonomy (GTDB): domain Bacteria; phylum Pseudomonadota; class Gammaproteobacteria; order Xanthomonadales; family Xanthomonadaceae; genus Thermomonas. The sequence continues at coordinate 46,323 of NZ_JAYRTQ010000018.1, forward strand.
TGACACCACCAGCGGGTCGAGCGGGAACTCGCGCGTGCGATCCAGCAACTCGCCCAAGCCCGCATGGCGAACCCACCAGTCGGCCAGCTTGGCGACGTCTGTCGTCTTGATGAACTCGGCAAAGTCCTGCGGATCCACGCCCGCTTGCTTGAGCCCCGCGGCCTGGGTGTCGGTCAGATGCCGTCGCTTGCGCTGCCATTTGGCCAACAGTTGCGTGCGGGCCTGCTCGGCGATGTCTTCGCCCGCATGCGCCACGATCTCCTGCACCAGTTGGGCGAAGCCGATGTTCGGGTTCTGCACCACCGGCCGCATGCTGTTGACGGCCTCCAGGTTCGCGTACAGGTCGACCGCGTCGAAAATGCGGAACGCCTCTTTGCCGATTTCATCGCAGCGGCGGGTGGCACGACCGAGCATCTGCTCGTACAGGATGCGGCTGTTGACCCGACGCAGGAAGACCAGATTGCTGATCGGCGGGACATCGATGCCGGTGGTCAGCAAATCGACGGTCACCGCGATGACCGGGATGCGTTCGTTGCGGAAGCGGCGGATCAACTGCAACGGCTTGTCCGCGGCACCGGTGATCTTGAGGATGCTGCCGTCCTCGATCTCGATACCCTTGTCGGCAAAAGCCTGCTTGAGCAAACGCACCACCATGTCTGCGTGCACATCGGTGGCACAGAACACCAGCGTCTTGTCGGGGCCGACCGGATTGACATGACCGGCCAGCGCCTCGCAGACAACGCGGTTGAACGACTCGGTGACCACCTTGCGATTGAACTCGCCGACATCGAAATCCAGCTCGTCCGGGGTCTTGAACAGGTCCACGCCCTGGGTCTGCGGATTGTAGATGGCGACGTCCTCGCCCACCTTGTAGTGGATGCCGTCTTCGCCCAGCCTCGTGCGGATGCGCAGGGCCGGATCGTGGTCCACCAGGTAACCGTCCAGCACGGCCTCGCGGTAGGAATACACGTACACCGGCAGCCCGAAGATTTCGGTGGTGTGCAAGGCTGGGGTGGCGGTAAGGCCGATCTTTACCGCATCGAAATGGTCCAGCACGCGCCGATAGCTGGAGATGTAATCGCGCTGATCCCGGAATGCGACTTCGGCATCATTCATCTCGCGGTCGAGCAGATAGCCGCGATGGCATTCGTCCACCACGATGCAATCGTAGGCGTCCACCGGCAGACCACCATCCTCTGCGTGCAACACCCGCCTGACCAATCCCTGCACGGTCGCGATGTGCACTCTGGTATCCGCATCGGGCTGCTGTTCGTCGACCTCCTTGATGCCGAACACATCGGTGAAACGCTGCAGCGACTCCATCTGCGTTTCCTTGAACGCATTGGCCGCCTGCTCGCCCAGCGCGGTACGGTCGACCAGGAACAGGATGCGGCGGAAGCGCTGTGCCTTGAGCAGGCGGTAGACCAGCGCGATGCAGGTCTTGGTCTTGCCGGTACCCGTGGCCATCGCCACCAGCATGGCCTGCTTGTGGTCGCGCACACCCTGCTCCACCGCTTCGATCGCATCGCGCTGGTAACGACGCAGCGGAAAACCGAAATCGAAACCGATCCGATCGAGCCTGGACTCCGCAACGACGTGATCCTGCTTGAGCAGGTCACGCACGCCGTCCGGGGTGTACCAACCATCCAGTGCACGCCGATGGTTCTCCGGCCTGCGCAGGTCGCAGAACCAGATGCCACTCACCTCCTTGAACTGCTGCTGGAACGGGCGGCCATTGGTGGCGAACACAAGCGGAGCGCGGAACTCGCCCCACTTCGCGCGCATCGGCTGACCGGCATCGTCGCGCAATCCGCTGGCATAGCGCTTGGCCTGGTCGATGCTGGCCGAGACATTGCGGCCGCCACGCTTGGCCTCGACCACCGCAATGCACTCGGTGCCGATGAACAGCGCGTAATCGGCCGGGCCACTTTCCGTTGGCCATTCGGCAATCGCCAGGTTGCGATGCGGTTCCGGCCGGGTGCCATTGCTGTATCGCAAGGCGCGGGTATCCGCTTCCCAACCAGCGTCGCGTAGCTGCTGGTCGATCAGTTCGCGGGTGGCGGCTTCGTCCAGCGAGACCAGCGATGCCGCCTGCTCCGCATTCTGGCGAATCGAGGCGAAGTGCACCGCAGGTTGTGCCAACGCCTGTGCCTGCAGCTGGACCAGTTGCGCCTTCAGCGTGGCGATGGCGGTGTCGCCTTCCTGCGCCAAGGCTTCCCACAAGCGTGCATCTTCCTGAGCCTGTACCAACAGCTGCTCGGCGGCACCCGCCTTTTCCTGTTCGATGCGATGGCTTTCGCGCAGGGCATCCAGCGCCTGCCGGAGTTCGACGGATTCGTCGATCGGCGCAGCAGGAGGGATGAACGCGCCACCCTTGAACGCCGGATCGGCAAATGTCCGCCGGAACCAGACGCCCATCTGGTTGGCGATCTTCAACGCCTCAAGCGCGGTGCGATGGTCATCACGGAGATGATGGGCGGCTTCGTTGCCCGCCTTGCGTACCCAGTGGAACAGATCGGCGATGTCGCGCGGCAACCAGCCTTCGCGCTTGAGCCGGGACAACAACGCCGCTTGGTTGTCCTCATCGGCGAGATAGAGACCTGCGCGCGCGGCAACCTGCTGTGCCATCAGTTCTGCGAACTGCCGCAGCTTGATCAGAGAGGTATTGGGATCATCGGAGAAATAGCGCTCGGCCGCTGCACCAAGGCGTGCAAGCTCTGCCTGCAAGGCAAGCAGATGGGAAAAATTGGAACGTGGTTGCACCATCTCCCCCGCCTTGCGATTCAACCCCTCCCGCATTCTGGCGGAAACAGAGGACTCTCGCGCGCCACCCTCAGTCCGGATCCACGGTGTTCGCCGACACCCCGCCGCCCAGCACCGCGCCGCGACGCTGGTCGCGGCCGTTCATCGGTTCCGCGGCCTGCAGGGCGACATCGGGCGCGCCCGGTTCCCAGCGGCGCACGGCACGCTGGAAGAACATGCTGTTGGGCACGCGCAGCAGGCTGTGGCCACCATGCGCATGGGTCTCGCGCAGGGTGACGTAGACCAGGGTGATGTCCATCACCTGCCCGCGCAGGCCGGGGCGCTCGCCGCTCTCCAGCAGTTCCACGTGGTCGTGCAGGCGGAACGGGCGGCTGGTCATGATCAGGAACGCGCAGAACACATTGGTCAGCACGCTCCATGCGGCGAAGAACGCCACCGCCGCCACCGTGGCGAAACCGGTGAACGCGCCCCACAGCACGCCGGCGGACACGCCGACCACGTGCAGGATCGCCAGCAACGCGGCGAATCCGACCAGGAAGCCGCTCACCCGGCGCACGCCCATGCTGACTTCCAGCGGCAGGTCGTAGCGCCTTGCCAGCCGGGCAACCAGGCGACGCAGCAGCCAGCGCAAGGTCCACGCCACCAGCAGGATCACCAGCACCTGCAGCACGATCGCCACTTCGGCGAACCACGGGCGCAACCAGTCGGGCAGATAGGCTCTCATGCCGCGCATGGTAACCGCGGGTGGCGCGGCGGCTTCAGCGGAACACCACCGTGCGATGCCCGTTCGGCAGGATCCGGTGTTCGATGTGGTGGCGCACCGCGCGGGCCAGCACCTGCGATTCGATGTCGCTGCCGACGCGCACGAGATCGCGTGGGGTCATCGCATGGTCCACGCGGGCCACGTCCTGCTCGATGATCGGGCCTTCGTCGAGGTCCGGCGTGACGTAATGCGCGGTCGCGCCGATCAGCTTGACCCCGCGCGCGTGCGCTTGGTGGTACGGCTGCGCGCCCTTGAAGCTGGGCAGGAAGCTGTGGTGGATGTTGATCGCGCGGCCGGCCAGTGCTTCGCACAGGCGCGGCGAAAGGATCTGCATGTAGCGCGCCAGCACTACCAAATCGACCTGTTCGCGCTCGGCCAGGTCGATGATCGCGTGCTCCTGCGCCTCGCGATTGCCGGCATCCACCGGCAGGTGATGGAACGGCACGCCGTAGGACGACGCCAGCGCGGCGAAGTCCTCGTGGTTCGAGGCCACCGCCACGATGTCCGCGCGCAGCTGGCGGCTGTGGGTACGGAACAGCAGGTCGTTGAGGCAATGGCCCTGCTTGCTCACCAGCATCAACAGGCGCGCGCGGCGGCGCGCATCGTGCAACTGCCAGTCCATGCCGAAGTCATCAGCGAGCGTCGTGAATCGAGCGCGGAATGCCTCGACCGCGTGCGCCGCGGGCGCATCGAAATGCACGCGCAGGAAGAAGCGACCGGTTTCGCCGTCGCCGAACTGCTGGGCATCGAGGATGTTGCAGCCGGCCTCGAACAGGCAGCCGGAGACGCGGTGGACGATGCCGGTGCGATCCGGGCAGGACAGGGTCAGGATGTGGTCGTGGCGCATGGGGGATGCGGTGGGCGTCGCGCGGGGCGCGCCACTATGTCACAGGTCGAATGCCAGCAGATCCAGCCCGGTGGCCGCGCGCACGATGCGCCGGTACAGCACGTTGCCGTTGGCCGCGTTGGCCATGATGACGATGGCCCGCTGGTGCGCGGCATCGCCCAGCGCGAAGGTCTTGAAGACGCCGGCGTTGCTGCCGGAGTGATACAGCACCGGGCCGACCCGGGTGGCTTCGAGGTTCCAGCCGAGGCCCTTTTCCGTCCATCGTCCGGGCAATGCGATCTGCGGTGTCAGCATCGCGGTGCGCGTCGCGGGTTTCAGCGCCCACGCAGCCGGCGACGCATGCACGACCAGCGCCATGAAGCGCGCGTAGTCCTGCACCGTGCAGCGCAGGCTGGCCGCGGAATTGGCGAGGATGTCGCTGGGCCAGTTCACCACGCCCGTCCTGGCATTCGCGCGGGCGAGCGGCAAGGCGCGCTCGGCATCGGCATAGCGCCATGTCGAGAGCGGCTTGCGCCATGCATCGGCGGTCGGTTGTGCGGCGTCCCACGCCTCGCGCAATCCCTGCGCCGGCATGCCCGGCTGGGTGTCATCCGGTGCACGATGACCGTATGCAGAGCGCGTCGCCAATGCCGCATCCCAGCCGTAACTGCTGTCGCGCATGCCCGCAGGCGCGAACAGCAGGCGGTGCATGGTCTGGTCAAGGCTTTCGCCGGTCACCGCCTCCACCGCCAGCTGCAGCCAGACGAAGGCCTCCCCGGAATAATCGATGCGCATGCCCGGCGCCACGGCGGGTACCAGCGGCTCGTTGGCCGGATCCTTTCGCCAGTTCGGCAGGCCGGTGGTATGGCGCAGCACGTCGCGCACGGTGATGCGCTCGATCCACGGCGACTGGCCGAGGTAGGCGGGCCTCACGTACCTCACCAACGGCGCGTCCAGCGCCAGCTCGCCACGATCGACCAGTTGCAGCACGGTGTAGGCGAACACCGGCTTGCTGAGTGATGCCGCTTCCCACAACGTGTTGTCTTCGACCGGCGTGCCGCGTTCGACATGGGTGACGCCGAAGCCACGCGACCACGCCAGCCTGCCCGCCTCCACCACGGCGATGCCCACGCCGGGCACGCCGAGCGCGCGCATTTGCCGCGGCAGGTCCTGCAGGAGCGCATCGCCGGGAATCCAGTCGGCGGTGTCATCCCAAGGCTGAGCGGCCTGGACGCCTGCCGGCAAGGCGGCCAACGACGCCAGTCCGATGCCGCCGGCCAACAGATTGCGACGCGAGATTGCTGGCACGTTGGGATCAGTCATGCCGCATTGGAGCGGTTCGTCGCGCATGTCGCAAGCACCCGCACACATGCGCATGGATAATCACCGCGACTCCCTCATCGCCATCGCATGACCAGCCTTCTCGCCAATGCCGATCCGGACCCGCGTCCCCAACCACCGGAACGTCCCCTGCCCTCAGACTGCTGCGACAGCGGCTGCCCGGTCTGCGTGCATGACCTGTATGCCGAAGAAGTGATCGCCCATCGAAAGGCGTTGGCCGCGTGGCTGCAGCGGCACCCGGAGGCGGATGCCACTGCGTCGCAATAACAGAGTCGCTTAGAACGCGTGGTCGAAGCCGACCTCACCCTGCACGCCGACCTGGTACGCGGAGACGCGGCGCTCGAAGAAGTTGGTCAGCTCCTGCACGTCCTGCAGGTCCATGAACGGGAATGGATTGCGTGACCCGAAGTGCCGCGGCATGCCCAACTGGGCCATGCGCTGGTCGGCGCAATATTCCAGGTACTGGCGCATGTCGCGGATCGACAACCCGGCCACGCCGCCGCTCAGGGTGTCCTCGGCGAACGCGACTTCGCAGTCGACAGCCTCGCACATCATCTGCACCACCTGCGCCTTGAGCGCGTCGTCGAACAGGTCGGGCTCTTCCTCGCGCGCAGTGCGGATCACCTCGAAGGCGAACGCCATGTGCGCGCTCTCGTCGCGGAATACCCAGTTGGTGCCGCTGGCCAGCCCGTGCAGCAGGCCGCGCGAGCGCAGGTAGTACACGTAGGCGAACGCGCCGAAGAAGAACAGGCCCTCGATGCAGCCCGCGAAGCAGACCATGTTGAGCAGGAACTGCCGGCGCTGCGCGCGCGTCTCGATCTTCTGCACGCCCTGCAGCGAGTCGATCCACTTGAAGCAGAACTCGGCCTTGCGGCGGATCGACGGGATGTTCTCGACTGCGGCGAACGCCTTGGCGCGTTCGTTCGGATCCGGCAGGTAGGTGTCCAGCAACGTCAGGTAGAACTGCACATGCAGCGCTTCCTCGTACAGCTGCCGCGACAGGTACATGCGCGCTTCCGGCGCATTGATGTGCTGGTACAGGTTCAGCACGAGGTTGTTGGACACGATCGAATCGCCGGTGGCGAAGAACGCGATCAGGCGTTCGATCAGGTGCCGTTCGGCCGGCCCGAACTTGGTCTTCAGGTCGTTGGTATCCAGCGAGAAATCCACTTCCTCCACCGTCCACGTATTGCGAATCGCGTCGCGGTACATCTCATAGAACTGCGGGTAGCGCATCGGCCGCAGGGTAAGTTCGAAGCCGGGATCGAGCAGCAGTTGGCGGTTATGCGCGCTCACTGGCAAGCCTCGCAGGCTTCCGGGTTCTCCAGCGAACAGGCGATGGCCTCGACCGGCGTGTAGTCCGGCTTCGGCACGCTTGCCGCAACACTCCCAACCGTGGTCTTGGCAATCTTTGTCGCCGGCCGTGAGCGCAGGTAGTACGTGGTCTTGATGCCCTGCTTCCACGCATACATGTACATCGACGACATCGCGCCGATGTTCGGGCTTTCCATGAACAGGTTGAGCGAAGCCGACTGGTCGATGAAGGCGCCGCGCCCGGCCGCCATGTCGATCAGTGCGCGCATGGGAATTTCCCACGCCGTGCGATAGACGTGGCGCAACGTCTCCGGGATCTGCGCGACGCCCTGCACCGAGCCTTCGGCCTGCTTGATCGCATCGCGCACCTCCGGCGTCCACAGGCCCAGCTTCTTCAGCTCCTCGACCAGGTAGCGGTTCACCTGCAGGAAGTCGCCGGAGAGCGTCTCGCGCTTGAACAGGTTCGACACCTGCGGCTCCACGCACTCGTAGCAGCCGGCGATCGACGCGATGGTCGCGGTCGGCGCGATCGCCACCAGCAGCGAATTGCGCAGGCCGTGCGTCTTGATGCGTTCGCGCAAGGCGTCCCAGCGCTCGCCGTTCGCAGGCACGATGTTCCACGCATCGAACTGCAATTCGCCGCGCGCGGCGCGGGTGTCGGCGAACGACGGATGCTGGCCGCGTTCCTCGGCCAATTCGCAGGACGTTTCCAGTGCATGGAAATAGATCGTCTCGGCGATCTTCGCGGACAACTGGCGCGCTTCCGCGCTGTCGAACGGCAGGCGCAGCTTGAAGAACACGTCCTGCAGGCCCATGCAGCCCAAGCCCACCGGCCGCCAACGCAGGTTGCCGCGGCGTGCGGTTTCGATCGGATAGAAATTCAGGTCGATGACGCGGTCGAGCTGGCGCACCGCCAAACGCACGGTCTCGGCGAGCTTGTCGAAATCGAAGAAACCGTCCTCATTGAAATGCCGCGCGAGGTTGATCGAACCGAGGTTGCACACCGCGGTCTCGTCGTTCGACGTGACTTCCAGGATCTCGGTGCACAGGTTGGACAGGTGGATGACATTGCCGGCGCGCAGCGTCTGGTTGCTCGCGCGGTTGCATTTGTCCTTGAAGGTCATCCAGCCGTTGCCGGTCTGCGCGAGCGTCCGCATCATCCGCGCGTAAAGCTCGCGCGCCTTGATGGTCTTGAGCGCCTTGCCCTGCGCTTCGGCTTGCACGTACGCGCGTTCGAACGCGTCGCCGTACAGATCGGTGAATTCGGGCACGACCCGCGGATCGAACAGCGACCAGTCGGCATCGGCCTCGACGCGCTGCATGAACAGGTCCGGGATCCAGTTGGCAAGGTTGAGGTTGTGGGTGCGCCGCGCCTCGTCGCCGGTGTTGTCGCGCAGTTCCAGGAACTCCTCGACATCGCCATGCCACGGCTCCAGGTAGACGCAGGCCGCGCCCTTGCGCTTGCCGCCCTGGTTCACCGCCGACACCGAGGAATCAAGGGTCTTCAGCCACGGCACGATGCCGTTGCTGTGGCCATTGGTGGACTTGATCAGCGAACCGCGCGAACGCACGCGCGTGTAGCTCACGCCGATGCCGCCGCTGAACTTGCTCAGCTGGGCGATGTCGCCGTACTTCGCGTAGATCGACTCCAGCGTGTCCTGCGGCGAATCCAGCAGGAAGCAGGACGACAGTTGCTCATGCGTGGTGCCGCTGTTGAACAGTGTCGGCGAGCTCGGCAGGTAGTCGAGTTCGGCCATGCGCCGGTACAGCGCGAGCGCGCCGGACACATCCTCGGACAGCGCACAGCCGATACGCAGGAAGAACTGCTGTGGGGTTTCGATGACCTTGCGGGTGCGCGGATGCCGCAACAGGTAGCGGTCGTACAGGGTGCGCAGACCGAAGTAATCGAAGTGGCGATCCAGCGACACATCCAGCGCGTCGTTGAGCTTGCGCGCATTGGCCTGGACGAACCCGAGCAGGCGGTCGTTGGCCAGGCCGACCTCGTGCCCGCGCTGCACCGACTGCGAGAACGCATGGATCTCCTGCCCGGCGACTTCCTTGGCGATCACGCTGGCCAGCAGGCGGGCGGCAAGCTTGCCGTATTCGGGTTCCTCGCCAGTGAGCAGCGCAGCGGTGCGGATCGAGAGTTCGTCGAGTTCGGCGGTGGTCGCGCCGTCGTACAGGCCGGAGATCGTGCGGGTGGCGACGCGCATCGGCTCCACGGCATGCAGGCCTTCTGCGGCGCGTGTGACGGCGCGCACGATCTTGTTGAGGTCCACCGCTTCGCTGGCGCCGTTGCGCTTGGTCACGCGCATCGTGGTCGCGGTCGGTGGCGGGGTCAGGTCGAACATCGGGGGTGAAAGCGGGGGCGCAACAGGCGCCTCGGCAAGCAAGGTCTCGGACATCGGGTGGCTCCATGCGTGATGCACGGTCCTTGCCTGTCCCTCGCAGGCGCGGATGGCATCGGAAACGCAGGGTCTGGCATCGATGTCGCACGGCCTGCGACCTGCATGCAAGGCATGCGGCCGGCCATGCTGCACCCGCCATCTCCCCCCGGAGATTCGTCGGCCGGCACCGCGCGGCGTGCTTCGCGCGGCTGTCGGCAGGTCTTCGGACTCATGGATGCGGCATCGGCGAACCGTTGCCTCCTTGGTCGCGGCTTCCCGGGATCACCATCCCAGTGCCAGTTGCGACCTCGTCTCCATTTACCGCTGCGGGGCAGTGCCGGGATGGGCGCCACATCCTTGGATGAGCGCCGCACCGGCTTCCCTTTTCATCCAGTGGTAGTAGCCACCGGAACCGACGACCACAACATATTGGGTCATCGGCGATGCGTCAATGGAAAAATGGATCTCCGTGCAATGCGCAAACAAAAAGCGGGCCGAAGCCCGCTTTCCGGTGTGACGCCGATGGCGCCGGCGATTACGCGCCGGTGCCTTCGCCCTCGGCCACGGCCTTCATCGACAGGCGGATGCGGCCCTGCTTGTCGACTTCCAGCACCTTGACCTTGACGATGTCGCCTTCCTTCAACACGTCGCCGACCTTCTCGACGCGGTCGTTGGAGATCTGCGACACGTGCACCAGGCCGTCCTTGCCCGGGGCGATGGTCACGAACGCGCCGAAGTCCATCAGCTTGGCGACCTTGCCCTCGTAGATGCGGCCCGGCTCGACGTCGGAGGTGATCTGCTCGATGCGCGCCTTGGCGGCCTGGCCGGCGGCGGCGTTGACCGAGGCGATGGTGATGGTGCCGTCGTCCTGGATGTCGATCTGGGTGCCGGTTTCCTTGGTGATCGCCTGGATCACC
>NZ_JAYRTQ010000019.1:0-49311 GCF_041919455.1 Thermomonas sp.
CCCGCCCCAGCCTCCCAGCTGGGAAATACAATCTCCGTCGGCCACGGCCGACCCCCGGTTTGTTGTCTCGACAACTGCAAACTAACCGGGTCGGCCGTGCGCCTCTCCCTCAGTTGGGAGAAGAACCTAAAAAAATCGCTCGCTCCGCTTTTGTAGCCCGGAAAGCGCAGCGCATCCGGGGTTTAGTGCGTCGGATTTCGCGATACCCCGGATGCGGCCGTTGGCCTTATCCGGGCTACAAGATCTTGATCGCTCTCCCGCTTCTGCGGGAGAGCGAGGCCCCGCTCAGGTCAACGCGTAACCGAACTGCTGGCGGAACTGCTCGGCGAATTCCTCGTAGTCGAAGCGCTGGTTCTGGGTGCCGGGGTGCTCGACCTTGAGTGCGCCCATCAGGTTGCCCATGCGGCCGATGGTCATCCAGTCGTAGCCCTTCTCGATGCCGAAGATCAGGCCGGCGCGGAAGGCGTCGCCGCAGCCGGTGGGATCGGTGACGCGGCGTTCGTGCGCGGGCGGGATGCGGTGGGTGGTGCCGTCGGCATGGATCTCCGCGCCCTGCGGGCCGCGGGTGGTGATGTACGCCTTCACCTTGCCGGCGATTTCCTGTTCGCTCCAGCCGGTGCGCTCCTGCAGCAGGTTGGACTCGTAGTCGTTGACGGTGACGTAGTCGGCCTGCTCGATGAAGGCGCGCAACTCGGCGCCGTTGAACAGCGGCATCGCCTGGCCCGGATCGAAGATGAAGGGGATGCCGGCCTCGGCGAATTCCTTCGCGTTCTGCAGCATGCCTTCGTAGCCGTCCGGGCTGACGATGCCGATGGTCACGCCGGGCACGTCGCGCACGTGGTTCTCGTAGCTGCGCATCATCGCGCCGGGGTGGAACGCAGTGATCTGGTTGTTGTCGAGGTCGGTGGTGATGAAGGCCTGCGGGGTGAACAGCTCGTCGATGACCTTCACGTGGTCCAGGGTGATGCCCTGTTCGGTGAACCACTCGCGGTACGGGCCGAAGTCGGCACCGACGGTGGCCATCGGGATCGGGTCGCCGCCCAGCAGCTTGAGGTTGTAGGCGATGTTGCCGGCGCAGCCGCCGAACTCGCGGCGCATCCGCGGCACCAGGAACGACACATTCAGGATGTGCACCTTGTCCGGCAGGATGTGGTTCTTGAACTGGTCGGGGAACACCATGATGGTGTCGTAGGCCAGGGAACCGCAGATCAGGGCAGACATCGGGGCCTCGCGGGCGGGTGGACGAAAAGGGCGCACAGGGTAGCGTCGGCACCGTCCGGCGGCCAGCGGCGGCTGAATCGCAGCGACCGGCAGCCCTGCAATCTCCTTGCCGGGCAGGGGGGGCGTTGCTAGATTAGCGGGCCCGGCGTTCGCCGCGGTTTCCGCGCTCCCGCCCCGCCTTTCGGCCCCGCGTCCCCCGACGTGGCCATATCACTTTTCGGGCATCTCCCGCATGTTCAAGTTCCTCAGGGGCTATTTCTCAAGCGACCTGTCCATCGACCTTGGCACCGCCAACACGCTGATCTACGTGCGCGGGCAAGGCATCGTCCTCAACGAACCGTCGGTGGTGGCCGTGCGCCAGGACCGTGGCGGCGGTGCCCGCGCGGTGGCCGCGGTGGGCAGCGAGGCCAAGCAGATGCTCGGCCGCACGCCCGGGCACATGAGCACGGTGCGGCCGATGAAGGATGGCGTGATCGCCGACTTCACCTACACCGAGGAAATGCTCAAGCATTTCATCCGCAAGGTGCACAAGAGCCGCTTCCTGCGCCCCAGCCCGCGCGTGCTGGTCTGCGTGCCGGCCGGCAGCACCCAGGTCGAGCGCCGCGCGATCAAGGAATCCGCCGAGGAAGCCGGTGCCCGCGAGGTCTACCTGATCGAGGAACCGATGGCCGCGGCGATCGGTGCCGGCATGCCGGTGACCGAGGCGCGCGGTTCGATGGTGGTCGACATCGGCGGCGGCACCACCGAGGTAGCGGTGATCGCGCTGAACGGCATCGTCTATTCGCAGTCGGTGCGCATCGGCGGCGACCGCTTCGACGAATCGATCGTGGCCTACGTCCGTCGCCACCACGGCATGCTGATCGGCGATGCCACCGCGGAGCGGATCAAGCTGGAGTTGGGCAATGCCTACCCGCAGCAGCACGTGCGCGAGATCGAGATCTCCGGCCGCCACCTGGCCGAGGGCGTGCCGAAGATCATCACCATCAATTCCAACGAGGTGCTGGAAGCGCTGCGCGAACCGCTGTCCGGGATCGTCTCCGCGATCCGCCTGGCCCTGGAGCAGACCCCGCCGGAACTGTGCGCGGACGTGGCCGAGCGCGGCATCGTGCTGACCGGTGGCGGTGCGCTGCTGCGCGACATCGACCGCCTGATCAGCGAGGAAACCGGCCTGCACGTGCAGGTGGCGGACGACCCGCTGACCTGCGTGGCGCGTGGCGGCGGGCGCGCGCTGGAACTGGTCGACATGCACGGCAACGAGTTCTTCGCGCCGGAGTGATTCGTATTCGGAGATCGGCCATCCATGGCCGACTCCGAACTCGCGCATCGAAAAGCGTGGTTTTCGATGCGCTACGCAAACGACATGGTCGTTTGCGTTGGCCCCTCCATGGGCCAAACTGCCGCTTCGCGCGAATTCCTTCACTGAAGCCATTGCTGACCCACTGACGTGCCGCCCTACGCCGGACCTCCCGCAGCCCGCCCCGGCGATGTCGCCGGCGTGCTGCGCCTGCTGGCGTACCTGATCCTGGCGACTGCATTGATGGTGCTGGACTACCGCAGTGGTTGGCTGCGCGCCGTGCGCGCGCAGGCGGAAGTGGCGGTGCAGCCGTTGTGGTGGCTGGCCGGCTTGCCCTCGAAGGTCGGCACCGGCCTGCGCGAGGAAGCGGTGACCCGCACCCAGCTGGCGCGCGACAACGAACGCCTGCGCAATGCCCTGCTGGTCCAGGCCGCGCGCAATGCGCGGCTGCGCACCGCGGCGGCGGAGAACGAACGCCTGCGCGGCCTGCTGGGCAGCGCCGAGCGCGGGCGGCTGGATGTGCAACTGGCCTCCGTCCTCGACATCGACTTGGACCCGACCCGCCAGCGCCTGTTACTGGACAGCGGCAGCAACGCCGGCGTGCGCGTGGGCCAGGCGGTGATCGACGCCGGCGGCCTGATGGGGCAGGTGACCGCCACCACCCCGACCACGGCCAGCGTGTTGCTGCTCACCGACCCCGACCATGCGGTGCCGGTGGCGGTGGCGCGCAGCGGGATCCGCCTGGTGGTGTACGGCAGCGGGCGCAACGATGCGCTGCACCTGGCCGACGTGCCGCTGTCGGCCGACGTGCGCGTCGGCGACCAGTTGCTCACCTCCGGCCTGGGCGGGCGCTTCCCGCCCGGCTTCGCGGTAGGCACGGTGGGCACCCTGCGCCCGGACGACAGCCGCGCCTTCCTGGAAGCCGACGTGACCCCGGCCGCGCAACTCGACCGCGGGCGCGACGTGCTCTTGCTGCGCGGCTACAAGCCGGTGCCGGCGGTCGATCCCGCCGCGGCGGCGCCCGCCGCCGGCAATGCCTCCGTACCCGCGTCGACGTTGCCTGCTGCGCCCTCGAATGCCGTCGTGCCATCAACGACCGCACCCGCAGCGGAGCCCCGTCGATGAGCCGCGCACGCAATGGCTGGGTGTTACCGGTGAGCCTGCTGCTCGCCCTGCTGCTGGGGTTGGTGCCGCTGCCCGGCCTGCTGCAGCCCTTGCGACCCTATTGGCTCGCGCTGGTGCTGGCGTACTGGCTGCTCGAGGAACCCGAGCACATCGGCCTGGGGGTGGCGTTCGCGCTGGGCGTGCTGGCCGACCTGATGTTCGGCGGCCTGCTCGGCGAACAGGCGATGCGGCTGGTGGTGATGGCCTTCATCCTCGACCGCTTCCGCGCGCGCATGCGCTTCTTCCCGCTGTCGCAGCAGGCGGTGGTGATGGGCGTGCTGTTGCTCAACGACCGGGTGATCAGCGCCGCCATCCACGTGGTGATGGGCGCACCGCAACTGCCGTGGCTGTACTGGCTGGCGCCGCTGCTGGGCCTGCTGCTGTGGGCGCCGCTGCATTTCGCGCTGGATACCCTGCGCCTGCGCAGGCGCGGTTGAACGCGCGCCGATGATGCGTCGCGCGCGCCAGCTCAAGGACCACGCGGTCGAGGCCGACCTATTCCGCCGCCGCGCGCTGGTCGGCTTCCTGCTGGTGCTGCTGGCGTTGGGCGGCCTGGCGGCGTGGTATTTCCGCCTGCAGGTGGTCCAGCACGCCGAATTCGCCACCCGCTCGGAGGCCAACCGCCTGCGGCTGGTGCCGGTCGCGCCCGCGCGCGGGCTGATCTACGACCGCAAGGGCCGGTTGCTGGCCGACAACGTGGCGGCGTGGCGGCTGGATGCGGTGCCGGAACGCGCCGGCGATGGCGAGGCGTTGCTGGCCAAGCTGCGAACCGTGGTGGTGCTCGACGAGGAACAGCGCACGCGCTTCCTGCGCGACTACCGCAACAGCCGTCCGTTCAAGCCGGTGACGATCAAGCTGCGCGTGTCGGATGAGGAAGCCGCGCGCTTCGCGGTGGATCGCTGGCGTTTCCCCGGCGTGGAGCTGGTCCCGTACCTGGGGCGGGTGTATCCGCAGGGTGCGTTGTTCGCGCACGTGGTCGGCTATGTCGGCCGCATCGACGAAAAGGACCAGGCGGCGCTGGGCGATGCCGGCGGTGCCTATTCGCACACCGGCAAGACCGGGCTGGAGCGCTATTACGAAGCGCAGCTGCGCGGCAAGCCGGGCTTCCGGCGACTGGAGACCAATGTCGACGGGCGCACCGTGCGTGCGCTGGACACGGTGCCGGCCACCCCGGGCACCGACCTGCGGCTGTCGATCGACATCGACCTGCAGCGGGCGATGGTGGACGCCTTCGCCGAACTGGAAGGCACCGCGGTGGCGGTGGATCCGCGCAGCGGCGAGATCCTGGCGATGGTCAGCCTGCCGTCCTACGACCCCAACCTGTTCGTCAACGGCATCAGCCATGCCGACTACCAGGCGCTCAACGACAACCCTTCGCGCCCGCAGTTCAACCGTGCGGTGCTGGGCGGCGTCGCGCCGGGTTCGACCATCAAGCCGCTGCTCGCGCTGGCCGGCCTGGACAGCGGCGTGCGCACGGCAGAGGACAAGACCCTGTCGACGGGCATGTTCTACCTGGGCGGCCAGCGCCGCGGCTATGGCGATTCACATCGCGGTGGGCATGGCTGGACCGACCTGCGCAAGTCGATCTACGAATCGGTGAACACGTACTACTACCGGCTGGCGCTGGACATGGGCATCGCCAAGGTCGACGAGTACATGGACCGCTACGGCTTCGGCAAGCCGACCGGCGTGGACCTGTCGGGCGAGATCGCCGGGATCCTGCCCTCGCCGGCATGGAAGGCGGCGAATGCGTCGCAGCACGGCAAGTGGTATCCCGGCGACACCGTGATCACCGGCATCGGCCAGGGTTTCTGGAAGACCACCACCCTGCAACTGGCGCAGGCCACCGCGATGCTGGCCAACAACGGCTGGGTGCGGCGCCCGCACCTGGTCAAGGACATGCGCGCGGATTTCGCCGCGCCGTGGGCGCCGGTCGAGCTGGTGCCGCCGACCCGCGGCAGCGACAGCGCCGCGCACCTGCAGGCGGTGCGCGAGGGCATGATCGCCACCGTGCACGGGCCCGGCACCGCCACCAATATCCGCGCCGGCCTGACCTACCTGATCGCCAGCAAGACCGGCACCGCGCAGGTGGTCAGCCGCCGCGGCAGCGCGGCGGTGAACCCGCGCAGCCTGCCCATGCACCTGCGCCACCGCGGCCTGTTCATCGCCTACGCACCCGCCGACGCGCCGACCATCGCGATTGCCGTGGCGATCGAGGGTGGCGGTTACGGCGCCTCCAGCGCGGCGCCGGTGGCGCGCAAGGTGTTCGATGCCTGGTTGCTGGGCAAGCCAGTGGCACCGAAACAACAGGACGAGGCAACGCCGGTCGATGCCGCCGTCCAGGCCGCGTTGCCGCCGGATTTCTCCGATGTGCAGGGCAGTCCGGGCATGGCGACTCCGACGACCGCGCCAACGGCGGCGCGTCGATGAATACCTTGCTGCGCCTGCTCGCCGACCTGCTGCTGCGTTTCCTGCGCAGCCTGGACCTGCCCTTGCTGGCCGCCTTGCTCGCGATCATGGGGATCGGCCTGGCCACCCTGTACAGCGCCAGCAACGAATCCACCCGCCTTGTCACCACCCAGGGCGCCTACTTCTGCGTGGGACTGGGCGTGCTGTGGGTGGCGTCGCGGATCCCGGCGCACCTGCTGAAGCAGGCCACGCCGCCGATCTACGTGCTGTCGCTGCTACCGCTGGTGCTGGTGCTGTTCATCGGCAGCGGCAAGTACGGCAACCACTGGATCAACTTGGGGTTCTTCAACTTCCAGCCGTCCGAGCTCACCAAGCTGACCCTGCCGATGATGCTGGCGTGGACGCTGGACCGCCAACGCCTGCCGCCGCGCTGGTCGACCCTGGCGGTCGCGCTGGTGGTGATCGCCCTGCCGGTCGGGCTGATCCTGCTGCAGCGCGACCTCGGCACCGCGGTGCTGGTGCTGGCCAGCGGCGTGTTCGTGCTGTTCCTGGCCGGCGTGTCGTGGTGGTGGTTCGGCACTGCGGGCGTGCTCGCCATCGGCGGCTTCGCGGTGGCGATGTTCGCGCCGATCACCTGGTTCTCGTTCCTGCGCCCCTACCAGCAGAACCGCATCCTGACCTTCCGCGACCCCGAGAACGATCCGATGGGCGCGGGCTGGAACATCCTGCAGAGCAAGATCGCGATCGGCGGCGGCGGGCTGACCGGCAAGGGCTGGGGGCAGGGCACCCAGTCGCACCTGGACTACCTGCCGGAACACACCACCGACTTCGCGTTCTCGGTGCTGTCCGAGGATTTCGGCTGGATCGGCGTGGTCGTGGTGCTCTCGCTGTACCTGTTCGTGGTCGCGCGTTGCCTGTGGATCGCGTCGGACCTGCGCGATGGCTACTCGCGCCTGCTCGCCGGCACGCTGGGGCTGTCGCTGTTCGTGTACGTGCTGGTCAACGCCGGGATGATCTCCGGCCTGTTGCCGGTGGTCGGCGTGCCGATGCCCCTGCTCAGCTACGGCGGCACCTCGGCGGTCACCCTGTTGCTCGGCTTCGGCGTGGTGATGGCGTTGAAGGGGCGGCGGGTGCTGAATCGCTGAGGGTCGAATGGGTGCGGAATCGCGCCCTGCAAGCTGAATCGGCCGTTCCGGAGCCCATCCGGACGCGTGCTACCCTCGCGCCGATGATCCGTCGCGCACTTGTCCCCAGCCTCGCCGCACTCGCGCTTGCCGCGTGTGCCGTCCCGCCGCCCAAGCCGATGCCCTCGCCGCCGGCAACGCCTGCGCCGGTGGTCGAAGCCGCCCCGCCCGCGCCGCACCTGCGCGACATCGGCCCGGCCCGTGCCGAGTTCGTGCGCAGCACCGCCCAGCGCTTCAACATCCCCGCCGCCGAGATCGAAGCGGTGCTGGCGACCGCGCAGATCCGCGAGTCGATCATCAAGGCGATGTCGCGACCGGCCGAGGCCAAGCCGTGGCGCGACTACCGCCCGATCTTCATCCAGCCCAAGCGCATCACCGATGGGCAAGCCTTCCTGGCCACCCATGCCGCGGCGCTGCAGCGTGCGCAGGACACGCATGGCGTGCCGAAGGAAATCATCGTCGCGATCCTGGGCGTGGAGACCAGCTACGGCGGCAACAAGGGCAGCTTCCCGGTGATCGATGCGCTGTACACGCTTGCGTTTGCGTATCCGCGCACCGGCGATCCGGGCAAGGCGGCGCGCGAGAACCAGCGCGAGGCGTTCTTCCGCGACGAACTGGCGCAGCTGTTCGCGCTGGCGCGGGAACAGCAGCTCGACATCGCCACGCTCAAGGGCAGCTATGCCGGGGCGATGGGCTGGGGCCAGTTCATGCCGTCGAGCTATCGCGATTACGCAGTGGATGGGGATGGCGACGGCCGCGTCGACCTGTTCAACGACCTCGACGACGTGTTCGCTTCGGTCGCCAACTACTTCGCGAAGAAGGGCAAGTGGGAGCGCGGCGGCCCGGTCATGCAGCAGGCCCTGCGCGACGCATCGGCGACGGACTTCGTGAATCCCGGCAACGCGGTGACCCTGGATCAGACCCTGGCCAGCCTGGCCGCTGCCGGCTATCGCCCCGCCGCGGCGCCGCTTGCCACCGGCAAGCCGGTCACGCTGATCACCCTCGAAGGCGTGGAGGGCCCGGAATACTGGATCGTCTACAACAACTTCAAGGCGATCACCACGTACAACATCTCGCGGTTGTACGCGACCGCGGTCTACCAGCTGTCGCAGTCGATCGCCGGGCGCGATCCGGCCACGCCGTGAACCAGCGCGTCCTCCTGCTGGCCGCGATGCCGCTCGCGCTGGCGGCCTGTGCGACCACCGGCACGGCGTCGAAAAAGCCTGTGAATGAAGGCCCGAAGCTGGTCGTGCAGCCCGCGCAGACGGTGAATACCGCGCCGCCATTGCAACGGCCGAAGTCGTCGCCGTACGCGGCGGCGCAGGAAGACCCGAGCAAGCGCGGCGACTACGTGGCCGGTGGCCTGTTCCGCCCCGGCGAGGCCGATACCGTCCCCGACTATGTGCCGGATGTCGACGCGATCCCGGAACCGGAGGTGCGCGCCGAACCGCGTTCGCGCGCCGGCAACAAGAGCTACAGCGTGCTCGGCAAGCGCTACCACGTGCTGGACAGCGCCCACGGCTACGCGGAGGAAGGGCTGGCCTCTTACTACGGCAAGAAATTCCATGGCCGGCGCACCTCCAACCAGGAGGTGTACGACATGTACGCCTTCACCGCCGCCCACAAGAGCTTGCCGCTGCCCAGCTTCGCCCGCGTCACCAACCTCGACAACGGCCGTTCGGTCGTGGTCCGGGTCAACGACCGTGGCCCGTTCCATGCCGGCCGGGTGATCGACCTCAGCTACGCCGCCGCGGTGAAGCTGGGCTATCGGGATCGCGGCACCGCACGCGTGCGCGTGGAAGCGCTGACCGAGGACGATGGCGGTGACCTGCTGGCGTCACGTGCGCCGCCTGCCGCCGACACTGCGATGGACAAGCTGGTCGAGCAGTTGCCGCAGGCATTGGCCAGCGCCGGCCCGGTCGCGCCGGCGCCGCAGGCCAGGCCCGCGGCCGACAGCGGCTATCGCTTCGACATGCAGCAGGACGGCAAGGTGATGTCGGCCGACGAATTCGATGCCTGGATGCAGTCGCGCCGTGTCCGCGTGGCCACCGGCAAGCCGGGCAGGCCCGATCCGCAGCCGGCATCCACCGATGCCAAGGCGTCCACGGCCGCGCCTGCCGCGGTCGCGCCGCCACCGCCATCGCCGGTCAATGCCGCTGCGCTGGTCGCCGCCAGCAGCGTCGTCCCGGCCGCCGCGGCCGACGAGGTGACCCTGCAGGTCGCCAGTTTCGCCAACCAGCAGAACGCCCGGCATGCGCTGTCGATGCTGCAGGGCGCGTCGATCGCCCAAGCCCGCCTCCTGGACGCCGACGTCAATGGCAAGAAGATCTGGCGCCTGCGGATCGGCCCGGTCGCCGCAGCGCACGCACCGGAACTCGCGGCGCGGATCGTCGGTCTGGGCTTCGGGCAGCCGCAGCGGGTGCGCGACTGACCCTGCAGGCATCGGGTCGCGTCGTCGGCGGGAGTCGGCATTGCGTCACGGCATCACGCCACGGATTGCGGCTTAAAATGTGTGTTTGAATTTTTCGCGCCGCGCCTGCGCGGCCACCAGGAGTTTGCTTTGATGCGTTCGCGTTCGTTGTTGTTCGTCGCCCTGGCCACCGCCGGCATCGCCCTCGGTTCCGGCCTGTCCATCGCCCAGGTGCCCACGCCCGCGCCGGTCGCCAAGCCCGCCGCCCTCAGCGACAACCTGCCGATCCCGGATGCGCCCGCGCCCGCGGTGACCAAGGCCTGGGTAGTGATGGACCACGCCACCGGCCAGGTGCTGGCGGGCGAGAACATCGATACCCCGGTGGATCCGGCCAGCATCACCAAGGTGATGACCAGCTACGTGATCGCCGCCGAAATGGCCGCCGGCAAGGTCAAGGCGACCGACCCGGTGATGATGAGCGAACACGCCTGGCGCAGCGGCGGCGCCGGCACCGACGGCAGCTACAGCGGCTTCGAGGTCAACAAGACCGCGCCGCTGGTCGAGATGGAAAAGGGCATGGTGGTGCAGTCCGGCAACGACGCCGCGATCGCCCTGGCCGAGCACGTCGCCGGCAGCGAGCAGGCCTTCGCCCAGCTGATGAATGCGTACGCGAAGAAGATCGGGATGACCAAGTCGCACTTCGTCAATCCGCACGGCCTCACCGCCGAGGGCCACGTCACCACCGCCCGCGACCTGGCCATCCTCGGCCGCGCGCTGATCCGCGATTTCCCCGAGGCCTACAGCTACAACAAGATCAAGGAGCTGACGGTCGGCCCGATCACCCAGCCGAACCGCAACCTGCTGTTGTGGCGCGATCCCTCGGTGGACGGCATCAAGACCGGGCACACCTCCGCGGCCGGCTATTGCCTGATGGCCTCGGCCAAGCGTGGCGACCAGCGCCTGATCACCGTGGTGATGGGCAACAGCAGCGAGAACCAGCGCGCGGTGGATTCGCAGGCCCTGCTCAACTGGGGCTTCCGCTTCTACGAGTCGCACCGCCTGTACGAGGCCAACAAGTCGCTGGCCACGCCGAAGGTGTGGAAAGGCGCCGCCAACCTGGTCCAGGTCGGCGTGGCCCAGCCACTGCTGGTCTCCACCCCGCGAGGCAAGTACTCGCAGCTGAAGGCGAGCATGGACCTGCCGAAGTCGCTGGTCGCGCCGATCGCCAAGGGCCAGAAGATCGGCATGGTCAAGGTCACCCTGGACGGCAAGGTGGTGGCGCAGTCGCCACTGGTCGCGCTCAACGCGGTCGAGGAGGGCGGCTTCTTCAAGCGCCTCTGGCATGAACTTCTCATGTGGTGGCAGGACTGACGCACGCTGCCGGGCCTGCCGCGCAGGCCCGAGCCGGTTGGGGAACCGGCATCGGATCCCCATAATCCGGGGATGGACATCCATTCCGACAATCCCGACCACGGCTTCCAGTTCCCCGGCACCTTCGAGCTCTCCGCGATGGGCACTGCCGACAAAGACCTGGAAACCGCCCTGCCCACCGCCCTGCTGGATGCCGGCATCGAGGTCCTGCACGAGTCGGTCAACTGGAAGCATTCCAGCAGCGGCCGCTACGTCTCCGTGCGCATCGCCTTCCGCGCCAACTCCCGCGAGGATTACGACCGCGCCCACGAGGCACTGCGTGCGCATCCCGAGGTGAAGTGGACGCTGTAGCCGCGGATTGCGCGGCTCACGCATCGTCGGGATCGATTCGCGACGCGTTGGTGCGCGATCTCGGCCGCCAGCCCTACGAACCGGTGTGGCGGGCGATGCAGGCCTTCACCGACGCCCGCAACGACCAAACCGCGGACGAGCTCTGGGTGGTCGAGCATGATCCGGTATTCACCCTCGGCCAGGCCGGCAAGCCCGAGCACGTGCTGATGCCGGGCGAGATCCCGGTCATCCACGTCGATCGCGGCGGCCAGGTGACCTATCACGGGCCCGGGCAGATCGTGGTGTATCCGCTGCTCGATCTGAAGCGGCTGAAGATCGGCGTGCGCGACTACGTCTGCAGGATCGAGCAGGCGATCATCGACACCCTGGCCGAATGGAACATCGATGCCATGCGCCGCGAGGGCGCGCCCGGCGTCTACGTCAACGGCGCCAAGATCGCCGCGCTCGGCATCCGCGTGCGCCGCGGCTGCACCTTCCACGGCCTGGCCTTCAACATCGCCCCGGAAAGCACCGCGCCGTTTCTGCGGATCAATCCCTGCGGCTACCAAGGCCTGCAGGTGGTGGCGTTGCAGGACCTCGGCGGGCCGTCCTCGCTGGAATCGGTCAAGCCGGTGTTGCTGGAGGCGCTCGCGCGCCAGTTCGGGTTGGCATTGCGGCATGCCGATGGATTGCCCGCGCCGGTGGCCGCCTGATCCGCGGTTCTGCGCGATAATCATGCCCATGAGTATCCGGCCATGAGCAGCACGCCCCGCACCATTCCGCTGGCCGTCGTCGCCGAGGGCTCCGCTTCGCTGGAGCCGGGCGCGCGCCAGGTCGCCGACCAGAAGATCGGACGCTCGCCGGTGGAATTCGCCGAGGCCCCGGTGCTGCGCAAGCCGAGCTGGATCCGCGTGCGCATCCCGTCCGGCAATGCGGTGCAGGCGCTGAAGTCGAAGCTGCGCGAGAACCGCCTGGTCACGGTCTGCGAAGACGCCAGCTGCCCGAACATCCACGAGTGCTTCAGCCACGGCACCGCGACCTTCATGATCCTCGGCGACGTGTGCACGCGCCGCTGCAGCTTCTGCGATGTCGCCCACGGCCGGCCCAAGCCTGCCGACGCCGGCGAGCCGCTGCGGCTGGCGCGCACGGTCGCCGACATGGGCCTGAAGTACGTGGTGATCACCAGCGTCGACCGCGACGATCTGCGCGATGGTGGTGCCCAGCATTTCGTCGACTGCATCCGCGAGACGCGGGCGGCCTCGCCCGGCATCCGCATCGAGATCCTGACGCCCGATTTCCGCGGCAAGGGCCGGATGGAGCGCGCGCTGGAGATCCTGGCGGCGGGCCCGCCGGACGTGTTCAACCACAACATCGAGACGGTGCCGGATCTCTATCGCAACGTGCGTCCGGGCGCGGACTACCAGTGGTCGCTGACCCTGCTGCAGCAGTTCAAGGCGCAGCACCCCGACGTGCCGACCAAGAGCGGGATCATGCTCGGCCTGGGCGAGACCATGGAGCAGGTGCAGGCGACCCTGCGCGACCTGCGCGCGCACGACGTGGAGATGGTCACCATCGGCCAGTACCTGCAGCCCTCGCCCGCCCACCATCCGCTGCTGCGCTATTGGACGCCCGACGAGTTCAAGGCGCTGGAGGACTACGGCTATGCGCTGGGGTTCTCGCATGTTGCATCCGGGCCGATGGTGCGTTCCAGCTATCACGCGGATCGCCAGGCAGCCGGCATCGCCTGATCGCGCCGAGATCCCAGTGCCTGGTCGTGGGCCAAGGCGCTGAGACCGCCGGGTGCGCGCCCAACGTCATTTCGAGCCGCGCAGCATCCAATGCGGCAGTTGCCGCCGGGACGGAAACACGCCCGACTGCATGCTCGGAGCCGTTCACATTGCATCGCACGAGCGGGCTACAGTGGCGATGAATGGCGCTGCCACGCAACTTCCGGCACTGTCATGCGGTCGCACCCCTCCGCATCCTGCAACGACGGCACCCCACGCCGCGGAATCCTTCGATGACGTCCAATCGCACCCTGCTTGCCCTGTCCCTTGGCCTCGCCCTGGTCGCGCCGTTGGCGCTGCTCGCGCGTTCGGCCGACATCACCTCGCTGCCGGCCGCCCCTACCGCGGACCAGGCCACCACCTCGCGGCTGGTGTACGGGCTGCTGTCGGACAGCCGCTATGCGTATCGCCCGCGCGCGCTCGACGATGCGATGTCGAAGGACGTGCTCAAGCGCTACCTGGAATCGCTGGACCCGGGCAAGGTGTTCCTGACTGCGCAGGATGTCGCCAGCTTCAATCGCTACGCGACGACACTGGACGATGCGATCAAGGGCGGCCAGGTCGAACCCGGCTGGGCGATCTTCGCGCTGTATCGCCAGCGCGTGGACCAGCGCATCGGCCATGCGCGCAAGGTGCTCAAGGGCGAGTTCGACTTCAGCGGCAACGAACGCTACGAGTTCGACCGCGAGGACGCCCCATGGGCCGCCAGCGATGCCGAAGTGGATGCGCTGTGGGCCAAGTCGGTGCGCAACGACTGGCTGCGCCTGAAACTGGCCGGCAAGAAGCCGGACGAGATCCGCAAGACCCTGGACAAGCGCTACGCGAACCTGCTGTCCAGCGTGAATGAGCTCAAGGGCGAGGAAGTCTTCCAGACCTTCCTCAATGCCTATGCCGGCGCGATCGACCCGCATACCGATTACCTGACCCCGCGCAGCGCGGCCAACTTCACCATGACGATCTCCAACTCGCTGGAGGGAATCGGCGCGGTGCTGTTCAAGCAGGACGACGTGATCGTGGTCCGCGAACTGGTGCCGGGCGGACCGGCCGCGCTCAGCGGCAAGCTGAAGTCCGGCGACCGCATCGTCGGCGTGGGCCAGGGCGGGTCGGGCGAGATGAAGGACGTGATCGGCTGGCGGACGGATGATGCGGTCGACCTGATCCGCGGCACCGCCAACACCCAGGTGCGGCTGGACATCGTCTCCGCCGAGGCGCCGATGGACAGCAAGCCGACCCGGTTGGTGCTGACCCGCGCCAAGGTGCGGCTGGAAGACGCGCGCGCCAAGGCCGAGACGATCACCCTGCCGGCTGCCGATGGCCAACCGGCGCGCCGCATCGGCGTGATCAAGTTGCCGGGCTTCTACCAGGACTTCGAGGCGCGACGTCGCAACGACGACAGCTACGCATCGGCCAGCAAGGATGTCGAGCGCATGCTCGGCGAGTTCCGCGCGCAGAAGATGGACGGCGTGGTGCTGGACCTGCGCGGCAACGGTGGCGGTTCGCTGAGCGAGGCGGTGGAGCTCACCGGCCTGTTCATCGACAAGGGCCCGGTGGTGCAGGTGCGCGAATCCGGCGGCCGGGTCACCGTGGACAGCGACCGCAAGGCCGGCGTGGCCTGGGACGGGCCGCTGGCGGTGCTGGTGAATCGTGGCTCCGCGTCGGCCTCGGAGATCGTGGCGGGTGCGATCCAGGATTACGGGCGCGGGCTGATCATCGGCGAGACCAGCTTCGGCAAGGGCACTGTGCAGAACATGGTTGACCTGGATCGCTGGCCGGCCAACGAGGAACCGCGCTTCGGCCAGGTCAAGCTGACCATCGCCCAGTTCTTCCGCCCGGGCGGCAGCAGCACCCAGAACAAGGGCGTGGTGCCCGACGTGAGTTTCCCGACCAGCGTGGATGCCAGCGAATACGGCGAGAGCACCTACGAGAACGCGTTGCCGTGGACGCGCATCGCCGCGGTGCCGCACGTGCAGTACGGCAACTTCGTGCCCTTGCTCGGCCAGCTCGATGCCCGCCACGATGCGCGCATCGCCAGGGACGTCGAGTTCCAGTGGTGGGTCGAGGACGTGCGCACCTTCCGCGAGGAACAGGCGAAGAAGTCGATCTCGCTCAACGAGGCCGAGCGCCGCGCCGAGCGCGACAGCTTCGACGCCAAGCGCAAGCAGCGCATCGAGGCGCGCAAGAAGCTGGGCATCGCCCTGGACCCGCTGCTGGAAGGTCGTTCCGACGATGGCCTGCAGGCCGACGAACGCAACGTCGCCGAATCGGTGGCGCGCGAGGAAGCGGCGAAGAAGGTCACCGACCCGCTCCTGCGCGAATCCGCGGCGATCCTGGGTGATGCGATCGGCCTGCTCGGCAAGGACGCGAAGCTGGCGGCGCAGGTGCTGCCGGAAGCGCGCACCCAGGGCCACTGGGTCGACTGACGCGAAGACTCAGCGCTTGCGCCGGCCCTTCGTGGCGGGCGCAAGCGTCGGTAGCTGCAAGCCGCGCTTGACGGTGTCGAATACCAGCCGGGTTTCGTAGCGCTTGATGTTGCCGTCGCTCTTGAACAGCCGTTCGGCGGTCTCGCGATAGGCGGCCATGCTGGTGGTCGCCATGATCACCAGGTAATCCCATTCGCCGGCCAGCTGGTAGCACTGCTGCACCTCCGGCGTGGCGCGCATGCGCGCGTAGAACGCATTGAGCTGGCGCACGGATTCGCGTTCCATCGTCACCCAGACCGCGGCCAGCACCACCGCCGGGAACGCCTCGGCATCGAGTACGGCGACCTGTCGCAGCAATCCGTTCGCGCGGTAACGCTTCAATCGTCGTTGCACCGCGCTGGGCGACAGGCCGACGGCCTCGCCAAGCGCGGTGAGCGTGCGCCCGGCATCGTCCTGCAGGAGCGCCAGCAGGCGATGGTCGAACGCATCCAGGACGACGGCGACGGTCACGCAAAAATATTGCGCCGCTGCGCATGAATTTTCAAACCGCGTCCGCGCCACGCCGCTAGCCTGAGCGCATGCACACCACCTCTTCGACCGCCACCCCCACCGGCGGACGGATCGCGTTGGCGCTCGCCGCGGTCTACGTCATCTGGGGGTCCACCTACCTCGCCATCCGCTTCGCGCTGGAGGGCGGGTTCCCGCCGTTCCTGCTCGGCGGGATCCGCTTCACCATCGCCGGCGCGCTGATGTACGCGCTGCTGCGCTGGCGCGGCATGGCGGCACCGACCCGTGCGCAATGGGGCAATGCGTTCGTCCTCGGCCTGTTGCTGATGTTGCTGGGCAACGGCATGGTCAACCTGGCCGAGCAGACCGTGTCGTCCGGCCTGGCCGCGGTGGCAGTCGCGTCCGCGCCGCTGTGGATGGGCGTGTTCTCGGCGATGCGCGGCGACCGGCCGACCCGTCGCGAATGGATCGGCCTGGGCATCGGCTTCCTCGGCGTGCTCTGGCTGAATGCCGGCAGCAGCCTTTCGGCGACCCCGCTGGGGATGATCGCGTTGCTGGTGGCGACCCTGGCGTGGTCGTTCGGTTCGATCTGGAGTCGCGGCCGCGACCTCGCGCCGCCGTTCATGAATGCCGCAGCGCAGATGCTGTGTGGCGGGGTGGCGATGATCGTCGCCGGCCTGGCCACCGGCGAACGCATGCACGCCTTGCCGACCCCGCATGCGCTCGGCGCGTTCGCCTACCTGATCGTGTTCGGTTCGTGGTTCGGTTTCACCGCCTACATCTGGTTGCTCCACCACGTGCGCCCGGCACTGGCCGGCAGTTATGCCTACGTCAATCCGGCGATCGCCGTCGCGCTGGGCGCGTGGCTGGCGGGCGAGCGCTTCGGCAGCCACGAACTGGTGGCGATGGGGGTGATCCTGTCGGGCGTGGTCGCCATCACCCTGGCCAAGGCGGCGAAGGCGACAACCCGATGACCGCCGTTGGCACCGGTCCGCTGGATCGCCGCGGCGTGTGGATCGCGGTGGCGGCTTACGTCGCCTGGGGACTGATGCCGCTGTACTGGCATGTGCTCAAGGCGGTGCCGGCGATGCAGATCATGGCCCACCGGGTGGTCTGGAGCGCGTTGTTCGTGTGTGGCTGGCTGGGCTTCAAGTACGGCCGAGGCTGGGTGCGGGAAACCCTGTCGCGGCCGCGCGCGGCGCCGATGCTGGCGCTCAGCGGCGTGCTGATCGCGTTCAACTGGGGGCTGTACATCTGGGCGGTGAATGCCGGCCACGTCGTCGAATCCGCGCTGGGCTACTTCATCAATCCGCTGCTCAGCGTGATGCTGGGCGTGTTCGTGCTGAAGGAGCGACTCAACCGCACGCAGTGGGCCTCGGTCGCCATCGCCGCCATCGGCGTGCTGTGGCTGACCATCAGTTACGGCAGCTTCCCGTGGATCGCGTTGTCGCTGGCGGCGTCGTTCGGCATCTACGGCCTGGTGCGCAAGCTGCTGGGCGTGCCGCCGGTGCGTGGGCTGGGCGTGGAAAACCTGTACCTGCTGCTGCCGGCACTGGCCTTCCTCGCCTGGACCGAAGCCACCGGACAGGGACATCTTTTCGCCCATGGCGATGCCGCCTCGTGGGGCATCGGCGTGGCCGCGCTGCTGGTCCTCGGTGGCGTGCTCACCGCGTTGCCGCTGATCGGCTTCGCCGCGGCGGTGCAGCGCATTCCGTATTCGCTGGTGGGCCTGCTGCAATACATCTCGCCGACCATGCAACTGCTGGTCGGCGTGCTGGTGCTGCACGAGCCGTTCGGCCGCGACCGCGCGATCGGCTTCGGCTTCATCTGGGTGGCGTTGGCGCTGTATGCGATCGACGGATGGGTGCGCGCGCGACGCAGCAGGCTTGCACCCGCTTGAGCGATCTCACGCCACGCGACGTGGCGTGGATTGCGGCACTGTGGGCGCCAGTGGTTCGGGACAGAACCTGCGCGCGGGGTCGGCATTGTCCAGCCAGTCGATCACCGTCGGCGCCAGCAGGTCCAGCCGCATCGGCAGGCTGATGTGGTCTTCGCCTGCCACCTCGATGTAATGCGCGCGTGGCGCGGCGGCGGCCAGCGCGCGGCCATGCGCGACCGGCACATGCCGGTCGTCGCGGCCATGCAGCAACAGCACGCACGCCGGCACTTGGGCGAGCGCCACGCCGACATCCACCTGGTCCAGCGGCAGTTGCAGCGCATCGCCGGCGGAGGCGATCGCACGTTCCAGCGCGGCGTCGTCCAGTTGCATGCGCAGCATGCGATGGGTGACCTGTTGGGCGATCGTCTCCGGTGGCTTGGCCAGCATGTGCGGCACCATGTCGCGGATCGCACCGCCGGCGTTGTCGAAGGATTCGATGGCGATGACGTTGTCGACCTGCATGCCCAGTGCGCGCGCGCTGAAGACCGCGGTCGCCGCGCCATAGGACACGCCCATCAGGTGCAGCGAACCCACGACTTCGCCGCGTGCGCGCAGCGCCGCCACGGCATCGGCCACGTCGTGCGCCTCGCGCAGTCCGTAGCCCGACGGTGCCGCGCCGGAGCGCCCGTGGTTGCGCAGGTCGATGCTGATCGTGCGATAGCCGGCCTGCGCGAGTTGCAGCGACCACGGCAGCAGCGAACCGCCATCCATCATCCAGCCATGCAGCAGGACGACCGTGCCGCGCGGTGCGATGGGCGTGCGGCGCGGAACGGCGAAATCCAGGTCGAACTGCATGCGCCCGTGTTGCGTACCGTCGGGACGGTAGGCGTAATCCAGCACGTAGTCGCCAGGATCGAACGCACGCCAGAACAGCCGCACGCCGGCGGACGTGGCCACGTAGCCTTCGCGATGCGGCAGCCGCGCCACCGCCCGGTCGATGCGCGCGGTCGGCAGGATCGGCGACGAACCGCCGGGTGCGACCAGGCGCTTGCCGAGCATGTCGGCGGCATCGGGCCAGGCAAAGCCGGCCAGCAACAGGCAGGCGCACAGGAACAACAACACGCGGTACATCGGCGCGATCCGGACGAATGGAGGTCGCGCAGGGTAGGCGTCGCGGCCGCGCGCATCTACCGCAATCGGATGACAGTGCCATGACATCGCGGCGACCATTCATCGAATGGCCGCCGCATGTCGTGATGTTGCAGGTGGATCAGGCCCCGCGCAGGGCGTCCGTCACCGGCAGCCTTGCTGCCCGCAACGCCGGGAACAGGCCACCGACCAGGCCGATGCCGAGCGCCCATTTCAGGCCGGTCCACAGCAGTTCCGGCGAGACCCGGAACTGGAACACGACCTGGCTGAAGTTCTGCCCGAGCGTGCTCACCGTGTAGCCGTTGAACACCAGCCAGGCGATGCCGGCGCCGAGCAGTCCGCCGAGCAAGGCCAGCAGCATCGTCTCCAGCATCACCGCGGTGACCACCGGCACGCCGCGGAAACCGAGGGCCCGCATCGTGGCGATCTCGCGAGCACGGCCGGCGACTGCTGCGTACATGGTGTTGAGCGCACCGAACACCGCGCCGATCGCCATGATCGCGCCGATCACCGTGCCCAGCACGTTGATCACCTTGGTCAGGCCCTCGGACTGCTTGCCGTAGTAGTCGCGGGTGGTCTCGGCATCGAGCTTCAGGCGCGGATCGGCGGCCAGCGCGGCCTTGAGCTGCTTGAAGCCGTTCTTGCCGTCCAGCTTCACCGTCATCGACTGGAACGCGGTGCGCTGGTAGGCCGGGCCCAGCACGTCGGCATCGGCCCACAGTTCGGACTCGTGCGAGTCGCCGGATTCGAACACGCCGACCACGGTCCACGCCTGGTTGGCCAGCTTCAGCTGCTTGCCGAGCTCCAGCCCGCGGAAGCGCTGCTGCGCGCCACGGCCGACCACGATCTCGCGCAGGCCGGCGCCGAACTTGCGACCCTCCACGATCTTCACCCGCGAGCGCAATGTCCAGGCCGTCGGACCGACGCCGCGCAGTTGCACGTTGGCATCGGTGCCGTCGGCCATGCTCGGCAGGTTGATGATCTGCGACAGCTCCGCCGACGCCAGCGGCTTGCCGTCCGTGCCCTTGGCGATGCCGGGCAGGGTGGAGATCAGCGGGACCTGGTCGCGGGTGATCACCGAATTGGTTTCCGCCTGCGAGCCCGCGCGCAGCAGGATCGCCGAGTCGGTGCCGCCGGTCTTGTCGAGCGTGGCCTTGAAGCCTTCGCCCATCGCCAGCATCGCCACCAGCACGCCGACCACGCCGGCGATGCCGACCACGATCACCAGCGATGCGCCCCAGCGTTGCGGCAGGCCGGCGATGCCGATCTTCGCGGCCTCGCGCGCCAGTCGTCCGCCGCGGGTGAGGAACAGCCAGAGGCCGATGGCGACCGCGATGCCGAGCACCGCGAACCACGGCAACGCGATCCAGACCACCAGCATCGCGACCAGCGCGAGCACGGTCAGCAGGCCGCCGAGGAATCCCTTGAAACGTGTCATGTCAGTGCCCTCGAAAATTTTTCGCTTCTGGTCGACTGGCCCGGCGCAGCGCGCCGGGCGTTCGCTTCGGCGCGCGGCAGTGCCGCGCGAGCCGCCTCAGCTCTCTGTTACCGGCCGGCCAGTGCATCGACGATGTTCAACCGCATCCCGCGCAGCGCCGGCAGCAGGCCGACGATCACGCCGATCGCCAGCATCAGCAGCAGGCCCATCAGCCAGGTCTCGGGCATGACGCCCGGGAGCTGGATCATCCCGCCGCTGGCGGCGCTCACCGCCGGCATGATCAGCGCGGCGATGCCCAGGCCGATCAACCCGCCCAGTGCCACCAGCAGGATGGCCTCGGCCAGCACCAGCCAGAGGATGCTGCGGTTGGAGAAGCCGATCGTCTTCAGCACGGCGAGTTCGGGGATGCGTTCTCGCACCGCCTGCGCCATGGTGTTGCCGGTCAGCAGCAGCAGGGTGAAGAACACCGCGCCCATGATCGCGGTGACGATCAGGCCGATGTCGGCGAACTGCTTGGCGAAGGCCTGGTTGAACGCGGTCTCGGTCTGGGTCTTGGTCTCGTGGTCGGAGTTCGCGCTGAGCGTGTCGATGGCCAATGCCACTCGGTCGGCGGCATCACCGCTGTCGGGCTGCACCACGAACCAGCCAACCCGGCCCTTGACGTAGTCGTTGGCCTCGTCGAAGTACTTCCAGTGGAAGAACAGCACGTTCTCCTGCGCCTTCTGCTTGGGGTCGTCGACCACGTAGATGCCGCGCAGGGTGAACGACCAGTTGTTGCTGCCCTTGGTCGGGAAGATCGTCGCCTGCAGCGGGATGGTGTCGCCCACTTTCCAGCCGTGGCGCTTGGCCAGCGACTCGCCGACGATCGCGCCGCGCTGGTCGGCCAGCCAGGCCTTCTTCTGCGCGGCCGGGATCTTGAACTCCGGGTAGAGGTCCAGGTAGTTCGGGCTCACCGAGAAATTCGCGAAGAAGTTCTTCGGGTCCCGGTAGATGCCGCCGAACCAGGCCGCGAACGCCGCGTTCTTGACGCCCGGCGTCGCCCGGATCCGCTCGGTCAGGCTGTACGGCAGCATCTGCGTGATCGACAGCCGCGAGGACGCGATCATGCGGTTGGCACCGGTGACCTGGCCGCCGGAATTGAAGGCCACGCGTACCGAATCGAGCATCCCGAACAGCAGGAACGCGGCGACCACCGAGAGCAGGGTGAGCAGGGTGCGGGTCTTGCTGCGGAACAGCGCGGCCCAGATGAGGTGGAGATATTTCATCGCGGCGCTCCGTCAGGCGTGCGCGGCGGACTCGACGAGGTTGCCCTTGTCGAGGTGCAGGGTGTGGGTGGCGTACTCCGCGGCCTTGGGGTCGTGGGTCACCATCACGATGGTCTTGCCGTGTTCGCGGTTGAGCGTCTGCAGCAGGCCCAGGATTTCCTCCGCGGACGCGCGGTCGAGGTCGCCGGTGGGTTCGTCGCAGATCAGCAGGGTCGGGTCGGAGACGATCGCGCGGGCGATCGCCACGCGCTGCTGCTGGCCGCCGGAGAGCTCGTTCGGGCGATGCCCGCCGCGATCCTTGAGGCCGACCAGTTCCAGCGCGATCGCCGCATTGCGCTTGCGGTCGGCGGCGGAGAGGCGGGTCAGCAGCAGCGGCAGCTCGACATTCTTCTGCGCGTTGAGGGTCGGCATCAGGTTGTAGAACTGGAAGACGAAGCCGACATGGTTGCTGCGCCACTGCGCCAGCTGGCCGGAGCCGAGGTTGTCGATGCGGCCGCCGTCGACCTCGATGCTGCCCGAGCTCGGCGAATCCAGTCCGCCGATCAGGTTGAGCAGGGTGGTCTTGCCGGAGCCGGACGGGCCCATCAGCGCGACGAAGTCGCCCTTGTCGATGTCGAGGTCGATGCCGCGCAGCACGTCGACCTTCTCGGGGCCGCGCTGGTAGGTCTTGTGCAGGTTGCGGATGCTGACGAGGGTGGACATGGCGTCTCCTGAAGACGGTGTTGTTGGCGGCTTGTTGTAGCCCGGGTAAGCGCAGCGCACCCGGGTTGATCTGCATCGCACGTGTCCCGGATGCGGCCTTCGGCCTTATCCGGGCTACGGTGGGTAGCGACTTATTCGTTACTAGCGTCCGCGTCGTCCTTGTCGCTGGCGATGCGCACGCGCGCGCCATCGGCCAGGTCGTCGGCCGGCGCCAGCACCACGCGGTCGCCGCCGGACAGGCCGGTGATGACTTCGCGGTCGTCGCCCAGGGTGCGGCCGATGGTCAGCGTGCGCAGCACGGCCTTGTCGGCTTCCACTGCGAACGCCACGTCCTTGCCAGCGCGCTGGACGATGGCATCGGCCGGGACCAGCACGCCGGGCTTGGCATCGGTTTGTGCCGCGGCGGGCTTGGCGTCTTCAAGAAAGCCGACCCGCGCGCCCATGTCGGGGACGATGCGTGCGTCCTTGGCGTCCATGCCCACGCGCACCTTGACCGTGGCCTTGCCGCGGTCGGCGGCAGGGATGATCGCGATCACCTTGCCCGGGATCTTCCAGTCCTGGTACGCGTTGAGGATGGTCTCGGTGGGCATGCCCGGCTTGACCCGGCCTATGAAGGCCTCGCCGACTTCGACTTCGACTTCCAGCGAGTCCATGTCGACGATGGTGCCGATGCCGGTGCGGGTGAAGCCGCCGCCGGCGGACAGCGGCGACACGATCTCGCCCGGCTGCGCGGACTTGGCGATGACGATGCCGGCGAACGGCGCGCGCACCACGGTGTTGTCCACGCCATTGCTGGCGATGGCCAGGCTGTTGCGCGCGACCTGCGCATTGCGCTGCGCGGTGGCGACCTGCGCGCGCAGCGCATCGCGCTGGGCCACGGCCTGCTCGTACTGGGCGCGCGACACCAGCTTCTGGCCGACCAGCGCACCGAGCCGCGCGGCATTGGCCTCGGCTTCCTTCAATTGCGCCTGGCTGCCGACGATCTGGCTCTGCGCGGCGGCCAGCTGCGAGGCGGAAAGGTCGCGCTGCGCATCGGCATCGATCGGATCCAGCCGCGCCATCACGTCGCCGGCCTCGACACGCTGGCCTTCCTCGATCAGCACCTCGCGCACCTTGCCGGTGATCTTGGCGGAGACCGTGGCCATCCGCCGCGCGACCACATAGCCGGTCGCATCCAGCACCGACGCGCTGGCCGCGCCACCGTTGCCGATCGCGACCACGTCGGCCACCTGCACTTCGACGCCCTGGTCGCGGCCCAGCGCGAGCCACGCGCCGCCCGCACCCAGCACGACCACCGCGGCCACGCCCAATCCGATCCAGAGCCCTTTGTGCGATGCGGGCGGCGGCGGGGCGCTGCGGTCGATCTTGAGCGACTTCAGCAGGTCTGCGGACGAGTTCATGCGCGGTCTGGATGGGTGTGGAGGGACGATCAGTGTGCCGGCATGGCGGGGCGGGTGCCATCGACCGACGCTGCGCAGACTAGGCGCGTGGCGTTGTCGCGTCACCTGACGGTTGTCATGTCGTTTGCCTGAAACCCGCGACTGCCGCATGCGGCGCGTTGCACGCAGGATGCACGCCATCGACCACGGGAGATGTGCGATGCAGGGCAACGACGACGTGCTGGCCCGCCTGGAGCAGGCAGGCAAGGCCTACGGCAAGGTGCGTGCGCTGGACGGCTTGGACTTGTCCTTGCGTGCGGGTGAAGTGACCGCACTGCTCGGTGCGAACGGCGCCGGCAAGACCACCGCGATCGGCCTGTTGCTGGGCCTGCTGCGCGCGGACAGCGGCAGCGTCGAACTGTTCGGCCAGGATCCGCGCGAGCTGGTTGCACGCCGGAAGATCGGGGTGATGCTGCAGACCGCCGGCCTGCCGGAGCGCCTGCGCGTCGGCGAGTTGCTGGCGCAGGCACGCAGCTACTACCCGGACGCGCGCAGCATCGCCGACTGCGTGGCGCTGGCGGGCCTGGATGGCCTGCTCGATCGTCCCTACGGCAAGCTCTCCGGCGGCCAGCAGCGGCGCGTGCAGTTCGCCATCGCGGTGTGCGGGCGGCCGGCGCTGCTGTTCCTCGACGAGCCCACCACCGGCCTCGACATCGATGCGCGGCAGAAGCTCTGGCAGGCGATCCGCGAACTGGTGGCGCAGGGCAGCGGCGTACTGCTGACTACCCATTACCTGGAAGAGGCCGAAGCGCTGTCCGACCGCGTGGTCGTGCTGGATCGCGGCAAGCTGGTCGCCGAAGGCAGCGTGGGCGCGATCCGCGCGCATGTCTCGCAGCGCCGGGTGCGCTGCATCACCGCGGTCGATGCCGATGCGGCCGCACGCTGGCCGGGCGTGCGCGAGGCGGTGCGCGATGGCGAGTACCTGCGCATCGTCGCCGACACTGCCGAACCGGTCGTGCGCCGCTTGCTGGATGCCGATCCCGCGCTGCACGAACTGGAAGTGCAACGCGCCGGTTTGGCCGACGCCTTCCTCGAACTCACCCGCAACAACGACGACACGACCGTCCAACAACAGGAAGCCGCGTGATGTCCTCCATCGTCCAGGGTTCCACGCATTCCCCGTGGCAGAGCTACCTGCAGGAAGCGAAATGCGAAGCCCTGCGCATGCTCCGCGAGCCGGCGTTCTGCCTGCCGGTGATCGGTTTCCCGGTGCTGTTCTACCTGCTGTTCGGCGTGCTGCTGGACAAGGGCGAGGGCAAGGCCGCGCAATACCTGCTGGCGACGTACGGTGCATTCGGGGTGATCGGTGCCGGCCTGTTCGGCTTCGGCGTGAGCATCGCGGTGGATCGCGAGAAAGGCCTGCTGCGCCTGAAGCGCGCGCTGCCGGTGCCGCCGGGCGCGTTGCTGCTGGCGAAGATGGTGATGGCGATGTCGTTCGCCGCGATCATCTCGCTGGTGCTCGCGGTGATCGCCGCGACCGTGGCCGGCGTGGCGCTGGAGCCGTCGCAATGGATCCGCCTGTTCGTGATCGACGTGCTCGGCGTGCTGCCGTTCTGCGCGATCGGCCTGTACGTCGGCTCGCTGGTCGGCGGCAACGCGGCGCCGGCGCTGCTCAACATGCTGTACCTGCCGATGGCCTTCCTGTCCGGGCTGTGGCTGCCGCTGACGATTCTGCCCGACATCCTCTCGACCATCGCGCCGCTGTGGCCGGCCTACCACCTGGGGCAACTCGCGCTGAAGGTGGTCGGTTTCGACATGGGCCAGCCCGTGTGGGTGCATGTGCTGGTGCTGGCCGGCATCACCGTGCTGTTCTTCGTGCTGGCGCAGCGCCGCCTGTCCGCGGCGGAATGAGCGTGCCATGATCCGCGCAGCCCGCCACCGGAGCGCCATGTGAAGCGTCTGTCCCGACTGCGCGTGCTGCAAGCGGCCCCGGACTCGGTGGCGGCGCACGAGTTGCGCCTGGGCCGCTCGCCATGGACCAGCTTCATCCACCTGGTGTGGTCGGTGTGGGTGTTCCTGACCCCGGCGCTTTCCGGCGGCGACTACGGGTTCACCCCGACCTGGTTCGCGTTGACGGCGGTGTCGTATCCGCTGTTCCTGTGGCTGTACGCGACCAGCGTGTTCGCGTCGCCGCGCCGCGCCCACCTGGCGGCATTGGCGATGGTGGCGTTGTGCCTCGCCTTGCTGCGCTGGTATCCGTCCGGGCTCAGCTACTTCGTGTTCGGCTGCGTGATGCTGCAGCCACGGCGTTCCCGTTCGGTGCTGCGCTACCTCGGCACGATCGCCGTGCTGAACGTGATCCTGATCGGCTACGCGCGCACCATCGGCTATCCGTGGCAGGCGCTGGTGTGGATGCCGACGGTGACCGCGATCATCGGCGTGATCGTGATGGTCGAACGCATCAACCGCGAACGCGATTCGGCGCTCAAGCTCTCGCACGACGAGGTGCGCCGTCTCGCTGCGCTGGCGGAACGGGAACGCATCGGCCGCGACCTGCACGACCTGCTCGGCCACACGCTGTCGATGGTGGCCTTGAAGTCGGACCTGGCCGGGCGCCTGCTCGACCGCGATCCCGCCGCCGCACGCAACGAGATCGGCGAAGTCAGCCGGGTCGCGCGCGAGGCGCTGGCGCAGGTGCGGCGTGCGGTCAGCGGCATCCGCGCCGCCGGCATCGCCGCCGAACTCGCTGCCGCCAAGCTGCTGCTGGAAACCGATGGCGTCAGCTTCGACTACCGCTTCGACGACGGCTTTTCCGGCAGCGCGTTGCCGCCGGGCGTGGAAAGCGCGCTGGCGATGACCGTGCGCGAGGCCGCCACCAACATCCAGCGACATGCGCGCGCGCAACGCGCCGAGGCCAGCTTCGGCATGGAGGGCGGCGATGCGGTGCTGCGCATTGTCGACGACGGCCGCGGTGGATCCATCGTGCCCGGCAACGGCCTGTGCGGCATGCGCGAACGCCTGGAAGGCGTGCACGGTAGCCTGCGCATCGATGCCGGCAACGGCCGCGGCACCCGGGTCGAAGCGCGCGTGCCGCTGGCCGCGAACGACGATCCCGGCGAGGAAACAACATAGGTGAGATATGACTGATGCCGTCATTCCTGCGAAGGCAGGCCGCTTTCGCAGCCGAATGGCTGTGTATCCAGCGTCTTTGCTTTCAGTGGTTTGAAGTCACTGGATCCCTGCCTTCGCAGGGATGACGAGCAATGGCAGGGCGGT
Source organism: Thermomonas sp. (assembly GCF_041919455.1). GTDB lineage: Bacteria > Pseudomonadota > Gammaproteobacteria > Xanthomonadales > Xanthomonadaceae > Thermomonas. The sequence continues at coordinate 27,186 of NZ_JAYRTQ010000019.1, forward strand.
GCAAGCGGTCCAGGGTTCGACGCTCACCGCGGGCGATCTGCTAACGTCCCGCGCATGTCGTCGATGCCCGCCATCGCGTGATCCGCGTCCTCCTCGCCGAAGACCAGGCGATGTTGCGTGGCGCGCTGTCCGCGCTGCTCGGCATGGAGGACGACCTCGAGGTGCTCGGTGCCGCGCCCGATGGCGAAAGCGCCTGGCGCGAGTTGCAGCGGCTCAAGCCCGACCTGCTTGTCACCGACATCGAGATGCCAGGCCTGACCGGGCTGGAACTTGCGCAGCGCATCCAGCGCCATGAACTGCCGATCAAGGTCGTCATCGTCACCACCTTCGCGCGGGCGGGCTTTTTGCGGCGTGCGCTGGATGCCGGCGTGTGCGGCTACCTGCTGAAGGACGCACCGGCCGAAGACCTGGCGGAGGCGCTGCGCAAGGTCCATCGCGGCGGTCGCGCCATCGACCCGAACCTCGCGCTGGAGGCCTGGGGCGAAGCCGATCCGCTCAACGACCGCGAACGCCAGGCGCTGCGCCTGGCCGGCGAGGGCATGAGCGCCGGCGAGATCGCGGCCAAGCTCAATCTCTCGCAAGGCACCGTGCGCAATTACCTGTCGGAAGCGATCGGCAAGCTCGGTGTCGGCAACCGCATCGAGGCCTATCGACTGGCCCGGCAGAAGGGTTGGCTGTAGCGCAACGCCGCCGATGCTTCGCGCATCGGGCAACGAGTTTCGTCACGGGAAACGGGGTCTTCGTCCCGTGGCATCGGCTGATCATGCCTGTGCCGCGGCCATCGCCACTACCATCCGCCCACGATTCGGTGCGGAGTGGGCGATGCAGCTGCGGATGCGGGTGATCTCGATGTTGGTGGGACTGTTCCTGACAGGCAGTGTGTCCGCGGCAACGCCGTCCGGTGGTGCAGGCCAGGTGCTGGCGGCGGATACGCCGAGCGTCACCCTTGATGGCAACGGCTTCATCGCGCCGGCCGGCTGGTCGCTGACCGCAACCGGCCCGATGCGCCTGCTGGAAACGCCCGAACGCGGCTCGAAGCTCGCCCTGATCGATGTCGGCAGCGTGGCCGATGCCGATGCCGCGGTGGCCGCAGCGTGGGCGATCTACGCGATCACGCCGCCCCCGCTCAAGCTCGACAGCGACCGTGCGCGCCGCGATGGCTGGGAGCAGATCCGCAGTTACGCATATCGGTCGCCGGCGGGCCAATCGCGCGTGGTCTCCGCCCAGGCGTTGCGCGTCGGCCAGCGCTGGACCGTCGCGATCCTGGACATGGACGACGGCGTGTTCGGCAAGCGCGAATCGCAGGTCGACCTGGCGCTCGGCCGGTTGTGGCCGAAGGGCTATGCGCCGGAAACATTCGCCGGCAGGCAGGCGCATGCGCTCGACCCTGCGCGCATCGACATCCTCACCCGCTTCATCGAAGACGCGCGCATCGCCTTCGACGTGCCCGGCGTGGCGATCGGCATCGTCCAGCACGGCAAGGTGGTGTTCGCCGGCGGGTTCGGCGTGCGCGAGCTCGGCAAGCCCGGCAAGGTCGATGCGTCCACAGTGTTCATGATCGCCTCCAACAACAAGGCGCTGACCACGCTGATGCTGGCGAAACAGGTCGATGCCGGCAGGTTCGCCTGGGACACGCCCGTCACCACGCTGTTGCCGGAGTTCAGGCTCGGCGATGCGGCGAGCACCGCACGGGTGCAGGTGCGGCACCTGGTGTGCGCGTGCACCGGCATGCCGCGGCAGGACATGGAGATGCTGTTCGACGAGACACTGACGCCTGACAAGGTCGTGCGGGTGCTGGCCACCATGCAGCCCACCAGCAGTTTCGGCGAGCTGTACCAGTATTCCAACGCGATGGCCGCAGCCGGTGGCTTCACCGGCGGGCATGTGCGGTACCCGAAACTGGAACTCGGTGCCGCCTACGACCGCGCGATGCAGGACCTGGTGTTCGACCCGTTGGGCATGCGCTCGACCACCTTCGATTTCGATCGCGCGTTGCGCGGCAACCACGCCTCGCCGCATGCGCGCGACGTGCACGGCAGGCTGGTGCCGCTCGACCTGCGCGTCCATCGCGACCGGGTGCGTCCGAGCCGACCCGATGGCGGCGCGTGGAGCAATGTCGACGACATGCTGCGCTATGTGCGGATGGAGCTGGCCGATGGCCTGTTGCCGGACGGCAGCCGCTACATCGGCGAAGCCGCGTTGCACGAGCGAGCCAGGCAACAGGTGGCGACCGGCAACGACACGGGCTACGGCATGGGCCTGAAGCTGGACCGCAGCCTGGGCACCTTGGTGGTGAACCACGGCGGCAGCGAGCCGGGCTATCGCTCCGACATGTTCTGGTTGCCGGAGCACGACGTGGGCGGGGTGATCCTGACCAATGCCGATGCGGGCACCGGCATGCGCTATCCGTTCCGTCGGCGCGTGCTGGAGGTGCTGTTCGACGGCAGGCCGCTGGCGGAAGAAAACGTCGCGGTGCAGGGCCGCCGCGTCAGGCAGGGCGACGAGGTCGCGCGCAAGGCATTGACCGTGCCGGTGGATCCCGCCGTGGCCGGCACGCTGGCGACGCGCTATCGCAACGCGGCATTGGGCGACATCGTGGTCTCGCGCCGAGGTGCGGCGTTGTGGTTCGATTTCGGCGGCTGGAACAGCGAGATGGCGACACGCAACGATGTCGACACGCCGCTGCTGGTGACGGTCTCGCCGGGCGTGGACGGGTTCGGCTTCAAGCTGCAGGGCGCGCCCGGCCAGCCGACGCTGGTGCTGGACGACGAGCAGCACGAGTACGTGTTCACCCCGGTGCAGTAAGCCGCGACGCGCTGCGGCATGCACGCGCCATGCGACCGGCGTAGGCTGCGGCGATCCAACCGGGGGGAGGATTCGCGATGAAGACCGTGCCACGTCCGTGGTGGTTCGTGCTGGTGGCCGTGCTGGCCCTGCTGTGGAACCTGTTCGGCCTGTTCTCGTTCTACGTCCACGTCACCGCCGGTCCCGAGGTCATCGCCAGCTGGCCCGAGGCGCAACGGCAGATCGAGGCGGCGACGCCGCGCTGGATCTTCGTGCCGTTTGCCGTCGCCACCATCGGCGGCGTGCTGGGTTCGCTCGGCCTGCTGCTGGGCAGGCGCTGGGCGGTGCCGGTGTTGCTGCTGTCGCTGCTGGCCATCCTTGTGCAGTTCGGGTCGATCTACGCGATCACGCCCACGTGGGCGCTCACCGGCATCGGCGGCGCGATCCTGCCGCTGTGCATCGGCTTGTTCGGCCTGTTCCTGTGGTGGTACGCGGGCAAGGCGGCGTCGCGCGGCTGGTTGCGCTGAGCCGCGAGACGATCAGCACGTGGCCGCAAACCTCGCCGTTTTCCGCTTCGATGGAAAGAATCCCGTTGCGGGATGCCATGGAACCCTGCCGATGATCGCTGTCGTTCGCCCGTGTGTGCTCATCGCCGTCGCCACAGGCACCTTGCTGCTCGCGGCCTGTGGTCGTGGCCAGCCCGCGCCCGCCAAGCCCGAGCCGCCGGTCGCCACGGCCACGCCGCCCGCGACGTCGCCGGCACCGATCGTGGCGGTCGTGCCGCCACCCAAGCCAGTGGCCTACAAGGTCGAGGGCGGTGCCGATGACTGGCACGGCACCGGGATCGTCTGCGATTTCGAGAAGCCGTTTCAGCTCAAGGGTGGCGGCCTGACCGTGTATTTCACGCCGACCTCGAAGGACGGCGGCACCTACAAGTACGACGGCCACCTGAGCGGTTTCGGTGTGCGCGGCGGCGAGGCCTATTCGGTCGAATGGATCGGCAGCGCGCCGGTCAGGATGAAGGGCTGGGGCGTGGGCACGGTGGACACGCCGATGGGCCCGCAGAGCGACAACGGCGTCGAGCACTACACGATCGAACGGTCCGCCGAGGCCTGCCCGGCGGTGTGACGGCTCAGGCCGCCGCGCGCGCCTTGAGCATCGCGTAGCAGGCGCGCAGGCTTTGCGCCTCGCCGCCCGCGGGCTTGCCGGCGCGGTCGCTATCGTTCCACGCATACACATCGACATGCGCCCAGCGCTGGCCTTCGGCGACGAAGCGCTCCAGGAACAGCGCGGCGGTGATGCTGCCGGCCATGCTGCTGGCGCTGCCATTGGCGAGGTCCGCGATCCCGCTGGTGAGGTAGCGCAGGTACGGCCGCCACAGCGGCATCCGCCACAACGGATCGCGCGTGCTGTTGCCCGCGTCGAGCCAGTCGTTGGCCAGCGACTCGTCATTCGCATACAGCACCGGCAGGTCCGGGCCCAGCGCGACACGCGCGGCACCGGTCAGCGTGGCGAAGTCGAGCAGCACGTCGGGCTTGAGTTCGCAGGCGCGTGCCAGCGCATCGCACAGCACCATCCGTCCTTCGGCATCGGTGTTGTCGATCTCCACGCTCACGCCCTTGCGGGTGGCGACCACTTCGCCGGGGCGGAAGGCATCCGGTCCCACCGCGTTTTCCACCGCCGGCACCAGCACGGTCAAACCCAGCGGCAGCTTGCGCGCCATGATCAGTTCCGCCAGCGCCAGCGCATGCGCGGCGCCGCCCATGTCCTTCTTCATGTTGCGCATGCCGACCGCGGTCTTCAGGTCCAGGCCGCCGGTGTCGAAGCACACGCCCTTGCCGCAGATCGCCACATGCGGATGCGAGGCATCGCCCCAGCTCAGCTCGATGATGCGCGGCGCGCGATGCGAGGCGCGTCCGACCGCGTGGATCGCCGGGTAGCCCTGCGCCAGCAGGTCCTCGCCGGCAACGACCGTGATCGATGCTCCGTGCCGCGCGGCAAGATCGCGTGCCAGTGATTCGAGGTCATCCGGGCCCATGTGTTCGGTCGGGGTGTTGACCAGGTCGCGCACGCGTACGCAAGCGGCGAGTACGTCGAGGGCTTCGGCATCGAAGGTGTCGACCAGGCGCGCGGGCGCGCGAGTGGTTTTCTTGTAGCGGTCGAAGCGGTAGCAGCCCAGCCCCCAGCCCAGGTGCAAGGCCTGGCGCGTGGCTTCGTCGATGTCGGCGACGACCTGCCAGTCGCCACCCGGCAGCGCCAGCGGCGCATGCGCATAACTGTACGCATCCAGCCCATCGCCGATGCCGATCACCGCGCCGCCGATCGCACCCTCGGCATTCGCCCAGCTTTGCGCCGTGCCGGCGCTGCCGTCGAAGCGCTGCGCCGCCAGCCAGGCCTGCACCACGGGCGATTGCGCATCGCGCCATGCGGCGAAGCCGGCCTTGTCGACGATGTGCAGCGGCCGCGGCGTGGTCGCCGCGTCGGGCGTGGCGAAACCGACGGGCAGGGTCATGCGGCCTGCTCCTTGCGCAGGTGGGCCTCGGGGTCGAGGTGTGCGTCCAGCAGGTCGGCGAGTTCAATCAGCGTGGTCACGCGCAGGTCGGCGGGTGCCACGTCCTCCGGCCAGACATGGTCGCCGCGGTCGATCCAGCAGGTCTGCAGGCCGGCACCGGCGGCACCGGCGATGTCGGTGCGCGGGTCGTCGCCGACATGCAGCACCTCCCGTGGCGGCAGGCCAAGCCGCTTGCAGGTTTCGTGGAACAGCCCGGCATCGGGCTTGGCCGCGCCGTACTCGCGCGCGCTCAGCGAGAACACGAACAACGGGGCGATGCCGACCGCGCCGAGATCGGCGTTGCCATTGGTCAGGCCCGCCACCGGCAGGCGCGCGGCGATCCGCTGCAAGCCTGCTTCGGCATCGGCATAGAAATCCACCCGGTTGCGTTCGCGGAAGAAGATCGCGTACGCGGCGGTGGCGAGTGCCGGGTCGTCGCCGCTTTCCTTCAGCGCGCGCTCGATGGTCAGCCGCCGCAGCAGGCCCAGGTCATGCGCATGTTCCGGGAACTGCGCGAACACCCGCTCGCGCAGGTGGCGCATCTCGCTGATCGGGAAGCGCTCGGCGGTGCGCGGGCTGTGGGCAACGAACCAGTCGTGGAGGGCGCGTTCGATGCGATCGCCGATCGGCGCGAACGGCCACAGGGTATCGTCGAGGTCGAGGGTGACGGCACGGATGGGAGGATTCACCGACGCATTGTAGGTCGCGCCCACGCCATCGGCGTGATCGCGGTCGCGCTTTGCCGGCATGGCCGGCGCGTGCCGTCACTCGAGCAGCTTGGCCCAGCCGTCCATGCCCTCGATCCGGGTCAGCACGATCTTGACGCAGACCAGCATGGGCACCGCCAGCAGCAGGCCGATGATCCCCCAGATCCAGCCGAACACCATCAGCGCCAGGATCAGGATCAGCGGCGACAGCGCCATCCGCTTGCCCAGCACGATCGGGGTGACGATCTGCCCCTCCAGCGTGTGCAGACCCAGGTAGATCGCCGCCGGCAGCAGCGATTCCAGCGGATCGTTGAAGCTGGAGAAGCCCATCAGCAGCATCGCCACGATGCCGATCAGCGGGCCCACGTAGGGCGCGAAGTTGAGGATCGCGGCCAGGGTGCCCCACAGCAGGGCCTGCTCCAGCGGCAGGTCCAGGCCGAGGTGCAGGCAGGCGGCGAACACCAGGCCGACCAGCATGTTGATCACGCTGATGGTCAGCACGTAGCGGCTGACCTCGATCTCGATGGTGTGCAGGATCTCCACCGTCACCCGCTTCTTCTGCCGATCCGGCAGCAGCGCGATCGCGTGCCGCTGCAGGTCCTGCCCGTAGACCATGAAGAAGAAGGTCAGCAGCACCACCGCCAGGATCGAGGCCACCATCCGCGGGGTGGTGGTGAGCACGCGATAGGGATCGTTGACCTCGGTCCGCACCACCTGCACCGGCCGCGACGTGCTTTCGCCGCCGGCCGCGCGGGCGATGTTCTCGGCGGCCTTGTTCGCCTCCTGCATCGGTTTGGCCAGCTTCTGCAGCTTGGGTGCCAGGCTGCGCAATTCGCGCGGGGCCTCGCGGATCCATTCGCCGGCTGGTTGCACCAGTTGCTGGCCAAGCAGCACGGCGAGCGCGATGCCGCTGCACAGCACCGCCAGCGCGGCCAGGAAGCGCGGGATGCGGATGCGCTGGAGCACGCGGATGATCGGGTTGCCGACCAGGGCGAAGAACATCGCCAGCAGCACCGGCAGGATCAGGTCCTGGGTCGCCCACAGGGTGTAACCGACCGCCAGCGACGCCAGCACCACCAGCGCGGCCGGTGAGCGCGGGCGCTGCTGCGGAGCGGCTGCGGCGGGTTCGGGGGTGGCTGCGGGCGGCGTCGCGCCGTCGATGATCGCGCTCATGCGCCGCGGGCAGCCCGTTCGATCGCGGCGATGTCGTCATCGCTGGCATGCACGACACCCGGGTTGCCGGTCGCTGCTCCGCCCGTGACCTGTGCGACATCACCCGCGGCATCCGCGGCCTGTTCGGCGTTCTCGGCGGCGGCCTGCGCGCTGCCGCTGGCCAGCATGCCGGAAAGCGCAGTGACGAGATTCAGCAGGCCACCACTTCCGGCCAGCTTCAGCGGTTGCGCACGACCGACCAGGAAACCGCTGGCAAGCCCGGCGATCACGATCCGCGCGGGCGTCCAGCTCTCGCGCCAGGTCGTCTTCACTTGTCGCCACTGCGCCGAGGCCGCGCGCTCGCGCCCCTCCAGTGCCTGTTCGGCCTGCTGCACCTTGGTGATCAACGCATCGAAGCTCATCGGTGTCCTTACGGCGGGGTCACGTCGACGCCCAGGCCCTTCTTCATCGGTGTGTCGGCATTCGCGTGGGCTTCGGCCACGCGCTGCGCGGCATCGACACTGGATTCGGCGCTGCCGGGACTCGGCATCACATCGGCCAGTTCACCGAAACCGAGGCGGGCGAACTGTCGCCGTGTCGCCTGCATCCGGGTGTGTTCGAAGTAGCGCATTGCCGCGATCACCGCGCCGACCGTGATCGCGATGCTCAAGGCGGCCGCGATCAGCATGGCAACCGCCCAGGACAGGCCGGCGGCTTGCATGCCCGCGATCATTGCGCCCATCAGCAGCAGCCAGGCCGATGCGCCGAACGCGATCGCCACGCCGGTGAACGCCAGCGCCCGCCCGAACGCGCTGCGCGCAAGCGAGAAATCCGCGGCGACCAGGATGCGCAGGGCCTTGAGGCTGTCGCTGGCGGCCTTCAGCCCGGCACGGCTGTCCGCGCCCAGCGCATGCAGGGCCTCGCCCAGGTCGGGCGGGGCCTGCGGTTTGCCTGCCGGGTCTGGCTGCGGCGCGTCGCCGTCGGCGCGCATCGTTGCGGCTTACTTGTCGCTGCGGCCGAGCTTGGAAATGATCCAGCCGGCAGCGAAGGCCACGCCGAACGCGGCCAGCGGACGCTCGCGGATCAGTTCAGCGGCGCTGTCGATCAGGTCGCGGCCCTTGTCCATCAGCGCGTCCATCTGCTCGCCGGCGGCACCGCCCAGGTGTTCGGCGGCGGTCAGCCCGGAGAGCGCGCCTTCGGCGAGTTCGGACTTCATCTGCGCCTTGCCGAGTTGCACTTCGCCGCCGGCGGCACTGGCAGCGCCCTTGATCGCATCGCCCGCGGCGATCGCGGCCTGTTTCAGGTGGGTGCCGGCTTCGCCGAGGTTGGTCTTGACGGCAGTGGTGTTGTCGCTCATCCGGGAATCCTCGTGGGGAACATGTGGGGAACAGCGGGTTCAACGAAGAACGAGACTGCCAGCGTCCATGTGACGCGGCTGTCATCGCGCAAGTGCATCAGCGCATCGGCACGTTGTACGCGCGGCCGTTGCGCAGCACGCGCAGGACCAGTTGCTGCGGTTGCGCGGACATCGCTGCACGGAAGCCCGTCAGGTCGCTGAACTCGCCGCTGCTGGCACCGAGCACCACGTCGCCGTCGCGCAAGCCGGTCCGGGCGATGCGGCTGTCGCGCACCACCTTCTCCACCAGCACGCCGGCCAGCCCCTGCCGACGCAGCGACTCCGGCAGCTCGGCGAAGCTCGCACCGCCCAGGCGTTCGTCGAGTTGCGCGCCCTGCAGCGCTTTCGGTGCCTCGCGCAGGCCGGTGGCCAGTTGCAGCGGCTTGCCGTCGCGGCGCACGTCCAGGGTGACCCGCGCGTTCGCCGCCTGCAGGCCCTGGAAGTTGCGCAGCGCCTCGGCGTTGTCGATGTGCTCGCCGTTGGCGGCCAGGATCACGTCGCCGATCTTCAGGCCGGCGGCCGCGCCGGCGGAGCCGGGATACACCCGGGTCACCACCGCGCCGCGGGTTTCGGCCAGGCCCAGGCCGCGCGCGATCTTCGCGTCCACGTCCTGGGTGTCGATGCCGAGGGTGCCGCGGCGGACAACGCCGCCGGCCAGCAACTGGTCCTTGATGCTGTTGGCCAGGTTCACCGGGATGGCGAAGCCCAGGCCGATGTTGCCGGCCATCGAGCCGCGCGGGTTGAAGCTGGCGGTGTTGATGCCGACCAGCTCGCCGTTGAGGTTGACCAGCGCGCCGCCGGAGTTGCCGGGGTTGATCGAGGCATCGGTCTGGATGAAGTTCTGGAAGCCGGCGCCGGGCAGGTTGTTGCGACCCACCGCGGAGATGATCCCGCTGGTCACCGTCTGACCCACGCCAAACGGATTGCCGATGGCGACCACGAAGTCGCCGATCTGCAGCCTGTCACTGTTCGCCATCGGGATCGCGGTCAGGTCCTGCGCGGGAATGCGCATCAGCGCCACGTCGGTGTCCGGATCGGAGCCAACGAATTCGGCCTTGAGGGTGCGCCCGTCGGCCAGGTTCACCGAGACCTCGTCGGCATCCTCGACCACGTGGTTGTTGGTCAGCACCAGGCCGCGCTGGGCGTCGATGATCACCCCCGAGCCCAGCGACTGGGCGATGCGCTCCTGCGGGATGCCGAACATCCGGCGGAACACCGGGTCGTCGCCGAACGGGGTGTTCACCCGCACCCGCTGCTTGCTGGTCACGCTGACCACCGCGGGCAGCACCCGCTTCAGCATCGGTGCCAGCGACGGCACCGGCACGCCGCTGACCGCGGTCGGCAGCGCGGCGGCGGCGGGCACGCTGGCCATGCCGGGCGGGGGCTGCGCGCCGGCGGGCGCATCCAGCATCAGGTTCAGGCCGGTGGCGGCGAATCCGCCGAACGCGGCGGCGGCGGTCAGGGCCAGCAGGGTGCGGCGGGCGGTGCTCGGGGCGTGCTGCATTGCGGGACGACTCCGGAATGAATCAGGGGGATGCACCGGTTGGTGCGCATTCACACTTTCCGCCGACGCGCTTGAATCTTCGGTGAAACCGCGTCGGGATGCGCGTGTCAGCCGGCACCCCCGCTTTGCAAGCCATTTTCGATAAATTTTAGCGTTGACTTGCTCCCGGACGCTGGGTACCTTCGATTGCTGGCGAGCCACTACATCTTGTGGTCGGGTTCGCCGAACAGGCCCAAGACTTGTGCCCAGGAGGGTAGTGCAAGTGCTTGGCAGTAACGACGTCGGGGGAGCGACGCGTGACGAGCTGGAGTTCGGCGGCAACGCCAGGAAAACCATGACAGGCAGGCTGCGCGCAGCGCGCGGCCCGCATCGTCGCCGGCTGAAATCGCCGATGGCGAACCCACGAACAACCCAGGTCGCGGCCCCCGCTGCGATCGAATGACAGGACAGGAGAGTCGTCAGGCATGAGCACGGTGAGGCTGGAAGCAGTGGCCACGGACGCAAAGCAGGACATCCCGATGCAGCCGGCCTCGCTGGACATCTGGGACAAGAAGTACCGCCTCAAGACCAAGCAGGGCGTGGCGCTCGATGCCGACATCGACGGCACCTACCAGCGCGTGGCCAAGGCCTTGGCCGAGGCCGAGCCCACCGCCGAGCTGCAGCAGTACTGGATGGAGCGTTTCGCCTGGGCACTGCGCCGCGGGGCGATTCCCGCCGGCCGCATCACCAGCAATGCCGGCGCGCAGGAACACAAGCCGGCGACCAGCACGATCAACTGCACCGTGTCCGGCACCATCACCGACTCGATGGACGGCATCCTGGAGAAGGTCCACGAGGCCGGCCTGACCCTCAAGGCCGGTTGCGGCATCGGCTACGAATTCAGCACGCTGCGCCCGCGCGGCGCGTTCGTCGCCGGCGCCGGTGCCTACACCAGCGGGCCGATGTCCTTCATGGATATCTACGACAAGATGTGCTTCACCGTGAGCTCGGCCGGTGGCCGCCGCGGCGCGCAGATGGGCACCTTCGAAATCGCCCACCCGGACGTCAAGGACTTCATCCGCGCCAAGCGCGAAGACGGCCGCCTGCGCCAGTTCAACCTCAGCTTGCTGATCACCGACGGCTTCATGGACGCGGTCAACAACGACAAGGACTGGCCGCTGGTGTTCCCGGTGGCGGAGCAGGAAGCCGGCGAGCTCGACCTGGCCGATGCCGCGCAGGTCGTCTGGCGCGACTGGCCGACCCACAAGGGCTACATCACCCGCGACGACGGCCTGGTGGCCTGCAAGATCTACGGCCAGATCCGCGCCCGCCACCTGTGGGACATGATCATGGTCTCGACGTACGACTACGCCGAGCCGGGATTCATCCTGATCGACCGCGTCAACGAGATGAACAACAACTGGTGGTGCGAGACGATCCGCGCCACCAATCCCTGCGGCGAGCAGCCGCTGCCGCCGTATGGCGCCTGCCTGCTGGGCTCGATCAACCTCACCAAGTTCGTCAAGCATCCCTTCACCGACAAGGCCAGCTTCGACTGGGAGGAATACAAGGAAGTCGTGCGCGTGTTCACCCGCATGCTGGACAACGTGGTCGAGGTCAACGGCCTGCCGTTGCAGCAGCAGCGCGACGAGATCGCCCGCAAGCGCCGCCACGGCATGGGCTTCCTGGGCCTGGGCAGCACCGTGACCATGCTGCAGATGAAGTACGGCAGCAAGGAATCCTGCGAGTTCACCGAGCGCATCGCCCGCGACATGGCGGTGGCCGGCTGGGAAATGGGCCTGTCGCTGGCGAAGGAAAAAGGCGCCGCGCCGATCATGGACGAGGTGTTCGAGGTCACCGCCGAGATGCTGCGCAAGCGCCCGGAGATGGCGAAGGACGGCTGGAAGCTCGGCCAGGAGATCAGCGGCAAGGTGCTGCACGCGAAGTACAGCCGCTACATGCAGCGCGTGGCCGAGGTCGCCCCGGAACTGGTCGCGGAATTGGCCGAGGTCGGCGCGCGCTTCACCCACCACAGCTCCATCGCCCCGACCGGCACGATTTCGCTGAGCCTGGCCAACAACGCCAGCAACGGCATCGAGCCCAGCTTCGCCCACCACTACAGCCGCAACGTGATCCGCGAAGGCAAGAAGACCAAGGAGAAGGTGGACGTCTATTCCTTCGAGCTGCTCGCCTACCGCGAGCTGGTCAACCCGAAGGCAATGCCGTACGCCGAGGACGCCGCCTCGAAGCTGCCGGATTACTTCATCAGCGCCGACGACATCACCCCGAAGGCGCACGTGGACGTCCAGGCCGCCGCGCAGAAGTGGGTGGATTCCTCGATCTCCAAGACCGCGAACGTCCCCACCGACTATCCGTACGAGGACTTCAAGGACATCTACCGCTACGCCCACGAGCAGGGCTTGAAGGGCTGCACCACCTTCCGCTTCAACCCCGCCGCCTTCCAGGGCGTGCTGGTCAAGGAGGCCGACCTGGAGAACACCACCTACCGCTTCGAGCTGGACGACGGCAGCGTGGTGGAGGTCAAGGGCAACGAGCAGATCGAATACGACGGCGAACTGCACACCGCCGCCAACCTGTTCGATGCCTTGAAGGAAGGCTACTACGGCAAGTTCTGAGGTCCCGTCGAGGGCGCTTCGCGAGAAGGCTCACGGCAAGTTCTGAGGGTCTGCCGATGGCGGTTCGCGAGAAGGCTCACGGCAAGTTCTGATGTCCCCGCCGATGCGGCTTCGCAGGAAGGCCCGCGGCACGTTCTGAGGGTCCGCCGATGGCGCTTCGCGAGAAGACCCGCGGCAAGTTTCGAGGCAACCCGCAAGCGCGCCTCGATGGAAGGGATCACGGAGTTCCGGTCGCGCCTGGTGGCGGCGCGACCTACAACGTTCGTCACGCTGCACGCACGCCGCCAGCAGGTATAGGATCGCGCTGTAGTACCCAACCAACGCCCGACGAGGAGGGCTTCATGAGCAATGGAAATGGAGTGGCGGCCACGCTGTCCGATGCCGCTGAAAGCGTGAAAGAAAAAGCATCCGAAATCGGCGAGGCCGTCGCCAGCACCGCCAGCGCCACCGTCGCCAAGGCGAAGAAGGCCGCGAAGTCCGCCGAGAAGACGGTGAAGACGCGCGTCGCCAGCGCCAAGAAGGCCGTGGCCAAGCGCACCGAGAAAGCCAGCAAGGCGGTCAAGAAGACCGTGGCCAACGCCAAGAAGAAGCTCGCCGCGGTCAGTGCCGATGCCAAGAAGGAAGCCGCCAGCCTGAAGAAGAAGGCGACCGGCAAGAAGGCCGCGAAGAAGGCCCCTGCCAAGAAGGCCGCCGGCAAGAAGGCGACCAAGAAGGTCGCCAAGAAAGCCACGGCGAAGAAGGCGGCAGTGAAGAAGGCGGTCAAGAAGGTCGCCAGGAAGGCAACGGCGAAGAAGGCCGTCGCGAAGAAGGCGATCAAGAAAGCGGTGAAGAAGGCGCCTGCGAAGAAGGCAGCCGCGAAGAAGGCACCGATGAAGAAGACGGCCGCCAGGAAGGCGCCGGCGAAGAAGGCCGCCAAGAAGGCAGCGAAGAAGAAGTGACCCGCTCGAGCCCCTCTCCCGTCCGCGGGAGAGGGGTTGGGGTGAGGGCCAGCACCCACCCACGCACGCAGACAGCAAGAGAACCGGAACACACATGGCCGTCAGGATCGAAAAGAAAATCAAGGGCTACGCCGTCGTCACCCCCGAGGACAAGGCGAAGGAAGCGGTCAAGGCCGATTCCGTCAGCCGCGCCCAGGTCGAGGCCGAACTGCCGGTGGCCGACGTCATCCAGATGCACGAGCGCATCGAGCGCCCGGAAGTCCTGATCGGCAGCACCTACAAGATCAAGTCGCCGCTGGTGGAACACGCCATGTACGTGACCATCAACGACATCGTGCTCAACGCCGGCACCGACCACGAACACCGCCGCCCGTTCGAGGTCTTCATCAACTCCAAGTCGATGGAGCACTTCCAGTGGATCGTCGCGCTCACGCGCATCATGTCCGCCGTGTTCCGCAAGGGCGGCGACGTGACCTTCCTGGTCGAGGAAATGAAGGCCGTGTTCGACCCGAAGGGCGGCTACTTCAAGGCCGGTGGCGTGTACATGCCGTCGCTGGTCGCCGAGCTCGGCATGATCATCGAGGACCACCTGAAGTCGATCGGGATGATGCACGACCCTGAGATGAGCGAGCACCAGCGCGCGCTGATCGCGGAGAAGCGGCGCGCCTATGAGACGCAGCAGCGCTCAAAAAAAAACTCTGACGTAACGCCGCCTGCGGGCAGCACGGTCGCCGGTTCCACGGCGACGCACCACGAGGACATCGAAGTGACGGGCGACGGCGCGGTGTTCCCGCCGACGGCGACGATGTGCCACAAGTGTTCGACCAAGGCGCTGGTCCTGATGGATGGGTGTGCGACTTGTTTGAATTGTGGTTATTCGAAGTGCGGGTGAGTAGGTCTTCATACCTCTAGATGCAATGCAGGGGGAGATGAGTGCGCCCAATAAATAGACTCCTCTTGAAGTTGCCAAAACGAGCAGAGCGCGCCACTAGTGCTCAGTTGGTTGCTTCCTTTACTGACGCAGGCTCGCTTCTGGCGTCGCTTGCCAATAATGATCACCAGATCATCTTTGGTAGGCGGGGTACAGGTAAGACCCACGTATTGTCCAAGCTATATGCGGACGCGATAGCGCAAAATCAGATAGCGATTCAGGTTGATCTTCGGACGTTAGGGTCGACTGGCGGAATCTACTCTGATCCGAATTTGCCGCTATCAGAGAGGGCGACGCGTCTAATTACAGATTTGCTCTGGGCGATCCACGATGGGCTGATGGGTGCGGCCTTAGACAACGAGTCCGTAGATCTTGAAGTTGCACAGAGGCGGCTTGATGGCCTACGAGATTCCATCACACAAGTTTGTGTGGTTGGTCAGGTGGTTGACGCTACTAATCAAAATTCGGAAGAGAGCGCCGGTTCGACTGACGGGATCTCATTAGATTTATCTGGAAATCCTGGCCTAACGGCGAAGCTCGAGAACGTCGCTAGCTCCACAAGGAGTTCTGGACGAACAGTTACGGTGAGTGGTGTAGCGCGCCACAGGCTCGTGTTTGGGAATGTTTCGACTGCTCTGCGTGAAGCGTGCGCGCCATTTAGCGGCGCGACCTTGTGGCTCTTGCTAGACGAGTGGAGTGAAGTTCCATTGGATCTTCAGCCCTATCTAGCAGATCTGCTTAGAAGGACCGTCTTCCCGATCAGAGAAATAGTCGTAAAAATCGCGGCTATCGAACAGCGAACAAATTTTCAAATAGCCTCAGAGCAAGGTGGTTCCATTGGCATTGAAATAGGTGCCGATGCAGTCGCAAGTCTCACGTTGGACGACTTCATGGTGTTCGACAACAACGCAACGACTGCGACCGCTTTCTTCAAATCTTTACTATGGAAGCACGTCCGTTCGTCGGCGCCAGAAAAGGGCGAGGGACATGAACTTAAGGAGATTTCGGAGTCTAGTTTCGTTTCGGCCGCTTTCACCCAAATCAATGCTTTGCAAGAATTGGTGAGGGCTGCAGAAGGCGTCCCTAGGGATGCGATCAATGTAATGGCGTTGGCCGCGCAATCAGCATCTGATCGCGCCATCTCAGTTGCAGATATCAGATCGGCTGCGCGACAGTGGTATCAGCAGTCGAAGGAAGCCGCAATTGGCTCACGCCAAAGTGCGCTCGATCTGCTGCATTGGATTCGCGAAGACGTGATTGGGGAGCGTCGCGCCAGGGCGTTCTTGCTGCCGTCATCTACTAAGAGTGATCTCATAGACTATCTATACGATTCTCGCGTGATCCACGTCATCAAGAAAGGAGTCTCCAGTAATGAGACTCGGGGCGTGCGTTACAACGTCTACGCGATTGACTATGGTTGTTATGTCGACCTAATTTCCACGACCAGTGCGCCCCAGGGGCTCTTCGAGGCTGAGTCGGAAATGGGTGTTTCCGGCTATGTGGATGTTCCCGCAACTGACTATCGCTCGATAAGAAGGGCAATCTTGAACCTTTCCGATTTTGAGAATTCGCTCTTGTCGTCTTCGGCTTCTTAAATTTGCAAAGGGGAGTGGCAGGGCCAGGTTCTCTTGCAGGAGGCGGGCATGTCCCGCCTTTCGCATGTCTGGAAGAAGCAGAGCTTCCGTCCGCCTCCGGCGCCCGGATCACTTTCTCTTGCTGGCCCAAGAGAAAGCCAGCGCAGAAAAGGTGTCAGGGACAATTTCGAATTTTCTTGAGGTGAAGCAAAAATGGGGTCAGGTACATTTATTTCGTCTGATTGAATGTATCTCCTCCATTTCTCTCTTCACCGAGGCGAGACCCGTGCTGGGGTTCAATAGGCCCGCGTTCCAGCCTTGGCCTATCAAAAATGGGGTCAGGTACATTTATTTCGTCTGATTGAATGTATCTCCTCCATTTCTCTCTTCACCGAGGCGAGACCCGTGCTGGGGTTCAATAGGCCCGCGTTCCAGCCTTGGCCTATGAACACATGGATGTCCTCGATGAAATCGCCCACCTGCTTTCCGAATACGGACTTCCCGACGGCGACGTCAAGCGCCTCATTCGCGGCCTGGAGTTCGACCTGGACCAGATGGCGGTGCGCGACGCGCTGGGTGGAAAGCTTTCAGTCGCCCAGAAGCAATTCATACGCGCCAGCATCCTGAGCGGAACGAGGTTGATCGACATCGTGTCTGCGCTGAAGAGTTCCGTCCCTGCGCACTAGCCGCAATCCCGGCTGCAACGAAAAAGAACGAGAGACATATGTCCGGTTGAGGCGTCGCAGGCGATGTTCCGCATGCCCCGAAACGAGGACGCCGGCTTGCGCCCGCCGTGCCACACTTCGGCATCCTCCGTGAGTGGATCCGACATGCACGCAATCCGGTTGGCTTCGATGGGACTGGTTGTCGCGCTGTGCGCCGTCCTGCCCGCACGCGCGGAATCGCCGCCGCGCACGCTCCCGCTCGATTTCCAGGCCGACGTGCGGGCGGATGGGCGGCCAGCCAATATCGCGCCGGACGCAGGGTTGTCGCCGACGTTGCAGGCGATGGTGCGCAAGCAGGTGGCCGGTTGGCGCTACATCCCGGGCACGTGGCAGGGCAAGCCGGTGCCGGGGCGCGTGTCGCAACGCATTGTGGTGGATGTGTTGCCTGCGGCGGGTGGCGGCTTTTCGCTGCGGATCAAGAGCGTGACCAGCGTGCCCCCGTGGCTCGTTGCCAACGGAGCTCCCAGCAGTCGTGCCATGCATCCGCCGCGCTATCCGGTGGACGCGCAGCGGCGGGGCGTCGAGGAAACGCTGGTGTACGCGATCCGGCCCGATCCGCAGGGCAAGCCCATCGAAGTGGAGCTGCTGGATTCGCAGGCAGGCAAGAACTGGAAGAAGACGTTCGATGCAGTCGCGCGCGAGGCGATCGTGCACTGGCAACTGGAACCGGTCGAGGTGGATGGCCAGCGCATCGACTGTCGGCTGATCACGCCGATCACGTTCCGCCTGGGAACTGGCCGGTCTCCGCCGCCGGCGGCGATGCCGGACCTGCGGCCCTATCTGGCGCGCGTTGCCGACGGCTGTCCGTTGACGCCGGTGCTGGACACCAAGGTCGAGGGCGTCGTGCTCTGATCTGCGGCACGCCGGCAGCGATCGATTCCGTTTGCATGCCGGGCGCCATGCGCCGAATCCTGTTCCGGCAGCCGGAGTACAGTGGCACCTCGCATCGATTCGGGGAGATCGCCATGCATCGCATCCTGGTCACGTTGCTGCTGTGGGCCTGTGCGCTGGTCGCCAGCGCAGCGGAGCCGCAGTCGCTCAAGGCCTACCACGGCAACACCGAGCACCCCGATGCATGGTCCGGTGGCGTGCGGATGATCCCGATCCACACGCCGGAGGGCGAGTTCCGCGTGTGGACCAAGCGCATCGGCAACAACCCGCGGATCAAGCTGCTGCTGTTGCACGGTGGGCCGGGCGCCACCCACGAGGCGTTCGAGGCCTTCGACAGCTTCCTGCCGGCGGACGGCATCGAGTACTACTACTACGACCAGTTGGGCTCGTACTACAGCGACCAGCCGGAGCACATGACGCCGTTCCTCAACATCGAACACTATGTCGAGGAAGTGGAGCAGGTGCGCATCGCGCTGGGGCTGGGCCGCGAGAACTTCTACCTCTACGGCCATTCCTGGGGCGGCATCCTCGCCATCGAATACGCCCTGAAATACCAGCAGCACCTCAAGGGGCTGGCGATCTCCAACATGATGTCCAGCATCCCCGCGTACAACCGGTACGCGCACGACGTGCTGATGCCGATGATGGATCCGCGGGCGTTGAAGGAGATCCTGGCGCTGGAAGCGGCGAAGCAGTACGACAACCCGCGCTACGAGGAACTGCTGCTGCCGTACTACGAGGCCCACCTCCTGCGCCGGCCCGCGGCGGAATGGCCGGAGCCGGTCCTGCGTTCCTACGTCCGCCACATCAACAAGAAGGTCTACGTGCCGATGCAGGGCCCCAGCGAAATGGGGGCGAGCGGCATCCTGCTGCACTGGGACCGCACCGCCGACCTGAAGAGGATCACCGTCCCGACGCTGGTCATCGCCGGGCAACACGACACGATGGATCCGGCGTGGATGCGGATGATGAGCAAGCAAGTGCCGCGCGGCGATTTCCTGCTGCTGCCGAACAGCGGCCACATGCCGATGTACGACGACCAGCAGATGTTCTTCGACGGCTTGCTGGGCTGGTTGCACAGGGTGGACGACGCGCGCTGACGCAGACCCCCGGTCAGGTTCACTGATCGAGAGGCGTGCATGTCCCGCCTTGCGCATCGTCGGGATCGTCGTGACAACGCGAGAGTAAATCTCCCGTGCATCCGGATCTCGCACGTCCCCATATGCAGTCTTCGACGATCAACGAGGAGTACCGTCATGCGCGTGCTGGCCCTGCTTTGCATTGCGGCATCCCTGGCGATGCCGGTATCGGCCGCCGAGCCGGGATTGGCAGGCGACTGGGTGGTCGATCTCGCCACCGATCCTGCGGTGCCCTACACGCAACCCATGCAACTGTCCCTGCGACCGGGTGGCGGCGTGGAGGGCAGTTTCTACAACAGCCGTATCGAAGCCGGGCGCTGGAAGTTGGATCGTGGTCGTGTGTGTGCGAGCTTCCGCACCAGCGACGGGGTCGGGCCCTATCACACGTCCGTCTGCCTGGAGGGCGAGGTCGCGCGCGGCCAGACCTGGGCCGAACACCGCCGTTTCCTGTTCAACTGGAATGCCGTGCGTGCGCCAGCGGCTGGCAAGGTCGGCGCGGAATGACGCCAGCGAAGCAGGGTGTCAGCGACGATCCGCTGGAATCGATGCCGCCACTGTCCGCGCGTGGGTGCGATTTTCGTAGCCCGTGTTGATTCCGGAGACGATCATGCCAATCCGTTTCGCCGCCAGCGTTGCGTTGCTGTTGCTCTCGTTCGCGCCCGCGACGCGCGCGCAATCGGCCGCCGACGGACCGCTGCCGGTGATCGCCGCCGACGCTCCATCGCACTCCTACGACGCGGGCACGCTGCGCGTGCTGGTGCCGTCGTCCGCCACCGAGGGGCGTTTCGCGGTGGTGGAGCTCACCGAGCAACCGCCGTATCGCACGCCCGCGCATGTGCATCCGGAGATGGACGAGAGTTTCTACGTGCTCGAGGGGACGCTGGCGCTGGAACTCGACGGCCGCAGCCATCGCCTGCCGGCCGGCTCCTTCGTCCACATCCCTCGCGGGACAGTGCATGCGCAGGGCAGCGCCGACGATCGCCCGGTGCGCCTGTTGACCACGCTCTCGCCGGGCGCGTTCGAGCAGTTCTTCCTTGATCGCGTGGCGCTGGCGAAATCCGTGCAGCGCAGCGACCCGGGGTTCCAGGCGCGCTTGCTCGAGATCGTGCGTCGCTATCCGCGCTGGCTCGCACCGCCGCCGGCTCCCGCGGACAAATGATGGGTGAGAAACGCGGGCGCGTTTCGTGATCCTCGGACCCGCGCAATGCCGATGTTGCGTGCACTGACGGAACGCGCTTCCGCGTCCCGCCGTTGCTGCCGCAATGCGCGGCCTCAGCGCGTTGCGTGGTTCCCTTCGGCGAACTCCTCGACGATCTTCCGGCAGAACGCCGGCAGGTCGTCCGGGTTGCGACTGGAGACGATGCCGCGGTCGGTGACGACTTCCTCGTCCACCACCTCGGCGCCGGCATTGCGCAGGTCGGTGCGAACGCTCGGCCAGGCGGTCATCGTGCGACCGCCGACCACGTCGGCCTCGACCATGATCCACGGGCCGTGGCAGATCACCCCGATCGGCTTGCCGCTGTTGGTGAAGTCGCGCACGAAATCCACAGCCGCCTGGTCGAGGCGCAGGGCATCGGGATTGGCCACGCCGCCCGGAAGAATCAGGGCGTCGAAGTCGTCGATGCTGGCGTCGGCCACGAGCGCATCAACCTTGAACGTGTCGCCTTTCTTGTCGTGGTGCATGCCCTGGATCTCGCCGTCCTTGAGCGAGAGGATGCGGGTCGTCGCGCCTGCCTGTTCGACAGCCTGCTTTGGTTCGGTGAGTTCGACCTGCTCGAAGCCGTCGGTGGCGAGGATGGCGATGGTCTTGTTGCGCAATGGCATGCCCATGGGAATTCCTGCGTTGTGGGAGGACCCGCACCATGCCGATGCGAGGGTCCTTGCAGGGTGACGGAGCCGTGAGCGGCGACTTCGCAATGCTGACTGCGCCGTTGCGATTGACCGTCGCGCGCGCGACGCGCGCCAACGAAAACGGGCGGCCGAAGCCGCCCGCACGCATGCCGCCACGAGGGAGGCGGAATGCGATTACTTCGGCATCAGCACGCTGTCGATCACGTGCACGACGCCGTGGTCGAGAACAACGTGCAGGGCGTGCGCATCGACATCGATGCGGAATGACCTTGGGTGAAGCGGCGAGGGAATCGATGCATCGATTCCCTCGCCTGTCGCGTGCTTACTTGGTGCGGAATGCCTGCCCGAGCAATTGCGCGTTGAAGCCTTCGCTGTCGCCCGCGCCGACGGCGTAGCGATACAGCGCCGCGGAGTAGATGCCCGACAGCGCGGCCTGCACCAGCGCGGCGACCAGCAGCGCCACGATGAGCAGGGCCACCATCAGCCCGATCAGCACGCCGTTGCCGGTCGTGGCCGCGGCGACGATGCCCGCCCCGCCGACGATGACCAGTGCGAAGAAGATGAAGCCGAACACCAGGCCCACGCCGCCCTGGCCGATCAGGTTCTCGCCCCAGGTCTTCTTCAGCAGCAGCGCGCTTTCCTTCACCGCATCGAGCGGGCCGATGTCGCGCGACACCAGCACCGGCACCACCAGGAAGCTGGCCAGCGTCCAGGCCACGCCGATCAGGCCGGCGATGATCCTGCCGAGGAAGCCGGCGCGTTCCTGGATCGCGCGCAGGACCATGCCCACCGTCGCCGCGATGGCGGCATAGCCGAGGATCGGCACGACCTTGCCGCCGGCGATGCGCAGGCCGTCGCGCACGGTCGGGTCGCCGCCGTCCAGGCGGATCATCGCCGCGCCGACCAGCGCCGAGTTGAAGAAGAAGATCACGAAGTACTGCACCAGGTAGAACAGGAACGCGAACACGTAGGCCGTGACCGACATGCCGCCCTCGCGCAGGCCGTCCAGCGCGCCCAAGCCGAACGCCGGCAGCAGGAACGCCGCCGCCACGATCAGCGTGCAGATCGCCGAGAGCAGCGGGAACACCAGGAGTTCCTTGTCCTTGGCCAGCACGCCGGCACTGGCCTTGATCAGGCCCCAACTACGGGAAACTCGCTCGAACACGACAGCCTCCGGGAGCAGGGTTTGGGTGCGCGCAGTATGCAGCAGCCGCTCCAGTTTCCGCTGAGGCTAAACTTCGGGTTCTTCACCCAAGTCCGGGGAAGGCGGCCCGGATCTTCAGGAAGAAGTAGGCGTCGTCGCGGAAGCCGTAGGCCATTCGCTTGATGACCTTGATCTTGTTGTTGATGCCTTCGACCAGGTTGGTG
>NZ_JAYRTQ010000020.1:0-46471 GCF_041919455.1 Thermomonas sp.
AGCTTCTGGAATACGGCCTCGACGCCAGCGGCGTCCATCGGGCCGGGGATCAACTTCTCAAGCAGGTCCTGGGGCAGGATCGCTTCCGGCGCAGCCGCCGGCGGGGTCTTCTTGCGAGGCATGGGGGCTCCTGAATCTCGTCATCGTAGGCCCCTCACACGAAAATCCTGACACCCTGGGGCAATGGACTGTTCGACGTTGCCCATCCGCTCCGTCAGGCCATCCACCTTCTGGTGCAATCCATCCAGCGAAGTGCGGATGCCTCGCAAGTGTTCCAGCACGAGTTCGCTCATCTCCATCGATCCACTCTACTCCCGAATGCGAACACCAGCCTGCCGACCATGGGAGGCCGCCGCCGTCGGAATTTGCCGCATCCGCATGTCATCCTGTTGCGATGAATCAGGCTTCCGAATCGCCGCCCGCGCTGTTGCTGGTCAACCTGGGCACGCCGACCGCACCCACCGCGCCTGCGGTGCGCCGCTACCTCGCCGAATTCCTCCACGACCATCGCGTGGTCCAGCTCACCCGCTGGCTGTGGTGCCCGTTGCTGCACTTCGTAATCCTGCCGCTGCGCAGCCCGAAGGTCGCACTGAAATATGCGTCGGTCTGGTTGCCCGGTGGTTCACCGCTGGCGGTGCATACCGAAGCGCTGGCCGATGCGGTGCGCATGCGCTTGCCGGGTTGGCGCGTACGCCATGCGATGCGCTATGGCGAGCCATCGATCGGCGCCGCGCTGGATGCGCTGCGTGCGGAAGGCGTGTACTCGGTCCGCGTGTTGCCGCTGTATCCGCAATATTCGACGACGACGACCGCCAGCGTCGCCGACGCCATCGCACGACATGGAAAAGGCTTGCAGATTTCGATGCTGCAGGACTACCACCGCGACGCCGGCTGGGCCGCGGCGGTCGCCGATTCGATCCGCTCGCATTGGGCACTCCACGGCCGTGGCGAACGCCTGCTGCTGTCGTTCCACGGCATCCCGCAGCGCCTGGTCGATGGCGGCGATCCCTACGCGACACAGTGCGAGGCCAGCACGGTCGCCATCGCCGAAGCGTTGGGCATCCCGCGCGGAGACATCCTGCTGACCTTCCAGTCGCGCTTCGGCAAGGAACGCTGGCTGCAGCCGTACACGCAGCAGACGCTGGAAGCGCTGGCACGCGAGGGCGTGGGCTCGGTCGACGTGGCCTGCCCGGGCTTCGCGGTGGATTGCCTGGAGACGCTGGAGGAAATCGCGGTGGAGAACGCGCATGCGTTCCGCGCGGCCGGTGGCGAGTCCCTGCGCTACATCCCGTGCCTGAATGCAGGCGATGCGCATGCGCAGGCGTTGGCGACATTGGCGCAAGCCGACACGGGCTGGTCGTGATGCGCGAGTTCGACATCGATATCCCGCTCGGTCGGATTGGCGCGTTGCGCATCGGCGAATCCGATGCGCCGAAGGTGCTGGCACTGCACGGCTGGCTGGACAACGCGGCCAGCTTCGTTCCTCTGGCGGAATACCTGCACGGCATCGACCTGGTCGCGATCGACCAGCCCGGCCACGGACGCAGTGCGCATCTGCCTCCTGGTACGGATTACTCGTTCGTCGGTACGATGAACGCGGTGCTGGATGTCGCCGACGCGCTGGGTTGGGAACGCTTCGCCCTGCTCGGACATTCAATGGGCGCCGGCATCGCCAGCATGCTGGCCGCCGCTTGCCCGCAACGGATCGAGCGACTGGTCGCGATCGAGGCCTTGGGGGCGCTGGCCGAAACCCCGGAACGCACCGTGGCACGCATGCGCGATGCGGTGGTGGCGCATCGCAAGCTCAAGGACAAGCGCCTGCGCGTGTTCACCGACATCGACAGCGCGGTGCGCACCCGCCAGTTCGCCAGCCTGGTACCGGGCAGCGGACTGGACGAGGCCTCGGTGCGGCTGCTGGTGGAACGCGGCCTGCGCGACGTGCATGTCGACGGGCAGCTCGTGGGGCACGAGTGGAGCAGCGACCCGCGGCTGACCTTGCCGACCATGGTGCGGATGACCGAGGCGCAGGTGGAGCACCTGGTGGCCGGGATCGAATGCCCGACCCTGGCGATCTTTGCAGACCCCGCGCAGCCCTACCTGCCGGATGCGCTGCGCCGCCGCCGGGTGGGCCTGTTGCCGAACGGCGAATTGAAGATCATCGCCGGGGGCCACCACCTGCACATGCAGCAACCCGCCGACGTGGCGGCGGCGATCGGCGATTTCTTCCTGCGCTGATCGCGCGCAGGCCGGTGGCCTGCATCACTCCTTCGACAGCATGCAGTTGATGCAGCGCCGGGCCCGCAGCGCCAGGAGCAACGGGCGGCGCTCGAAGAAGCGGCGTTCGCAGCGCGGGCAGCGGAACGATTGCCAGTGCCAGGCCGCCAGCAACAACGCGCCCAGCCACGCCGCCAACGACCATCCCAGGCCGTGCAGGCCGTAGTGCTCGATCAACCAGAGCTCGGCCGTCACCAGTGCGACGAATGGACCCACCAGCAACAACAGCCAGAACAGGCGCGCGCGGATGCGGTAGTCGCCCCAGGTCGAGGCGGGCGGCTTGTGGATCATGCGGTGAAGCGGGCGGTGCGCGCAGCGGCATGCCGCCCGATGGCTCAACCGTTTTCGCCGGTGCGGATGGCCAGCTGGGTGCCGCCTTCGTCGGCCTTGAGCATCTGGTAGACGACCTGGCGCTTGTCCTTGCTGTACATCAGCGTATTGCCGCCCCCGGCCTGCATGGCCATCTCGCGCTTCCAGCCCTGGTCCTGCATCGACTTCTCGATGTCGGCGGAGACCGCGGCCAGCTCCTGCGGGGTGGTCATGTTGAGCATCTGCATGCCGCCCATGTCCATCGCGCTGGCCAGCGTGTTGTCGGCGGGCAGGAACACGTCCTTGGGGAAGTTGGCCGGCATCGCCACGCTGCCGCCATCCTCGGCCGTCGCGATCCTGAGGTCGCCCTGCTCGGTCTTGATGGTGACCTCGTTGCCGTCCTTGTCGACATCGACCTTGGCACCGGTGGCGCTTTCGATCGCGGTTTCCATGGCGGCGTCCTGGGCTTTCCTGCAGCCCGGCGCGACGAGCAGGGCTGCGAGCGCGATGGCGATCGACAGGCGGATGGCGGGGTGGGTCATGGCGGCTTTCCTTCGTTGTCTGCCCGAGGCAACGCAGCCGGGCAAGTCAACCGGCCAGCAGGCCACGCAGGCGCGCCTTCAATCGCCGACCTTCGGCGTGGAAATAATGCCGTTCGTCCCGCCAGGCCGGGAAGCGTGCTTCCACCTCGCGCCAGAAGCGCCGCGAGTGATCGGCGTGGAGCAGGTGGCAGAGTTCGTGGACCAGCACGTATTCGAAGGCCGACGGCCGCGCCAGCACCAGCGCGAGGTCCAGCGAGAGGGTGCCGTCCGGTGCCAGCGAGCCCCATTGCGACGAGGTGCGCTTGAACAGGATGCGCCGCGGTGCGCGCGGCAGGTCGCCGAGGTAGCGCGGCAACCAGCGGCCGACGTCCGCGCGGCCCTGCGCTTCGTAGAAATCGCGCAAGGTACGGCGCAGGCCGGCATCGCCGGCGGTGGCCGGCGCGGCGAACAGCAGGCTGGCGTCGGCATCGAGATCGATCCGCATCGCGCGGCCGCCGGTCCAGTGCAGCGGCAGGTCCAGCCCGCGCAATGGCAGTGCATCGGTGATGCCGCGTTGCAAGCCTTCGCCGGCGTGTTCGCCCTGTGCGGCCAGTTGCAGGCGCAGCCAGTCGCGATGTTCGTGCAGGAAACGCTCGCCCGACACCAAGCTGGCGCGCAGCGGCAGGCTCAGGCGCGCGCCGCGTTCGTCGACCGACAGCTTGATCCTGCGCGCACGCGGATCGCGCACGCGCAGGACGTCGACGTGGCGGCCGTCGTCCAGGACGAAACCGATGCTGTCGCGCTGCACGGCGGAGGTCTTGGACGGGGTGCGGGGCGCCCGCAACAGGCGCAACAGTGACTGCATGCGGGTCCTAGCGGGAGCGGCAGCCGCCGGTCGCGATGCGTTCGCGATCGCCGTCGTCGTAGAGCACGTCGATCTCGGTGCCGTCCTTCGCCATGCCGGTGATCTTGCCCGTGTACCACGCGTTGCCGCCGGACCAACGGCATTCCACGCGGGTGCCGAGTGCCCAGTCGTAGGGCTTGGTGCGCTTCAGGGCAACGGTTTCGCGGGTGCCGTCGTCGTAGAGGATGGTGACGTTGTCGCCATTGCGTTCCTGCACGACGCCCGGGAACCAGTAGGCGCCGCCCTGCCATTGCCCGAGCACCCAGTCGCCGCGCGACTGCGCCATCGCGCCCGCGCAGGCCAGCACGCCAAGTGCCACCACCAGCAGCTTCTTGCCCATGTCATTCCCCGATGCGATTGCCGGATGCAACCAGCCCAGTCTACGTCCGCCACGGCCAGCGACGGCCACGTCAGGCATCGGCCTTGCTGAGCCGGAAGGCCTTTTCGAGCACGTTGAACAGGCGCTTGAATTCGCCGGCCATCAACGCGAAGCGTGCATCCAGTTCCGCGGCCACGTCGTCGCGCTCGGTGGATTCGAGCTGGTCCACCGCGCCATCCAGCAGCTTGAACTTGCGCACCACCAGGTCTTCGCCGATGACGAAGCTGACGTGGTCGTCGAGCACCAGCGCCAGGCGCGTGGCCTGCTTGCCGGACTCGAGGTGCTTGGCGATTTCGTCGCCGGACAGTTCCATGCGCTGCACCTTGACCACCGCGCCGGTGTCGGTGGGATCGCGCAGTTCGCATTCGTCGCCCAGGCTCAGGCCTTCCGGCAGCGGGTCGCCGGCGATCCAGCCGGTGAGGATGGCGCGCGGCGCGACTTCGGCATTGATCGGCAGCGCCGGGAAGCTGCCCAATGCGCGGCGGATTTCGCTGACCACCGATTCCGCGTTCTTGCGCGACGAGGTATCCACCGCGATCACGCCCAGCGAGGTGTCCAGCAGCGCATCGCTGCGCACCGGTCGCACGAACGCGCGCGGCAGCAACTCGGTGACCAACTCGTCCTTCAGCCGCTTGCGGGTGCGCCCGCCGGGCTTGCGACCCTCCTGTTCCTCGATCGCCGCCAGCTTCTTCTGCAGCAGGTCGTTGACCACCGCGCCGGGCAGCAATTTGTCCTCGCCGCCCACGGTGACCCACAGCGCGTCGTGCATGGCGTGGCTGAGCGCCTCGCCGTGGTGGCCGAACGGCGACACGAAGCCGCGCGACGAGAGTTCCAGCGGGCCGACCGGCTTGAGCGCGCATTCGCCCAGCTGTTGTTCGAGGTCGGAGAGGTCGAGCGAAGTCGGGAAACGGAACAGCGTGAGGTTGCGGAAGAACATCAATATTCCTGTGGTCTGGAGGCCCAGCTGTCATCCCGGCGAAAGCCGGGATCCAGCCCTCTGATGGTTGCTTGCCTTGATCGGGCAAAAAATCCGGATCCCGGCTTTCGCCGGGATGACGGCGGTTTATTCGTAGTCGGGTAGCGTCTCGCCGCCGGCAAGCCACGCATGCGCATCCGGCAGTGCGGCATCGCCGCGCTTACCGAGCGAGAGGAAGTCGAACAGATTGGGGTCGGAGAGTTGCGAGGGGCGGATATCGCCCAGCGCGCGCGACATCGTTTCCACGCGGCCAGGCGTGTCCTTCTCCCATTGCGCCAGCATCTTCTTCACCTGCGCGCGCTGCAGGTTCTCCTGCGAGCCGCACAGGTTGCAGGGGATGATCGGGAACTGCTTCAGCTCGGCATAGGCCTCGATATCGCGTTCGCGTACGTAGGCAAGCGGGCGGATCACCACGTGCTTGCCATCGTCCGACAGCAGTTTCGGCGGCATGCCGCTGAGCTTGGCGTGGAAGAACAGGTTGAGGAAGAAGGTGTTGACCAGGTCGTCGCGATGGTGGCCCAGCGCGATCCTGGTGAAGCCGTTCTGCTCGGCATACGTGTACAGCGCGCCGCGGCGCAGCCGCGAGCACAGCGAGCACATCGTCTTGCCTTCGGGGATGACCCGGCTGACGACGGAATAGGTGTCCTGCTCGATGATGTGGAAATCCACGCCGATCGAGCGCAGGTACGTCGGCAGCACGTGCTCGGGGAAATCGGGCTGCTTCTGGTCCAGGTTCACCGCGGTGATCGAGAACCGCACCGGCGCCTTCTTCTGCAGCTGCAGCAGCACGTCCAGCATCGCGTAGCTGTCCTTGCCGCCGGACAGGCAGACCATCACCTTGTCGCCGTCCTCGATCATGCCGAAGTCTGCGATCGCCTTGCCGACCTGGTGGCGCAGGCGCTTGGCCAGCTTGTCGGCCTCGTGCTTGCGCCTGTGCGCGAGCGGTTGCGGTTCGGCCAGCGGGAGTGGGAGGGCGGCATTCATCAGGCCGGCATTTTACCCGCCACGGGCATGCCGCTGCCGCCTGCATCGCGCCGGGGTATGCTCGGCGCATGAACCAGCCGCGCGATCCTGCCGAACTCTCCCGCATGGCGCGGCGCGTGGTCGAGATGCGCCAGGAGCACCGCGACCTCGATGCCGCCATCGAACGCCTGGCTGCCGACATCCAGGCCGATGAACTGGCGCTCAAGCGCCTGAAGAAGCGCAAGTTGCAATTGAAGGACCAGATCGCGTGGATCGAGAATGCGTTGATCCCGGACGAACCGGCCTGACGGTCCCGTTCCGCACGTGGCTCCCGCAGGAGCCGACGCAAACGCGCCGACCCCATGACCACATTCGTTCCCGAATCCCGATAGAGGGTGTGGAGCCGGCGTGGTGCCGGCGGCGAGGACGGGGC
Source organism: Thermomonas sp. (assembly GCF_041919455.1). Taxonomy (GTDB): domain Bacteria; phylum Pseudomonadota; class Gammaproteobacteria; order Xanthomonadales; family Xanthomonadaceae; genus Thermomonas. The sequence goes on from NZ_JAYRTQ010000020.1 coordinate 6,760, forward strand.
AATGAAGACAAAGGCGATGCAACGGGCCGGGACCGGCCTGTTGTGGCTGCTGCTGGCGGCCACGGGGTGCTGGTCGGGTGGGGCCTGGGCGCAGGCGAGTGCCGGCGCGATTCCGGACGGCGACGGGCGGCTGGTGGCGTTGGCGGCGGGCAGTTACCACAGCTGCGCCCTGCGCAGCAGCGGTTCGATCGCCTGCTGGGGCAGTAACTGGGCCGGCGAAAGCACGCCGCCAAGCAAGGGCTATTTCACCGCGGTCGCCGCAGGCCTGTACCACAGCTGCGCGTTGCGTTCGGATGGCGAAGCGGTGTGCTGGGGCGACAACAATTACGGGCAGACCAGCGTCCCGAACGGGCAACGGTTCACTGCGATCGCCGCCGGCAGCACCCACACCTGCGGCCTGCGCGCCAGCGGCACGTTGGTGTGCTGGGGCCGCAACGATGCTGGCCAGACCACGCAACCTTCCAAGCAGAGTTTTGTCGCAGTGACCGCGGGCTACGAGCACACCTGCGGGCTGCGGGTCGATGGCGGTGCGGTGTGCTGGGGCGCGAGCAACAACGGCGCTACCTCGGTGCCGTTCGGGGAAACATTCACCGCGATCTCGGCAGGCGATTTCCACACCTGCGGCTTGCGCGCCAGCGGCGTTGGCGTTTGCTGGGGCAACGGGCTTGCCGCCAGTATCGCCGGCAGCCAGGTGTCGACCGCGCTGGCTGCAGGCGGCGTGCATACCTGCACGCTCAGCCAGTTCGGAACAGCCGTTTGCGGAGGCCTGAACAACCATGGCCAGGCCAGTCCGCCGCTGGTGAAGGGCAATCGCTACACCGCGATGGCGAGCGGCAGCTACCACACCTGCGCGCTCAACCAGAACGGCAATGTCGTTTGTTGGGGCGACAACACCTACGGCCAGACCACTGCGCCACGCGGGCCGTTCGGCATGGGCGCCGTGGCCGCCGGTCACTCGCACACCTGCGACCTCGATGGCGATGGCTCCATGGTCTGCGCGGGCAGCAACACCAGTGGCGAATCCTCGCCGCCAGCGGGGTTGTATGCCGATGTCGGCGCGGGTGCCGCCTTCAGCTGCGCGCGGGCCGCAAGCGGCAGCCTGTCGTGCTGGGGGTTCAACGATCTCGGCCGCGCCACGCCGCCTGCCGGGCCATACGCCTCGATGGACATCGGTTCCGCGGGTGGCTGCGCACTCGGGGCGAACGGCGTGCCGGCGTGCTGGGGCAACAACGGCAATGGCCAGGCCACGCCAGCCCCGGCGCCGTTCCTGCGCACGTATCGCCAGGTCAACCTGGGCGCATTCCACGGTTGCGGCATTTTCGACAACGGCAGTGCCGGTTGCTGGGGCTATTCCGGAACCAGCGCGACCAGCGTCCCCGCCGGCAGTTGGCTGGCGATCAGCGCCGGTGAGCAATTCAGCTGTGGCCTGAGGTCGAACGGACAACTGGCCTGCTGGGGCGGCGGCATGGCAGCGCCGCCCACCGGTGGATTCAAGGCGCTGGCATCGGGCAGTGCGCATGCCTGCGCGATCCGCGACACCGGCGAGCTGGCCTGCTGGGGCAGCAATGCCTGGGGCCAGACCAATGCGCCGGCAGGTCGCTACGTGCATGTCACCAGCGGCGACAAGCACAGCTGCGCGATCCGCGAGAACGGCGCGCGGGTGTGCTGGGGCACCATCTGAGTCGTGCAATGCACCGGCGAGGCTTCGGCCTCGCCGGTGTCATCCGGCAGGTGGTGGATCCGCAGGCGGCGTGGCGGTTTCCGCCAACGCCGGCATCTCGCCGGTGGTGCGCACGCTGTCCGGGCTGACCCGTTCGATGGTGTGGCGCAGCTCGCGACCGAGCACCACGCGCGCGTCCTTCGCCCAGGCCTTGAGGCGGTCGTCGAAGACGAGCTTGCTGTTCTCGTCGGCCCAGACCAGCTTCAGTTCGCGCAGCTTCTGGATGAAGCCGCGGAACAGGCCCTTGTCGAAGAACTCCGGCGCGGCCGGTGCGTACAGCAGGGACAGGCGTTGCGCGGCGAGCTGGCACAGGCTTTCCAGTTCGCCGGCGCCGAGCGTGCCGGGGCCGTTCTTCACCAGCACCGAAATGGCGATGTAGTAGCGCTCGAACGCCTGCTGCATGGCATGGCCGATCGCGCGCAGGCGGAACACTTCGTCGGTCTGCCCGGTGTTGCGGGCCAGGATGCCGCCATCGTCGTCGCTGACCGGCTGCAGCAGCCCCTCGCGCACGAAGATGTCGATGGTGCGGTCGATGCGTTCGGCGAAGCCGTCCTCGTCCCACGGCAGGAACAGCTCCGCCTGCAGGAACGGATACAGCGTGCGGCCGAGCCGCTGCAACTGCGCGCGCGACATCCGCCGGTTGTTGAGGAAGCAGACCGCGATCCATGCCGGCGCGGCGAACAGGTGCAGCACGTTGTTGCGGAAATAGCTCAGCAGCACCGCGTTCTCGTCGTCCACGCTGAGCACGTCGCCGAGCGGATGCGCGGTGCGCACCAGGGTGCCGATCTCCTCGCCGTGGGCCACGATCTGCGCCGGCGTGTGCGGGGTGACGGTGACGTGCGGTGCGTACGGCACTTCGCGCAGCAGGGTCTGCGACAGCGCGATCTGCGCGAGCAGGTCGGCTTCGCCCATCGCGTGCTTGGGCGTGGACAGCAGCGCCAGCGCCAGCAGGTTGATGGGGTTGACGTCGGCGGCGCGATTGACGTTGACCTGGATCCGCTGCGCCAGGGTGTCGACGGTATCGGCGAGCCAGCCCGGTTTCTCGTCCTCTTCCACCGCCTTGCCGTTCCAGTCCGGCGCCTGCTCGGCCAGGATGTCGTCCAGGCGGATGCGCTCGCCGAAGTTCACCACCACCTGGCCGTAGTTGGTCCGCAGCACCTTGGGGATGCCGCCCAGCAGCTGCCAGATCGATTCCTTTTCCTTCGGCTTGCCGGTCAGCTCGTCCAGGTAGCTGCGACCTTCCATCAGTTTTTCGTAGCCGATGTAGACCGGCTGGAACAGCACCGGGCGACTGGGCTGGCGCAGGTAGGCGCGCACCGTCATCGCCAGCGAACCGCCCTTCGGCGGCAACAGGCGGCCGGTGCGCGAGCGCCCGCCTTCGATGAAGTATTCGATCGAGTAACCGCCGGCGATCAGCTGGGCCATGTATTCGCGGAACACCGCCGCGTACAGCGCGTTGCCGCGGAAGCTGCGGCGGGCGAAGAACGCGCCGCCCTTGCGCAGCAGGGTGCCGACCACCGGCAGGTTGAGGTTGATGCCTGCAAAGATGTGCGGCGGCACCACCCCGTGCGTGTAGAGCAGGTAGCTCAGCAGCAGGTAGTCCATGTGGCTGCGGTGCGACGGCACGTAGACGATTTCATGCCCGGGCGCGGCGGCCTTGAGTTCGTCCAGGTGTTGCACCAGCACACCGCGGTAGATGCGGTTCCACACGCCGGTCAGCAGGAAGCTGGCCGAACGCACCACCGTGTGCGAATAGTCGGCGGCGATCTCGTAGGCGTAGGCATGCGCCTTCTGCCAGGCGGCGTCGGGCGTGGTCTTGTCGCGTTTCGCCTGGTCGGCGATCGCCTCGCGCACCGGTTCGGCGGCCAGCACCTTGTCCACCAGCATGCGCCGGGTCGACAGGTCGGGGCCGACCACGACCTCGCGCAGGCGGCGGAAATGGGTGCGCAGCACGCGCGACAGCTTGCGCACGGTGCGTTCCGGCGGCAGGTCTTCGGCCACGATGCCGCGCAGCGACACCGGCGGGGCGAACTGCACCAGGGTGTCGCGGCCGTTGAGCAGGATCGCCAGCAGGCGGCGGAAGCGGCCAACGATCGCCCAGTTTTCCGAGAACAGCACGCTGAACCAGCCACTGCTCCGGTTCGGCGCCTGGCCGACGAAGATCGACACCGGCACCAGCTGCACGTCCAGCGCCGGATTGCTCCGATGCGCTTCCAGCAGCCGCGCCAGCGAGCCGGAATGGGTCTTGTGCTCCGGTCCCGGCACCAGCCCCAGCGACAGCAGCGCATTGGCATGCCGCCGCGACAGCGCCACGTACGAGCGCTTGCGGCCCAGCGGGTCGCCCGGGATCGGCTGCAGCGGCGAGGGCAGGCCGGCCTCGCGGCAGGCGCGCTCCAGGATCAGCGCGTTGGACAGGCCGTAGTCCTCCAGCACGTAGCAGACCGGGCGGCCGTCATCGAACTGCTGGAACTGGGCGGGCTCGTTCGGCTCGATGTCCAGCTTCAGCCAGGGATCGACCAGGCGGCCGAGGATGCGCGCCCACAGTGGACGCTTGGCCTTGGCCGGGCGGACCGGCGGCGGCAGGGCGACATCGGGTGGGGCGTGGTCGGCGGCGTCGGCTGGTGGCGCGGGTTCGATGTCGAGACTGGCTGGGCCGGACTCGGTATCGACCTCGATGCCGGCAGTCGCGTCGACATCGACCGCTTCGGCGTGCGTCTCGGACTGGGCCAGGAAGCCCGGCAGCGGCAGCGATGGCAGCGAATCGACTTCGACGGCGGGTGCGGCTTCGACGCCATCGGTGATCGCCGCGGCACCCTCCGGCGGGGTCTCCGGGACGGGCGGGGCGTCGAACAGGCTGGCCTGGCTGGGCTGGGGTGGGCGGCTTTGCATCGCGCCCATTATGGCGGAGCCGGTTTTCCGCCGCCCGTGCCGCCCGGGCTGGCGGCCAGGCTGGCTTCCGCGCGCTGGACGAAATCGGCCAGGTACCAGTGGCCGTCGATGCGCACCGCTGGCACCTCCGCGTCGATCTCGCGCCCGGCCAGCGGGTATTGCAGGCGCAGTCGGGCGGCGTCGCCGGTCTGCTGCAGCAGGGTCACCTTCAGCGCGCGCAGGCTGGCGTCGATGTCCAGCCCGTACTGCTGGCGCAGCTGGGCCAGCAGGGTGGCCAGGAACGGCGACAGGCGCTTCAGGCTGGATTCCATGCCCAGCGCGGAAAACCCGGCGGGGCCGGCCTTCACGTCGATCCCGCTGCGCCGCGCCGCGGCGGTCAGCGCGGTGAAGAAGCGCTGCGCGCGCGCCTTGTCCGCGAACGGCGCCCGCAGGCCCCAGCCACTCAGGGCGGCGATCGCCTGGGCGATGTGGGCGCGTTCCTCCGGGGTGTAGTCGCCGTCGTTCTGCACGTATTCGCCGCCGAACACCGCCAGGGTGCGGATCGCCTGGTCGATGTCGCGGTCGGCGCCGGCGAACTGCTGGCGGAAGGTCTTCATCAGCGCCTTGTCCGCGCCCGGTGCCTGCAGCGTGGCCAGCATTCCCGGCAGTTTCGCGTCCAGCGGCAGTTCGTCCAGCGGCCAGCGGCTGCGACCGTCCTGCCAGCCGATGGCCAGCCGCGCGTGCAGGTTCGCGGGCACGGCCAGCCTGGCGAAGCCGGCGCCGTCGTGCGCCAGCAAGCGGTCGCGCAGGAGGTACGCGGCATCGACCGGACGGGTCGCGGCTTCGATCCGGGTGGACTTGGCGACGCCGATGGCCTGGCCGGCATCGCCGCCGCTGCGCTCACAGCCCGGGAGCAGGGCCAGGCACAGGGCCGCGGCAAAGGCCAGGAGCGGCCGACCGACAAAGCGTTGCGTCATGGGAGGGCCCCGGATGGCGTGGACGGAGTGTCGATGCCGCAAGCCGTCGGGTGCAAGCGCAGGGGCATCGCGGGGGACTGCGGCCGGCCGGCATCGGGCAGAAAAAAGGAGGCCCGGGGGGCCTCCTTCAAAGTCGGCATCCTGCCGAGGACAACGGTTGTGGCATGGCTCCGGCCGAAACCGGATGGCTGCAGGCTACCGCCGTCGCTCAGTTAATGCAATAGATGAACTAATATCTTTCAAATCATTGATCAGTAAGCACATTTCTTGTTTTCAATAGCTTCCAGGCGTTGCGGGTACATACTGGCGAGCAACTGCCGCCACGCCAGCCATCCTGCCTTGGCATCGGCCTGGTCCACGGTCTTGTCCACACGGGTGTAATACAGGCCCGCGTAGTCGATGCCGGCATCGCGCAGCGCGGCCCGCATGTTGTCGATGTTCTTGCGGCCGTCGTCGACCAGCACCACGCGGTCGTATTGCAGGTCGAGCCGGCGCAGCAGGTCGAGCAGGACCCGGCCCTTGTCCTGGCCGGTGGTCATGAACAAACCCTGGTCGTAGACCACGCGCGACATCCGGGCGCCTTCCGCCTTGCGGAAGTCCCAGCTGAGGCCATTGCCTGCCTTCGGCAGCGTGGGCGGCAATGCGTAACCGGCATCGGCCAGGGTGCGCAACGTGCCGCCACGCGACAGCGGATTGCGCGAGGTCAGCAGCAGCCGGTCGCCGTTCAAGGCGTTCACCAATGCCGGGCCGTCGTTCTGGGTGGGGCGCTGGCTGCCGGTTTCGTAATTGAGCGAGATGATGTCAAACAGGCAGGGCAGCTTGTCCGGATCCCCTTTCGCCAGCGTCTTGTCCTGCCAGTCGTACCAGGCATCGCTGCCGAAGAACCGGGTCGAGGTCAGCAGGGTGTCGTCGATGTCGAGCACCAGCAGGGTGCGGCGGGTGCCGTTCTCCGCCAGCACCGGCGCAATGTCGGCCAGGTCGCGGCTCTCACGCACGCTGGATTCCACGTTCGCTGACGGGCGCACGCCCTGGCCCGCGCAGGCGGCGAGCAACACGACAAGGGCGAAGGGCATGAGGCGGCGCATGGCGGACTCCGGGTTGGCGGCGTGGGGCGAGTTTACCCGCCGTAGATGAGCGCCCGTGATGCACTCGACAGCCCACGCACGCCGCGCAACCATGCGTGCACGGCATCGACGAGGGGACGCGGGCGATGGACATCGACAAGGCGCTGGCCACGCAACTGGCCAATATCGAGACGCGTACGGGCAAGACCGTGGCCGAGCTGGTCGCGCTGGTGCGCGGCAGTGGGTTGGCCAAGCATGGCGAACAGGTGGCGATGCTCAAGTAGGCGCTGGGCATGGGCCATGGCGATGCCAACACCATCGCCCACGTGGCCAAGGCCGCGGATGCGCCGGCGCCGGTCGCCGACGCGGATCCGCTCGACGCCATCTACACCGGGCCCAAGGCCGGCCTGCGCCCGATCCATGAGGCGCTGGTCGCGCGCATCGATGCCTTCGGCAGCTACGAGACCGCGCCGAAGAAGGGCTACGTCAGCCTGCGTCGCAAGAAGCAGTTCGCGATGATCGGCCCGGCCACGAAGTCCGAGGTGGAGATCGGCGTGAATGCGAAGGACGAGCGCGTGGCTGCGGTCTTCACCCGCGTGCCGCCGGGTGGCATGTGCCAGTTCAAGACCCGGATCGCGTCGGTCGAGGCCGTGGACGACGCGCTGCTGGCGGCGATCCGCATCGCCTACGACGAAGCCGGCTAACCCCGGCGATCGTCACTCGCCCAGCAGGGCGCGGATGTTGGCGAAACCGGTGCTGCGCCGTTCCGCCTTGTGCGCGGCATCGGCCACCGGGTCGGCACCGTCGCGCTGCAGTTCCGCGGCCGGCAGCTCGTCGATGAAGCGGCTGGGCTTGAGTCGCAGCTTGTCGCCCCAGCGCTGCGCTTCCTTCGCATGCGACAGCCACAGCTGCTCCTTCGCGCGGGTGATGCCGACGTAGAACAGCCGGCGTTCCTCGTCGATGCGACCTTCCTCGATGCTCGCCTCATGCGGCAGGTTGCCGTCCTCCACGCCGACGATGAAGACGAAGCGGAATTCCAGTCCCTTCGCCGCGTGCATGGACATCAATCGCACCTGGTTGCCCGCATCGCCCTTGTCCGCGTGCGACAGCAGGGCCAGCGCGGCGGCGAGTTCGCCAGGACCCGAAGTCTTGGGGCCATCGAACCAGTCGGCCAGCTCGTCGAGGTTGCGACGGCGCGCCTGGAACTGCGCCTCGTCCTTGCACAGCACGCGCAGCGCATTGAGCAGGCCGGAACGCTCGTTGAGCTTGCGCACCAGTTCCGCCGGCGGCAGCGTGCGCGCGTCGATGCGCAGGCCGCGGACGATGTCGGAAAAGCCCTGCAACGCATTCGCCGCACGCGCCGGCAACTGCTTGGCCAGGGTGATCGAGTCCGCCGCGCGCGACAGCGGCAGCTGTGCGTGGTTGGCCAGTTCGCCCAGCCGCTGCAGCGAAGTCGCGCCGACGCCGCGATTCGGCGACTGCACCGCGCGCAGGAAGGCCGCGTCGTCGTCGGGGTTGGCCAGCAGGCGCAGCCAGGCCAGCGCGTCCTTCACTTCGCCACGGTCGAGGAAGGCGGTGCCGCCGCTGAGGTGGTACGGAATGCGCAGCAGCTGCAGCGATTTTTCCAGTGCGCGACTCTGGTGGTTGCCGCGGAACAGGATGCAGAACTCGCTCCACGGTGGAATGCCGTTCGGCGGCGTGTGCTTTTGTGCGACGAACTGGATCTCGCCGGCGACCTTGTCGGCCTCGTGCGCGGCGTCGCGGCATTCCCAGACACGGATGCGTTCGCCATCGGCGGCATCGCTCCACAATGTCTTCGGATGTTCGTGCGGATTGTTGGCGATCACCGCGTTCGCCGCGCGCAGCACGCGGTTGCTGCAGCGGTAGTTCTGTTCCAGCTTGACGATCCTGAGCGCCGGATAGTCGGTGCCGAGCGCCAGCAGGTTGTCGGGGTTCGCGCCGCGCCAGGCGTAGATGCTCTGGTCATCGTCGCCCACGCAGGTGAACTGCCCGGCGTCGCCCGCGATCGCCTTGAGCAACCGGTATTGCGCGTCGTTGGTGTCCTGGCATTCGTCGACGAGGAGATAGCCGATGCGCTCGCGCCAGCCTGCCACCGCATCTGCATCGGTCTCGAGCAACTGCACCGGCAGGCGGATCAGGTCGTCGAAGTCGACCGCGTTGAACGCGGCCAGGCGCTGCTGGTAGCGCGCGTACAGCGCGGCCGCTTCACGTTCGCGGCCGGTCAGTGCCGCCGCGGCCGCCTGCTCCGGAGACAGCCCCGCGTTCTTCGCGCGGCTGATCAACTGCTTCATCGCGTCGATCGCATCGGGCTTGGTGCCCGGCCCGAGCAGGTCCTTCACCTGCGATGCGGAATCGTCGGCATCGAAGATCGAAAACCCGCGGCGCAGGCCCAGCTTGGCGTGATCGATCTGCAGGATCCGCAGGCCCAGCGCATGGAAAGTGCTGACCGTCAGCTCCTGCGCGGCATCGGACTTGATGCGCTTGGCCACGCGCTCGCGCATCTCGCGCGCCGACTTGTTGGTGAAGGTGATCGCGGCGATGCGCTTGGCCGGATAGCGCCCGCTGTGGATCAGGTGCGCGATCTTCTCGATGATCACCCGGGTCTTGCCGCTGCCCGCGCCGGCGAGCACCAACAGCGGGCCCTCCACGTGCAGGACGGCCTGTTTTTGCGGGGGGTTCAGGCCGTTCAACGCGGGATGCTGCATGCGGCCATTCTCGGGTGCGCCCGGCGCGCTCGCCAGCCTTGTGCGCGGGTAAAATCCGTGTCATGGCCAAGCTGTACTTCTATTTCTCGGCGATGAACGCCGGCAAGACCACCACGCTGCTGCAGTCCGCGTACAACTACCGCGAGCGTGGGATGCGGGTGGCGATCCTCACGCCGAAGCTGGATTTCCGCGCGGGCAGCGGCACGGTGGCGTCGCGGATCGGATTGCAGGCGGAAGGCATCGCGTTCGAGCGCGATGACGACCTGCGCCGCATCATCGATGCCGACATCGCCGCGCACGGCCCGCTTCACTGCGTGCTGGTCGACGAAGCGCAGTTCCTCACCAAGGCGCAGGCCTGGCAGTTGAGCGAAGTGGTGGATGCCTTGCGCATCCCGGTGCTCTGCTACGGCCTGCGCACCGATTTCCGCGGTGAGCTGTTCGAGGGCAGCCAGTACCTGCTGGCATGGGCCGATGAACTGCAGGAGATCAAGACGATCTGCCACAGCGGCAAGAAGGCGACGATGAACGTGCGCATCGATGCGCAGGGACGCGCGGTGCAGGACGGCCCGCAGGTGGAGATCGGCGGCAACGAGCGCTACGTCTCGGTGAGTCGCGCCGAGTTCAAGAAAGTGATGCGTGGCGAGGGCACCATCGAACCGTTGCAGGCGCCGTTGCCGCTCTAGGCCTCAGCGCTTTCCGCACTTGCTGCGAATCGCGGCGATCTCGCGCGGGATCGCGCCGCCTTCGGGCAGGACCAGCTGCATCTCGGTGAGCACGGTGTCCAGGCTGGCGCGTGCCGTGGCGGATCCGGATTTGCATTCCACTTCGGCGGCATAGGCGCGGGCCAGCCAGGCCGCCTTGCGCTGTTCGATGTCGTCGCTGCTGGACTGGCCGTAGGCGGTGAGTTTCAGGAGCGCGTCGGGCGCGCCTTCGTTGGCGCGCAGGCGCGCCAGCGAGACCTCGGCGCGACGTGTGTGCGAATGCTCCGGCCCGTAGCCGGCCATGGTCAGCCGCACTGCCTGTTGCAGCGTCGCACGCGCGGCCTGGGTGTCGCCCAGCGCCGCCTGGATCTCGCCGAGCAGGTGGTCGCTGTCGCCGACCAGTTCATGGGTCTCGCCGAACTGCTTCGCCCGCAGGGCGCGCGACTCCTGCACCGGCGGCAGGGCCTCCCGGTCGCGCCCGGCGCTGTGCAGGATCATCGCCAGGTTGAACAGGCCGTTGGCGGTGAGGCCGTCGTTGTGCCCGGTTTTCCAGCCCGCGACCGCCTGCTGCTGGAACTCCAGCGCGCGGTCGATGTCGCCACGTTCCCAGGCCACGATCGCCAGGCTGTTGTAGGCGCGCGCCAGGTCGGGATGGTGGCGGTCCAGGCGCGCGCGCATCCAGCCGAAGGTCTGCAGGAAGATCGATTCCGCCTGGCCGAAGCGGCCCAGGTCCACGTACAGGGCGGCCAGCTGGCGGTTGGCATCGATGCTGGCGCGGTGGTCGCGGCCGTGCAGGTCCTCGGCCAGCGATTGCGACTCGCGGCAGTGGCGCACTGCGTCGTCCAACTGGTCGGTCGCGCGGTCGAGCGCGCACAGGCTGCGCAACATGTCGATCACCAGCGGATGGCGGTCGCCGACCTTGCGCCGCAGTTCCGCCAGCGCATCGCCCAGGATCGGCACCGCGACTTCCGGCGCGCCGTCGGCCGCATGCATCTTGGCGATGTCGAGCAGGTTCTCGGCCACGCCGACGTCGTCGCCGACCTTGCGCCGCAGTTGCAGCGAGCGCATGTACAGCCGGTTGGCCAGCGTGCTCTGGTCGAGCTCCTGGTGGCAGCGGCCCTGCTGCGAATAGAACGCCGCGACCTGGGTGGGCAGGCGTTCTTCCTCGCGCCTCGCCTCGCCTTCCATCCGCTGCATCGCCTGCAGGCAATCGGGCAGGTTGCCGAGCTGGCGATAGGCATTGCCGCGCAGCGTGACCGCCTCCAGGCGCAGGCTCACCGGTGCGTCCGGCAGGTTGGCCAGCAGCATGTCCTGCTTGTCGAGCAGGGTGTTGGCCTCGCGGTAATCGCCCAGTCCCAGCCGCAGTCGCGCAACCACGCCGTAGAGTTCCGCGCGCGCCTGCGGTTGCCGGGCCAGGCTGCGCTCGCCGCGGACGATGCCCATGTCCAGCAGCTTGCGCAGGTCGATCGGTTCGCTGGCGGACGACGTTCCGGCGCTCTCGAACAGGTCGGCCACGAAGCCCTGCATCGCCTGCGCGCGGCCGGCTTCGCGCATCGCCCGCTGCGCCTGCCAGCCGACCACGCCCAGCGCGGTGAACAGCACCGCCAGCACGGTGGTTGCCGCCGCGATCGTCCAGCGATGCCGGTGCAGGTATTTGCGGCTGCGATACGCCATGCCTTCGCCGCGCGCCATCACCGGCCGTCCGCGCAGGTAGCTCAGCAGGTCCTGCGACAACGCTTCGGCGGAGACGTAGCGCTGTTCCGGGCGCTTGCGCAGCGCTTTCAGCACGATGTTGTCGAGGTCGCCGGACAGTGCGCGCGACAGCCGTTGCGGCGTGTACGGGCGGATGCAGGCCTCGCCCGCGCGCGCGGCCACCTGCGACGGCTTCAGCGGCTCGCCGTCCAGGATCGCCTCTTCCCACTCGGCATCGGTCTGCCGCTTGAGCCGGTACGGCTTGCTGCCGGTCAGCAGGTCGTACAGCACCACGCCCAGCGAATACACGTCGGTCATGGTGGTGACCGGTTCGCCGCGGATCTGCTCGGGCGCGGCGTAGTGGAGGGTGAAGGTGCGCACGCCGGTGCGGGTCGCCTCGACCGGCAGCGGCTCAACGTCGAGCAACTTGGCGATGCCGAAGTCGAGCAGGCGCACATGCCCGGCCGGGGTGACCAGGATGTTCGACGGCTTCAAGTCGCGGTGCACGATCAGGTTGGCGTGCGCGTGGCTGACCGCCTCGCAGACCTGGCGGAACAGGTCGAGCCGCGCGGCGATGTCGAGCTGGCGGGTACGGCAATAGTCGGTGAGCGGTTCGCCCTCCACGTATTCCAGCGCCAGGTACGGTTGCCCGTCCTTGTCGATGCCGGCATCCAGCAGCCGCGCGATGTGCGGATGGGCGAAGCGGGCGAGGATCTCGCGCTCGCGGTCGAAGCGCTGGCGCAGGCGCGGGTCGGCCAATCCGGGCCGCAACAGCTTGAGCGCGACCTTGCGTTCGTACAGGCCGTCGGCGCGTGCGGCCAGCCAGACCTGGCCCATGCCGCCTTCGCCGATCAGCCGGTCCAGCCGGTACGGGCCGATGCGTGCGCCGGGCCGTGCGCCCGACGGCAGCTCGACCACCGGCTCGCTGAGGAAGTCCTCGTCGTCGGCCTCCATCGCCAGCAGGCCGGCGAGTTCATCGGCCAGCGCGGGGTCTTCGCGGCGCAAGGCGGCCAGGTGTTCGCTGCGCTGCTCAGGGGCCAGCTCGAGCAGGGCATCGAGCAGCGGCGACAGGCGTTGCCAGCGTTCGGCGTCCATCGTGCAGCGCCGATGCCCGGTCCCGCCCTCAGGCGGCGGGCGTGTCCCGCAGCGAGGCGAGCAGGAACATGCGCGCCTTCTGCCAGTCGCGCCGCACGCTGCGCTCGGAGCGCTTGAGCAGCGCGGCGATCTCCAGTTCGGACAGGCCGGCGAAGTAGCGCAGTTCGACCACGTGGGTCAGCCGCGGATCGACCGCGGTCAGCCGGGTCAGCGCGGTGTCCAGGCCCAGCATGTCCTCGTCCAGGCGGATGCCGCCTTCGATGTCTTCCGGCAGGTCGGTGACCCGGTGCAGGTCGCCGCCGCGCTTCTGCGCCAGCCGCTGGCGTGCGTAGTCGACCACCACCGAGCGCATCGCCGAGGCCGCATACGCGAAGAAGTGCGCGCGGTCGTCGAACTGCGCCGCACCGGCGGCGCGGCCGATCAGCTTGAGGTAGGCCTCGTGCACCAGCGAGGTGGCATCCAGGGTGTGGCCCTGCTGGCCGGCCAGTTGCCGGCGCGCCATCGTGTGCAGTTCCTGGTACAGCGTGGCCAGCACGCGATCCAGCGCACCGCGGTCGCCATCGCGCGCGGCATCGAGCAGGACGGTGATCTCACCGGCTTCGGTCATTGCGGCAACAGGGGCACTCGGGGGAGCCGGCACTATAACCAAAGGACCTGCCGCACGCGCAGCGTCAGCGCTGGCAGTGCCCGCACCAGGCGGACGCGCGCTGGCCGATCAGTGCCTGCTTGAGCGGACGCCCGCAGCGCCGGCAGGGTTCGCCGCCGCGTCCGTAGGCGGACAGTTCCTGCTCGAAGTAGCCGGGTGCGCCGTCCGGGCTGATGAAGTCGCGCAGGGTGGTGCCGCCGCGGGCGATGGCATGCGCCAGGATCGCCTTCACCGCATCCGCCAGCGCCGCGTAGCGCTCCCGCGACACCTTGCCGGCCGCGCGCAGCGGCGAGATGCCGGCCATGAACAGGGCTTCCGCCGCGTAGATGTTGCCCACCCCGACCACCACCGCCTGGTCCATCAGGAAGGTCTTCACAGGCGCGCTGCGCCCGCGGCTCAGCGCGAAAAGGAAATCCCCGTCGAAGTCGTCCGACAGCGGTTCTGGCCCGAGATCCGCCAGCAGCGGATGGGTCTCGCCCGGCGCCTGCCAGAGCAGGCAGCCGAACCGCCGCGGGTCGTTGAAGCGCAGCACGCGGTCGGAGTCCAGGGCGATGTCGACGTGGTCGTGCGCACGCACCGGCGTGTCCGATGGCAATACCCGCAGGCTGCCGGACATGCCCATGTGCAGCAGCGCGCTGCCGGCCCCGGTATCGAGCAACAGGTACTTGGCGCGACGGCGGATCGCATCGATGCGCTGCCCCGGCAGCAGGTCCTCGACCTCGCGCGGGATCGGCCAGCGCAGGTCGGGCCGGCGCAGCAGCACGTGGTCCACGTGGCGGCCGGCCACGTGCGGCAGCAGGCCGCGGCGGGTGGTCTCGACTTCGGGCAGTTCGGGCATGGCGCATTGTCGCGCAGGCCCGCCGAACCGCGCAGGGCTGAATCCGGCGGCCACCATGCGCCGGCGCAGGGATGGTGTTCGCCCGGGCGTGGCACCATGATGCACACGTGTCCTCCCGGCACCTTTCCCCGAGCCAGCGATGCCCGCGTCCCTCCTTGAATTCCTATCCGGCGGCCTGCTGCAGTTCGGCTGGTGGGCCATGCTGGCCTACCTGCTGGTGGTCACCCAGGTCACCATTTTCACCGTCACCCTGTACCTGCATCGCAGCCAGGCGCACCGCGGCGTCGACTTCCATCCGGTGCTGGCGCACTTCTTCCGCTTCTGGAGCTGGCTGACCACCTCGATGATCACCCGCGAATGGGCGGCGATCCATCGCAAGCACCACGCCAAGTGCGAGACCGAAGAGGATCCGCACAGCCCGATGCACAAGGGCATCGGCAACGTGCTGTGGAAGGGCGCCGACATGTACCGCGAGTCGCGCCTGGACCGCGCCAGCATCGAGCAGTACGGCAAGGGCTGCCCGGACGACTGGATCGAACGCAAGCTCTACACGCGCCACGCGACGCTCGGCGTAGTGCTGTTGCTGATCGCCAGCTTCGTGCTGTTCGGCGCCAAGGGCGTGGCGGTGTGGGCGATCCAGATGGCATGGATCCCGTTCTGGGCGGCCGGCGTGATCAACGGCCTGGGCCACTGGTGGGGCTATCGCAACTTCGAGACCACCGACACCGCGACCAACCTCACCCCATGGGGCGTGTGGATCGGCGGCGAGGAACTGCACAACAACCACCATGCCTTCCCATCGTCGGCCAAGTTCGCCCTGCGCAAGTGGGAGTTCGATATCGGCTGGGCGGCGATCAAGTTGCTGGAAAAACTCCGCATGGCCAAGGTGCTGCGCGTCGCGCCGAGCCTGGACGTGCGCCCGAACATCGCGATGCCGGACACCGAAACCGTCAAGGCGCTGCTGGCCTGCCGCTTCCAGGCGATGACCGACTACCAGCGCAAGGTGCTGATGCCGGCCCTGCGCGAGGAAGCCGCGAGCGCCGGCGCCAAGCTGCGCGCGATGCTGCCGCGCAAGCTGCGCAAGGGCATGGTCGACGACGGCCGCTGGTTGAAGCCTGAAGCACGCGAACAACTGGACCGCTGGATCGCCGAACGCCCGCGCATCCAGGCGCTGATCGAACACCGCAAGCGCCTGGCCGACGTGCTGGAAAGCCGCGGCCACGACACCGGCGAACGCCTCAGGCGCCTGCAAGCCTGGTGCGCCGACGCCGAAGCCAGCGGCGTGCGCGTGCTGCAGGAGTACTCCGCGCGGCTGAAGGGCTACGCACTCGCCGCATGATGGCGCGCGGAAAAAACAAAAAGGGGACGGAGGGAATTAAGCAAACACGCTTAATTCCCTCCGTCCCCTTTTTGTTGCTGTTCCTGGCATTTGCGCTGCCGATGCTGGCGAACGCACAGGTGCAACGCACCGGCGACTATTTGTCGAAGATGGATCGCGACGGCGACGGCAAGGTCTCGCTGGCCGAATACCAGGACTGGCTGACCTACGCCTTCGATGGCATGGACCGCGACCGTGATGGCATGCTGTCGGCTGCCGAACAACCCGGCGGCAAGGGCCAGCCGCTGACCCGCGAACAACATCGCGCGCGCCTGGCGGAACGCTTCCGCAAGCAGGACGCGAATCGCGATGGGTTCCTCAGTGCGCGGGAGTTGGCGGCACCGCCGCAGTAGGATGAGGGCAACTCAGTCTCGAGGTTGCCAACGCACGCAGCGAAGTTCCGACGCCACGCGGGCATCATCTGCATCCGTCGTAAGCCAGAGCACGCCGCTTTCGTCCATCGCGATCCCTTCCACCTTGGGATCGCCTTCCAGCCGTTCACTCCGGGCCACTGCGCCATCGTGGCCGCAGACCGCCAGTATGGATCCAAGGCAGCGGCCGTCGTCGTAGGCGTTCGTCGTGTCTTCGGCCACCGCGCTGAGGAGCCATCCACCTTCTGCGAAGAAAGGTGTCAGGGACAATTAAGTCCAACGGAAAGAGCCTGCCTCAGCGAGGAAGAAAGGTGTCAGGGACAATTAAGTCCAACGGAAAGAGCCTGCCTTAGCGAGTGAGGCGCACTTGCTCAAATTTGCCCTTGCCGACTTTGCGCCACGGCACGCGAAACACTGCAGGCGGAAGCATTGATTCCGCGTGCTCCACAATGCGAGGCCACCACTGAATTAAGCGAGCGGCTTTCTCAAACTCAGGCTGCGACGCCCATCCCTTGTCCAGCACGAATACGATCAAGCCTGCTGATGCGATGGCATCACGTTCAATCTGACGCCGGTAATGATGATCTTGTGTGATGTGCACCTGCACTTTTGCCTTGGCAACAGCCGCGAACAGGTCAACATCTGGAGTGCCCTTCGGGACCAGCTCCAAGACATGTATTACTTGGTGATCGTCGGCTTCGGCGAGACAATTCAATGCCCTAGCGAGGGCCTTTGATAGATTCTCGTCGATCTGCACCTTCAAGCAGACGGCGTCCTAGACTCAAATTCCAGTGCTTTGCGCACGGTAGCTAACGGCACCTCGTACAACTTTGCGACCCGCTTCTCGTTGCCACCTTCGGCTCTTACTGCGTCAAAGATGGCAATGGTCGGAATGTCGAATTCCGCAAGAATCGGCTGCCCAAACTTACGCGCAGGGTCGAACACAATGGACTTGGATCCTCGCAGAGGAAACCAGCGAGAGGCCTCACCGTGCATGTCGAGTTCTACACCCTCACGTAGCGATGGACCGATAACTTTTTGGATGACGTTTTGTTGTTTCTCAACGTCTACCAAGGATTCATCGCCCGACTCTTCAACTACTTCCATGAAGATTCGCTTGCCGTCTGTTCGGAATCTTTTGCAAGTGAACGGATACGGCGTAGAAAAGCGCTCGCGCGCCACTTCCAGAGTGCGGCGTATAACCTGCAACGACACGCCCTCATTGCGGAAAGCATGAACGAATCGAAGTTCGATCAAGTCTTTAAAGCCGAGGCCTTCAAAGTCCGTATCGGCAAGCTGAGTCCGCCACAACGGCGATGAGAAGGACTCCTCTCCGCTACGTGTTTTATGAGGATAGCCAAGAGTCCAACGACGCAACTCACGAGGCTTCGCACCGATGAAGCGCGCAGCATCGGCAAAGGAGTAGACCCCTAGGCCAAAAGTGCCTTGCGATTGCATTGGGATGCCCATGGAAGTCAGTCTATCGGATGGATCGAGCAGGAAGCTAGGCGCCGGGCCTAGCAGAGTGCCAAGGCGATCTCGCATGGATTGAGATTGACCTTGGCCAGGCTTGTGGGAAGTTGGCGAATCCGCCAGCGATCTGTTGGAGATGACAATTCTGGCAGCGTCTTCATGTCAACGACTCGAATCGTGCGTCTTCGCGTGCTTGCCGTTGAGCAATCTCCCCATCAGCGTATGCCGCACCACCAACCGATAACTCACGAACGACAGCGCAAACGTCGCCAGCACCGCGATCGCGAACTTCGCCATCCAATGCAACGGCACATCCAGCAAGCGGTACTGGATCGCGAACAGCAGCGGCAGGTGGACGAGGTAGGTCCAGTACGAGGCATCGGCGAGCCAGCGCATCGTGGGGCTGCGCCTGTCGAACCAGCGCTTGCCGGCGAGCAGGCACCACAGCGTCATCCACAGGCCGGCATACGCTTCCAGCGCGGCATGCATGGCGTGTTGCAACGTCGTCGGGCGGGTCAGTGCGAACCCATCGGTCAACCGGAACAGCAAGGCGTAAGCCAGCGCTGCGCCGACCAGCAACGGCATGGACAGGGGACGCAAGCGATCGAGAATCTCGTGCCGCTGGAACAGCTGGTAGCCCAGCGCGAAATACAGGCCGAAGAACGCCATCGCCCACAGTGACGGCAACACGAATTCCGGTGCGGGCCAGGGCGCGGTGGTGCCGGACAGCGCGAGGGTCAGCGGCAGCGGGAACAGCAGGATGAGGGCCAGCGGCGGCAATGCCGCAATGCGTTCGCCGATGCGCTGCAGACCGAGCGTGGACGCGACCCAGGCCAGCACGGTGAACAGCAGCAGGTAGAACAGGAACCACAGGTGCGCCCAGCCCGGCAGGGATGGCAGCGCGCCATGCTGTTCGATCCACCCGCGCATCCACACCAGTGCGGGCGATGGATGCGTGGCGTTGGCGACGGCTTGCATCGTCAACCAGTGCATGCTCACCAATACCAGCGGCAGGAACAGCAGCAGCGGCAGCAGCACGCGCGCGGCGCGGTTGCGGAACAGGCCGGCCATGCCGCGACGCGCGACCAGCAGCGCGGCGAAGAAGCCGGCGACGACGAAGAACAGCGGCATCCGGAACAGATGCAGGAACCACGCGACGGCATCGACCGCGATCGACCGGCCCGCATCGGCGAGAGGCCAGATCGGATGCATCAACGGGCTATAGGCCAGCGCGGCATGGAAGACCACGCCGGCGAGCATCGCCAGCGCGCGCAGGTTGTCCATGTGGTGGACACGTTCGCCGGCCTGCATCGCGTTGCGCTCAGAGGAACGAGGCCTTGCGCGCATGCACCCAGGCGGCAATGAGGATACCGATGCCGATCACCGCAAGTTCGCCGCCGATCAGGGCGAGCACCTGCGGGCTCCAGACGATGGCATCGCCCTGCAGGTGCTCGCGGATGCCCGGCATCCAGGTGACCCAATAGAGGAATGGGCCGATCAGGGTCATCAGCGCCAGCATCGCGAACACGTTCCAGCCTTCGGAATCCACCGCGATCACCATGCACAGCGAGAGGCAGAACTGGGCCAGCATGAACAACGCGACCACGATCACCCAAGGTACCGCGCCGTCCGGGCGCGGCGTGGTCAGCACCAGCGCCAGCAGGCCGCCGCTGACCAGCAGGAACGGCGCCAGGAAGATGACCAGGTTGGCCAGCAGCTTGCCCCAGAACACATCCATCGGCGTCACCGGCAGGCTCATCACGAAGGGCTGGGTCTGTTCCTTGCGTTCGGCCATGATCGAGGATGCGATCGCGAACATTCCCACCACGATCAGCAGCACCAGCAGCAACAGGCCGCCGGCCGCGGATACCAGCGGCGTGCCCGTGCCGACCAGCCCCAGCGCAAGCAGCAGGCCGGCGACGTACCCGGCCAGCTGCTTCTGGTAGACCTGCCAGTCCTTGACGATCAGCTTGCCGACCATCGCGGCATCCGATGCAAACCAGTTCCTACCGAACCCGTTCATGCGTTGTGGCTCCTGCGCACGGTGGTGACGAAGATGTCTTCCAGCGGCATCGGTTCCACCGATTCCACGGTCAGTCCCAGCGCCTGCAATGCAGGCAGCGTCGATGCATCGAACGCGCCGGTCTTGAGTTCGACCAGCGGCGCGCTGTCGCGCACCGAGGCGATGCCGGGCAGGGCGCGTACCGCATCCGTCATCGCGCCGCGGCAGACGATGCGCCGCCAGCCGTCCAGGAACGATTCCTTGTCGCGCGAGGCGATGACCTTGCCGCCGTGCAGGAAGGTGATCGAATCGGCGATCTGCTCGATGTCGGCGGTGTTGTGCGAGGAAAACAGGACCGAGCGTTCCTCGTCGCGCAGCACGTCGGCGATGGCATCGAGCACTTCGCCGCGGGCGACCGGATCCAGCCCGGTGGTCGGTTCGTCGAGCAGCAACAAGCGCGGATGGCGGGCGAAGATCAGCAGCAGCAGGGCCTTGACCCGCTGCCCGTGCGAGAACCCGCGCAGCGCCTGCTGCGGCCGCAGGTCGAAGCGCCTGAGCAGGGTCTGCGCGTACGCCTCGTCCCAGTGCGGATACACGCTGCGGATGAAGTCCATATGCCAGCGCAGGGTCTGCCCGCGATACAGGCGCATGTCGTCGGACGCATAGCCGATCTCGCGCTTCACCGCGACCTGCGCCTGCGGCAGGCGCTGGCCGAGCACATGGACCTCGCCGCCATCGGCGCGGATCAGCCCCATCAGCAGGCGCAGCAGCGTGGACTTGCCCGCACCGTTGACGCCGACCAGGCCCATCACCTGGCCGCGCGGCAGGGTGAGGTCGATGTCGTGCAGGGCGAAGTCGTCGTAGCGCTTGCGCACGCCGGTCAGCGCGATGGCGGGAGTCATGCCGGTGTTCCCTTGTCTGTCGATGTCGATGCGTCGAATGCGTCGCCGACACGCTCGAGCAGGGCGTCGCGGTTCAGTCCGAGTTTCGCGGCCGCGTCCAGCAGCCCCTGCAGTAGCGAATCGAATTCCGCGGTGGCCAGGCCGCGCGTCGCATCCAGTGCATCGGCGACGAACGAGCCCTTGCCGTGGCGGGTGACGATCACTCCCGAGCGTTCCAGTTCCAGGTAGGCGCGCTTCACCGTGATTACGCTGACCTGGCAGTCGCTCGCCAGCTCGCGGATCGACGGCAGCGGAGCGCCGGCCTGCCATGCCCCGGACATCACCTTGGCGACCACCTGCTCCACGATCTGCGCGTACATCGGCGCGCTGCTGTGCGGGGAGAGGAGTAATTGGTTGCGCATGCACGGCCCGAGCAACTGTATATAGCGAATATATACAGATAATCTCAGTTGTCAAATCCGCACTTCCGAGTTGCCCGTCCGCGGTGACGCTCAGCGATACGCTTCCGCCGACCAAGGCATCACGTACAGGTCGCCCTGTCCGTTGCCGGCGTTGCGCAGGTAGGCGTCGAGTTCCGAGGTCGACAGCGGGCGCTCCGGCAATGGCTCCATCACGCTGCGACGCTCCGCGAAGTACAGCCAGCGCCCCGTCGCATCGACGAAGGGCGTGAACACGCCACTGGCACCGGGTCGGTTGAACGGTGCACCCAGGTTGCGTGGCGTGCTCCAACTGTCGCCGTCGCGGACGCTGATGTACAGGTCGTTCTCGCCGATGCCGCCGGGCCGGTTCGACAGGAACAGCAGGTAGCCTTGGTCCGGCGCGATCCAGTGGTTGGATTCGTCGGCGTCGGTGTTGATCGGCGCGGGCAGGGGCTCGGCGCGGGTATAGCCGTCCGGCGTGGCGCGCGCGCGCATCAGGTCGCGCTGGCCGAGGACGCCGTCTCGTCCGGAGACCGCGAAATAGAGCGTGCCGTCCGCCGCAATGGAACTGTTGGTCTCCGAGCCGGGGCTGTTGACCGCATCGCCGAGGTGGCGTGGCTCGCTCCAGCCGCCACTCGGCAAGCGATCCACCCGCCACAAATCGAAATCCGCGCGCCGCGCGCCACCGGCCTGCACAGGCCGGTTGGACGCGAACACCAGATAACGGCCATCGGGACTCATGGCGGGATCGATGTCGCGGTACTGGCCGGAGAACGCCGCCACGCGCGGTGCCTGCCAGCGGCCATCCGCTCCCTTGGTGGACTCCATGATGACCTGCACGCGATAGCCGCGGTCGGCCTTGTTGAACCACAGCGCATCGCCCTGCGGGCTCATCGTGAAACCCCATTCGTCGTCGCCGGTGGACAGCACGCCGGGGGCGAGCACGCGCGGGGTGGGCGCATCGGCGGCATGCGCGGCGATGCAAAGCAGGGTCAGCGTGGCGGCGGCAAGCAGGCGCATGGAGGTTCTCCAGTGGATGGTGGCAGGGGAGATACGCGGGCCGGCGGGATTCCCTGACGCGGAAGGAAGGCGGGAGCAGGACGCATGTTCGTCGCCGCCGCATGTCAGGAACGTCCACGTTGGCGCGTATCCCCGGTGTCCAGTCCCGGAGGCCACATGGCCGACGCCGCCCGCATCCCGAAGACGAGCCGCGCATTGCGTGCACGCATTCGTGCCACCACGCGCGACATGCTGCGCGGCCTGGTGCCGGGCGGCAGTGCGATCCAGCTCGCACAGACCGATGCGCCGCTCGACGACGCGCACTTCGAGGCCGCGCTCTGCCGCAACTGCGGCATCGAACGCCACACCCCGCATTGCGGTGCCTGTGGCCAGAAGGCGGTGGCGCGGTTCTCGCGGCGCGACGTGTGGGACGAGGCCTGGCAGAGCTGGCGGGTGTTCGAACTGGCGATCGTGCATGCGGCATTGCGGCTGGTGCGTGCGCCCGGGCTGGTGGCCCGCGAATACGTGCTGGGTGCGCGCAAGCGGCATGTGCATCCATTGAAGCTGCTGCTGTTTGCGGTGGCGCTGCTGGTCGTGGTGCTGGACAGGACCGGCTATCTCACCGCAGGCCAGACCACGCTGTCCGCGCAGATGCAACTTGTCTCGGACTGGGCGCGCTGGTCGTTCAGCCTGGGCCTGTTCGCCATCGTCATCGCGACGCGGGTGGTGCTGCCAAAGCGCCTGGACTACAACCTCGTCGAGCACCTGGTGCTGGCGTTGTACGTGCAGTTCGTGGTGATCGTGGCGAACCTGCTGAACCTACTGCCGCTGTTGTTCCTCGATGCGGATGCTTGGGCGCCGCCGTGGCGGCGGGCGTCCGCGTACTACATGACGCCGCTCGAGCTCGCGTTGGTGGGCATCGCCTGCGTGCAGTTCTTCCGCCTCGACTGGCGGCGCGACGCATGGCGCATCGCCGCCGCGCTCGCGGTGTTCTTCCTCGCCAAGAAAGTGCTGCTGTTCGCCTACGGGCATTTCATCCAGCAGGTCGTGCTTGCGCACTCCGGCTGATCCGTCTTTTTCTTTTTTCATTGCATCGGACATCTCCATGAACCTTTCTCGCATGCGTGTTTCCTCCCTGGCCTTCGCCGTGCTGGCCGCCGCGGGCTGCGGCAAGGCCCCAGCGGTCGAAGCGGCAGGCAGTCCGCCGCAAGCCGCGCGCACGACGGCCGATGCCAACCTGGTCGCGGCGCAGATCGCCGATACGTTGCAGGCCTGTTCCTACGATGGTCGTCCGGTGCAGTTCGGCATGGGCGGCGCGGCGCCACGCGACTGCCGCGACATGATCGAACAGGTGATGGCGTTCACCGGCCTGCCGCAGAACTTCGACGTGACCGAAGCTGATGTGCCGAACGCCGCGGCGGCAATCCTGCTCGACCAGCAGAAGCTGCCGCACCGGGTGATCGCATTCAATCCGCGGTTCATCGAACTGGTGCGCCGGGAAACCGGCGGCAATCCCTGGTCGGCGGTCAGCATCATGGCCCACGAAGCCGGCCACCACCTTGCCGGCCACACCATCCAGCCCGGCGGCAGCCAGCCCCCGATCGAACTGGAGGCCGACAAGTTCAGCGGCTTCGTGCTGTACAAGATGGGCGCGAGCCGTAGCGACACGCTGAAGGCCATCAACACGCTGGTGCCGGAAGCGGTGCCCGGCGACAGCACCCACCCGGGACGCAGCCAGCGCGCAGCGGCGGTCGGCGATGGCTGGGATTCGGCATGCCGGCAGACCGGTCGAGGCGATTGCGCCAGCGGCGCGCCCGGCAGCGCGCCGGCCGCCGGCATCGGGGGCACCGTCGCGCAATCGCCGGTGGCGCAAGAACCGGCCGTCGACATCGACATCGGCGCCGTGCCCGCGATCCCGACCGCCACGCCGTCGCAAGCGCCCGTGCCGCCATCGGCATCGTCCACCGCGGTGGTGCTGCCCACGCCCGATGCGAACGCGTTGCCGAGCAAGGGCACGCAATTCGTCTACGACGAGTACGGGATCCTCGATCCGAAGATCGTGGCCGACGCGGAACGGCAGATGTACGACCACGCCAAACAGCACGGCGTGGAGATCGTGACCATGCTGGTGAAAGACCTGCATGGGATGACCGCCGAGCAATACGGCTGGGCGATGATGCGGCAGTTGCGCGTGGGCAAGCTGGACGTGGGCAACGGCGCGGTGCTGGTGCTCGCGCCCGACCAGGGTCAGGCCGCGGCGGTGATGGGGCCGGGGGTGGCGTTGGAGATGGCGCACCAGGACAAGGCTGCGCAACTGCAGCGCTGGATCGAGTCGGCGTGGCCGCAGTGCAAGCGCAAGAACGCCTGCGGCAACTGGACCGAGAACATGCTGCTGGCCGCCGACCACATCCGTCGCGACACCGACGACTGGGAGTGGACGGTGCGTTACCAGAGCCTGGGCGACATGCTGAAGCAGTCGCAGGCCGAGAACGGGCAGTCGCTGCGTCCGCAGGACAGCAAGGTCTGGCACAAGATCGTGCGCTTCGGCGGTACCGTGGTGGATCTCGCGCCGAAGCCCGGGATCAAGGCGGTCTGGGTGGATGGCGACCGCGTCACCGCCGGTCGTCCGGCCAAGGCGGTGCACGTGCGCAGCGATGAAGGCCTGACCGTGGTGCTCTACCTCGATCCGCGCACCGAGGGCCTGATGCCGGGGGGTGCCCTGCAGGCCGGCAAGCGCTACGTGTTCACCGGGCGCGAATCGTTCCTGTCGTGGAACCCGAAGGACACCCAGGCCATCGACCTGCTCAGTTACGTGCAGGCCCGATGAGCGCGCCGCGCGTCGCCGCCGGCATCACCTTCGCCTGCATGCTGGTGTTGGCACCTGCATGGATGGTGCTGGCCCTGCTGGCCGGCAATGGCTTCAACACCGCGCAAGGCAAGGTGCTGGTGGGTGGCGTGGGCGGGTGCCTGCTGCTGGCGTTGTTCGCGGCGCCATGGTCGGCGCTGCGGATGAGCCGTGCATTGCAGCGGAAGATGCCGGATCCGCTCGCCGCCGTCGCCGGCATCGGCGCAGCGCTGCTCGCGGTATTGGCCGGATTGACGCTGGCGACGGGCGTGTTGCTTGGCGTGCTGGCGGGATGAAGGCCTTCGCGATCCCGCTCCTGCTGCTCGCCGGCACGGCCCATGCTGGAGATCATTGGTGCGGGCTGCCAAGCGCGCATCCGCTCGATGCTGCCCACGCGCTGGCGATGGAGGCGAGCGGCGGCGTCACCGTCGACATGCACGATGCGCAAACCGCGGCCTTCGAGGGGTGGGATGGCGAACTCAACCGGCTGTATCGCGACGCGATGCAACAGTTCGGCAAGGACATGCGCGCCGATGCGTTGCGCACGGCGCAGCGCGCCTGGCTGGCCTGGGACCGGGCGGAAACACGCAGCGACCTGGCCCAGCAGGCGGACGGCGGCAGCAGCGGACCGCTGATCGTGACCGCCCTCGCGACACAGCGTCGCCGCGCGCGGGCCTGCACCTTGCACGACATGCAGGACGCGCCATGACGAATTGACCCTGTGCCGGTGGCAATGGATCATCCGGCATCCCCCGCCAGCCGCCTTCCATGTCATCGACGGACGACATCACGCAACTGATGCAGCGCTGGAGTGCAGGCGACGGCGGCGCGCTGGACGCGCTGCTGCCCAAGGTCTACGCGGAGCTGCGTCGGCTCGCGCGCATCCAGCTGGGCCGGCAGCAGGGGCACGACACCCTGCAGGCCACCGCGCTGGTCAACGACGTGTTGCTGAAGCTGATCGACCGCGACGTCCCGCAGCGACTGGAGAGCCGCGCGCACCTCTACAACACCGCCGCGCGGATGATGCGCCAGCTGCTGGTGGACCGCGCCCGCAGCGCGAATGCCGACAAGCATGGCGGCGGCTGGCTGCGCGATGACTTCACCCGCGCGCTGGACCTGCCGATCCCCGAGCAGACCCGCCTGCCGGAGCTGGACGCGGCGCTGACCGAACTCGCGGCGCTGGAGCCGCGCATGGCGCAGGTGGTGGAGCTGCGCTACTTCATCGGCCTGAGCGTGGCCGAAGTAGCGGCGATGCTGGAACTGGAGGAACGCACCGTGTATCGGGACTGGGCCGCCGCGCGCGCATGGCTGAAGGACCGGCTGGGCGATTGACGCATGGGCGATGTCATGCAGCGGCATCGCATTGCGTATCCCGTCCAGCATCGACAGACCCTGGCATGACCACGACCGACGCCACCTTCGAACAACGCGCCTTGCGCCTGGTCCGCGACCTGCTGGACATGGAGGCATCGGCACGCGCCACGGCGCTGGCTGGCATCGAGCCGGAACTGCGGGCGCGGGTGGAAACGCTGCTGTCGCGGGTGGCGGACGACGACCTGCGCGACGCGCCGCTCGACCAGCGCGTCGGTCCCTACCAGTTGCTCGAACGCATTGGCCAGGGCGGGATGGGCGAAGTATTCCGCGCGCGCCGCGTCGATGGCGCGTTCGAGAAGGACGTGGCGATCAAGCGCATCTGGGCCGGTCACGCATCGCTGGCCGCGCGCTTCGTGCGCGAGCGGCAGGTGCTGGCGCGACTGCAGCACCCGCACATCGCGCAGTTGCTGGACGGCGGCATCGACGATGCCGGCAAGCCCTGGCTGGCGATGGAGCTGGTGGGTGGCGATGACATCGCCACCTGGTGCGACGCGCAGGGCGCATCGCTGGCGCGTCGCGTGGAATTGTTGGCACAGGCCTGCGATGCAGTGGACCATGCGCACCGGCAACTGATCGTGCATCGCGACATCAAGCCGTCGAACATCCTGGTGGACGGGGAAGGTCACGCCAAGCTGCTCGATTTCGGCATCGCCCGCCTGCTGGACGAGGACGACGGCGAGCGCACGCAGACCCATGCGATGACCCCGGCCTGGGCGGCGCCGGAACAGCAGCAGGGCGATCCGGTCACCACCGCCAGCGACGTCTACCAGCTCGGCCTGGTGGCGCGAGCGCTACTCTCCGGCTTGCCGCGCGCCGGCAGCGCCGCGCGCATGTCGGCCGAGGTCGCGCGCCTGCGCCGGGAGTCGCCGGCGACGGTCGATGCACTCGCGCGCGGGCGCGGCACCACGCCCGAAGGCCTGCAGCGGCAGTTGCGTGGCGACTTGGACAGCATCATCGCGCTGGCCACCGCGCGCGATCCGGACGAGCGCTACCCGAGTGCACGCGCCCTGGCGGATGACCTGCGCGGCTGGCTCCGCGGGAATCCCGTGCAGGCACGTCGCGACGAGCGCGGCTACCGCCTGCGCCGCGCCGCGCGCCGCTGGTGGCCGGCACTCGCCGCAGGCGTCGCCGGCCTGGCGTTGCTCGGCTTCCACTTCCACAGCCTGAGCAACGCACTGGGGCATACCGAACGCGAACGCGCGCGCGCCGTCGCCGCCGAGCGACAGGCCGCCGTCGATCGCGCGCAGGCGGAACGCGAGCGCGATGCCGCGCAGGCGGTCAGCGGCTACCTGGTCACCCTGTTCCGCGCCGCAAGCCCGGCCGCCACCCGCGGTGGCGAGATCAGCGCACGGGAGCTCCTGCGCAAGGGCGAGACGCAACTGGAGGAGGCCGTCGCCGGCGCGCAATCGCCGCCTGCGGTCGGCGCGATCTGGCAGGCGCTGGCGCAGGTGCACAACGAGCTCGGCGAATACCCGCGCGCGCTGGAACTGCAGCAGCGCGCCGTCGCCCAGCTGCGTCGCGACGGCAATCCGCAGGCGCTGGCCGAAGCGCTGCGGGTGCAGGCATGGGCGCACTATTTCCAGGACGACCCGCGCCATTTCCTCGAGCACGCGCAGGCATCGCACCGTCTCCTGGTCAGCGCCGGGCTGGCCGATGGCCCGACGTTCGCGAAGACGTCATCGGCCCTGGGGTTGGCGTATTTCGTCAACGGCCAGCCCGATCGCGCCTGGCCGCAGTTCGATGCGTCGGTCGCGCTGGGCCGCAAGCTGGGCCCGAACGCGACCGACGCGCACCTCAAGAACCTGCTGAACGCCATTGCCGCCGCCAACGAAGCCGGCGAGCACGCGCGTGCCTATGCCTGGCTGGCCGAAGCCGAAGCCACCGCGATGCAACTGCGACAGCGCAACACCGACAGCGAATTGATGGTCGGCGCGCAACTGGGCGTCACCCTGCGCCGGCTCGACCGCCTGCCGGAAGCACGCGCGCGACTCGAACCGATGGTCGTGCGTGCGCGCCAGCATTACGGGCTGGGCCATCCGCGCCTGGCCTTCGTCCAACTGGAACTGGCCGCGCTCGACCTCGCCCAGGATCGCCCGGAGGATGCGTTGGTGCGCATCGACGAACTGGAAAGACTGGCCGCCAACGCCTTCAGCGCGGGCCACAGCACCCACGCCGACCTGGCGGGCCTGCGCGGCGTCGCGCTGCTGATGCTGGGCAGGACCGACCAGGCGCGCGCGTCACTCGCTCGCGCTCGCGCGGTGCGGGGTGCTGCTTACACCGCGGAGGTCCGCGGTGACCTGGAGCAGGTTGCAATGGCGCGCAGCACCTGCGATGCAGGATTGCAGGACAAGGTGGCGCAGTTCACCGACTCCAGGCGGGCCGAGCCCTGGCAGCAGCGGCTCGGACAGCGGTGGCTCGGCGAATGCGCACGCGCGCATTCGCGCGGCTGATCGAATCAGCCCAGGCGTTTGTTGCGCAGGTAAATCGATCGTGTCGATGTCAGGCTTTGCCGCATCGCCGCGTATCCCCGGGACCGCGCCAGTCAGGCGCTTTCCCGGAGATCCCCCCGATGCGCCTTCGCCACCGTCCTGTCCCGCTCGCCGCCGCCCTGCTGCTGGCCCTCTCGCTGCCACCGCTGGCTTTCGCCCATGACGCGCAGAACCAGCAGATCAAGAACCTCGCCGCCGGCACCGACCCCACCGATGCGGTGAACCTGCACCAGCTCGAGCAGGCCAGCGTGCAACTGAATGCCGGCGTGCAGAAGAAGTTCGAGGCCGCGCAGGACTTGGCCGATGCCGGCGATGCGGCCACGTTGGCGGCATCGAAGACCTACACCGATACCACCGCCACGCAGACGCTGGCCTCGGCGAAGGCCTACACCGACGCCAGGTTCGCGGCATGGACCGACAGCTTCACCCAGTACAGGCAGCAGGTGGACACGCGCTTCGCCCAGACCGATCGCCGCATCGACCAGATCGGTGCGATGGGCAGCGCGATGACCCACATGGCGGTGAACGCGGCGAACGGCGATTCCGCGAAGGGCCGCATCGCGCTTGGCGTCGGCGCGCAGGGCGGGCAGGGCGCAGTGTCGATCGGCTATGGCAAGCGCATCGGCGACCGCGGTTCGTTCTCGTTCGGCGCGAGCTTCGCCAGCGGCGAATCCTCCGTGGGCGGCGGCTTCGGGTTCGATCTCTGAGCGACAGCACGAGCACGTGCGAGGCAGCATCGGCGCTGCCGCAGCGGAAAACGAAACGCCCGGCATTGCCGGGCGCCTTCGCATGCGGCGGTCGTGCTGCGATTACCAGATCTTCACCCGCTCCTCGGGCGTCAGGTACAGCGTCGCGGTGTCCGGGACCTTGAACGTCTCGTACCAGGCATCGATGTTGCGCACGGTCAGTGCACGCCAACGCGCCGGGGGGTGACCACCTCCGATCACCTGCGCGCGCAGCGATTCGCAGCGGAATTTCGCCCGCCATGCCTGGGCGAAGGCGAGGAAGAAACGTTCGTCGCCGGTCAGTCCGTCGATCACCGGCGCCGGCTTGCCGTCCAGCGACGCGTGGTACGCGGTGTACGCCGCCTGCAGGCCGGCCACGTCGGCGATGCTCTCGCCGAGCGTCTGTTCGTCGTTGAGTGTCAGGCCCGGCAATGCCTCGTAGCCGTTGTATTGCGCCATCAGTTTGTCGGTGGCGGCCTTGAAGTGCGCGGCGTCCTGTGGCGTCCACCAGTTGCGCAGGCGACCTTCGGCATCGAACTCGCTGCCGAGGTCGTCGCAGCCGTGACTGACCTCGTGGCCGATCACCGCGCCGATCGCACCGTAGTTCGCGGCATCGTCCGCCTTGGGATCGAAGAACGGCGCTTCCAGGATCGCGGCCGGGAAATTCATCGCGTTCTGCAGCGGCAGTTGCACCGCGTTGACCGTCTGCGGGGTCATCCGCCATTCCTTGCGGTCGGGTGCCTTGCCGAGCTTGGCGGTCTGGTGGCGGTACTCCGCCTGCTCCGCGCGCAGGCGGTTGTCGAGCGGATCATCACGCTTCACCTCGAGCGACGACTAGTCTCGCCAGCTGTCCGGGTAGCCCACGCCCACCAGCATGGTGTCCGCCTTGGCCTTGGCGATCTTCTTCGTTTCCGGCGACATCCACGCCAGCTTGTCCACGCCGTCGCGGAATGCGGCCAGGATGTTGCTCACCATGCCTTCGACCTTGGCCTTGGACGATGCCGGGAAATACTGCTTCACGTACAACTGGCCGATGGCATCGCCGAGCGCGCCGTCGGTGGCCCCGATCGCGCGCTTCCAGCGGTCGCGCTGCTGGCTGGCACCTTGCGTGGCGCTGGTGCTGCGGTCGCAGGCGGGGAGTGTTGCGAGGACGGCCATCGCCAGTGCGGCACGTCGAAGGGAAGTGGAACGCATGGGCAAGACCTTGCGTGGATGGCCCGTGCATCCTGCGCCGATCCGTCGTGCGGGCATGTGCAGGAAGTCAGTCCGGGCGCATGCGGCCAAGGTCGAATGGCCGCCTGCGCGCCGCGACTGCCACAATCGGGGGATCATGCCCCGCGGAGGGATCGTGGAAGCCGCGCCCGGACTCGACCTTGGCCAGCCGCCGTTCGACGTGCTCGACGATGCCGGTCGCGTACGCCTGTCTGCGCACGTGGACATGGCGTATCACGCACGCGGCGAGGACATCATCACCGCAGGCGCGCCGTCCGGGCACGTCGTGGTGATCCTCAAGGGCCAGGTGCACGCCTTCGACCTGGATGCCACCGGCCGCGAACAGCGCTTCGCCGATTACGGCACCGGCGACATCTTCGGTGCGTGGGCAGTGATGGCTGGGCGTGCGCGCCACAGCTATCGCGCGGACACCGACGTGGTCAGCTTCCTGATTCCGGCGGAGGTCTTCCGCACCTTGCTGACGGACTATCCCGCCTTCGCCGCCTGGTTCCAGGAAGGCCTCGCAGTGAAGGGCCGGCTCGCGGATCGCGCGCGCGGATCGGAACTCGCCGAGCTGATGGTCACCCAGGTGGGCGCGGCGCAATTGGCGCCGGTGGTGCGCGTCCCGGCCGGCATCGGCATCGCCCACGCCAGTGCACGCCTGCGCGAGGAACGCGTGGAATGCCTGTTGGTGGACGACCCGGCGCATCCGGAGCCGGGCGTGGTCACCCGCACCGACCTGCTGGATGCACTCACGTTGCGCGGGCTGCCGGTGGACGCACCGGTGGGGCCGCTGGCCACGCGGCCGTTGATCGTACAGCAGACCACCGACCTGCTGTTCCAGGCGCTGGTGACGATGGCCGAGCGGCATATCGAACGCGTGGCGGTGCGCGAGGATGGCGCCATCGTCGGTACCCTGGGCATGGCCGAAGTGCTGTCGCACTACGCCAGCCACTCGCACCTGATCACCTTGCGGCTGGCGCGTGCGCGCACGCTGGAGGACGTAGCCGATGCCGCGCGCGGGATGACCCGGCTGGTGCGCACCCTGCACGCACAGGGCGTGCGCATGCCGGCATTGATGGAACTGGTCAGCGCGCTCAACAGCCGGGTGATGGCGCGGCTGTTCGCGTTGCTGGTGCCGCAGGACATGCAGGGCCGCATCTGCCTGCTGGTGCTGGGCAGCGAAGGCCGCCGCGAACAACTGTTGAAGACCGACCAGGACAACGCGCTGGTGGTGGACGATGCGCTCGACGCGCCGGAACTGGATGCGGTCATGGCGCGTTTCAGCCAGGCGATGGGCGATGTGGGTTATCCGCCCTGTCCGGGCAGCGTGATGGTGTCCAATCCGCATTGGCGGATGACCACGACGCAGTGGCGACACCGCCTCAACGGTTGGCGTTCGCAGCATGACGCGCAGGCCGCGATGGATCTTTCGATCACCCTGGATGCGCGGCCGGTGGCCGGCAATGCCGCGTTGTTCGCGCCGCTGGATGCGCAGATGCAGGCGCTTGGCGGCGACGAACGCCTGTTGCACGCGATGGCGGCGGCAGTCCTGCAGTTCGAGGCACCGTTGTCGTTCTTTGGCCAACTGCGCCAGGGCGAACGCGGGCTGGAGCTCAAGCGCGGCGGCATCTTCCCGATCGTGCATGGCCTGCGTTGTCTGGCGTTGAAACACGGGATTGCCCAACGCAACAGCTTTGCCCGTTGCGAGGCGTTGATGCAGGCTGGCGCATTGGATGCCACGCTGGGCCGCGACCTGGCGCAGACGCTGGCGGTGTTGCAACGCTTGCGGCTGGATGCGCAACTGGCCACGCTCGATGCCGGCGGCGTACCCGATAACCTGGTGCAACCCACGTCGCTGCGCCGGCTGGACCGCGAGCTGCTGCGCGACGCGCTGCGCGTGGTCAAGGCGTTCCAGCAGCACGTGCGCGGCGTGTTCCACCTGGGCGATTGACATGCACCCGCTGTCGCGCTGGTGGATGCGGCGCCGCCACGGCGCGGGCGAATGGGGCGGCCTGTTCGCAGCGGCCGCCGATGGCGAATGGGTCAGCCTGGACCTGGAAACCACCGGCATGAATCCGGCGAAGGATCACATCCTCAGCCTGGCCGCGGTGCCGGTGCGCGATGGTCGCCTGCGATTGTCCGAGCGCTTCGAGCGACGCGTGCACACCGCGCGTGCGTTCGGCATCGAATCCATCCGCCACCACCGCATCACCCCCGATGAAGCCAGCAGCGGCGAACAGGTCACCGATGTCGTGCGCGATTTCCTGCAGTGGTTGGGCAGCCGGCGCCTGCTCGGTTACTACCTGGGCTTCGACCTGGACATGCTGGCGCCGCACGTGCGTGCGCTGGCCGGATTCGCATTGCCCAACCCGGTCGTCGACCTGGGCGGTGAAGTGGCGATCTTGCAGCGCCGGCAACGACCGGATGCACCGGTCAACCTGGACTTCGCCCACATCGCCGAGACGTTGGGCGTGCCGATGATCGCGCGTCATACCGCGCTGGGCGATGCCACCACCGTGGGTCTGTGCTGGCTGGCGTTGCAGCGGCGCGGTTGGCCCGCGAATTAGGATCTCGCGGGTTCGACAAAAAAAGACGCCGGCATTGCTGCCGGCGTCGGGCATCCCCGGGGGAGGGTGGGATCAGTGACCCGATGCGCCGCTGGCGCCCAGGCCGGTCTCGGCACGCACCTGCTGCGCCCTGTACGCCGCGCGTTCCTTCGTCGCCTGTGCACTGCGGTCGGTGATGGAGAAGAACCAGATGCCGATGAAGGCGATCGCCATCGAGAACAGCGCTGGTGAGGTGTACGGGAACCATGCGGATCCCGCCGGATTGCCCAGCGTGGCTTCCCACACGGACGGCGAGACCAAGGTCAGCACGACCGAGGAGATCAACCCCAGGAAACCGCCGATCACCGCACCGCGGGTGGTGCAGTCCTTCCACAGCAGCGACAGGATCAGCACCGGGAAATTGGCCGAAGCGGCGATGGCGAAGGCCAGCGACACCATGAAGGCCACGTTCTGCTTCTCGAACGCGATGCCCAGCAGGACTGCGACCACGCCCAGCGCCAAGGTGGTGATGCGCGAGACCTTCAGCTCCGCGGCGCTGTCCGCCTTGCCCTTCTTCAACACAGTGGCATACAGATCGTGCGAGACCGCCGACGCGCCGGACAGGGTCAGGCCGGCCACCACCGCCAGGATGGTGGCGAACGCGACCGCCGAGATGAAGCCGAAGAACACGTTGCCGCCGACGATCTTGGCCACCAGCACCGCTGCCATGTTGGCCGCGCCTGCGCCGCCCTTGATCGTGCCGGCATCGGCCATCTCGGGATTGGTCAGCACCAGGGTGATCGCGCCGAAGCCGATGATGAAGATCAGGATGTAGAAATAGCCGATCCAGGTGGTCGCCCAGAACACCGACTTGCGCGCTTCCTTCGCGTTGGGAACGGTGAAGAAGCGCATCAGGATGTGTGGCAGTCCGGCGGTGCCGAACATCAGCGCCATGCCGAACGAAATGGCCGAGATCGGGTCCTTGATGAAGCCGCCGGGCCCCATGATCGACAATCCCTTTTGCGTCGCGCCGGCCACTTCCTCCGGTGATGTCGCGGCCGCTGCGGCCAGCTGGGTTTTCACTTCCACGCCCTTGGCGAACAGCGCTTCCGGGCTGAAGCCGTACTGCGACAGCACCATGAAGGCCATGAAGGTCACGCCGGTCAGCAGCAGCACGGCCTTGATGATCTGCACCCAGGTGGTCGCGGTCATGCCGCCGAACAACACGTAGACCATCATCAGCACGCCCACGATCACCACCGCGATCCAGTATTCCAGACCAAACAGCAGCTTGATCAGCGCACCGGCGCCGACCATCTGCGCGATCAGGTAGAACGCCACCACCACCAGCGTGCCGGAGGCGGCGAAGGCGCGGATCGGCGTCTGCTTGAAGCGATAACCGGCGACGTCGGCGAAGGTGAACTTGCCGAGGTTGCGCAGGCGTTCCGCCATCAGGAAGGTGATGATCGGCCAGCCGACCAAAAAGCCCACCGAATAGATGATGCCGTCGAAGCCGCTGGACATCACCATCGCGGAAATGCCCAGGAACGAGGCTGCGGACATGTAGTCGCCGGCGATCGCCAGGCCATTCTGGAAACCGGTGATGCCGCCGCCCGCGGTGTAGAAGTCGGAGGCGGAACGCGTTTTGCCTGCGGCCCATTTGGTGATCCACAACGTGGCCACCACGAACATCGCGAACATGCTGATCGCCACCCAGTTGGTGGGTTGCTTGTCGACCGCACCCAGCTCGCCGCCGGCGGCGAAGGCGGTGCCGCACACCAGCATGGTCGCCAGCGTGGCGGACATGCGCATCAAGGAAGTCTTCATGGGGCGGCGTCCTTCAGGATGTCGGCGGTCAGGCGGTCGTATTCGCCGTTGGCGCGGCGCACGTAGAGTCCGGTGATGGCAATGGTGAACACGATCACGCCGAACGCGATCGGGATGCCCAGCGAGGTGACACCGGCACCGATCGGCTTGGCCAGGAACTCCTTGTCGAACGCGATCAGGCCGATGAAGCCGTAGTAGACGAACAGCATCATCACGGTCAGCAACCAGCCCAAGCCGTTGCGCTTGCGCTTGAGTTCCTGGTATTTCGGGTGGGCCTCGGTCTTGGCCACCATGGGGTCGATTGCGTCGGACATGCGGGTTCTCCGGTGGATGGCTCAGAAGCTGTACTTGATGGAGGTGTGCAGGCGTCGCAGGTCGCCATCGGCGCCGCTCTCCACCTCGCGATTGCCCCAGATCAGTTCCGCACCGATGTCGAGCTTCGGGAACGGACTGTAGATCAGGTTGGCGTGGATCGATTGCGCGGATTCGGTGACGCCGAAGCCGGTCCAGTCGGTGTCGTTGTCGAACTGCGCGCGCGAGAACATCAAATTTCCCCGCAGCTTGGGATCGAACACGTGCCGCCAGGCCACGAAGCCGGCCAGCACGCCGGTACCCTCGATGTCGGAGCCGGTCGCGTCCAGCGCACCGTCCGCGCCCAGCGCGAAGCCCACGTAACGGCCGATGCCTTGGCCGCCGGTGAGCATGTAGCGGATGTCGTCGTTCTTGCCGATGTTGAACTTGCCGGATGCGCTCACGCCGAAGCCGTTGCCGCTCGCGCTGGTGGTGGCGGTGTCGTGGCGCAACTGCCGGGCCAGGCCGGCGACGCTGACATGGCCCCAGTCGCCTTTCTTCGTCCAGCGCACGCTGATGTCGGGCAGCGCGCCGTCGTCGCTGTTGGTGCGCGTGGTGCTGCGATAGCCGGTGAGCACCGTCTGCGGATTTTCCAGCGCCACCGAGAACGCGCCGCTGGTGTAGCGCAACTGCGCCTGGCGGACGAAGGTGGTGCCTTCGGTCGGGCCGACGAAATCCACCGCATCCGGCAATGCCGCCACGTCCTGGAAGTTGGACCAGGTCTGGCCGGCCAGCCACTTGTCCCAGGTCACGTAGGCCTGGCGCAGGGTGAGCGCATGGGTGTTGGTCGCGGCCTCGTTGCCCAGCTGGTTGCTGCCACCACCGAACAGGTCGAACTCCAGGTAGGCGCGGGTCTTGTGGCCCTGCGTCTCGCCATCGGCAGCGAACCAGAAGCGCGAGAACTGCGCATGGGTGTCGATGTCCACATGCGATTCGTCGGCGCCGCCGACCGGGATCGCGCTGGGCAGGTAGAACATGCGGCCGGCACTGCCGTCGGCGATCTCGCCGGCATTGGTGTCGGTCGCCATCGCATCGACCTTGATGAAGCCGCCGTAGCTGAAACGGCCATTCGGACTGCCGGCGGTGAGGATCGGCGTGCCCTGGATCGCCTTCGCCGGATCGGGGGCCGGTGCGGCCTGCGCCACTTTGACCTGGTCCAGCTGCGCCTTGGCATCGACCAGGCTGGCCTGCTGCTGTTGCTGCGCACCTACCAACGCCTGCACCTGCGCTTCCAGCTGCGCGATGCGTGCTTCCAGTTCGCGTTCTTTCGCGGTCTGCGCCACCGCCATGCCGGGCGCCAGCAAGGCCAGCGACATTGCCAGGGCCAGCGGTCGACGCGGAATCCTGATGGTCATCGTGGTCCCCTCCCAGGGCACTGTGTGTTCACGGCCACTGGAGGTTGCGCGCGTGGTCCGCGGCAGGGCCATTCGCCTTTCGTCGCAATTCAGGCTGTTTTCGACCATCGTCTAAGCCCCATGCAGCAACGCAGGCGAATGGATGCGGCACACTTGGTTCGTGGCCGTATCTCCGCACCACGCCTGCAACGGAGCGATGACATGAGTGACCTGTATCCGGTTGATCCCGCCTTCGACGCCAGCATCAATGGCGAAGCGTATGCGCGCATGTGCGCCGCGGCCGCTGCCGATCCCGACGGTTTCTGGCGCGATGCCGCGCAGCGCCTGCAGTGGTATCGCGCGCCGACGCAGATCAAGGACGTCAGTTACGACCTCAAGGATTTCCGTATCCGCTGGTTCGCCGACGGCGAGCTCAACGCCAGCGTCAACTGCCTGGATCGTCACCTCGACACGCGCGGCGACCAGGTCGCGCTGATCTTCGAGCCCGACAGCCCCGATGCGCCGTCGCAGCGCATCACATATCGCGAACTGCATGCCCGCACCTGCAAGCTCGCGAATGCGCTGCGCAATCTCGGCGTGCAGAAAGGCGACCGCGTCACCATCTACCTGCCGATGATCCCGGACGCAGCCGTGGCCATGCTCGCCTGCGCGCGCATCGGCGCCGTGCATTCGGTGGTGTTCGGCGGCTTCGCCCCGCAGTCGATCGCCGACCGCGTGCAGGACTGCGGCACCAAGCTGATCATCACCGCCGACGAAGGCCTGCGCGGCGGCAAGAAGATCCCGCTCAAGGGCAATGTCGACGAGGCATTGAAAATGCCCGGCACCAATACCGTCGAAACAGTGCTGGTCGTGCGCCACACCGGCGGCGCGGTCGACATGCAGATGCCGCGCGACCGCTGGTTCGATGCGGTGGTCGACGATCAGCCTGACACCTGCGAACCCGAGCGCATGAACGCGGAAGACCCGTTGTTCATCCTGTACACCTCCGGCAGCACCGGCAAGCCGAAGGGCGTGCTGCACACCACCGGCGGTTACCTGCTGTGGGCGGCGTACACGCATGAGCTGGTGTTCGACCTGCGGCCCGGCGATGTGTACTGGTGCACGGCGGACGTGGGCTGGGTCACCGGCCACAGCTACATCGTCTACGGCCCGCTGGCGAACGGCGCGACCGAGGTGATGTTCGAAGGCGTGCCGAACTACCCGAACGTCTCGCGCTTCTGGGAGGTCATCGACAAACACCAGGTCACGATCTTCTACACCGCGCCGACCGCGATCCGCGCGCTGATGCGCGAAGGCGCGGAGCCGGTGAAGCGCACCTCACGCGCATCGTTGCGCCTCCTCGGCAGCGTCGGTGAGCCGATCAATCCGGAAGCATGGCGCTGGTACTACGAAACCGTTGGCGACAGCCGCTGTCCGGTGGTCGATACGTGGTGGCAGACCGAGACCGGCGGCATCCTGATCTCGCCGCTGCCCGGCGCCATCGACCTCAAGCCCGGCTCCGCCACCAAGCCGCTGCCCGGCGTGTATCCCGCATTGGTCGATGCGAACGGCGGCCTGCTCGAAGGCGCGACCGAAGGCAACCTCGTCCTGCTGGATTCCTGGCCCGGCCAGATGCGCAGCGTGTACGGCGACCACCAGCGTTTCATCGATACCTATTTCAAGACCTATCCCGGCATGTACTTCACCGGCGACGGCTGCCGCCGCGACGAGGACGGCTATTACTGGATCACCGGCCGCGTGGACGACGTGATCAACGTCAGCGGCCACCGCATCGGCACCGCGGAAGTGGAGAGCGCGCTGGTTTCCCACGCCAAGGTTGCGGAAGCGGCGGTGGTCGGCTTCCCGCACGACATCAAGGGCCAGGGCATCTACGCCTACGTCACGTTGCTGGCCGGCGAAACCGAGAGCGAAGAACTGCGCAAGGAACTCGTCGCTTGGGTGCGCAAGGAGATCGGACCGATCGCCTCGCCGGACCACTTGCAATGGGCGCCGGGCCTGCCGAAGACGCGCAGCGGCAAGATCATGCGCCGCATCCTGCGCAAGATCGCCGAGGACGCACCCGACCAGTTGGGCGACACCAGCACGCTGGCGGATCCTTCGGTGGTCGATTCGCTCGTTCGGAATCGCAAAGGAAGTTGACGAGAGGAAAAAGGGGTCAGAGTGAATTTTTCGCCGAGCACGTTTGGCGAGGAAAAGGGGTCGGAGTGAATTTTTCGCCGAGCCCGTTCGACGAAGTCCGGAAGCCATGTCGAAAAACTTCACTCTGACCCCTTTTCCGTAGACGCCATGACCACCCTGTTGATCGCCGACGATCACCCGCTGTTCCGCGAAGCCCTTCGCGGCGTGGCACTGCGCCTGCTGCCCGGCGCGCGCATCCGCGAGGCCGAGAACGCCGACGCGCTGTACGCGATGGTCGATGCCGAACCCGATGCGGACCTGCTGTTGCTGGACCTCAACATGCCCGGCACCCAGGGCTTCTCCGCGCTGGTGCACCTGCGCGCCGCGCATCCGCAGCTGCCGGTGGCGATGGTGTCCGCGCGCGAAGAACCCGAAGTGATGCGCCGCGCGCTGGACCATGGCGCGATGGGCTTCATCCCCAAATCCTCCGATGCCGCCACGCTGGCCACCGCATTGCAACAGGTGCTCGACGGCGAACGCTGGGTGCCCGATGCCGCACTGGCTGCCGCGCCCATCGCCGACGACGAACGCGCCATCGCCGCGCGCGTGCGCGAACTCACCCCGCAACAGTTCCGCGTGCTGCAGATGCTCGGCACCGGCCTGCTCAACAAGCAGATCGGCTACGAACTCGGCGTGTCGGAAGCCACCATCAAGGCGCACATGAGCGCCATCCTGCGCAAGCTCGGCGCCAACAACCGCACCCAGGCCGTGTTGATCGCCGGCAAGCTGGCGGTGGATCCGGAGACGGTGGTGGCGCACAGCTAGTGATGGCTGCTATCAGCCGAGGCTGTGTGAAAACTCCCCCGTCCCTGGCAAGATTCAAGCACCAGTTGATGGGTGCTCTGCATGAAGCGATTCGTCGATGGAGTTGATCGTTCCCAAGGCCTTCTGCTCCCTGATCGGCTGGAAGACTACGTCGACGAAGACAACCCAGTG
>NZ_JAYRTQ010000021.1:0-40239 GCF_041919455.1 Thermomonas sp.
GGTGATCTGCTCGATGCGCGCCTTGGCGGCCTGGCCGGCGGCGGCGTTGACCGAGGCGATGGTGATGGTGCCGTCGTCCTGGATGTCGATCTGGGTGCCGGTTTCCTTGGTGATCGCCTGGATCACCG
The DNA here is from genome assembly GCF_041919455.1 of Thermomonas sp. Lineage (GTDB taxonomy): Bacteria > Pseudomonadota > Gammaproteobacteria > Xanthomonadales > Xanthomonadaceae > Thermomonas. Next base: position 129 of record NZ_JAYRTQ010000021.1, read on the forward strand.
AACCGCCCTTGCCGATCACTTCGCGGATCTTGTCGGGGTGGATCTTGATGGTGATCAGGCGCGGCGCGAAGTCGGACAGTTCGGCGCGCGGCGCGGTCAGCGCGTTGGCCATCTCGCCGAGGATGTGCAGGCGGCCGGCCTTGGCCTGCGCCAGCGCGACCTTCATGATTTCCTCGGTGATGCCCTGGATCTTGATGTCCATCTGCAGCGCGGAGATGCCATTGCTGGTGCCGGCCACCTTGAAGTCCATGTCGCCGAGGTGATCCTCGTCGCCGAGGATGTCGGACAGCACGACGAAGTCGTTGCCTTCCTTGACCAGGCCCATCGCGATGCCGGCGACCGGGGCCTTGACCGGCACGCCAGCGTCCATCAGCGCCAGCGAGGAACCGCAGACCGAGGCCATCGAGGACGAACCGTTCGATTCGGTGATCTCGGAGACGACGCGGATCGTGTACGGGAAGGCTTCCATGGTCGGCATGACGGCGAGCACGCCGCGCTTGGCCAGGCGGCCGTGGCCGATCTCGCGGCGCTTCGGGCCCATCATGCGGCCGGCTTCACCCACCGAGTACGGGGGGAAGTTGTAGTGGAACAGGAAGTGTTCCTTGTACTCGCCGCCGACGGCATCGATGATCTGGCCGTCACGCGCGGTACCGAGGGTCACGGCGACGATCGCCTGGGTCTCGCCACGGGTGAACAGCGAGGAGCCGTGCACGCGCGGCAGGATGCCGACCTTCGAGGCGATCGGGCGGACGGTATCGAGCGCACGGCCGTCGATGCGGATCTTGGTGTCGAGCACCGAGCCGCGCATGGTCTGGTATTCCAGTTCGCCGAATTCCTTCGAGGCTTCGGCCGGATTCCAGCCGTTGGCTTCGATCTGCGGGGCGATCTCGGCCAGCACCGCCTTCTTCAGCGCGGAGATCGCGTCCTTGCGCTCCAGCTTGTCGCGCACCTGGAAGGCGGCCGACAGCTTGTCGCCGATCGCGGCCTGCAGCGCGCCGATCAGCGCGTCGTTCTTGGCCGGCGCGGTCCAGTTCCACTTCGGGCGACCAGCCTCGGCGACCAGCGCGTTGATCGCGTCGATCGCGACCTGCATCTGCTGGTGGCCGAACACCACCGCGCCCAGCATCACGTCCTCGGACAGCTCGGCCGCTTCGGATTCGACCATCAGCACCGCATCCTTGGTGCCGGCGACCACCAGCTCCAGCTGGGATTCCTTCAGCTCGCTGACGGTCGGGTTGAGCAGGTACTGGCCGTCCTTGTAGCCGACCTTGGCGGCGCCGATCGGCCCCTGGAACGGCGCGCCGGTCAGGGCGACCGCGGCGGAGCAGCCGATCAGGGCGAGCACGTCGCCGTCGATCTCCGGGTTCAGCGACATCACCGTGGCGATGACCTGCACTTCGTTCTTGAACTCTTCCGGGAACAGCGGGCGGATCGGGCGATCGATCAGGCGACTGGTCAGGGTTTCCTTCTCGGTGGCGCGGCCTTCGCGCTTGAAGAAGCCACCGGGGATGCGGCCGCCGGCGTAGAACTTCTCCTGGTAATCCACCGTCAGCGGGAAGAAGTCCTGGCCTTCGCGCTGGGTCTTGGCCGCCACCGCGGTGCACAGCACGACGGTGCCGTCGCACGAGACCATCACGGCGCCGCCGGCCTGGCGGGCGATCTCGCCGGTTTCGAGGGTGACGGTCTGGTTGCCGTACTGGAAGGACTTGCTGATCTTCGCCACGTGGGAATCCTTGGATGTCTTGATCGTCGACGCTGCGGAGCCCCGCTCCGTGCGCTGCATCGCGGGGGCGATGCGGGAATGCGGCAGGGCCGCGATGGAATGGGTCGGGTGACGCTGGAAAAACGACGCGCTAAAAAAAGACCGCGGCGCATTTCTGCGCCGCGGTGGGTGTTTCGATCAGCGACGCAGGCCGAGTTTGCCGATCAGCGCCTTGTAACGCTCGGCATCCTTGCGGTGCAGGTAGTCGAGCAGGCTGCGGCGGCGGTTGACCATCATCAGCAGGCCACGACGGCTGTGGTGATCCTGCTTGTGCGCCTTGAAGTGCTCGGTGAGCATCTCGATGCGGGCGGTGAGCAGGGCGACCTGCACTTCCGGGGAGCCGGTGTCGTTGTCGCCGCGCTTGTGTTCGTTGATGACTTTCTGGGAATCGATGGACATGCTTGCCTCGTCGTCGCGTGGCCGGCAGGAACGGAGGTCCGCGAAGGGACGCCGCACCGCACGGCTCGCCGTGGATGGAATCGTGAATGGGTAGATGGAACGTGAAACCGCTCCGGGGAGCAGCGGGATTATAGCCCGCTCACGCAGGAGCCGGCAACGCGCCGTCCGCGGTGATTCAGTCCGTCCCGACAGCGGCGACCTTGCCTGTCGCGGCCGCCCAGCGGAAAAGGCGCGACGGGCGCAGCCCGCCGTCGGCGTCGACCTCGCCCAAGCCCAGTCCGCGACCGTGTTCGTCCAGTACCGCAACCTGCCCCGCCGGCCGGTAAGGCCCTCGGAGGCCCTGGCCGCGGCCGAGCCGCTGCGCCTGCGCCTCACTGACCCGCACGGATGGCCAAGAGGCCATGCCGACCTCGACCGGCAACAGGCAGGCCTCGAGCACGCGCTCGCCCGCGTGCTCGCGCAGCTCCTCCAGCGCCGGCAGCGTCCACATCCGCGGTTCGCGGAACGGATCCACCCACAACCGGCGCAACTCGGCCACGTGGGCGCCGCAGCCCAGCAGCTCGCCGAGGTCGCGGACCAGGCTGCGCACATAGGTGCCGGAGCCGCATTCGATGTGCAGGCGCAGCGTCGGCGAAGCGCCGTTCTCGAGCTGGCCGTCGAGCAGGTCGGCCGCATTCAGCAGGTCGAAGGCGTGGACCTCGATCTCGCGTTCGTCGACCTCGATCGCCTCGCCGCGGCGCGCCTTCGCATACAACGGCTCGCCGCCGCGCTTGAGCGCGGAATAGATCGGCGGGCGCTGCCGGATGCGGCCGGTCAGCTGGCCGAGCGCGGCATCGATCCGGTCGATCGACAGCGCCGGCACCGGGCGTTCGCGCAGGGGCTGGCCCTCGGCGTCGTCTGTATCGGTCGTGATGCCCAGGCGGGCGACGGTCTCGTAGGCCTTGCGCGCGCCGAGCAGGCCACCGGCGATCTTGGTGGCCTCGCCGAAACAGACCGGCAGCAGGCCGGTGGCGAGCGGATCCAGGCTGCCGGTATGGCCGCCCTTCTCGGCGCGGAACAGGTGGCGCACGCGCTGCAGGGCCTGGTTGGACGACAGGCCCTGCGGCTTGTCGAGCAGCAGGATGCCATCCAGCCCGCGAAAGACCGTGCGCGGGCGGCGCGGCGGCGCCGGGTCAGTCGGCGTCGTCACTGGCGCGGACGTCGCGCAGCAGGGTGTCGATGCGTTCGCCGCGATCCACCGACTCGTCGTAATGGAAATGCAGTTCCGGCACGTGGCGCATCTTCACGGCGCGCGCCAGCTGGTAGCGGATCTCCGGTGCCAGCGCCTTCAGGGCCTTGACCGTCTCGGCGGCGCGATCGGCCATCAGCACGGTCACGAACACCTTCGCATGCGCCATGTCGCGAGTGACCTCGACATCGGAGACGCTGGTCGAGCACAGGCCGTGCTCGCGCACGGCCTCGTGCACCAGGGTGCCGAGTTCCCGGCGCAATTGCGCCGAGACCCGGTCGGTACGGTGGAATGACTTCTGCGCCATCGCGGTTGCGGGCACGCCTTACAGCGTGCGCTGCACCTCGATGCGCTCGAAGCATTCGATCTGGTCGCCCGGCTTGACGTCGTTGTACGCCTTCACGCCGATGCCGCAGTCGGTGTTGACGCGGACTTCGTCCACGTTCTCCTTGAAGCGGCGCAGCGATTCCAGCTCGCCCTCGAACACCACCACGCTGTCGCGCAGCACGCGGATCGGCTTGCTGCGCTTGACCACGCCCTCGATGACCATGCAGCCGGCGACCGCGCCGAACTTGGAGCTGCGGAACACGTCGCGGACCTGGGCGATGCCGATGATCTCCTCGCGGATTTCCTTGCCGAGCACGTTCGACGCGACCTGCTTCACCTGGTCGATGACGTCGTAGATGATCGAGAAATAGCGCAGGTCGACGCCGTTGCCTTCGATGACCCGACGCGCGGAGGCGTCGGCGCGGACGTTGAAGCCGATCACGGTGGCCTTGGAGGTCGCCGCCAGTTGCGCATCGGACTCGGTGATGCCGCCCACGCCGGAGCCGATCACGTTGATCCGGATCTGCTCGTTGGACAGGCCGGTCAGCGCCTCGCGCAGGGCCTGCATGGAACCGTGCACGTCGGCCTTGACCACCAGGTTGAGGGTCTGCTGCGAAGCGCCCTCGCCCATCTGCGCCATGATGTCTTCCATGCGGTTGCCGGCGGCGGCGACCAGGCGCGATTCGCGGCGCTTGGCATCGCGCTGCTGGGCCACGTCCTTGGCCAGGCGCTCGTCGGCGACCACCACGAAGTCGTCGCCGGCTTCCGGCACGCCGGACAGACCGAGGATCTGCACTGGGATCGACGGACCGGCGCTGGGCACCTGGCTGCCGGTTTCGTCGAACAGTGCACGCACGCGGCCGTATTGGATGCCGCACACCAGGTAATCGCCCTTCGACAACGTGCCCTGCTGCACCAGCACCGTGGCCACCGGACCGCGGCCCTTGTCCAGCGCGGATTCGATCACCACGCCGCTGGCACGGCCCTCGAACACGGCCTTGAGGTCGAGCACTTCGGCCTGCAGGTTGATCGCCTCGAGCAGGTCGTCCACGCCCAGGCCGGTCTTGGCCGACAGCTCCACCATCTGGGTGTCGCCACCAAATTCCTCGGACACCACGTCGTGCGCGAGCAGGTCGTTCTTGACCCGCGACGGATCGGCGTCGGACTTGTCGATCTTGTTGATCGCCACGATCAGCGGCACCTTCGCCGCCTTCGCGTGCTTGATCGCCTCGATCGTCTGCGGCATCACGCCATCGTCGGCGGCGACCACCAGGATCACGATGTCGGTCAGCTTCGCGCCGCGCTGGCGCATCTGCGTGAACGCGGCGTGGCCCGGCGTGTCGAGGAAGCTGATCGTGCCCTTCGGCGTCTGCACGTGGTACGCGCCGATGTGCTGGGTGATGCCGCCGGCTTCGCCGGACGCGACCTTGGTGCGGCGGATGTAGTCCAGCAACGAGGTCTTGCCGTGGTCGACGTGGCCCATGATGGTGACCACCGGCGGGCGCTGGTTCTGCTCGCCCTGCACTTCCTCGACGTGCGCCAGCAGCTCGCTCTCGGCATCGCCGGCATCCGCGTGCACGGCCTTGTGGCCGAGTTCCTCGGTCACCAGCACGGCGGTGTCGTGGTCGATGGTCTGGGTGATGGTGGCCATCACGCCCATCTTGAACAGCTGCTTGACCACGTCGCCGCCCTTCAGCGCGAGCTTCTGGGCGAGGTCGGACACGGTGATCGCGTCGCCGATGGAAATCTCGCGCACCATCGGCGCGACCGGCTTCTGGAAACCGGTGCCGGTACGCGACTGGTCCAGCGAACGCTGGCGCTGCTTCGGCTTGCCGCGGGTGTTGGCGCTGCTGCTGCGGCGCGCACGGTCGGAGGCGGACAGGTGCAACTGGCCGGCAAAGCGCGCGGTGTTGTCGTCGTCCTCGACGCCCGCGACCATCGCGTGCGAACCGCGATGCGCGGTCTTGCCCTTGTTGGCGGCGTTCTTGTCGGCCTCGCGCGCGGGCGCGGGCTTGGGATGGCCGTGGTGGCCCGCCTTGGGCTTGCTCGAATCCTCCAGCACCGCGGCTTCCGCGGCGGCCAGGCGGGCGCGCTCCGCTTCGGCATCTTCCACGCGCTTGCGCTCGGCCAGTTCTTCGGCGCGCTGGCGATCCTTGGCGGCCAGTGCGTGCTGCTCGGCCTCGTTGCGCTGGCGCGATTCGGCGAGCTTGCGATGGATCTCCGCCATTTCGGAATCGGGATCGATCGCACCGCCCGCGCCCGGCTTGTTCAGGGTGACCTTCTTGCGCACGACCACGTCGATCGTGCTGGGCCCGCGACCGGTCTTGCCGCCGCCACCGACGGTGATCTCCTGCTTGCGGCTGCGGTTGAGCACGATCTTGCCCGGCGCAGCTTCATCGGCGGCGCTGTCGGTCTTGCCATGCGAACGCTTGAGGAAGCCCAGCAGCTTGACTTTCTCGATGCTGGTGACGACCTGGTCGGGACCACTGAAGCTCATGCCGGCCTCGGCCAGTTGCTCCAGCAGTTTCTCGACCGGCGTGTTCACCAGTTCGGCCAGCTTGCGGATGGTGGTTTGCTGCGACATTCGGATTCCGGTGTCTTTGGCCGCAACGATCGCGGCCGGATATCAATGGAGAATCGGGCGATTGTAGGACGGGCCCCTGCCCGCCATGCAATCAGGCGTTGCAGGCCTTTGCCTGCAACGCGGCGTTTACTCGAACCAGTGCTTGCGCGCTTCCATGATCAGGGCCGCGGCGCGTTCACCGTCCATGCCATCGACGTCTTCGATCTCGTCGGTGGCGGCCTCGGCCAGGTCTTCGCGGGTGCGGATGCCGCGCTCGGCCAGCGCGTAGGCGGTCGCCTCGTCCATGCCGGGAAGCTGAAGCAGGTCTTCGGCCGGCTGGTGTTCCTCCAGCCCTTCCTCGACCGCCAGCGCGTCGTTGAGCAGGGCGTCGCGGGCACGCGAACGCAGTTCCTCGACGATGTCCTCGTCGAAACCCTCGACCGCCAGCAGTTCGCCGACCGGCACGTAGGCGATTTCCTCGACGCTGTTGAAGCCTTCCGACACCAGGATGCCGGCGATTTCCTCGTCCACTTCCAGCTTGTCGATGAACAGCTGGCGCGACGCGGCCTGTTCGGCCTCCGACTTCGCCTGCACCTGGTCGGCGGTCATCACGTTGAGCTGCCAACCGGTCAGGCGGCTGGCCAGGCGCACGTTCTGGCCGCCACGGCCGATCGCTTGCGCCAGCTTGTCCTCGGCGACCGCCAGGTCCATCGAGTGCTTGTCTTCGTCGACGATGATCGACTGCACTTCCGCCGGCGCCATCGCGTTGATCACGAACTGCGCGGCGTTGTCGCTCCACAGGATGATGTCGACGCGCTCGCCGTTGAGCTCGTTGGTGACCGCCTGCACGCGCGAACCGCGCATGCCGATGCAGGCGCCGATCGGATCGGTGCGGTTGTCGTGCGCCAGCACCGCGATCTTGGCGCGGTCGCCCGGGTCGCGCGCGCAGGCCATGATCGAGACCAGGCCCTGGCCGACTTCAGGCACTTCCAGCTTGAACAGCTCCATCATGAATTCCGGCGCGGCGCGGCTGATGAACAGCTGCGGGCCACGCGGCTCGGAACGCACGTCGAACAGGTAGCCGCGCACGCGGTCGCCGGTGCGCAGCACGTCGCGCGGGATGCCCTTGTCCTTGGCGATGATCGCTTCCGCATTCCCGCCCAGGTCGACGTAGATGTTGCCGCGCTCGACGCGCTTGACCACGCCGGTCACGAGTTCGCCGACGCGATCCTTCCACGCGTCCACGACCTGCGCGCGCTCGGCCTCGCGGACGCGCTGCACGATCACCTGCTTGGCGGCCTGCGCGGCGATGCGGCCGAAGTCCGGGTTCTCGATTTGCTCCTCGATGTAGTCGCCGACCTCGGCGCCTTCGCTCTCGTCGACGGCGTCCATCAGGCGCACCTGGCGATCCGGCGACTCCATCACCACGTCGTCGGCCACCACTTCCCAGCGGCGGAAGGTCTCGTAGCTGCCATCCTTCGGATCGATCTGCACGCGCACCAGCACGTCCTGCTCGGCGTAGCGCTTCTTCGCCGCCGAGGCCAGCGCGGCTTCGATCGCTTCCAGGATCACCGACTCGGGCACGCCTTTCTCGGCGGCCACCGCATCGACGACAAGCAACAATTCCTTGCTCATTTACGCTTACTCCGCATCGGACGGCTTGCGTGCCGCCCTGCTGTTGATGGTTGTGTCACTGGTTGGTGTCTTCGCCGCGGGCTTCTTGCCCACCGGCTTCTTCTTTTGCTTGCCCGGCCGCGCATCGCGCCCGGACTCGTCCACGGCGGGCGCCATGCCCAGCGCGATCCAGTCCGGCACCAGGCGGGCCTTGTCGATGTTGGCGGCGTCGACGGCGACCTCGCCCGCGTCCAGAATGAACACCACGGTCGAACCTTCGACCCGCGCGATCTTCCCTTGCAACCGGCGGCGTCCGTCCTGCGGCAGCTTCAGCACGACCTTGGCGTTTTCGCCGACGACGCGCGCGAACTGGGCAGCGCCGAAGATCGGCCGGTCGATGCCGGGCGACGACACTTCCAGCGTGTAGTTGCCGCTGATCGGATCGGCGACATCCAGTTGCGCCGACACTTCCCGGCTCACCGCCTCGCAATCCTCGATGCCGACGTGGCGCGAGTCGTCGCCGGCGGGCATGTCGATGTACAGGCGCACGACCGAACCGCCCGGTGCGGGCAGGTATTCGATGCCGAGCAGCTCCAGCCCCAGCGATTCCACCGTGGGCGAAAGCAGCGCGGCGATTTCGTCAGCCTTGTCGGTCACGTTGCGTCCAGATCGAAGTACGGGAACAGCGACTCCCGGGGAAAACGGAATCCCGGAAACGAGAAAGGGCCCGAAGGGCCCTTTTCCGATGACGCTGGATTGCGAAACCCGGAAGCAACGGATTTCGCGGCCCTAGCCCGGCGGCAATCCCGTGGAAGCGATTACTGCTTGAACTTGGTAGCGGGGGCAGGATTTGAACCTGCGACCTTCGGGTTATGAGCCCGACGAGCTGCCAGACTGCTCCACCCCGCAGCAGAAGCGGAATTATCGCGATGTGCGCCGGACTTTGCAACCCTGCATCGCGTTTTCTTGTCGCATGCCGGTCAGGCGAAGGCCTGCTGGCACCACGCCATGAACGGACTCCAGAACACGCCGAACGCCAGCAACGCGAGCGCATTGACGCCGAACACCACGCGCAGCGTGCGATCCGCGCGCGGCACCACCGGCTCGCCGACGGGTTCGTCGAAATACATCGCCTTGATGACGCGCAGGTAGTAGAACGCGCCGATCACCGCGCAGACGATGCCGACGATCGCCAGCCAGAGCATGCCGCCCTCGATCGCCGCGCGCAGCACAACGAGCTTGGACCAAAAGCCCAGGAACGGCGGCACGCCGGCCAGCGATGCCATGACGCACAGCACCAGGCCCGCCGTCCACGGATCGCGTGCGTTCAGGCCCTTGAAATCCTCGATGCGGTCGGCCTCGAATCCGCGACGCGACAGCAGGATGATCGCGCCGAACGCGGCGGTCGCCATGATCGTGTAGCCGAGCGCATAGAACATCGCCGCCGCATAGCCGATCGCGCCACCACCGGCCAGGCCCATGAACAGGAAGCCGACGTGCGAGACGGTGGAATACGCCAGCATGCGCTTGAGGTTGGTCTGCGCCAGCGCGACCAGGTTGCCGATCACCAGCGACAGCGCGGCGAGGATCGCCAGCAACGGACGCCAATGATCGCCGAGCGGGCCCATGCCCACTTCCAGCAGGCGCATCGCCATCGCGAACGCGGCCAGTTTGGGCGCCGAGCCGATGAACAGGGTGATCGGGGTCGGCGCGCCCTGGTAGACGTCCGGCACCCACATGTGGAACGGCGCGGCACCGAACTTGAAGGCGATGCCGGCGAGCATGAAGGCCATGCCGGTCAGCAGCATCGTCCGTTGCTCCGCACCGGCCGCATGCGCGGCGATGGTGGCCAGGTCGATGCTGCCGCTGGCACCGTACACCAGCGACATGCCGTAGAGCAGCATGCCGGAGGCCAGCGCGCCCAGCACGAAGTACTTCATCGCGGCCTCGGAGGCCAGCGGGCTGTCGCGGTCGATCGCCACCAGCGCGTACGAACACAGCGCCAGCAGTTCCAGGCCGAGGTAGACCATGACCAGGCTGCCAGCCGAGACCAGCAGCATCATGCCGGCCACCGCGAACAGCACCAGCACCGCGATCTCGCCCTTGTAGAGGCCGCGCTCGCGCAGGAACGGCCAGCCGTACAGCAGCGCGATGGCGGACACCACGCAGGTGCCGATCTTCAGCACGTCTGCCATGTTGTCGCGGATGAACATCCCGCCCAGCACGGTGCCCTGCCCGCCGGTGCCGGCCACCAGCAACGCGGCCACCAGCACCAGGCTGGCCACCGCCAGCAAGTGGGTGACCACGCGCTGCTTCTCGTTGAGGAACAGGTCGAGTATCAGCAGCGCGAACGCGGCACCGACGAGGACCAGCTCGGGGATCAGCGGCAGGAATTCGCTGGCGGCGGGCGTGGCGAGGGTGGCTTGCATCGTCGTCATCGCCTCTTCAAAGCTTGGTGGCGGCGAGCTGTGCCGCCAGTTGCGCGATGGAAGGTTCCATCAGGTCGATCAGCGGCTTAGGCCACACGCCGAGCACCAGCACGCCGGCCGCGAACACGCCCAGCACCAGCCATTCGCGCGCATTGATGTCCTCGAGTTCGGCCACGTGGGCATTGCCGATGTCGCCCCAGATCACCCGCTTGGTCAGCCACAGGGTATAGCCGGCGCCGATGATCAGGGTCGCCGCGGCGGCGAACCCGATCAGCGGACTGTGCTGGAACGCGGCCAGGATGACCATGAATTCGCCGACGAAGCCGCTGGTGCCCGGCAGGCCGGAGTTCGCCATCGCGAACAGCACCCAGAACATCGCGAACCACGGCATCACGTTGGCCACGCCGCCGTAGTCGCGAATCATGCGGCTGTGCATGCGGTCGTACAGCACGCCGACGCAGGAGAACATCGCGCCGGACACGAAGCCGTGGCTGATCATCTGCACCATCGCGCCCTGCAGGCCCAGCCGCGCGGCGTCTTCCGCACCGGCATCGCGCACCAGCGCGAAGGCGATGAAGGTGCCGAGGGTGACGAAACCCATGTGCGAGACCGACGAATACGCGATCAGCTTCTTCATGTCCTCCTGCACCAGCGCGACCAGGCCGACATAGACCACCGCGACCAGCGACAGCGCGATCACCAGCCAGGCGTACTCGTGGCCGGCATCGGGGACGATCGGCAACACGAAGCGCAGGAAACCGTAGCCGCCGATCTTCAGCATGATCGCGGCCAGGATCACCGAGCCGCCGGTCGGCGCCTCAACGTGCGCGTCCGGCAACCACGTGTGGACCGGGAACATCGGCACCTTGACCGCGAACGCGACCAGGAAGGCGAAGAACAACCAGGTCTGCTCGCCGATGGTGAGCGGCAGCGCGGCCATGTCGGCCAGTTGCCAGCTGCCGCCCTTCAGGTACAGGTAGACCAGCCCGACCAGCATGAACACCGAGCCGAGGAAGGTGTACAGGAAGAACTTCACCGAGGCATACACGCGGCGCGGGCCGCCCCAGACGCCGATGATGATGAACATCGGGATCAGCATGCCTTCGAAGAAGACATAGAACAGGATCGCGTCGAGCGCGCTGAACACGCCGATCATCAGGCCTTCGAGGATCATGAACGCGGCGTAGTACTGGCTGACGCGCTTGTCGATCGAACCCCATGCACCGATCAGCACCAGCACCGTGGTCAGCGTGGTCAGCCCGATCAGCGCGAGCGAGATGCCGTCCGCACCGAGGTGGTACTGGATGTCGTAGGCCGGCAGCCACGCAAGTCGCTCGACGTACTGCATGGCCGGGCTGGCCATGTCGAACCCGAGGAACAGCGGGATGCTGCACAGGAAGGTGGCCACGGCGAAGCCGAGCGCGATCCAGCGGGCGGCCCCCGGGCGGGCATTGCCGGCCAACAGGGTGCAGACGCCGCCCAGGATGGGCAGCCAGATCAGGATGCTGAGGAGAGGCCAGTGGGTCACGCGCAGGGTTCCATCGAGTCGTTCATCCGGCTCAGAGCCAGTAGTGGTTGGCCAGCGCCAGCAGCGCGACCAGGCCCAGGATCATGGCGAAGGCGTAGTGGTACAGGTAGCCGGACTGCAGCTTGCGGACCAGCCCGGCGGTGAAGCCGACCACGCTGGCGCTGCCGTTGACCGCGAAGCCGTCGATCACCTTGCCGTCGAACAGGCGCGAGAGATTGCCCAGCGTCACGCCGCCACCGGCAAAGCCGCCGATCCACAAGTCGTCCATGAAGTACTTGCGATCCAGCACCTTGATCGGCCACGCCAACGTCCGGGTAATACCCGCGCGCCATTCGGGCTTGACCATGTACAGCAGCGTCGCCAGCAGGAAACCCATCAGCGCCAGGTAGAACGCCGGTGCCTTGAAGCCGTGCAGCGCAAAAGCGACGGGGCCGTGCCAGACCTGGGCACCCACGGCCGCGATCACGTCGCGTTCCTGCAGCAGGTCGATCGCGCCGAGGAAGAACGGCAGCTGCTTCTCGTGGCCCATCACGTCGGTGCCGAACAGCATCGGCCCCACGGTGAGGAAGCCGATCACGATCGACGGGATCGCCAGCAGGATCAGCGGCAAGGTCACCACCCACGGCGACTCGTGCGGCTCGTGCGCGCCGTGGCCATGCCCGTGGTCGTCATGGTGATCGTCGTGCGCATGCGCGTCGTGGCCGTGCGCGTCATGCGCATGGGCATCGCGGAAGCGCTCTTCGCCGAAGAACGTCAGGTACAGCAACCGGAAGCTGTAGAAGCTGGTCACGAACGCGCCCAGCAGCACCGCGAAATTCGCGTATTGCGCGATGAGGCTGCCCGGATGCTCGCCGGCGTGGTGGGCGACGGCCTCGATGATGGTGTCCTTCGAGTAGAAGCCGCTGAAGAACGGCGTGCCGACCAATGCGAGTGTGCCGACCCACATGGTGAGGTGGGTGATCGGCATGTACTTGCGCAGGCCGCCCATCTTGCGCATGTCCTGCTCGTGGTGCATGCCGATGATCACGCTGCCGGCGCCGAGGAACAGCAGCGCCTTGAAGAACGCATGGGTCATCAGGTGGAACACCGCCGCGGAGTACGCGGACACGCCCAGCGCCACGGTCATGTAGCCGAGCTGGGACAGCGTCGAATACGCGACCACGCGCTTGATGTCGTTCTGCACCATGCCGATCAGGCCGGTCCAGAACGCGGTGGTCGCGCCGACGACCAGGATGAAGTTCAGCGCCGTCGTCGACATCTCGAACAGCGGCGACATGCGCGCCACCATGAAGATGCCCGCGGTCACCATCGTAGCCGCATGGATCAGCGCGGAGATCGGTGTCGGGCCTTCCATCGAGTCCGGCAGCCAGACATGCAGCGGCACCTGCGCGGACTTGCCCATCGCGCCGATGAACAGGCAGATGCAAACCACGGTCGGCACCGACCATTCCTGGCCCGGCAGCACCGTGATGGTCAGGTCGCGCATCGCGCCGGCATTGGCGAACGCGGTGGCGTAGTCCAGCGTGCCGATCCAGTACAGCACGCCTGCGATGCCGAGCAGGAAGCCGAAGTCGCCGACGCGATTGACCAGGAATGCCTTGAGGTTGGCGAAGATCGCCGTGGGCTTCTTGAACCAGAAGCCGATCAGCAGGTACGACACCAGGCCCACCGCTTCCCAGCCGAAGAACAGCTGCAGGAAGTTGTTGCTCATCACCAGCATCAGCATGCTGAAGGTGAACAGCGAGATGTAGCTGAAGAAGCGATGGTAGCCATCGTCCTCGGCCATGTAGCCGATGGTGTAGACGTGCACCAGCAGCGACACGAAGGTCACGACGACCATCATCATCGCGGTGAGCTTGTCGACCATGAAGCCGACATGCGCCGAGTAGTTGCCGACCTGGAACCAGGTGTACAGGTTCTCGTTGAACGGCGCCGCGCCCTGCAGCAACTGCCACAGTACGTGCGCGGACAGCACGCAGCTGGCGGCCACGCCGAGGATGGTCACGCTGTGCGAGGCGGTCCGGCCGATCTTCCTGCCGAACAGGCCGGCGAGGATGCTGCCAAGCAAGGGCAGCAGCACGATCAACACGAGTTGGGTCTTGGAAATGATCATCCGTCAGCCCTTCAGCGAATCGATGTCCGCCACGTCGATGGTGCGACGGTTGCGGAACAGGGTGACGAGGATGGCGAGGCCGATCGCGGCTTCGGCCGCGGCCACGGTCAGGATGAAGAACACGAAGACCTGGCCGGAAGGATCGCCCAGCGAGCGCGAGAAGCCGACGAAATTGATGTTCACCGAGAGCAGCAGCAGCTCCAGCGACATCAGCAGCATGATCACGTTCTTCCGGTTGAGGAAGATGCCGGCCACGCTGATGCAGAACAGCACCGCGCCCAGCGTGAGAAAGTGGCCGAGGGTCAGGGCCGAGAAGACGTTGCTCATGGCGTGCCCTCCCCTTCGGTCGCCGTCGGCGGCGCGGGGGTTTCGGCCTTCATCTTCACCATGCGCACGCGGTCGGAGGCCTTGACCCGCGACTGCGCCGACGGGTCCTGGTGCTTGGTGTCGCCACGACGACGCAGGGTCAGCATCACCGCCGCCACCACGGCCACGGTCAGGATCACCGCGGCGACCTCGAACGGCAGCATGAAATCGGTGAACAGCGCCCGTGCCAGCCACGTGGTGTTGGGCACGTCGGCGCCGGTCGCGGCATTGTCGGCAAGCGGCACCGCCGATGCCGCGCGCACGCCGATCAGCGCGAGCATCTGCACCAGCATCACCACCGCCACCACCAGGCCGACCGGCAGGTACTTGACGTAACCCTCGCGCAGCGGGGCCAGGTCGATGTCCAGCATCATCACCACGAACAGGAACAGCACCATCACCGCGCCCACGTAGACCAGCACCAGGGCGATGCCGAGGAACTCGGCGCCGCCGACGAGCCAGGTGCAGGCCACCGAGAAGAAGGTCAGCACCAGCCACAGCGCGGCATGCACCGGGTTGCGCGAGGTGATCGTGGCCAGTGCCGCGCCTGCCGCAGTGGCGGCGAAGGCGAGGAAGGCCAGGGTCGTGAAATCGAAATTCATCTGTCTCTCAACCTCAGCGGAACGGCGCGTCGGCGGCGCGGCGCTCGGCGATCTCCGCCTCCAGGCGGTCGCCGATGGCCAGCAACTGCGGCTTGGTCAGGACGTTCTGGCCGCGCTTGTCGAAGTGGTACTCGTGCACGTGGGTCTCGACGATCGAATCCACCGGGCAGGATTCCTCGCAGAACCCGCAGTAGATGCACTTGAACAGGTCGATGTCGTAGCGGGCGGTGCGGCGGGTGCCGTCGGCGCGCTGTTCGGAATCGATGGTGATCGCCAGCGCCGGGCATACCGCCTCGCACAGCTTGCAGGCGATGCAGCGCTCCTCGCCGTTCGCGTAGCGACGCAACGCATGCACGCCACGGAAGCGCGGCGACTGCGGTGTCTTCTCCATCGGGTACATCAGCGTGTACTTGGGCTTGAACAGGTACTTCAGGGTCAGCCACAGGCCGCCGAGCAGTTCCAGCAGCAGCAAACTCTTGAGATACGAAATCATCTTGCCCATGACTTACTGCCCCGCCTGCAGGATGCCGAAGAACACCAGCAACGCGGTCACGAAGATCCAGACGATGGTGATCGGGATGAAGACCTTCCAGCCCAGTCGCATGATCTGATCGTAGCGGTAGCGCGGGAACGAGGCGCGGAACCAGATGAAGCAGCTGGCGAAGAAGAACACCTTGGCCAGCAACCACCACCAGCCATCGCCGAGCACGGTCGACAGCACCGGCACGTCGGGGATCAGCGCGTCCGGGATCGGCGACAGCCAGCCGCCGACGAAGAAGGTCGCGGTCAGGAAGCTGACCAGGATCATGTTGGCGTATTCGGCCAGGAAGAACAGCGCGAACTGCGAACCGGAGTACTCGACCATGTGGCCGGCGACGATTTCCGACTCGCCTTCCACCACGTCGAACGGCGCGCGGTTGGTCTCGGCCACGCCGGAGATGAAATACACCACGAACAGCGGCAGCAGCGGCCACATGAACCATTCGGTGAAACCGCCGTTGCCGCCCTGCGCATAGACGATGTCGCTGAGGTTGAGGCTGCCCGCGGCGATCAGCACGCCGACCAGAGCGAAGCCCATCGCGATCTCGTAGCTGACCACCTGCGCGGCACCGCGCATCGCGCCGAGGAACGCGTACTTCGAGTTGGACGCCCAGCCGGCCAGGATCACGCCGTACACGCCCAGCGAGGTCATCGCCAGCAGGTACAGCAGGCCCGCGTTGGCATTCGACAGCACCACCTGGGCGTCGAACGGCACCACCGCCCAGGCGGCGAATGCCGGCACCAGCGCGATCAGCGGCGCCAGCCGGAACAGGAACGGATGCGCGACCGCCGGCTGCAGGACTTCCTTGAACAGCAGCTTGAACACGTCGGCGAAGGCCTGGAGGATGCCCCAGCCGACGTACATCGGCCCGTGGCGGACATGCATCCAGCCGATCAACTTGCGTTCCCAGACCACGTAGAAGGCCACCGAGACGATCACCGGCACCGCGATGGCGAGGATCTTCAGCACGATCCACACCAGCATGCCGATGGTGCCCAGCGACAGCAGGAAATCGCGGAAGGGTTCCACCGCGTGCGTCATCAGCGGATTCATCGAGGCCATCTTGAGCGAGGCAATCGCGTTCATGCGCGCACGACCTCCACCTTGGCCGATGCCGCAAGCGGCGCAGTGGCGCCATGGCCGGTCTCGATCCACGCACAACCTGGTGCCACGCGCTGGTCGACCACGACCTGCAAGGTTGCCGTACCACTGGCGGTGGACAGCCTGGCCATTGCCTCATCGGCCAGGCCAGCGTTGGTGGCATCAGCCGGATTGAGCAGCACGCGTGGACCCGCGTTGAGCGGATGCGCCTGCAAGGCTTCGGCGCGGCGGGTCACCGCATCGACGCGATAGATCGCCTGCGAAGCCGCGACTTCAAGGCCATTGCCGACAATGGCGGGGGCACTGCCCTTCCCGGCTTGCACCGACTTCGGGTTGATGCCCGCACGCAGGCCGGCGAGATCGGTGTAGCCGAAACCGTCGAGCTTCAGCTCGTCGGCCAACGCACGCAGCACGCGCCAGCCGGCATGCGCCTGGCCGGGCAGCTTGCCGGCGGCCGACGTGGCCTGCGCGACACCGTCGAGGTTGGTCAGCGTGGCATCGACTTCCGGCAGCGCACCGATCGGCAGGATCACGTCGGCGACGCGGCGGGTGGACTGGCAGGCGAACTGGCAGAACGCCACGACCTGCGCGCCACCCAGCGCCTTCAGCGCGGTCAGCTGGTCGGCGAAATCCAGCCCCGGCTCGATGCCGTAGATCAGGTAACCCGCACGCGCATCGCGCAGCATCGCCTGTGCGTCGCGCGACGCCGGCAGCACACCGTGCTGGCTCAGGCCCAGCGCATTCGCGCCCTGCGGGATGCGACAGAGCTTCGCGCCCTTCGATGCAGCGAAATCAGTCGCCGCCTTGCGGATTGCAGCCGCATGCACGCTGTTCTCGGCCACGCCACCGACGATCACCGCAACGTTCGCGGCATCGCCCAGGTCGACCTTGCCGATGGCGTCGGCCAGTTGCGACGGCGCGACGACCTGCTTCGAGGCCAGCGCGAAGGCGACGTCGAAATCGACAGGATTGACGACATGCACCTTGGCGCCGCGCTTGACCGCCTTGCGCAGGCGCTGGTGCAGCAGCGGCACTTCATGGCGCAGGTTGGAACCGACGATCACGATCGCGTCGGCCTGTTCCAATTCGGCGGCCGGCATCGCGAAGGCTTCCGCGATTGCGCCATCGGACAGATCCAACTGGCCGATGCGGTGGTCGAGGTTGCCGGTACCCAGCGCCTCGGCCAGGCGAGCCAGCAACGCGCCCTCCTCGTTCGAGGTCGACGGATGCACCAGGATGCCGAGGTCGTCGGCAGCGTTCTCGCGCAGGATCTTCGCAGCGGCGGCCAGCGCTTCATCCCACGATGCTTCGCGGAAGTTGTCGCCGTCACGAATCAGCGGCACCGTCGCGCGGTCGGCGGCATACAGGCCTTCATGCGCGTAACGGTCGCGGTCCGAGAGCCAGCACTCGTTCACCGCTTCGTTGTCGCGCGGCACGCTGCGCAGGATCTCGCCGCGGCGCACGTGGTGGAACAGGTTGCTGCCCAGCGCATCGTGGTAGCCCAGCGACGGCTTGGCGGTGAGTTCCCACGGGCGTGCCTTGAAGCGGAACACCTTGTTGGTCAGCGCGCCGACCGGACAGACGTCGATCACGTTGCCCGACAGTTCCGTGGTCAGTGGCTTGCCATCGTACGTGCCGATCTGCAGGTTCTCGCCGCGTTGCATGCCACCCAATTCATAGGTGCCGGCAATGTCCGCGGTGAAGCGCACGCAGCGTGTGCACTGGATGCAGCGGGTCATCTCGGTGGCGACCAGCGGGCCCATGTCCTCGTCGGCGACCACGCGCTTGCGCTCGACGAAGCGGCTGACCGAACGGCCATAGCCCAGCGACAGGTCCTGCAGCTCGCACTCGCCGCCCTGGTCGCAGATCGGGCAATCCAGCGGATGGTTGATCAGCAGGAATTCCATCACGTTGCGCTGGGCCTTCAGCGCCTTGTCGTTGCGGGTGAACACCTTCAGCCCGTCCATCACCGGGGTGGCGCAGGCCGGCGACGGCTTCGGCGCGGAACGCCCACCGACTTCGGTATCGACCAGGCACATCCTGCAGTTCGCCGCGATCGGCAGCTTCTCGTGGTAGCAGAAGCGCGGGATCGGGATGCCGGCCTTGTCGGCCGCATGGATGATCATCGAGCCCTTCGGCGCGGCCAGCTCGACGCCGTCGATGATGACGGTGACGTGGTCCGGCGGCAGGTTCGGGTTCACCGGTTGCGCGCTCATGCGGCGACTCCCACCGACTTCACCAGCGTGCCAGCGCGCTCGTCGTCGACGTAGAAGCGCTGGTTGACGATCGCGTATTCGAACTCGTGCCAGTAATGGCGCAGGAAGCCCTGCACCGGCCACGCCGCGGCTTCGCCGAATGCGCAGATGGTGTGGCCTTCGATCTGGCCGGCGGCGGCGCGCAGCATCTGCAGGTCGTCCAGCGTCGCCTCGAAATTGCAGATTCGGTCGAGCATGCGGTGCATCCAGCCGGTGCCCTCGCGGCACGGCGTGCACTGGCCGCAGCTTTCCTTCCAGTAGAAGCGCGAGATGCGGCGGCAGGCGCGCACCATGCAGGTGGTGTCGTCCATCACCACGACCGCGCCCGAACCCAGGCCGGAGCCGGCCTTCTGGATCGCGTCGTAGTCCATGGTCAGGCCCATCATCACCTCGCCCGGCAGCACCGGCATCGAGGAGCCGCCCGGGATCACGCCCTTGATGGTGCGGCCCGGCTTCATGCCGCCGCACAGCGCCAGCAGGTCTGCGAACGTGGTGCCCAGGCGCACTTCATGGTTGCCCGGGTTGGCCACGTGGCCGGACACCGAGAAGATCTTGCAGCCGCCGTTGTTCGGCTTGCCGAGGCTCATGAACCACTCGGCGCCGTTGCGGATGATCGCCGGCACCGAGGCATAGGTCTCGGTGTTGTTGATCGTGGTCGGCTTGCCGTACAGGCCGAAGTTGGCCGGGAACGGCGGCTTGTAGCGCGGCTGGCCCTTCTTGCCTTCCAGCGATTCCATCAGCGCGGTCTCTTCACCACAGATGTAGGCGCCCGCGCCAAGCGCGTTGTACATGTCGATGTCGATGCCGGAGCCGAGGATGTCCTTGCCCAGCCAGCCGTGCTTGTAGGCCTCGGCGGTGGCTTCTTCCAGGTGCTCGAACGGCTCGTGGTGGAACTCGCCGCGCAGGTAGTTGTAGGCCGCGGTCGATCCGGTGGCATAGCAGGCGATCGCCATGCCCTCGATCACCGAATGCGGGTTGTAGCGCAGGATGTCGCGGTCCTTGGCGGTGCCCGGCTCGGATTCGTCCGAGTTGCACAGGATGTATTTCTGCCCCGGGCCCTTGGGCATGAAGCTCCACTTCAGGCCGGTCGGGAAGCCCGCGCCGCCACGGCCACGCAGGCCGGAGGCCTTGACCATCTCGATCACGTCGGCCGGCGGAATCTTCTCTTCCAGGATCTTGCGCAGCGCGGCGTAACCACCGGTCTTCAGGTAGTTCTCGTACGACCACGGCTTGTCGAAGTGCAGGGTCGTGTAGACCGCCTGGTGCGCCTGCGGCGCCGGTCCGACCGGGCCGTAGCCTTCCGAATAGTACGAATGACCGCCCATTACTTCAGCCCGTCCAGCAGCTCGTCCACCTTCGCGGCGTCGAGCTTCTCGTGGTAATGCCCGTTGATCACGACGACCGGCGCGCCGCAGCACGCGGCCACGCATTCCTCTTCGCGCTTCAGGTAGATGCGGCCATCCGCGGTGGAACCGCCCAGCTTGCAGCCCAGCTTTTTCTCGGCGTGCGCGACCAGGTCCTCGGCGCCGTTGAGCCAGCAGCTGATGTTGGTGCAGAACGCCACGTTGTTGCGCCCGACCGGTTCGGTCTCGAACATCGAGTAGAAGGTCGCGACCTCGTAGGCCCAGACTGGCGGCAGGTCCAGGTACTTGGCGACCGCGGCGATCAACTCATCGCTCAGCCAGCCACCGTTCTGTTCCTGCGCCGCGAACAGGCCCTGCAGCACCGCGGAACGCTTGCGGTCGGCCGGGAACTTGGTCAACCAGTGTTCGATATGCGCACGCGTCGCGTCCGACAGCGCCACCATCGGATCCACGTTGCGGCAGGCCTCGAAATTGCCCGTCGCCTTCATCGGTCGATCTCCCCGAACACCACGTCGTAGGTGCCGATCATGGCGACGACGTCGGCCAGCATGTGGCCCTTCACGATTTCGTCCATCGAGGACAGGTGGGCGAAGCCCGGCGCGCGCAGGTGCACGCGGAACGGCTTGTTGGCGCCGTCGCTGACCAGGTAGCAGCCGAATTCGCCCTTCGGCGCTTCCACCGCCGCGTAGGTCTCGCCGGCCGGCACGCAATAGCCTTCCGAGAACAGCTTGAAGTGGTGGATCAACGCTTCCATGTCGTCCTTCATCGCCTCGCGCGATGGTGGCGACACCTTGTAATTGTCCAGCATCACCGGACCCGGGTTGGCCTTCAGCCATTTCACGCACTGGGCGATGATCCTGGTGGACTCGCGCATCTCGGCGATGCGCACCAGGTAACGGTCGTAGCAGTCGCCGTTGACGCCCACCGGGATGTCGAAATCGACTTCGGCGTACTTGGCGTACGGCTGCTTCTTGCGCAGGTCCCAGGCCACGCCGGAACCGCGGATCATCGGACCGGTCATGCCCCAGGCCATGGCCTGTTCCGGCGGGATCACGCCGATGCCGACGGTGCGCTGCTTCCAGATGCGGTTGTCGGTCAGCAGGGTTTCGTATTCGTCGACGCGCGACGGGAAGTCCTGGCAGAAATGCTCCAGGTAATCCAGCAGTGAGCCTTCACGCCACTCGTTGAAGCGCTTCAGCTTCGCCCCCTTGCGCCAGGGCGATTCCTTGTACTTCGGCATCCGGTCCGGCAGGTCGCGGTAAACGCCGCCCGGGCGGTAATAGGCCGCATGCATGCGCGCGCCGCTGACCGCCTCGTAGCAGTCCATCAACTCTTCGCGCTCGCGGAAGGCGTACAGGAACACCGCCATCGCACCGAGGTCGAGCGCGTTCGAGCCTGCCCACATCAAATGATTCAGGATGCGGGTGATCTCGTCGAACATCGTGCGGATCCACTGCGCGCGTTCCGGCGCCTCGACCCCCATCAGTGTTTCGATGGCACGCACGTAGGCGTGCTCGTTGCACATCATCGACACGTAATCCAGGCGATCCATGTAACCGATCGACTGGTTGAACGGCTTGGACTCGGCCAGCTTCTCGGTGCCCCGATGCAGCAGGCCGATGTGCGGATCGGCGCGGCGCACGATCTCGCCGTCCATCTCCAGGATCAGGCGCAGCACGCCGTGCGCGGCCGGATGCTGCGGGCCGAAGTTGAACGTGTAATTGCGGATTTCCTGCTGGGCTTCCGCGGCATTGCTGGCGAACACGCTGCTCATCAACGTGCCTCCCGCTGCAGGATCTTGCCGCCGCGCTCGCCTTCGGCGGTGGCGAAGCGGGCGTCGTCGCGGATCACCCGCGGCACGCCGACGCGCGGCTCGACCGAAGTCACCGGCTCGTACACCACGCGCTTCTTCTCCTCGTCGTAGCGGACTTCGACATTGCCGATCAGCGGGAAATCCTTGCGGAACGGATGCCCCACGAAGCCGTAGTCGGTGAGGATCCGGCGCAGGTCGGGATGGCCTTCGAAGATGATCCCGTACAGGTCGAACGCCTCGCGCTCGAACCAGTTCACGCCCGCCCAGATGCCAACCAGGGACGGCACCACCGGCAGGCTGTTGTCGGCGGCGAAACAGCGCACCCGCACGCGGGTGTTGTTGCGCACCGACAGGAGATGCAGGACCGCGGCATAGCGCTTGCCTTCCAGCGCGTCGACCGCGATCCCCTGCGGATCGGCGACCTGGTGGCTGGGCTGCTCGGTCCACTTGAAGCGACCCGGGCCCTGCCCTTCCACGCCGCGGCTGAAGCCTTGGGCGGACACGCCGTCGGTATCCCATTCGTCGTCGCCGTAGCTCAGGTAGTCGACACCGCACAGATCGATGAAGGTGTCGAAGCCGAACTCGTCGCGGAGTGCCTGGCACGCGGCCAACCACTCGGTCGCGCCGACCTCAAGCGTGATTTCCCCGCGTGGTTGCGCGACCTGGACCGCGGCCTCGCCAAAGCGGGCGATCAATGCAGTGGCGAGACTCATGCGCGCGCGCCCTCGGGCTTCGCAGCGCCGGAGAACGGGTTCTGTTCCATCCGGCGGATCTTCTTCTGCAGTTGCAGGATGCCGTAGACCAGCGCTTCGGCAGTCGGCGGGCATCCCGGCACATACACGTCGACCGGCACGATGCGGTCGCAGCCACGCACGACGGAATAGGAGTAGTGGTAGTAGCCGCCACCATTGGCGCAGCTGCCCATCGAGATCACCCACTTCGGGTCGGGCATCTGGTCGTAGACCTTGCGCAGCGCCGGGGCCATCTTGTTGCACAGGGTGCCGGCCACGATCATCACGTCGGACTGGCGCGGCGACGGGCGGAACACCACGCCGTAGCGGTCCAGGTCCAGGCGCGCCGCACCGGCATGCATCATCTCGACCGCGCAGCAGGCCAGGCCGAAGGTCATCGGCCACATCGAGCCGGTGCGCGCCCAGTTCCACAGCGCGTCCATGCTGGTGGTGACGAACCCGTTCTGCAGCAGCGGGTTGTCGCCTTCCGGGCGCAGGATGTCGTCCAGCCGCCCCTCGGGCAGCGGGTTGCTGGCGATTTCCAGGACTTTCTGGACGATGTTGCTCATTCCCACTCCAGCGCGCCGCGCTTCCAGACGTACACGAAGCCGATCACCAGCAGGCCCAGGAAGATGCCCATCTCGACCAGGCCGAACACCCCGAGCTCGCGGAACACCAGCGCCCACGGGAAGACGAAGGCGATTTCCAGGTCGAAGACGATGAACAGGATCGCGATCAGGTAGTAGCGCACGTCGAACGGCATGCGCGCGTTCTCGAAAGCCCCGAACCCGCACTCGTACGGGTCGAGCTTGTCGGCGCTCGGACGCTTCGGGCCCAGCACGTTGCCGACCACGATCAGGGCGACGCCGATGCCGGTGGCGACGATCAGGAACAGCAGGGTGGGCAGGTATTCGGCCAGCACGCGTGCCTCGATTGTTCTTCTTGGGGGGCTAGCCGGCACCGAGGCCGCTAGCTATATCCGCATTATTGTAGCCGCGCAGGCTCCGCGGCGGCCAGACCCGGATGCATCACCCGGGTGAAATCGTCGCCAGCGTCATGGCTCAACTGCCTTCGAGCGCTTCCCAGCGCAGGTAGGCAGCATCGAGCTCGGCCTGCGTGGCCGCCATCGCGATGTTGTCTGCGGTGACCAGGTCGGCCTGGCGCTGGTAGTAGCCGGGCTCGGCCATGCGTGCCGTCATTGTCGCGAGCTGCGTTTCCAGCGCCTCGATGCGCAGCGGCAGTTGCTCCAGCTCCTTCAGTTCCTTGAAGCTGCGCTTTGCCTTGGGCTGCGAGGCGGCTACAGGTGCAGCTGTAACGCCAGCACCCACCGTCGCAGGCCTGGCCTGCGCCAGCGCCTGCCGTTCGGTCGCCGATGCCGCCTGGCGCAGCCAATCGCTGTAGCCCCCGACGAACTCTCCGATCCGGCCATCGCCCTCCATGACGATGGTCGAAGTCACCACGTTGTCGAGGAAGTCGCGGTCGTGGCTGACCAGCAACAGGGTGCCGGGGTAGTCGCCCAGCAGTTCTTCCAGCAATTCGAGGGTTTCGACGTCGAGGTCGTTGGTCGGTTCGTCCATCACCAGCAGGTTGGATGGCTGGGCGAACAGGCGCGCCAGCAGCAGGCGATTGCGCTCGCCGCCGGACAGGCGGGTGATCGGCGCGCGGGCGCGTTCCGGGGTGAACAGGAAGTCCTGAAGGTAGCCGATGATGTGCTTCTGCTTGCCGCCGACCTCGACGAACTCGCGCCCCTCGGCCACGTTCTCGATGGCGTTCCAGTCCTCGCGCAGTGTGGCGCGGTACTGGTCGAAGTAGGCAATCTGCAGCTGGGTGCCAGTGCGGATTTCGCCAGCCTGGGGCTGCAGGTTGCCCAGCAGCAGCTTGAGCAGGGTGGTCTTGCCGCTGCCATTGGGTCCGACCAGGCCGATGCGATCGCCTCGCATGATCACGGTGCTGAAATCGCGCACCAGTACGTTGTCTCCATGCGCGAAGCTGACGGCCTTCGCCTCGATCACCTTCTTGCCGGACTCCCCGGCCTGGGCGGTGGCCATCTTCACGTTGCCGGTCTGCGCGCGGCGCTGCGCGCGATCCTCGCGCATCGCCTTCAGGCGGCGCACGCGGCCCTCATCTCGGGTGCGCCGGGCCTTGATGCCTTGGCGGATCCACACTTCCTCCTGGGCGAGCAGCTTGTCGAAGCGCGCGTTTTCCTGCGCCTCGGCGTTGAGCCGCTCTTCCTTGCGGCGCTGGTAGTTGTCCCAGTCGCCCGGCCAGCTGGTGACCTGGCCGCGGTCGATCTCGACGATGCGGGTGGCGAGCGCGCGCAGGAAGCGGCGGTCGTGGGTCACGAACACCAGCGCCCCGCTCCACTGCTTGAGGAAGCCTTCCAGCCAGTCGATCGCGGTGATGTCGAGGTGGTTGGTCGGCTCGTCCAGCAGCAGCAGGTCAGGCTGCGAGACCAGCGCACGCGCCAGCAGCACGCGCCGCTTCATCCCGCCCGAGAGCGCGGCGAAGTCGGCATCGCCATCCAGTCCGAGCCGCTCCAGGGTCTCGATGACCCGCTGGTCGAGCGACCAGCCGTTGGCGGCCTCGATCCTGGCCTGCACCTCGGCCAGCGCATCCATGTCGATGTGCTCGGCATGGATCAGGTGGTGGTAGTGGGCCAACTGCGCGCCGACATCGCCCAGTCCGGCGGCGACCACGTCGAACACGCTGCCGGCCGCATCCAGCGGGACTTCCTGCTCCAGGCGGGCGATGCGGCGACCACCCTCGACGCGCACTTCGCCATCGTCCGGCTTCAGCTCGCCGGCCAGCAACTTCATCAGGGTCGACTTGCCGGCGCCGTTGCGGCCGATCAGGGCGATGCGCTCGCCCGCTTCGATGGTCAGGTCGACGTGTTCCAGCAACAAGGGGCCGCCGACGCTGTAGTCGAGGCCCTGCAAAGTGATCAGAGGCATCCGCGCATTGTACGTGCCGGCGTCATCGCACACCCGTTGGCGCGGCCGTTCCCGTCCACGCACGGTCGCGGTAGGCTTGCGCCCAGCACCATCCATCCACTCGACCGGAGATCGCCATGAGCAAGGGCATGGACCAGAAGAAGACCGAGAAGAAGAAGCCGGAAAAGTCGCTGAAGGAAAAGCGCGCGGCGAAGAAGGAAAAGAAGGGCAAGTAAGCCCTTGTAGCCCGGGTAAGGCCGCCAGGCCGCACCCGGGGCTCGCGTGCGTCCCGGATGCGCTTCGCTTATCCGGGCTACGAGGAACACGACAGCATCGAGCAGCCGGCCTTGTCCTTCGCCCAGTCCGGGCGTTTCCCCGCGAATCGCTCCTGGCCCGGCTGGTCGTCGTACGGCCGGCGCATCACCTCCAGCAATTCGCCGATGCCGGCCATGTCGCCGGCATCGGCACGGTCGATGGCTTCCTGCGCCAGCCAGTTGCGCAACACGTACTTCGGATTGGCCGCGCGCATGCGGGCGCGGCGCTCGCTGGCCGCCAACGGATCCTCATCCAGGCGCGCGGCATAACGCGCCAGCCAGCCATTGAACGCGGCCTCGCCACCCGCGCGCTTGCCGGGGTCGTAGAACGCCTCTTCCAGCAACGCCAGCGAAGGCGTCTCCGGATCGACATCGGCCAGCGCACGGAACCAGAGCGTCATGTCGACTTCGTGCGACTGCATCAGCCCGTGCAGGTCGCGCAGCAGCTCGATGTCGTCATCGCGACACTCCGCCAACCCCAGCTTGCGCGCGGTGTTGTCGCGGTCCGCTGCGGTGTAGGCGGTCGCGAAACGTTCCAGCCCGGCCTGCAACGGCGCGGGATCGACGAACAAGGGCGACAAGGCCCGCGCCAGCTGGCCCAGGTTCCAGTAGGCCACCCGCGGCTGCCAGCCGAAGCGGTAGCGGCGGCCGGCGGCGTCGGTGGTGTTCGGGGTCCAGTCGGGATCGTAG
The DNA here is from genome assembly GCF_041919455.1 of Thermomonas sp. GTDB lineage: Bacteria > Pseudomonadota > Gammaproteobacteria > Xanthomonadales > Xanthomonadaceae > Thermomonas. The sequence continues at coordinate 26,799 of NZ_JAYRTQ010000021.1, forward strand.
GCGTCGATCCAGCCGTACGGGCCGTAATCGATCGTCAGGCCCAAGATCGACAGGTTGTCGGTGTTGAGCACCCCGTGGACGAAGCCCACGCGCATCCAGCCGGCCACCAGCCGCGCGGTGCGCTCGCAAACCTCGGCGAACCAGTCGGCGTACAGCGCCTCGCCCTGCCCCGGCAGGTGCGGGAAATCGCGCGCGATGCAGAAGTCCGCCAGTCGACGCAGCAGGTCGATGTTGCCGCGCATCGCCGGCAATTCGAAGTGGCCAAAGCGCAGGAACGAGGGCGCGACCCGGCAGACGATGGCCCCGGCCTCGACCTCGGGATGGCCGTCGTAGAACATGTCGCGGACCACGCCCTCGCCGGTGCCGACCAGGCTCAGCGCCCGCGTGGTCGGGATGCCGAGGTGGTGCATCGCCTCGCTGCACAGGAACTCGCGGATCGAGGAGCGCAGCACCGCGCGACCGTCGGCGCTGCGCGAATACGGGGTCGGCCCGGCGCCTTTCAGTTGCAGCTCGCGGCGCTGGCCATCGGGCAAGACCGTCTCGCCCAGCGAGATCGCCCGGCCATCGCCCAATTGCCCGGCCCAGTGGCCGAACTGGTGGCCACCATAGTTGGTCGCGAAGGGCTGCATGCCCGGCAGCAGGGCGTTGCCGCCGAATACCTCGGCAAATTCGGGAGAGGCAATGTCGGCTTCGCTGAAGCCAAGCTCTGCCGCCATTTCCGGGGAATGGGCCAGGAGGCGTGGCGCTTCGACCGGAGTCGGCTCGACCGCGGACCACAGCGCCGCCTGGACCTGGCGCGGAAAGACGCGCGCCTCGGGGTCGCCGGGCATCGCGCGCAGGAACGTGTTGTCGAAGGTCGGCAAATGCATGCGACATCGTAGCCGCGTCGGCGTTGGAGCCAGAGCTCGGGCCGGCGGGCGTACACTGTGCGGTCAATCCCGGCGGTCACGCCCACTCCAAGAGTCACATGGGACGCATATGAGCGCCGAAACCACTCCCGACATCAAATTCACCGACCTCGGCCTGCCCGAGACCCTGCTGCAGGCCCTGCGCGGCGTCGGTTACGAATCCCCCAGCCCGATCCAGGCGGCGACCATCCCGCCGTTGCTGGCCGGCCGCGACATGATCGGCCAGGCCCAGACCGGCACCGGCAAGACCGCTGCGTTCGCCCTGCCCGCGCTGGCCAAGCTGGACGCCGCCGCCAGCAAGCCGCAGGTGCTGGTGCTGGCGCCCACCCGCGAACTGGCCATCCAGGTCGCCGAGGCGTTCCAGAAATACGCCACCCACATCCCCGGCTTCCACGTGCTGCCGATCTACGGCGGCCAGAGCTACATGCCGCAGCTCAGCGCGCTGAAGCGTGGCGTGCACGTGGTCGTCGGCACCCCCGGCCGGGTCATCGACCACCTGGAGCGTGGCTCGCTGGACCTGTCGCAGCTGCGCATGCTGGTGCTGGACGAAGCCGACGAGATGCTGCGGATGGGCTTCATCGACGATGTCGAGGCGGTGCTGAAGAAGACGCCCGAGACCCGCCAGGTCGCGTTGTTCTCGGCGACGATGCCCGCGCAGATCAAGCGCATCGCCCAGACCTACCTGAAGGACCCGGCCGAGATCGCGATCAAGGCGCAGACCACGACTGCGGAGAACATCCGCCAGCGCTTCTGGATGGTCAGCGGGATCAACAAGCTGGATGCACTGACCCGGATCATGGAAGCCGAGCCGTTCGACGCGATGATCATCTTCGCGCGCACCAAGCTGGGCACCGACGAACTGGCCGAGAAACTGGCCGCACGCGGCTTCAGCGCCGCGGCGATCAACGGCGACGTGGAGCAGAAGACCCGCGAGCGCACCATCCAGCGGCTCAAGGACGGCCAGATCGACGTGCTGGTGGCCACCGACGTGGCCGCGCGCGGACTGGACGTGGAGCGGATCAGCCACGTGCTGAACTACGACATCCCCTACGACACCGAAAGCTACGTGCACCGCATCGGCCGCACCGGCCGTGCCGGCCGCAAGGGCGAGGCGATCCTGTTCGTGGCCCCGCGCGAGCGCGGCATGCTGGGCGCGATCGAACGCGCGACCCGGCAGAAGATCGAGCAGATGAACCTGCCCAGCGTGGACGCGGTCAACGAGCGCCGGGTGGCCAAGTTCCTCGACAAGATCGAGGGCGCATTGGCCAGCGACGATCTTTCGGTGTTCCGCGACCTGGTGGAACGCTACGAGCGCGAGAAGAACGTGCCGGCGGTTGAGATCGCCGCCGCGCTGGCGCAACTCGTGCAGGGCAAGACCCCGCTATTGCTGGCCAAGCCGGCCGTACCGGAGCGCAGCTTCGAGGTGCGCGAACCGCGCGAACGCAGCGAACGCCCGGAGCGTCCCGTGCGCGAACGCACGCCGCGCGATTCGAATGCCCCGGAAGTCGGCATGAAGACGTACCGCATCGAGGTCGGCTACCAGCACGGCGTACAGCCGGGCAACATCGTCGGCGCGATCGCCAATGAGGCCGACCTGGAATCACGCTTCATCGGCCGCATCGACATCCGCGACGATTTCACCCTGGTCGACCTGCCCGATGGCATGCCGGCCGACCTGCTGCAGCACATGCAGACCGTACGCGTGGCCAGCCGGCCCTTGCGCATGCGGGTGGCCGAGGATGCGGACATCGACGCGCCCAAGGCCAAGCGCAGTTTCGGCCCGCCGCGTGGCGGCCCGCGCAAGCCGGGCGGGTTCAAGCCGCGCGGCCCGCGCTGAGCATGCTCGTCATTCCTGCGAAAGCAGGAATCCAGCGACTTTCGTGCAGATGTTGAGCATCCGCTCGAAGATCAACGACACTGGATGCCTGCCTTCGCAGGCATGACGAACGAAGCAACTCGAATGCCCGCCTGCAGCAGGCTTTTGGCATAGTTCCCGCATGCCGCGCCTCCTCGTCTTCCAGCACGTCGCCGCCGAACCGCTGGGCACGCTCGATCCGTTGATCCGCCAGCGCGGGCACCGGATCCGCTTCAAGAATTTCGAGCGCCATCCGGACGCCCAGCTCAACGTCGACCGCTACCGCGGCCTGATCGTGCTGGGTGGGCCGATGAATGTGGAAGACCATCCGCAACGCCCGCACCTGCGCAACGAGATGATCGCCATCGAACGCATGCTCGAACAGGGCAAGCCGGTCCTCGGGATCTGCCTGGGTGCGCAATTGCTGGCGCATGTGCTGGGCGCACCCGTACGCCGGAACGAGGTTCCTGAAATCGGCTGGTACCCGCTGCAGAAGACGGCCGAGGGCGTGGCGGACCCGGTCCTTGCGCCGCTGCAGGCGGAGACCCCCGTGTTCCAGTGGCATGGCTGCCGCTTCGACATCCCCGATGGCGCCACGCATCTGGCGCGCAGCGCGCAATGCGAGCAGCAGGCCTTCCGTTACGGCGACAACGCCTACGGCTTCCAGTTCCATCTGGAGATGGACGAGCGCCTGGTCGAACGCTGGCTGGCGAATCCGGCCTATCGCGAGGAACTCGCCGGTTCCGGCCTGCCGCACGACGCCGACGCGATCCGCGCGCAGACCAGGCAGCACATCGCATCCATGCAGCAACAGGCCAATGCGGTGTTCGAGAATTTCCTCGACCTGGTTGGCCGCCCGCAGCGGCGCTTCACCCTGCCCTCGCGCGAGTGGGCGTGAGCGAGCGCGGCTACGACGCCATCGTGGTCGGTGCCGGTGCCGCCGGCCTGATGGCCGCGATCACCGCCGGCAGGCGCGGCTTGCGCGTGCTGGTGGTCGACCACGCCAACAAGGTCGGCAAGAAGATCCTGATGTCCGGCGGCGGTCGCTGCAATTTCACCAACACCGGCACCACGCCCGCCAACTACCTTTCGGCCAACCCGCATTTCTGCAAGTCGGCGCTGGCGCGCTACACGCCCTGGCAGTTCATCGAACTGGTCGAGCGCCACGGCATCAAGTACCACGAGAAGGAACTCGGCCAGTTGTTCTGCGACGAGTCCAGCAAACAGGTCGTGGCGATGCTGCTCCACGAATGCGCGGCGGCCGGCGTCGAGGTGCGCACGCAATGCGCGATCGAGCGCGTCGAACACATGGACGACGGCCGCTTCCGCCTGCACACCGCGCAAGGTCGCCTCGTCGCGCCCGCGCTGGTCGTCGCCAGCGGCGGCCTGTCGATCCCGAGCATGGGCGCGTCCGGCTTCGGCTACGCGCTGGCGAAGCAATCCGGCCACGCCGTGCTGCCGACGCGCGCCGGGTTGGTTCCCCTCACCCTGACCGGCAAGCATGCCGAACGCCTGCAGGAGCTGGCAGGCGTGTCGTTGCCGATCGAAGCGCGCTGCAACGACGCGAGCTTCCGCAATTTCATGCTGGTCACCCATCGCGGGATCAGCGGGCCGTCGATCCTGCAGATTTCCAGCTACTGGCAACCGGGCGATGACCTCCGGCTCGATCTCCTGCCCGGCCAGGACGCCAACACACTGTTGCTTCAATGGCAGGCGACCCGGCGCGATGCCGAGCTGAAGACCCTGCTAGGCGAGGTGCTGCCGAAGCGTTTCGCCCAGCGCTTGTGCGAGCACTGGATCGCGAGCAAGCCGCTACGGCAATACAACGCGCCGGAGCTGCGCGGCATCGCCGAACTGCTGTCGTCATGGCCGCTGGTCGCCAGCGGCACCGAGGGCTATCGCACCGCCGAGGTCACCCTCGGTGGCGTGGATACCGACGGACTGTCATCCAGCACGATGATGTCGAAACGCGTGCCGGGCCTGTATTTCATCGGCGAAGTGGTCGACGTGACCGGCTGGCTGGGCGGCTACAACTTCCAGTGGGCCTGGGCCAGCGGGCATGCGGCAGGCACCGCGCTGGCCGCCTGACGGCGCGTCAGAAGGGGAACGGGATCCCGATCATCGGCCCGAAATACCACCACGCGAAGCCGAGGATGGCGACCCAGAGCGCGATCTTGAACAGCGCGCCGACGACCTTGATCGCCGCGTAGATCGCCACGATCAGCACCGCGATGCCGACCCAGCTCATGCGGCCGCTTCCTTCGTCGCCATGCCATCCACCCGTGGTTTCAATCGCGGATCCAATGCGACGCGTTCGTCGAACACGAAGCAGCCGCCGTCATAGCCTGCGCCGCCGACCGCCTCGAAATAGCCGAGGATGCCGCCGTCCAACTGCAGGAGGTTGTCCATGCCGTCATGGCGCAGCCACAGGGCGGCTTTCTCGCAGCGGATGCCGCCGGTGCAGAAACTGACCACGGTGGCATCGCGCAATTCGGCGCGATGCGGCGCAAGCGCGTCCGGCAGGTCGGTGAAATTGTCGATCGGCAGGGTCAGCGCGCCTTCGAAGGTGCCGAAGCCGAATTCCTCGCGATTGCGGGTGTCCAGCAGGACCAGCCGGCGGCCGGCATCGTCATGGCCTTGTCGGATCCAGCGCGCCAGAGTGGCGGGCTCGACGGCAGGTGCGCGTTCGCCCGTTTGCAGCGGTGAGGCATGTTCGCGGCGGAACGCGATGATCTCGTCCTTGCGCTTCACCTTGAGCCGCGCAAACGGGATCGCCTCGCTCCAGCTTTCCTTTGCCTGCAGGGCGGCGAAGCGCGGGTCGTCGCGCAGCCAGCCCAGGAAGCCGCGCAAGGCGATGTCCTCGCCGGCCAGGAACAGGTTCAGGCCTTCCGGGGTGACCAGCATGCTGCCGCGCAAGCCGTCGGTCTCGGCGCGTTCGCGCAGGCGCACGGCCAGCGCATCGGCATCGTCGATGGCGACGAACAGATAGGCGGCGATGTTGAGGATCACGCGATCGCCGTCGACTGGCCGGCACCGCTGCGCAACAGGATGCTGCAGCAGGTCACTGCGCCTTCGGCCTTCTGCAGTTCGGAGACATCCACCGTGGTGACCTCGATGCCGGCGCTGCGCAGGCGCGCCTGCGTGCGCGGGAAGCCCTGCGGATACAGCAGCGCATCGCCCACCCGCACCGCATTGGCGGCATGCGGCTCGATGGGGTCGACCTCGATGTTGGTGTAATCGGCGAACGGTGCGACGTCGACCCAGGCCGGATTGACCAGCACCGTCGCCTCACCGACCTGGGTGACCGCGGACTTCAGGTGCAGGCAGTCGCGCATCGCCACCGACTCCACGGTGTAGCCATGCGGCGCCAGCAAGTCGCGCAACTGGCCGTGGCCGGCGGCATTGCTGCGCGCGGAGATACCGACGAACACGCGCTTGCCGATCCGCAGCACATCGCCGCCGTCCAGCGTGGCGGGCGCTTCGATCCGCGACAGGGTGCGAACGCGGCCGAGCAGGTCCAGCACCGCGCCGCCCTCGTCGCGACGGGATTCCGCGCCCGGCCGGGTGGCGATGGCGAGCTCGTCGAAGGCCAGCGCCACGTCCTCGACGAACACCGAATCCGGAAAGGCGGCTTCGGCCGGCAGCTCCAGCACCTCGCAACCCAGCGCTTCCAGCGCCGTGCGGTAGGCAGCGTGCTGCGCGCGCGCGCGGTCGACGTCGATGGCGTCGCGCTCGACGAAGGACAACTGGCAATCGGCGAGCGCCGGGCTGACGTCACGGGTAATGGCGGTCCACATGTCGCCATTGTAAGCCGGCCACTGCGTGGATCAGCGAACTGCCGGCGTCCCGAACACCGCCTGGAAGCGAGCCTGCTGGGCGGGTGTTGCCCCGGGCTCGCGGCTGATGAACATCTCCTCGACGAAGCTGTCCATGCGCAGGCCCAGTGCGGCATAGCTTGGGCGGATGTCGAAATGCGACGTGCTGCCTACCGCATCGTTGAAGAACCCCGAGAAATCGCTTCCGGTCAGCGACATCGCGATGCGCTCCAGGTCCGCCAGCGCATAGGTCTTGCCGGGTTTGCCGAATTCGGCGTGCAGCGCGCGCATGAATTCCGGCAGGCCGACCCGGTCGCCGCTGCGCTCGCGCAGGGCCACGTCCAGTGCCAGCGCGGCCAGGCTGCCGCCGCCGTAGACCAGCTGGCGATTGGGCTGCTTGTCCTTGCCGGCGTCGCGCACGCTCATCTTCAACCCCTGTGCGAAGCGGGCGATCAGATAACGGCGCGGCACGTTCTCCAGGCGCTTGAACAGCAGGGTTTCGTCCAGCCAGCCGTTGCGGGCCAGGGTCACGATGGTCAGGTAGTCGGTGATGCCTTCCTTGAACCATTCCTCGCGATGGTCGGCCGGGACGATGCTGAGCCCGTTCCAGAAATGCAGCAGTTCGTGGGCCATCACGTAGCCCCAGATCACCCGGTTGCGTTCGTCGGCGTCGCCCTGCACGAACTGGCTGAAGCTGCTGGCGAAGGCGCCGCCATCGCCGCTTGCATGGTCATTGATGATGATCAGGTAACGCCTGGACAGCGGCGGCCCGCCGAACAGTTCGGCATAGCTGGCCAGTTGCGTGCGCAGCAAGTCGATGAACAGTGGCGCGCTTTTCCGATAGCGCTTGCCCAACACGAGCGTGAGTTCGACGCCGCCGGCATCGAAGGTTTCCGCGTGCGCGGTGCCGAGGAACAAGGCATTGCTGACCAGCTCGCGACGCGAATCCACCCGGAAGCGGTCGCCCCCGCCCATGCGGGTCCATGGCGTGCGCGCCTGCCAGCCCTGCGGCAAGTCGAAGTCGACCTCGATCGGTGCCTGCACCGGCGCATCGCCGTCGGCGAAGAACAGTGCCGCACCGGTGGCCATCACGCCTTCGTCCGTGTGGTACGAGACCTCTTCCATGCCGGCGGGCCACGGGTACTGGTCGTGTTCCAGCCGCACTGCATACGACAGGCGGATGCGGCGCCCGCCGGCGATGCCGTAGTCGCCCGCACCCAGGTCCTTCAACGCAACCGTCGCCCCATCCGCATCGATGGCGCGCAAATCCTCGACCAGGCTGGCCTGCCCGTTCGGCAATCCGGGCACCTCCATCACGTTGTACATGGAGAGCATGTCGCTCTGCTGCCAGAGGTCGGCCTCGACCACCGCGCGGGTGGCCTGTGCGTCGAGGCGCACGCGGTAGCGATTGGGCTTGCCATCCCAATCCGCCGCGACGCTGGCAAGCGGCAACAGCAGGAGCAACAGCAAGACAGGCACTAGGCGCGACATCGACGGCATCCACGGGAACATTGCGCAAGGGATACGGCGGATGCGCCGGCGGTTGCAGTCGCGGCATCATGTGCGGATGACCGATGCCCCTCCGCACCCTGCCCGCCTCGCCGTGATCGGCGGTGGCCCCGCCGGCCTGATGGCCGCCGAGGTTGCCCGCGCGGCTGGCATCGAAGTCCATCTGTTCGAGGCCAAGGGCTCGGTGGGCCGCAAGTTCCTGATCGCCGGCAAGGGCGGGCTCAACCTCACCCATTCCGAATCGCGCCCTGCATTCGATGGCCGCTACCGCGAGCGCGCTGGCGACGTCGGCGCCTGGCTCGACGATTTCGATGCCGATGCCTTGCGCGGCTGGGCGCGCGGTTTCGGCGTGGAGACGTACGTCGGCAGTTCCGGCCGGGTGTTCCCGATGGATCGCAAGGCCGCGCCACTGCTGCGCGGCTGGGTGCGTCGCCTGCGCGATGCGGGCGTGCAGTTCCATGTGCAGCATCGCTGGCAGGGCTGGGACGATGCGGGCGCCTTGCGCTTCGCCACGCCCGCTGGCGACACATCGTTCATGGCCGATGCCGTGGTCCTGGCACTCGGCGGCAGCAGCTGGCCGCAACTCGGTTCCGACGGCGCTTGGGTGGAGACACTCACGGCGCGCGGCATCGACATCGCACCGCTGCAGCCCGCCAATTGCGGGTTCGACATCGGCTGGAGCGATTTCTTGTCCGGGAAACATGCCGGCGCGCCGCTGAAACCCGTGGTCGCGCATTGGTGCGATGCCGCCGGCATCGAGCATGGGCTGCAGGGCGAATGCGTGCTGACCGAGGCCGGCATCGAGGGCAGCCTGGTCTATGCGATCGCCGCCGACCTGCGCGATGCCATCGCGCGCAATGGCCACGCGACGCTGCACCTCGACCTCGTTCCTGGCCGCACGCTGGAACGATTGCGGCAGGACCTGGAGAAACCACGCAACGGTCGCAGCCTGGGCGAACACCTGCGCCGGCAGACCGGCATCGACGGCGCGAAGGTCGCGCTGCTGCACGAGGTACTCGACAAACCGGCGCTGCACGACACGGCACGCATCGCCGCCACGCTGAAGCGATTGCCGTTGCGACTCCTGCGCCCGCGGCCGATGGCGGAAACCATTTCCACCGCCGGCGGCGTGCGCCTGGAAGCGATGGACGACGCACTGATGCTGCGCGATGCGCCGGGTGTCTTCTGCGCCGGCGAGATGCTCGACTGGGAAGCGCCGACCGGCGGCTACCTGCTCACGGCATGTTTCGCCAGCGGGTTGCGCGCGGGGCGCGGCGCGGTGGCCTGGTTGCGGGACGAAAAGGGGTCAGAGTGAATTTCGCGCCGACGTGGCTCGGTCGGTTCCAATTGTTCATTCGCGAAACTTCACTCTGACCCCTTTTCGCAAGACCTACTGCTTCTTCGCGGCCTCGGCCTTGGCTTTCTCCGCCGCCGCCTTCGCGCGATCCGCCGTGTCTTTCTGGAACTGGGCGATGTGCGGCAACGCGCGCAGCACCCGCGAATGCGGATCCAGCGTGTAGGTGGCACCTGCCGGCACGTCCACATGGCCGCGTCCCTCGGTCATCGCCACATCGACAACCTTGTCGCCCACGCGCACCTGCACCGGCAGCGGGAACGGCGTTTCACCAGCGGTCTTCCAGCGCAACGAGAGTCCGTCCGCATCGCGCGTGGCCAGCAGTTCCGGCAATGCCGCATGCCGCAGGTAGCCATCGAAGAACCAGCGATAGTCCTTCCGGGTGAGGCGGTTGACGATGGCGATGAAGTCATCGGTGGATGCGTGTCGCGGCTCGAAGTTGCCGGGCGTCGGCGTGGCAGTGCCGTAGACGAGTTCGCGGGTGGCGCGGAAGAAGACCGCATCGCCGATCAAGCCACGCAGCGTGTGCAGCATCAGCGAGCCCTTGTAATACGTGTCGTTGCCCGGTCCTTCTCCCGCCTTGTAGACCTCGTTTTCCGGCAAGCCGCGTCCGGAGATCACCGGGTATTTGTTCACGATCGCCGCGCGCTGCTTCATCAGCGCCGCCATGTAGGCCATGTCGCCGCGCAGCCATTGCGCGTAGAGCGGTTGCATGTAGCTGCCGAAGCCTTCATGCAGCCAGAAATCCTCCCAATCGACATGGGTCAGCTGGTTGCCGAACCACTCGTGCGCGAACTCGTGCTGCAGCAACCAGTCATAGCCATATTCGTCTTTCTTGTAGCCGTTGCCGTAGGCATTGATGGTCTGGTGTTCCATGCCCAGGTGCGGGGTTTCGACCACGCCCATCTTCTCGCCGGCGAACGGGTACGGGCCGATCATCTCCTCGAAGAAATCCAGCATCGGCGCGAATTCGGCGAACAGGCCTTCGGCCTTGGCCTTGTTGCCCTTCAGGTGCCAGAAGCGCAGCGGGATGGTGTTGCCATGGCGCGAGGCGTACTCGCCCTGCAGCAGATCGTACGGGCCGATGTTCAGTGCGATCGCATAGGTGTTCGGATTCTTCGCGCGCCAGTGGTACGTGCGCCAGCCATCCTTCTCTTCCATCCCTTCGGCGATGCCGTTGCCGGCCGCCACCAGCGGGCTCGGCACGGTGACGTGCTGGATGACTTCCCGAGGCTCGCCAAGTGGATGGTCGATGCAGGGCCACAGCAGGTCGCAGCCCTCGCCTTGCACCGCGGTGGCGATCCAGGGCTCGCCGGCCGGGGCGGTCGCCCAGACGAAGCCACCATCCCACGGGGCCTTGTCGGCGACGTGCGGATGACCAGCGTAACGGATGCGCAAGGTCGCCCGCGCGCCTTTCGCAAGCGGTTGTGGAAGGTCTACCGTCATCCGGCCTTCCGGGTTGCGCCAATGGGCGGTATCGACGGACTTGCCATCCACATCGACCCGATCCACCGCGTAATTGCGATCCAGGTCGACGACGAGCTTGTCGATGGGCTGAACGGCGCGGAATGTCAGGATGGCATCACCATCCAGCCACTTGCGCGCAGGATCCAGCTTGAACGAGAGCTCGGCGCGCTCGAACGTCACCGCTGCTTGCTCCGCCGCGCGCGGCAGGCCGCTGGCCGCGGTGGTCCTGGTCAACGCCGGTTGTGCGGCCTGCGCGACGAAGCAGGCGGATGCGAGTGCAGCGGCAAGCAGGCAACGAACAACGGGCATGGCGACGGTCCGGGTGAACGAACGGCAACTTTCGCATGCGCGACGGGACATCGACCCTGTCTTTCGTCACATCTGCGCTGGCCCGCCGGCGCGTAGGCTCGCGGCACCACCGACGAGGATGCCGCCATGCGCCTGCTTGCGATTCCGCTGCTGTTGACCGCCGCCTGGCTTTCGATGCCCGGCAACGCGATGGCCCAGCAATCCCACGACGAGGCGGCAGCACGCAAGCCGCTGGAAGCCTACCTGCGTGGCCACGCCACCGGCGATGCTGCGTACATCCGCCAGGCGTTCCTGCCGACCGCGCATGTCGAGGGCATCCGCGACGGCAAGTTGCTGTCGTGGACGGCGGACGAGTACATCGCCGGTTTCAAGGGCTCGCCGCCCGCCGACGAGGGGCAACGCAAGCGCTGGATCGACAGCATCGACATCAGCGGCAACGCGGCGATGGCGCGGGTCACCCTGGACTATCCCGCCGGCACCTTCACCGACTACTTCGTGCTGCTCAAGGTCGACGGCGAGTGGAAGATCGCCAACAAGGTCTGGGCGCGCCGGGAAAAGCCCGCGAACCCGTAAACGCTTACATCGGGCATCGCGATTGGCGAATCTGAATACGAGCTGGCAGGTCCGGTCGTGCCCGCGGCGAATAACGAAAATCTCAGGATTGATTCATCCTTCACACCGCTAACTGCACCCACGGCGCGAATGGTTCGCGGCCGATGGAGACCTACCAGGTGGAGAAGATCATGACCCGCCATTTCACCGCTCGCCGGCTCGCCGTTTCGCTGATGGGCGCCCTGCTCGCCATCGGTGCCACTGCCCCCGCGTTCGCCTTTCAACAGGACAAGCACGAGGATCGCGACGACCGCAAGCAACGCCGGCAGCAGGCGGATCGCAGCGAGTCCAGTCGCGAACAACCGCAGCGCCAGGAGCCGCAGCGCCAGCAACCGCAACGGCAGCCGCAGGTGCAGGAACGCCAGGCCGAGCAACCGCGCTCTTCGTTGCAGCAGGGCAATGGCCGCTGGCAGCCGGAACGCCGCGAGAACTGGGACCAGGGCAGCCGCGAACGCGAACAGCAGCGCCGCGAGAACCTCGACGTGCAGGCACGCCAGCGCGACGAGGGCATGCGGCGCCAGGCCGAACAACGCGAAGACATGCAGCGACGCATCGCCGAGCAGCGTCGCGAACAGGCGGGCCAGCGTGAAGCGGGCGAACGCCGCCTGGCCGAGCAGCAGCGCGAGCGCCAGCAGCAAGCCGACCGCCGTGTCGACGAGCAACGCCGCGACAGCGCCGAGCGCATGGCACGCGACCGGGCAGAACAGGATCGCCGGATCGCAGACCAGCGTCAGCGTGATGACCGGCGCGATGATCGACGTGACGACCGCCATGATGCGCGCGACGAGCGCCGCGATGATCGACGCGACTGGCGTGACGATCGCCGCGACGACCGCAACGACCGGATCTCGCGCGACCAGCAGCAGCGCCGGATCGACGACCAACGCCGCCAGGCCATGGAGTGGCAGCGCCGGGAATCGGATCGCCGTTCGCACGTGGAACAGCGCAACCGCGAACTGGAACGGCAGCGCCGCAATCACCAGTACCGCTACCAGCAGGACTATTACCGCCGCTGGCTTGCGCAGCAGTCGCGCTGGAATGCGTCGCGCCACGACTACTACAACGATCCGTACTACTACACCGCCTACAACTACCGCTACAACTACGGCGGGCGCTGGTACAACACCAACCGCTACGGCCGCGACCTGCTGCAGCAAGCGATCCGCGATGGTTACCAGGAAGGCTGGTACGCCGGCCAGGCCGACCGCAACGACCGCTGGCGCTTCGATTACCAGGGCAACTACGGCTACATGGACGGGTCGTACGGTTACAACGGCTATTACGTCAGCCGCAATGACTACCGCTACTACTTCCAGCAGGGCTTCGAACGCGGCTACCGCGACGGCTATTACCGCCGCTACCAATACGGCCGCTACGACAACGGGATGGCGGTGATCCTGCCGGCGATCCTCGGCGCGATCCTCAACATCAGCCGCTACTGATCGTCGGTCCCCATGCACCACAACGCCCGGCCTCGGCCGGGCGTTTTTTTGGTTCATCTCCCAACTCCGGGGAATGCGGCTCGGATCTTGAGGAAGAAGTAGGCGTCGTCGCGGTAGCCGTAGGCGATGCGCTTGATGACCTTGATCCGGTTGTTGATGCCCTCGACCAG
>NZ_JAYRTQ010000022.1:0-38868 GCF_041919455.1 Thermomonas sp.
AGAGCCAAATCCCGGCGCTCATGCAGTTTGCGCGACGACTGAAGGGCTACTGGCGCGGCATCGTCAGCCGGGTACGCTGGCCGATGCATACCGGGCAACTGGAAGGCATCAACAACAAGATCAAGGTCATCAAGCGCATGGCCTACGGCTACCGCGACAGCGAGTACTTCTTCCTGAAGATCAAAGCCGCCTTCCCCGGTAATCCGTGATGAACCTTTTCTTTGGGGTTTCCATCGCCTTGCACCCGGCAAGCCGGAGGACAGCACCCTCGGCGCATGGATGAACGAGGCGCAGGCCTCCGCAGCGCGGCAACAAGCACATCTCGCGTGGCATTCTCGTTAATTTGGTGTTACGTTCAGGCGACCGGAGCACCGGAATACCGCAAGTACTTGTATTTGCTCACATTTTTGAAGGAAATCTGAATGACTGTTCACCAACGCCGATTCATCCACCGCAGCCCATTGACATTGGCCCTTGCTGCAGCTCTGTTCCTGCCTGCCGCACATGTCCATGCGCAGTCGGCGCAGGACCAGGACAGCACGTCGGGCGACCAGGCCACGAAGGACCTCGACAAGGTCACGGTGACCGGTTCGCTGATCCCGCAGACCACGGTGGAGACCTTCACCCCGGTCACGATCATCTCGGCGGAAGACATCCAGGCGCGCGGATTCAACAACGTCGCCGAAGTGCTGCAGGGCAGCTCGTTCTCGACCGGCGGCGTGCAGAACAACCAGAGCTCGGCCTCGTTCACCCAGGGCGCCGAGACGCTCAGCCTGTTCGGCTTGTCCGCCAGCTACGTGAAGTACCTGATCGATGGCCGCCCGATGGCCAACTACCCGGCGCTGTACAACGGCTCGGACGTCTTCAACAACATCAGCGGCATTCCGGTGGAGCTGGTGGAGCGGATCGAGATCCTGCCGGGTGGCCAGTCCTCGCTGTACGGCTCCGACGCGATCGCCGGCGTGGTCAACATCATCCTCAAGAAGAACATCGACGGCGCGATCCTCAGCGCCCGCCTGGGTGGCTACGATGAGGGCGGCGGCCGCAGCGGCCGCGTCAGCTTCGCCGACAGCGTCAGCGCAGCCGACAACAAGCTGAACATCGTGTTCGGCATCCAGGCCGAGAAGAGCGACCCGGTGTGGGGTTACCAGCGCGACCTCACCCGCCAGTTCAACACCAACGGCTACAATGGTGCCCCGCAACTGGCCAGCCGCGACTGGCTGGTCTACAGCCCGTTCACCAGCTACAAGTTCCTCGACCCGGCCAACTGCACCAACGTCAGCAGCGGCTTCGACGGTTCGGTCGACCTGCAGACCCGCCCGGGCTTCGGCGACGAGAACTACTGCGGTTCGATGACGACCCCGGGCTACCGCACGCTCAAGAACAGCAAGGACGGCGTGCAGCTCTACACCCACGCGACCTGGGACTTCAATGACCTCGCGCAGGGCTACGCCGACGTGCTGCTCAGCCACGAAAAGGTGAAGTACCACATCGGCTCCGGCTACACCTGGTGGGGCACCAGCGTGAAGTGGGGCTATTTCTACGATCCGGAACTGCACGATTTCCTGAACCTGCAACGCGCCTTCACCCCGGAAGACATGGGCGGCTGGGAAAACTCCATGCAGGAGAACAAGAGCACGTCGTACGCCATCACCCTGGGCGTGAACGGCACCCTGAGCGAGGACTCGAACTGGGACTACGACATCAGCCTGTCGCGCACCCACTACAAGCTCGACGAGATCGACCTGGCCCGCCTGGCGGACCCGATCAACGATTACTTCCAGGAGCACGTCCTGGGCGACCAGCTGGGTTGGGATCCGTACTACGGCGCCTACCCCATCTTCCAGCCCGACTACGCCGAGTTCTACAAGCTGCTCTCGCCGGCGGACTTCTACAGCTTCATGGGCAAGACGGTCTCGAAGAGCACGACCTTCGACAACATGATCCGCGCGCAGTTCACCAACGGCTCGCTGTTCTCCCTGCCGGGCGGCGACGCCGGTGCGGCGATCGCGGTCGAGGCCGGCACCCAGGGTTGGAGCTACGTCCCCGATCCGCGCCTGTTGAACGGCGAAATCTGGGGCACCACCGCGGTCAGCGGCGGCGGCAAGCGCTCGCGTTACGCGCTGACCGGCGAACTGCGCCTGCCGGTCCTGGATCCACTGACCATCACCGCGTCGGCCCGCTATGACGGCTTCCGTGCCGCCGGCCGCGAGATCTCCAAGCCGACGTACGCCATGGGCCTGGAATATCGTCCGATCGAATCGCTGCTGTTCCGCGGCAAGTACGGCACCGCGTTCAAGGCGCCGACCCTGGCCGACCAGTTCCAGGGCATCAGCGGCTTCTACAACACCACCACCGACTACTACAACTGCGCCCTGCTGGGCTTCGATCCGGGCGAAGTGGACCTGTGCCCGGCCCGCTTCTCCGACCTGCAGTACTTCGGCCAGCAGTCCGGCAACCCGGACCTGAAGCCGATCAACGCCAAGGTGTGGAGCTACGGCGTGGTGTGGGCCCCGACCGCGAAGTTCTCGGTCAGCGCCGACTACCACCACTGGGATATCCGCGACGAAGTGCGCCTGCAGAGCGTCGACCAGCTGATGCGCGACGAGGCGGCTTGCCGCACCGGCGGCCTCGACATCAACTCCGGCACCTGCCAGGCCGCGATCAGCCAGATCACCCGCGGCGCCGCCGGCACCGTGCAGTCGATCCAGGTCAAGAAGATCAACATCGCAAAGCAGACCCTGGACGCGGTCACCGTGGACATGAACTACCGCCAGGAGCTGGGCGCGTTCGGCACGCTGGGGATGTCGGGCTCGTGGACCCGCAACCTGGAGCACCTGCTGCAGGACTACCCGACCGACCCGGTCGTGGATGCGCTCAACGATCCGTACTGGAGCACCGACCCGAAGTACAAGGCCAACGCATCCCTGAGCTGGAACAAGGCCCGTTGGACCACCACGCTTTACGCGAACTACATCGGCCCGACGCCGAACTATCGCGCCACGCTGGATCCCGATGGCTATGCCTTCGCGGGTGCCGGCCGGCTGGGGTCGTACACCACGGCCAACGCCAGCGTGAACTTCGACGTCACCGAAGACCTCAAGCTGTCGTTCCTGGTCAACAACCTGGCCAACCGGATGCCGGACATGGACGTTCGCTCGTACCCGGGCAACAGCGGCGAACCCTACAACAGCAGCAACTTCAACCTGCTGGGTCGCGCGTACTACGTGGAAGCGAAGTGGAACTTCGGCAAGGGCAAGTAACCGCCAGCGCTGCATGACCACAGGAGAAACCCCGCCGATCGGCGGGGTTTCTTTTTGCGCGTCCGACAGGCGAAGACGCAGTCAGACGACGATGCCGGCGCCCTCCAGCAACAGCTTCAACCCGGCCAACTGCGGCTGGTAACGCTTCCAGCGTTGCAGCGCGTCGCGATGCAACGGCTGCCGCACCTGCACCGCGCTGGCGGTGGCCACCGGCGCGGCGTTGTCGTTGAAGCGCATGCACGCATCGTCCCACTCCAGTCCGCAATGCGCCA
Source organism: Thermomonas sp. (assembly GCF_041919455.1). Lineage (GTDB taxonomy): Bacteria > Pseudomonadota > Gammaproteobacteria > Xanthomonadales > Xanthomonadaceae > Thermomonas. Next base: position 3,536 of record NZ_JAYRTQ010000022.1, read on the forward strand.
GCAACCGGCGCGTCGCGCTTTCCTGATCTTCGACGAGCGCCTCGTAGTCGAGTTCCAGGATGCGGCCGGGCAACGTCTCCCGCCAATGCCGCATCAACCGGTCGAACAGCACGTAATAGCGACCGGTGTCGAGCAGGTCGAAGGAATAGTCGTAGTAGGGCGTGCTCTGCGCGAACAACTGGCGGAAATTGCCCAGGCAGGTGTCCATCGGATTGCGCCGCAGGCACACGATGCGCGCATTAGGCAACGCGCGTGCGATGAAGCCGGCGTAGAGGAAATTATGCGGAAGCTTGTCGACGAACCGCGGTTTTCCCGCCGTCGCCGGACGCGTGCTGGCGACGTAGGCGTCTCCCAGTTGTCGCCAAGCCATCGACGCCGATCGCAGCACGGTATCGACATCCAGCAGTTCCGGCGTGCGGCTGCCCGATGCGCGTTTCAGCACCACGCCGAAATTCTGCAACTCTCCCGCCGAATGGACCTGCGGATGACTGGAGAGGATGCGATCGACGAGCGTCGTCCCCGATCGCGGCATGCCGATGACGAAGATCGGTTCCGCGCTGGAACTACCCTCGACGTCGTGCGGCATTGCCCGGGTCGCTTGCTCGATCGCGGCGAACAGATCGGCGTCGCGTTCGCTCCGGTAAGCCCGGCCCTCGCCGCCCGCGGCCTTGCCTGCGACCAGGTGATCGAACGCGCGCGGGTAGTCGCCGAGATCCTCCAGCTCCTTGGCCAGCGCCAGGTTCAGGTACATCCGCGACGCGGCATCGCGCGCATCGTCAAGCAGGCCTCGCAAGCGCGCGACGTGGTTGCCCGCGGTCGAGGCCTTGCGCAACTGGGCCAGCGCGAGATGCGCCTTGCCGTGGCCCGGCTCCAGCGCCAGGCAGGCCTCGTACTCGCGTTCGGCCTGGTCGAGGTTACCCAGGAACGTGTGCGAGGTACCGAGGTTGAAACGGTACGTGGCATGCCTCGGCAGCTTGCGGGCCGCCTGCTCGAACAGCGCGATCGCCTTCGCGTGTTCGTTGGCCTGGGTATAGACCACGCCAAGCGTGTCGAGCGTGGCCGGATCGTCGGGCGACATCGCGGACGCGGCATCGGCGGCGACCAGCGCCTCGCGAGTAAGCCGCACCATCGCCAGCGCGCGCGCGAACTGCGCCGCGTAGTCGGCGCGCGCCGGACTGAGGTGGACAGCACGCTGCAGGTGGCGGATCCCTTCCGGCAATCGCTGCAGCTGCAACGCCGCGACCCCTGCAACGAAGTGGACGCCGCCGTGCTCCGGCACCATGCCGGTCAATCGGATCCCCATATCGTGTGCCACCTGCCATTGCCGACGGTTCAGGGCCTCGACGGCATCGGCATACATCCGCTGTGCTTCATTCATCTCCGCATCCTAACCTTCAGCCTCCATACGGCATCGAATGCGGTATAAATGCGCCACTCGCCACCGGGCGCACCGCGCCCCGCCATCTCCCTGGGAGGGGATCACCATGCGCAATTTCATCCTCGTCGGCCTGCTCGCCGCGGTCAGCTTCTCCGCTTCCGCACAGAACCCCACCTCGCCGGTCGGCAAGTGGAAGACGCTGGACGACAAGACCGGCAAGGCGATGACCATCACCGAGGTCTATGAAGCGAAGAACGGCACCCTGGCGGCGAAGATCGTGGAGAACCTGGGCCTGCCGGCGACCTGCTCGGATTGCAGCGGCCCGCACAAGGGTAAGCCGATGGTTGGCATGGTCACCCTGTGGAACCTGAAGGCCAACAAGGACGGCACCTGGGGCGGCGGCAGCGGCTACAAGCCGTCCGAGGACCGCGAGTTCAAGGCAAAGACCGTCACCCTCACCGACGGTGGCAAGAAGCTGGAGGTGAAGGGCTGCGTGTCGATCATCTGCCGCACCGCGACCTGGGTGCGCGTCAACTGAGCGTATCGCTCGTGCCAACGAAACGGCCCGCTTGCGGGCCGTTTCCATTTGCGGGCCACGCCCGCCTCGCCCCTGCAGGAACCCGACCCATGCGCACAGCGCTCGCTGCCTTCCCGACCTTGTTGCTGCTCGCGGCATCGGCCGCTCATGCGCAATCGCCATCGTCGGCGGTGGGTCGCTGGAAGACCATCGACGACGCCACCGGCAAGGCGAAATCCGTGGTCGAGGTGTACGTGGCGAAGGACGGACGACTCGCCGGCAAGGTGGTCGAGATCCTCGACCTGAAGGATGGCCCCGATCCTGCCTGCACCGAGTGCAAGGGCGCGAACCACGGCAAGCCGATCAAGGGCATGGTGATCCTGTGGGGCCTGCAGCCCGACGGCGCCGGCAAGTGGGCCGGCGGCCGCGTGCTGGATCCCGAGAACGGCAAGGACTACAAGGCCAAGCTCGAGTTGCTGGACCGCGGCAGGGAACTGGGGATGTCGGGGTGCATCGCCTTCGTGTGCCGGCAGCAGCTGTGGGTGCGCGAATAGCCCGCCGATGACTGCCTCTCGGAGCCCCGCATTGCCGGGGCTTTTTCGTGGCCATGCGATAATCGCGCCCCCCTTCGCATCGCCCGCCTCCATGCCTCGTTCCGCGCTGGTCACCAATGCCCTGCCCTACGCCAACGGCCCGCTCCACCTGGGCCACCTGGTCGGCTACATCCAGGCCGACATCTGGGTGCGGGCGCGGCGCATGCGCGGCGACACGGTGCACTTTGTCTGCGCGGACGACACCCACGGCACGCCGATCATGCTCGCCGCGGAAAAGGCCGGGATCACCCCCGAAGCCTTCATCGCCGGCATCCAGGCCGGCCACGAGCGCGACTTTGCCGCGTTCGGCGTGGCGTTCGACCACTACGACTCGACCAACTCGACGGCGAACCGCGCACTGACCGAATTGTTCTATTCGCGCCTGGAAGCCGCCGGCCACATCGGCCGGCGCAGCGTTGCCCAGTTCTACGATCCGGCCAAGGGCATGTTCCTGCCCGACCGCTACATCAAGGGCATCTGCCCCAACTGCGGCACCGCCGACCAGTACGGCGACAACTGCGAATCCTGCGGCGCCACGTATGCGCCGACCGACCTCAAGGAACCGAAGTCGGTGCTGTCCGGGGCCACCCCGGAAATGCGCGACTCCGAGCATTTCTTCTTCGAGGTCGGCCGCTTCGAGGGCTTCCTGCGCGAGTGGCTTGCCGGCGATGTCGCCCTGCCGGGTGTCAAGGCCAAGCTGATGGAGTGGCTGGATGCCGAGGGCGGCCTGCGCGCCTGGGACATCTCCCGCGATGCGCCCTATTTCGGCTTCGAGATCCCCGGCCAGCCCGGCAAGTATTTCTACGTCTGGCTGGATGCACCGATCGGTTACCTGAGCAGCTTCGGCAATCTCTGCGCGAAGAACGGCGCCGACTTCGATGCGTTCCTCGCGCCCGCCAGCGACGCCGAACTGCACCACTTCATCGGCAAGGACATCGTGAATTTCCACGGCCTGTTCTGGCCGGCGGTGCTGCATGGCAGCGGCCATCGCGCGCCGACGCGCCTGCACGTCAACGGCTACCTGACCGTGGACGGCGCGAAGATGAGCAAGTCGCGCGGCACCTTCATCATGGCGCGCACCTACCTGGATGTCGGCCTGGAGCCGGAAGCGCTGCGCTACTACTACGCCGCGAAGTCATCCGGAGGCGTGGACGACCTCGACTTGAACCTGGCCGATTTCACCGCGCGGGTGAACGCGGACCTGGTCGGCAAGTTCGTCAACCTGGCCAGCCGTTGCGCCGGCTTCATCGAGAAGCGTTTCGCCGGCCGCCTGGCCGATGCATTGCCCGATGCCACGCAGTACACGCGATTCGTATCGACGCTCGACGGCGTGCGCGAGGCCTACGAGCGCAACGACCCGGCATCGGCGATCCGCCAGCTGATGGCCTTGGCCGACGAGGCCAACAAGTACATCGACGAACACAAACCGTGGGTCCTGGCCAAGCAGGAGGGCGCGGATGCCCAACTGCAGGCGGTCTGCACGCAAGGGCTGAACCTGTTCCGCGTGCTGGCGGCCGGACTGGCGCCGGTGCTGCCGCGCACCAGCGCGCAGGCGGCCGCATTCCTCGACGCACCCGTGCATGCGTGGAGCGACCTCGATGCGCCGCTGGTCGCGCATGCCATCAACCCCTATGCCCCGCTGTTCACCCGCATCGACCCCAAGCACATCGACGCCATGACCGACGCTTCGAAGGACACCCTCGCCGCCGCGCCCGCTGCTCCCGCGAAACCGGTCGAGGCGAAGAAGGCGGAGGCCGCGCAAGCGCCACCCTTACTCCAACCCTCTCCCGCCAGCGCGAAAGGGAGCGAGAGCCATATCGGCATCGAGGATTTCGCGAAGCTCGACCTGCGCATCGGCAAGGTGCTGGAGTGCGGCTTCGTCGACGGCTCCGACAAGCTGCTGCGCTTCCTGCTGGATGCCGGCGACCTGGGCCAGCGGCAGATCTTCTCCGGCATCCGCGGCAGCTACGCCGAGCCTGGGGCGCTGGTGGGCCGCAAGGTGGTGTTCATCGCCAACCTCGCCCCGCGCAAGATGCGCTTCGGCCTGAGCGAAGGGATGATCCTCTCGGCCGGTTTCGACGGCGGCGCGCTGGCGCTGCTGGATGCCGATGCCGCGGCCTTGCCGGGCATGCCGGTGCGCTGAATGGACCTGGCGCTGGTCGATTTCGACCATACCGTCACCACCTGCGATACCTCACGCGCTTCCTGCGCAGCGTCGCCACGCCTGCGCAAAAAGCGCGCGCGAAGTGGAGCATCGGGCCGTGGCTGGCCGGCTACAAATTGCGGATGCTCTCCGCGGAGGCCCTGCGCGTCCGCGCGACCGGGGTCGTGTTCCGCGGTCGCGACGCGGTGGAGATCGCCGCCATCGGAGCGCGCTACGCAACGGAAATGCTGCCCGGCGTGCTGCGCCCCGCGATGATGGAACGCATCGACTGGCACAAGGCGCGCGGCGATACCGTGGCCATCGTCTCGGCGTCGCTCGACGTGTACCTGCAGCCGTGGTGCGCGCTGCACGGGCTCGAGCTGGCCTGCAACCGGCTGGAGGCGCTCGATGGCCGACTCAGCGGTCGCTATCTCGGTGGCGATCGCGGCCGGCACAAGGCCGCCGACATCCGTTCGCGCTACGACCTGAGCCGGTTCGATCGCGTGCATGCCTATGGCGACAGCCGCGAGGACCGGCCGATGCTGGCGCTGGCGCACGAGCGCTGGTATCGCGGCCACCGCCTCGCCTGAGCAGTACAGTCGACACGATGTCGGATCCCATGCCCGCGCTGGTCGAACGCCTCGACCGCCTGTTGCCGCAGACCCAGTGCGGGCAGTGCGGCTTCGATGGCTGCCGGCCGTATGCCGAAGCGATGGCGCGTGGCGACGCCGGCATCGACCATTGTCCGCCAGGTGGCGATGCCGGCGCGCGCGCGCTGGCGAAACTGCTGGGGGTCGCCGCGATACCCTACGACCGCAGTCGCGGCGAGCACCTGCCACCGCGGGTGGCAGTGGTGGTGGAAGCCGATTGCATCGGCTGCACCAAATGCATCCAGGCCTGCCCGGTCGATGCCATCGTCGGCGCATCGAAAGCCATGCACGTGGTCATCGATCCGCTGTGCACCGGTTGCGCGCTGTGCGTGCCGGCCTGCCCGGTGGATTGCATCGTGATGGTGAGCGAACGCGCCTAGCAGTTGCCCTATCGGCAACTGCTGCGTTCCGCGAGCGCCCGGCCATGGAAGGCCGGGCAGCAGTCAGCGCAAGCCGAGCTGTTGCGCCATGGATGGCCTCGAGCAGTTGTTATTTAGCAGCCGCCGCATCGCAGGCATCGCACACGCGCTCGACCTTGTAGCCCTTCGCCTTGAGCTTCTCGACCAGGCCGTCACTGCCGAGCAGGTGCAGCGCACCGACCACCACCAGGGTGTCGTTGGAGGTCGAGCCGGTCAGGCGCTTTTCGATCTGCGGCAGCCAGGCATTGTTGCGATCCACGTCCAGCAGCTTGTACGACTGCGGCGACTTCGCGGCCATGTCCGCGCGCATGCCGGTGTCCAGCCGCTCCACGTCGCCGCTCCGCCACCATGCATGCATGTCCTGCAGCTCCTGCACCGCCTTCTTCGGGTCGACCAGGAATTCGTCCAGGCCCTGCGCCTGTTCGGCATACGGCACCGCGTCCATCGCCTGCATCTGCGCGTCGACGGTTTCCAGCCCGCCAGCGGGCTTGCCGGCCTTGGCCGCGCGTTCCATCAGGTGCCGGTCCAGGCCGAGGTCGGCCTGCAGGCCCATCGCCTGGCTCACGCCCAGCACCAGGCCCAGGCTGACCGCCCACGGCTCGCTCTGCTCGAGCGCCTGCACCGAACCACCGCTGGCGGACACCAGCGTCCCCAGCCGTTCCAGCGTGGCCTTCGGCAGCACCTTGCTCAGGCTCTTGCCCTCTTCGTAGGCCATGTACTTCTGCATGGTCGCGACCGTTTCCGGCGCGGTCATTTCGCGCGGGTCGATCTCGAACAGCAGCGACTCGGCATCGTCGAAGGCGCGGTCGATCTCGACCGGCATCGGGTAGTCATCGCGCTTCAGCAGGTGGAACGAACCCAGCAGGTACACGCTGTTGTCGGCATCGGACACTTTCCAGAGCACCGGGCGCGCAACCGCCTTGGCTCCCGGCGCGCTGGCGACGGGCGAGGTGGCGGGCCTGGTGGACTGGTCGGCGTGGACGGGCAGCGCGAGCGCGGCGACAAGCGCCAGGGTGAGCAATCGTGTAGTCACGCGGGATCCTTCGGGGATGGAACGGGGGATGCTTCGGGTTTTGCGTAGGCTTTCTCGCCAGCGGAGACCACCAGGTCCAGTCGGTTTTCCGGCGGCGGCAGCGGGCAGGTGGCGAACGGGGTGAATGCGCACGGCGGGTTGTAAGCCTGGTTGAAGTCGATCACCACGCGGCCCTGCGCATCGGGTTTCGACACATCGATGAAGCGCCCGGCGCCGTAACTGCCATGCCCGTTGGTGCGGTCGGCGAACACCAGGAACAGGGTCTCCTCGCCCTGGTCCAGCGCTTCCAGCCGGTACGTCTTGCCGTCGCGCTGGAACTCGAGCGCGCCGGGATTGGGGACGGCGTCGATGGTACCGATGATGTTGGCGATCGGCAGGGTCTTGCCGGCGGGATGCGCGATGAAACGCGCCGGCACCTGCCAGTCGCGGCCACCGGGCCAGTATTCCAGGCCGGCGAACTGCACGCGGCTCGGGGCATCGGCGTGCTTGACCCGCAGGGCCAGCCGACCGCCGCGTTCGATCACGGTGACGAGGCCCTTGCCCTCGTCGAAGGCGATCACGCTCGGCCCGGCTGCATCCTTGTCGCTGCGCAACACACCACTGCGAGTCGGTTTGCCATCGAGCGTGACGGGAACGTCTGCAACGAAGCTTGTCTTACCGTCGCGAACCGTGAACACGCCCAGGTGCTCCGGACCCATCGCGATGCGGATGCCGTTGTCCACATCGCTACCGACGCGATGCGCGCCCGGATCCAGCCAATGCATCCCGATCAGGCTGGCCCAGCCATCCGCACGATTGAGGTCGAGGACGCGCCGTCCACGCCACATGAATTGCTCGTGCGCGTAGTGCTTGAGCGCGGCCTGCAGCCTGGCTTCTTCGTCGGGCGCAGCCTGCGGCGGCGGTGCGCGTTCGCAACCCGCCATCGCCAGCATGCAAGCCAGCGCGATGCCGGTGGCTGTCATCGTCCGCGCAGGAACCATCGATCCATCTCCGCCAATCCGAAACGCGTCCAGGTGGGACGCCCATGGTTGCACTGCCCGGAGCGTTCGGTCGCTTCCATCTCGCGCAGCAGGGCGTTCATTTCATGCACGGTCAGCCGCCGGTTGGCGCGCACCGCGCCGTGGCAGGCCATCGTCGACAGCAGTTCGTCGCGGGTCTCGGCCACGCGCCGGGTGGTGCCGTGTTCGCGCAGGTCGGTGAGCACGTCGCGCAACAACGCTTCGACATCGCCATGCGCAAGCAGCGCGGGCACGCTGCGCAGCAGCAGCGATTGCGGGCCGCTGCGTTGCACCTCGAACCCGAGTTGCGCGAGGGTGTCCGCTTCGCGCTCGGCGACGTCGGCTTCGCGCTCGGACACGGCGATGCTCGCGGGCACCAGCAACGGCTGGGTGCGCAGGCCGGCACCGTCATGGGCAGTCTTGAGTTTCTCGTAGCCGATGCGTTCGTGCGCCGCATGCATGTCGACCACGACCAGGCCGTCGGCGTTCTCGGCGAGGATGTAGATGCCGTGCAATTGCGCCACCGCGAAGCCGAGCGGCGGCATGCCGCCGGGTGCGTCGTCGGGCATCGGCATCGCGGCAACGGTTGCGGGCGATGCCGCGGCGTCCGGGAACGTGGCGGCATCGCGCGGCGCATACAACGCGGCATAGGCGCTCGGCGCATCCGCCACGCGAAGGCCGATGGAGGATTGCTGCGGCGCCGGCATCGACCATGCATTCGACACTGCCGCTGCATGCGTCGACGTGGCAGTGGCGCCGGCGCGGGTTTCGGCCAGGGCCTGGTGCAGCGTGCGATAGACGAAATCGTGGACCAGACGCGATTCGCGGAAGCGCACCTCGTGCTTGGCCGGATGCACGTTGACGTCCACGCCGCGCGGATCGAGTTCGAGGAACAGCACGTAGGCCGGGTGCCGGCCGTGGAACAGCACGTCCGCATACGCCTGCCGGATCGCGTGGGACACGTTGCGATCGCGCACGCTGCGGCCGTTGACGTAGAGGTATTGCTGGTCGGCACTCGCGCGGTTGTAGGCGGGTTGCGCGATCCAGCCGTGCAGGCGCATGCCGGCGCCGGCATGGTCCACGCGCAGGGCATTGCGGCTGAAATCCTCGCCCAGCGCTTCGTGCAGACGCACGTCACTGAGCATGGTGCCTTCCTGCAGCTGCGCCTCGCCCTTCCAGCGCCGCGACGGCTTGCCGTTGTGGGCGACCCGCAGCTCCACGTCGGGGCGCGCCAGCGCCAGCGTGCGCAGCCAGTCCTCGATGTGCGACAGCTCGGTGCGCTCGGCGCGCAGGAACTTGCGCCGCGCCGGCACGTTGTAGAACAGGTCGCGCACTTCCACCGTGGTACCCGGCGGATGCGCATGCGGCGTCACCTCGCCAACCTTGCCGCCATCGACCTGCAGCAGCGCGCCGTGCTCGCTACCAGCGCGTCGTGAAGTCAGGCGGAAGCGGCTGACCGAGGCCACGGACGGCAACGCCTCGCCCCGGAAGCCGAGCGTGGCCACGGCCTCGAGGTCGTCGATGCTGGCGATCTTGCTGGTGGCGTGGCGCTGCACCGCCAGCGGCAGTTCCACGGGATCGATGCCGCCACCGTCGTCGCGGATCCGGATCAGGCGGATGCCGCCGTCCTCCAGGTCGATGTCGATGCGGCGCGCGCCGGCATCCAGTGCGTTCTCGACCAGTTCCTTGACCACGGACGCGGGCCGCTCGACGACCTCGCCGGCGGCAATCTGGTTGATCAGGGTGTCGGGGAGTTGGCGGATGGTCACGCCGGGATTTTAGCCTGCGGCATCCGGTCCTTCCGGCGAACCCCGGAATGACCGCGTGCGTGGACTACGGGCTGCCGCCCGCGTTCGCGCCGGCGCCCGCCGCAGAGGCCTGACTGACCTGCGGGGCCTGTGTGGCCTGCGCCCGTGCGGCATACAGCGTGCCCGGTGGCGGCTGGCGGGTGAAATATTCGTTGATGCCGGCCAGCACCGCGGTCGCCAGCTTGCGCTGGTAATCGGGGCTGGACAGCAGCGCTTCCTCGCCGTGGTTGGAGATGAAACCGGTTTCCACCAGCATCGCCGGCACGTCGGAGGTGCGCAGCACCGCAAAGTTGGCGTGTTCCACCCTGCGCGTCTTGCCGACGCTGCCCAGGCTGCCCAGGACGTGGTTGGCGGCATCGGTGGAGGCCTTCATCTGCCCGCTCTGGGTCAGGTCCAGCAGCACCGACTTGAGGGTGTCACCGGTGGTGGCCAGCTTCACCCCACCGATCAGGTCCGCGGCATTTTCCTTGTCGGCCAACCAGCGCGCACGCTGCGAGGACGCACCGCGGGTGGACATCACGTACACCGAGGAGCCGGTGGCGTCGCGGTTCTCGGCGGCATCCGCATGGATCGACACGAAGATGTCGGCCTTGGCACCGCGCGCCAGCACGGCGCGGCGATTGAGCGGGATGAAGACGTCCGCATCGCGGGTCAGGTGCGCCTTCATGCCGGGCGTGGCATTGATCTGGCGGGCCAGTTCGCGGGCGATCGCCAGGGTCACGTTCTTTTCGCGATTGCCGTTCGGACCGATCGCGCCCGGATCCTGGCCACCGTGGCCGGCATCGATGGAAATGACCAGCGGACGCATGCCGGGCTGCATCGCCGGGCGTGGCACGGACGCGACGACCGCGGGGATCTCGGCGGGCATCGGTTCCGGTTTGCCGGTGGCGATGCGGGTCGGGATGCCGGTGGCGACGGTGCCGGGCAATTCGGAGACGGTGGCCGCCGGGCTGACGACCTTGCCGGGATCGGTTTCGACCGCGGCGGAGGCTTTGGCGATCTCGGCGATCGGATCCGGCTTGGCCGGGGCAATGGCGGGTACGACGGCAACCGCAGTGACCGGGGCAGTAGCGACGGCATCCCCCGGCCATTCCAGCACCAGGCGCGGGCCTGTCGCCGTGGTTTCGAGCCGTGGCGGCATCGCCTTGACCTGGTTGGCCAGGTCGAAGACCACGCGGACAGTGCCCGGTTGCGGCTGGCCAGTGCGCACGGCCTTGACTGCGCCAGCGCCGGCAGGGAGGGTCAGGTTGCGGGCCAGGCGACTGTCGGCGAAGTCCACGACCAGCCGGTCGGGATTGCGCAGCTCGATGACCTTGTAGTCGCCCGGCCGGTCCAGCTGGAGTTCGACGCGGGTGCCGGTCGCCCCGGTTTCAACGCGCAACTGCTTGATTTCCGAGGCATTTGCGAGATTCCAGCAGAGTGCGGCCAGCAGCATCAGCGCCAGCAGGACTTGCTCGAACCGGATCCCCTTGACTCGCATGTACGGGAGTTAAGCACTTGCCGCGGGCGAGCGCAAGCATTTTTCCCTTATGAATCCGCAACCTGCCGCACTTTCCTAAATGGGGGCGCAACTCCTGCCCGGAGCGTCAAGCTGGACCTAGCGCCTCCAGCCAATCGTGGCCGGCCGCCGTTCGGGCATGCAGGACGCAACGCCGACCCGCGCCCTCCACGGCGAGCTCCACGTCGAGGTCGGCCGTCGGCAAGCCACCCTGCCCGCGCTCGGGCCACTCGACCAGCCACAGCCGTGTTTCGGCCGGGTCCAGTCCCAGGAACTCGAGCTCGCCGGGATCTCCGATCCGGTACAGGTCCAGGTGCAGGGCCATGCCGCCGGCCGGCAGCGGATACTGCTCCACAAGGGTGTAGGTGGGGCTGCGGATGGTGCCGGTCACGCCCAGCGCGCGTAGCAGCGCCCGCGCCAGCGTGGACTTGCCGGCACCGAGGTCGCCATGCAGGTAGGCCACGACCCGGGGCGGCAAGGCGTGAGCCAGGCGCGCGCCGAGCGCGTCGGTCGCATCCGCGTTATCGAGGAAGAAATCGTGCATGCGCCTATCGTCGCATCGGATTGGCCAACCGGCGCAGCCAGGGTGCCAGGTCCGATGGCAGCAGGCCGCGCTCGCCGTCCTCGCGCGCCGCTGCGTCGCCGGCTACCGCATGCAAGAGGGCACCCGCCAACGCCGCATCCCCCGCAGCCATGCCCTGCGCCAGCAGCGCCGCGATGATGCCGGTGAGCACATCGCCCATCCCGCCCACCGCCATGCCCGGATTGCCGGCACAGATCACCGATGGCGGCTGACCTGCACTGGCGATGATGCTGCCCGCCCCCTTCAGCACCAGCGTGCAGCCGAGCCGGGCCTGCAACGCCTGCGCGGCGGCGAAGCGATCGCGCTGCACCTCGCTTGTCGTGATGCCGAGCAGGCGCGCGGCCTCGCCGGGGTGCGGCGTGGCGACATCCTGCCCGCGCAGGCACTGCCCGGACGATGCCAGCAGGTTCAACGCATCAGCATCGACCACGCATGGCAATGCGCTGGCCAACGCGGCCTCGAGCAACTGCCGTCCCCAATCGCCCTGCCCCAGCCCGGGACCGATCGCGATGACGCTGGCGCGCGACAGCAAGGGCGCGAGTTGCGCGACGTCGTCGACCGCATGCGCCATCGCCTCCGGCCGCCGCGCCAGCAATGCCGGAACATGCTCAGCGCGCGTCGCCACGCTGAGCAGACCGGCGCCGCTGCGCAACGCGGCATTGGCGGCCAGCAGGATCGCGCCGCCGCTGCCGTGGTCGCCGCCAATGCACAGCACATGGCCGTTGCGGCCCTTGTGGCTGTCGCGCGGACGCAGCGGGAAGAAACCGGGTAGCGCATCGGCACGCAATGCGAGCGCCGCAAGCTCGACACCGTCGAACACTGTGTCCGGCAGATCGAGTGCGGCCAGTGCAAGGTCGCCGGCATGGTCCAGCGCCGTGCCGGTGCGCAGGCCACGATGCCGGGCGATGAACTGCAAGGTACGTTCCGCGATGACCGCAATGCCCGGCGCATCTCCGCTGCGCGCATCGATGCCGCTGGGCACGTCCAGCGCCAGCACCGGCGCCGGGTGCCGGTTGATCGCCTCGATCAAGGCACTCGCATGCGCATCCGGCGCGCGCGACAGACCGATCCCGAACACCGCATCGACCAGCACATCCGCGTCGCCGAGTTCGCCATCGAAGCAAGCAACCCGCCCGCCAGCCGCGATGAAGGCGTCGTGGGCCTGCATCGCCAACGGCGTGCGCGCCGCATGCGCGTCGAGCCGCAACACACGCACGTCGAGACCGGATGCCAGCGCGTGCCGCGCCAGCACATAGCCGTCGCCGCCGTTGTTGCCTCGCCCGCAGGCCACCACGATCCGTCGTGCGCGCGGCCAGTGCTTCAGCACGCACTGCCACGCAGCCAGGCCCGCGCGCGCCATCAGTGCACCGGCATCGCCACCGCAGGCCCGAATGCCGCGTGCTTCGAATTCGCGCAACTGGTCGGGGGCGTACAGCGGGAATGGACTCTGCATCGGCCGATTCTAGAACCGACTCCTATACTTCGCGCATGTCTTCGCCACTCCCCGACTACCTTGCATTGGCAGGCCGCATCCGCGCGCTTGCGCAGGCGGCCGGCTTCCAGCGCGTGGGAATTTCCGGCGTCGAGCTGCAGGATGACGAGGCCTTCCTGCAATCGTGGCTGGACGAAGGCCTGCACGGCACGATGGCGTGGATGGCCCATCACGGCGACAAGCGCAGCCGGCCGGCGGAACTGATCCCGGGCACGCTGCGGGTGGTGTCGGTGGGCATGGATTACGGCAAGGACGGCGACGCGGCGTGGGAGAACCTGCGCGACGGCGAACGCGCGTACGTGGCCCGTTACGCGCTGGGCCGCGACTACCACAAGCTGATGCGCAATCGCCTGCAGAAGCTGGCGGACGATGTGGCCAAGGAGATCGGCCAGTTCGGGCATCGGGTGTTCGTGGACTCTGCCCCGGTGCTGGAACGCGCGCTGGCGCGCAATGCGGGGCTCGGCTGGATCGGCAAGCACACCTGCCTGATCGACAAGGACGGCGGCAGCTGGTTCTTCCTCGGCGAGTTGTTCGTCGACCTGCCGCTGCCGGTCGATCCGCCGGCCAGTGCGCATTGCGGCAGTTGCACGCGCTGCATCGATGTCTGCCCGACCCGGGCGATCACCGCGCCGTATCGCCTGGATGCACGGCGCTGCATCAGTTACCTCACCATCGAACACGAAGGCAACATCGACGAGGACCTGCGACCGCTGATCGGCAACCGCATCTTCGGCTGCGACGACTGCCAGTTGGTCTGCCCGTGGAACAAGTTCGCGGTGCGCACCGACGAACCGGATTTCCGCGTGCGCAACAACCTCGACCGGGCGACGTTGGTCGATCTGTTCGCGTGGGACGAAGACGAATTCCTGCGCCGCACCGAAGGCAGCGCGATCCGCCGCAGCGGGCACGAGCGCTGGTTGCGCAACATCGCGGTGGCGCTGGGGAATGCGCCTAGAACCGATGCCGTGATCGCGGCGCTGGAATCACGGCGCGAACATGCATCACCGGTCGTGCGCGAGCATGTCGAGTGGGCGTTGGGACGACACGGCATCGTCTGAGAGCCGCCGCTGCGTCCGGCAGGACGGATGGCTTCGGGTGTCTTCGGGACCTTCGGCGACATGGATGTCGCCGATGAGCCTACATGGACGTACTTGCGGCGTGTCCCGAAGATGCCCGGAGCCAGCCGGCCCATCGAGGACGGTCAGCGGCGAGCGCTGAACTCTCGCAACAGCGCGCGGGTCACCGCATCGTCGGCTTCGGCGTCGCCATTCAACGCGGGCAGCAGGCGACTGGCGACCTGCTTGCCGAGTTCGACCCCGAACTGGTCGAAGGCATTGATGCCCCACAGCACCGATTGCAGGTAGACGCTGTGTTCGTACAGCGCGACCAGCATGCCGACCGCATGCGGCGTCAACGCATCCAGCAGCAGCAAGGTGCTCGGCCGGTTGCCGGGGTAGCGGCGATGCGGATCGTCGCTGTCCTGCCCATTCGCCAGCGCCTCGGTCTGCGCCAGCAGGTTGGCCAGCAGCGCGGCGTGGTTCTGCGCATGCGGATGATCGGCCTGCTGCACGCCGATGAAATCGGCCGGAACGACTTGCGTGCCCTGGTGCAGGGCCTGGAAGAAGCTGTGCTGGGTATCGGTGCCCGCGCCGCCCCACCAGACCGGCACGGTGTCGATACCCACCGCATCGCCTTCGATCCGCACCGACTTGCCCAGGCTTTCCATCACCAGTTGCTGCAGGTAAGCCGGCAGCAGCTTGAGGCGATCGTCGTAGGGCAGCACCGCCTGCGTGGCCGCATGCAGCGCGTTGCGATTCCACACTGCAGTGAGCGCGTGCCACATCGCGATGTTGTCGCGCGGCGCGGTGGTTGCCGCATGCGCGTCCATCGCGGCGGCGCCGGCCAGCAGTTCCAGGAAGCGATCCATGCCCAGCGCCAGCGCGATCGGGAAGCCGACCGCCGACCACAGCGAATAGCGGCCGCCCACCCAATCCCACATCTGCAGGGTGCGTTCCGGCGGCACGCCGAACGCGGTCACGCGCTCGGCATTCGTGCTCACCGCATACAGGCGTTCGTCGTTGCCCAGCCAGTCGCGGACGATGCCGCCGTTGAGCAGGGTTTCCTGGGTACCGAAGGTCTTGGAAATGACGATCGCGGCGCTGCGCTTCGGATCCAGCCCGGCCAGCACGCGCTGCGCGGCATTGCCGTCGACATTCGAGATGAAGTGCACCTTGAAGCGCGCGTCGTGCAAGGCCAGCGCATCGACCATCAACCGCGGGCCCAGGTCGGAACCGCCGATGCCCACGCTGACGATGTCGGTGACGTCGCTGGCTTCGAGTCGTTCGATCAGGACGCGCATCCGCACCTGTGCATCGAGCGCTTGCTTGCGTGCGTCGATGGCAACCGGCGAAGTCGAGTTGTCGCCACGCAGCGCACTATGCAGCGCGGCGCGGCCTTCGGTCGGATTGACGATGGCGCCGTCCAGCAAGCGGCGCATCGCACCGGGCAGGTCGGCGCGTTCGGCGATGGCGAACAAGGCGTCCAGCGCCGCGCGGTCGTAGCGCTGGCGGGCGAAGTTCGCGTAGAGCCCACCGCAGCGCAGCGCGAAATCGCTTGCGCGCGCCGGATCCTCCCGGATCAGATCGGTGATGGTCGTGCTGGCCAGCCTGCGTGCTTCCGCGTCGAGTCCGGCCAGCATGCTCATGCGGCCTGCTTCGGCATCGAGCGGTTGGTGTGGGTCAGCGCGTTGTCGCGATCCACGTACACCAGGGTCGGCTTGAACTTGGCGGCTTCGGCCTCGTCGCACTGGCCGTAGGCGCAGATGATCACCAGGTCACCGGGCTGCGCCTTGTGCGCGGCGGCGCCGTTGACGGAGATCACCCCGCTGCCTTCCTCGCCGCGGATCGCGTAGGTCGCGAAGCGCTCGCCGTTGTTGACGTTGTAGATCTCGATGCGCTCGTATTCGCGGATGCCGGAGATGTCCAGCAGGCGGCCGTCGATCGCGCAGGAGCCTTCGTAGTGCAGCTCGGCATGGGTGACGCTGGCGCGGTGGATCTTGGCCTTCAGCAGGGTCAGTTGCATGTTCGACTCCAGTGGCGCGACGCCCGGGATCGGCCCGGGAGGCCGAAGTATAGGCCGCGATTTCCGCGCTGCAACAAACCCGCCGCGAGGCCTGCCGGCGGCGAGTTCAGCCGGCCAGGTGGAACTCGAGGTTGTCGATCAGCCGGGTGCGCCCGAGCCGAGCCGCGATCAATGCGACCAGGTCGCCCGCCTCGCCGTCCGTCGGCTCGGCCAGGTCGGGACGCCGCACCACCGCGTAGTCGGGGACGAAGCCGGCATCGCGCAGGGCGGCATCGGCATCCGCCTCGACCTGCGCCAGCGGCAGGCCGACCAGCAGGCTATCGCGCATCGCGTGCAGGGTGTGGTGGATGATCGCCGAGACCACGCGTTCGTCCGCCGACAGGTACTGGTTGCGCGAGCTCATCGCCAGCCCGTTCGCCTCGCGGACGATGTCGCCGCCGATGATGCGGATCGGCACGTGCAGGTCGGCGACCATCTGCCGGATCACCGCGAGCTGCTGGTAATCCTTCTTGCCGAACACGGCGACATCCGGCTGGACCTGGTTGAACAGGCGGCTGACCACCGTGCACACGCCATCGAAATGGCCCGGCCGGTGCGCACCTTCCAGCACCGCACTGACGCCCGGCACATGCACGTTGGCGGCCAGTTCCACGCCGAACGGATACATCGCCGCCACGTCAGGCAGCCACAACGCATCGCAGCCCGCGGATTGCAGGCCGCTGGTGTCGGCATCCGGCGTGCGCGGGTAGCGGGTGAAATCCTCGTTCGGGCCGAACTGGGTCGGGTTGACGAAGACGCTGGAGACCACCTTGTCGGCGTGCTGGCGGGCCAGCGCGACCAGCGAATAGTGGCCGGCATGCAGGTTGCCCATGGTCGGCACGAAGCCGACGCGCAAACCGTCGCGCTTCCAGCCACGGATGCGAGTGCGCAGCGCTTCAAGCTCGGTGATGGTCTCGATCATGTCGGCTCGCTCCGCAGTGGCGTCAGGCGTAGGCGTGTTCGGCCGCGGGGAAACGGCCGTGGCGCACGGCGTCGGCATAGGCACGGATCGCACCGGCCACGGATCCGCCCTCGCCCAGGAAATCCTTCACGAATTTCGGCTTGCGATGGCCGGTGTCCAGGCCAAGCAGGTCGTGCAAGACCAGCACCTGGCCATCGCAACCCGCGCCCGCACCGATGCCGATGGTGGGGATCGGGCTGGCCGCGGTGATCTGCGATGCCAGCACGGCCGGCACGCCTTCCAATACCAGCAGCGCCGCACCGGCGTTGGCCACCGCGAGCGCGTCATCGCGCAGTTTCGCAGCCGCGGCATCCTCGCGCCCCTGCACCTTGAAACCGCCGAAACGATGCACCGATTGCGGGGTCAGCCCGAGGTGGGCGCACACCGGGATTTCGCGCTCGACCAGATAGCGGATCGTGTCCAGCTTGTGGCCCGCGCCTTCCAGCTTGACCATGCTCGCGCCAGCCTGGATGAAGCGCACCGCAGCGGCATGCGCTTCCAGCGCCGAGCCATCGGAACCGAACGGAAAATCCGCGATCTTCAACGCGCGCGTCGCACCACGCGCCACCGCGGCAGTGTGATAGACGATGTCTTCCACGCGCACCGGCAGCGTCGAATCGTGTCCCTGCACCACCATGCCCAGCGAATCGCCGATGAGGATCAGGTCGATGCCGTTGTCGTCCAGCACGCGCGCGAAACTGGCGTCGTACGACGTCAGCATCACCAGCTTGCGGCCGGCGGCACGCGCCTCGCCCAGCATCGGCACGGTCCAGCGTTTCTGTGGCTCGCTCATGCCTGGCTCCTTCCCGCGGGCGCCTAAGGTAACGGTTCGATACCGTCCGCCGCCATCACGCCCGCACATTCACGCGCGGGGCCGATGCCGGGAATGATGGCGGCCGGCCAGGCCTCGAGCAGCGGCAACAGCGCGAACGCGCGTTCGTGCAGGTGCGGATGCGGCACGCGCAGGCCGGCTTCATCGATGATGGCATCGCCGTGGAGCAACAGGTCGAGGTCGAGCGTGCGCGGCCCCCAGCGTTCACCATCGACGCGGACCCGGCCATGGACGCGCTCGATGTCCAGCAGCGCCTCCAGCAAAGCGCGCGCCGACAATCCGGTGTCCAGCAACGCGACGGCATTGATGAAATCGGGCTGCGCGGTCACACCCCAGGCCGGCGTGCGATACAGCCGCGACGCCTGCACCAGGCGGGTGCCGGGCAACTGGCCAAGCGCATCGATAGCGTCGCGGACGCTGCGCGCGACATCGCCCAGGTTGGCCCCCACGCCAACCGCCGCCAGGGTCATGCAGGCTCTTGCGAAGTGGAACCGGGTACCGAGCCACCTCGACGGCGACGGCGCTTGCGCTTGTGCGGGGCATCGCCGTCGCCACCCTCTTCGCCCGCTTCGACGATGCCATCGGACTGGGCGACGTGCGCGGCTCGCTCGGCGGCGGCCAGGACGGCGTCGGGATGCAACTGCGCCTCGCGCCAGTAGGCAACGTCCTCGGCATGCGAATCGGACGCGGCCAGGCGCAGCTCGAGGAAATCGAAGGCGGCGCGGAACCGCGGATGCGACAACAGCCGGAACACGCGCTTGCGCACACGCTGCGAGAACCGCGGCTGCAGCAGCCAGATTTCCTGCATCGGCAGCGAGAACCGGCGCGGCAAGGCGGTGCGCCCGACCTGGTGCAGGGTGACCCGGTCGGCCGCGCGACGCTGGGCATCCGCGGCGTGCACGCCCTGCGCCTGCAGCAACGCCAACGCCCGGCAATAGGCGGGCCACAACAGCACCGCATAGAGAAATGCGGGCGACACCGACTCATCGGCGGCGACGCGCGCGTCGGTATTGCGCAGGCCCTGCACCAGCATCCGGCGCAACGCGCCGGACTTGTTCGAGGCCAATGCCTGCGCGGTTTCCGGCAGCAGTGCCGGCAGCAGGCCATGCGCTTCCAGCAATTCGAAACTGGCCACCGCATGGCCGGACAGGAACAGTTTCAGGGTTTCCTCGAACAACCGTGCCGGCGCGGCCTCGGACAGCAAGGGCGCCAACCTGGCGATCGGTTCGGCGGTCGCGGCCTCGATGGTGAAACCCAGCTTGGCCGCCAAGCGTGCCGCGCGCAGCATGCGCACCGGGTCTTCGCGATAGCGCGCCTCGGGATCGCCGATCAGGCGCAGCAGGCGCGCCTGCACATCGTCGTAGCCGCCGACGTAGTCGCGCACCGAGAAATCCTCGATCGCGTAATACAGCGCATTCGCGGTGAAGTCGCGGCGGATCGCATCGTCCTCGATCGTGCCGTAGACGTTGTCGCGCAGCAGGCGGCCGCCCTCGTGCTGTTCGCGGTCGCCGCTGCCGTCATCGCTGTTGGCGCGGAAGGTGGCGACCTCGATGATCTCGCGGCCATACACGACATGGGCCAGGCGGAAGCGGCGGCCGATCAGCCTGCAGTTGCGGAACAGCGACTTGACCTGCTCCGGCGTGGCGTCGGTGGCCACGTCGTAATCCTTCGGCGCACCGCCGACCAGCAGGTCGCGCACGGCGCCGCCTACCAGGTAGCCACCGAAGCCGGCCTCGCGCAGGCGGTAGAGCACGCGCAATGCGTTCTGGCTCATCTGCTTGCGCGACAGGCCGTGCTCGTCGCGGGTGATCACGCGCAGGCTGGGGACGGGATAGACAGTCTGGGATTCGATTTCGGTCATGCGCTACGGCGATGCCGCGCTCTGGAATGGGATGGGCTGCGTTGCCGTCGACACCGCAGCCGCATATACTAGCAAGCTCGACATGCGGCCCTGCCGGTGGCGAGCCGGCCGTCCAGCCGGGAAGTTCCGCCTCACCTCTGCTCCCATCGTCTAGAGGCCTAGGACGCCGCCCTCTCAAGGCAGCAACACGGGTTCGAATCCCGTTGGGAGTACCAATCAACAAAAAAGCCCGAGTCGAATAACTCGGGCTTTTTTGTTGATTCGCCCTACGGGATGAGAACCCGTACGGGTTCGACAGCGGCGCCGGGAGCCCAGCTGGACAACCGAAGGTTGCGCGCAGGGCGCGGCACAAGGATGTGCCGCGTCTATCCCGTTGGACCATCGTCTATCCCGTTGCCATGATCCCTGCCGCCATCACCCCACAACCGCCACCGATTCTCATCCGCCGCCTTCCGCCACCGCAGCGCTAAACTACCTGCATCGCATCAAGGATCGTCCCCATGCCCTTCGTCGTCACCGAGAACTGCATCAAGTGCAAGCACACCGACTGCGTCGAGGTGTGCCCGGTCGACTGTTTCCACGAAGGCCCCAACTTCCTGGTGATCGACCCCGACGAGTGCATCGACTGCACCCTGTGCGAACCGGAATGCCCGGTCAACGCGATCTATCCGGAAGAAGACGTACCCGCCGGGCAGGAGCCGTTCGTCGCGCTCAATGCCGAATTGGCGAAGGACTGGCCGGTGCTGGCGACACGCAAGGATGCGCCCGCCGATGCGGCGGAGTGGGATGGCAAGCCGGGCAAGCTGGCGCTGCTGGAACGCTGACCGCAGCGGCATGGCAAACAAGAAGGGCGCCTCGCGGTGCCCTTTTGCATTGCACGGTTCGAACGTCAGGGCGCGATCGCGGCCTTCAGCGTGCCGATCAGCTTGACCGGCGCCTCGCCGACCGGCGGCAGGCCACGCGGATCGACCGCGGAGATGTACACGCCCTCGCCGGCCTTGGTGACCCGGACCAGGAACTTGGCGTCCATGTAATCGACGTCGTAAGTGCCCAGGATCTGTGCCTTGTTGGCGATCTTCACGCCGGGCGTAGCAGCCAGCACCTCGCCGACCTTGGCGAACAGCACATCGCGGTCGCCGCTGGCGTTGAAGCCGATCGGCGCGGCGCTGCTGCCGCCGGCGTTGTTCATGCCCGAGGCGCTGACGCTGCCACCGGCCGCCGGCAGCGACATGGCCTTGTCGGCGCTCGGACGATCCAGGTCCGGCGGGACTTCCAGCGGGCGGCTTTCGGCGCTCTGCGTGTACAGCTCGTTCTTCTTGCCGAACAGCTGGCAACCGGACAGGCCAGCCACCAGCAGGGCGGCGGCAAGCGGCACGGCAATCGGGGACACGCGGGCACTACGACGCATCTGGAGCTCCTGTCAGGCCGCGGCGGGCGGCATCAGTCTTCGAGTTGGAGGATGTCCGCATGCAGGCGCTGGGCCTCGGCGGCATGGGCGGATGATAGCGGCTGCAGCGGCAGGCGCAGGCCGTGGCCGATTCCGTTCAGCGCGAGTAGGGCTTTGACCGGGATCGGATTGGGCTCGACGCCGAGGAAGTGGTAAAGCGCATACAGCCGCGCGTCCAGCGCCTCGGCACCGGCCACGTCGCCGCCGCGGGCCAGCTGGCACAAGCGACGGAACGTCCCGGGGACCACGTTGGATGCGACCGAGATCACCCCGTCGGCGCCGGCCAGCATCGCCCGCACCGCGGTCGGGTCGTCGCCACTGAGCACGGCGAAGCCGTCGCGCCGGCACGGCAGCAGGTCGTCCATGCGCGCGGCCTCGGCGCGGGCTTCCTTGATGCCGACGATGTTCGGGTGCAGGGACAGCTCGCCGGTGGTTTCCGGGGCGAGGTCGCAGCCGGTGCGGCCGGGCACGTTGTAGAGGACCACCGGCAACCCGCCCTCGTCGGCGACCGCGCGGAAATGCGCGAGCAGGCCGGACTGGGTCGGCCGCACGTACGGCGGGGTCACCACCAGCGCGGCATCGGCGCCCAGCGCGGCGGCGCGGCGGTTGGCCTGGATGGTCTTGGCGGTATTGGAATGACCGGTGCCCGCCAGTACCGGCATGCGCCCGCCGAGGAACTCGACCGCACTGGCCAGCAGGGCGTCGTATTCGTCGTCGAACAGCGCCGCGGCCTCGCCGGTGGAGCCGGCGACGACCACGCCCTGGGTGCCCGCGTCCCGCTGCGCCTGCAACAAGCGCTGCCAGGCGGGGAAGTCGATGTCGCCGGCGGCCGTGAAGGGCGTCGCCAGCGCAGTGATGCTGCCGGAAAGTCGCAAGTAGATGGCTCGGCTGGGCGCGGCGGAGGAACGCGCGGCGCGATGGGAGTGGTCAAAGCGAGGCTGAATCTTACTTGCGGCTCGAAAGCACCGGCAAGTATGCTGGCCGGCAACGGGTCGCCATCGCGCCACCCCATCCCATCCGCTCCGGACGCTCCCTTGACCGATATCTCCGCCAGGCCGGCGCCGAACGAAAACCACCTGCTGATCAACGCGTACACCACGCATCCGCAGTCGCCCCTGCTGGCCGTTACCCGACGCATCGCCGATTCCGGCTGCAACTTGGTCGACACGCGCCTGGCCACGGTGGGCCGCGACGTGTCGGTGACTGCGCTCGCCACCGGCTCCTGGGACGCCGTGGCCAAGCTGGAGACCATGCTCGCCAAGCTGGAGCGCGAGGAAGGCCTGAAGCTGATCTGGTATCGCACCGGGCCGAAGCCGGTGCAGTCCAGCCTGCTGCCCTACGTGGTCGAGGTGATCGCCTCGGACAAGCCCGGCATCCTGTTCCAGCTGGCCGATTTCTTCGACCAGCAGGGCATCACCATCGAGAGCCTGCATTGCTCGCGCTACCGGGCGATGCAGACCGGTGCCGACATGTTCTCCGCCCAGCTGACCATCGGCGTGCCGTCGGACATGCACATCGCCGCGCTGCGCGACGACTTCCTCGAGTTCTGCGACCACCTGAACCTCGACGCCATCATGGATCCGATGAAGTACTGAGACAGGGGATCGAAGACCATGGAATTCGTGCTGTTCTTCCTCGCCGTGGCGATGATCGCAGGCCAACACGGCAAAATCTCGAAACTGAAGAAGCGCATCGAGAAACTCGAATCCCCGGCTTCGGGGGAAGCCGAACGCCAATGACCGCCGGCGAGGCGCTATCGAACACCATGCTGAAGCTGCCGCTTGCACTTTCGAGCGGCAAGCACGCAACGCTCGCCGACTACGCCGGCAAATGGCTGGTGCTGTATTTCTACCCGAAGGATTCCACCCCGGCCTGCACGACCGAAGGCCAGGATTTCAATGCGCTGTTGCCTGCGTTCAAGCGCGCTGGCGCGGTCGTGCTGGGGGTGTCGAAGGACTCGCTGAAGTCGCACCAGAACTTCTGCGCGAAGCAGGGCTTCAAGTTCGACCTGGTCAGCGATGCCGACGAAGCCGTCTGCAACGCCTTCGGCGTGATCCAGCCGAAGAAGCTCTATGGCCGCGAGTACATCGGCATCGTCCGCAGCACCTACCTCATCGACCCCGAAGGCGTCATCCGCCAGACATGGCAACCGGTGAAAGTGCCCGGCCATGCACAGGCCGTACTCGACGCATTGAAGGCCGCGAAAACCAAGTGACCGACCTCGTTTCCACCGCCCTTCATCGCCCCGCCCCGCGGGACGCGATGGCCCATCGCTGTCCGACCGCAGGAATCCGAGCATGACGCGAAGCAAGCGCATCTACGTCCTCGACACCAACGTGCTGATGCACGACCCGACCGCGCTGTTCAAGTTCGAGGAACACGATGTGTACCTGCCGATGCAGGTGATGGAAGAGCTGGACAACGGTAAGAAGGGCACCAGCGAAGCCAGCCGCAACGCGCGCCAGGTCAGCCGCTTCCTCAACGAACTGATCGAGGCCCACGGCAGCAGCGACGTCCACAACGGCATCGCCCTGGTGCGTCCGCAGGCCCTGCAGTTGCGCGGTGCGGAGAGCGCCGGCCGGCTGCTGTTCCAGACCGGTGATTTCGATGCCGGCAAGCGCTTCGGCACGGTCATCCCGGACAACAACATCCTCGGCGCGATCCTGGCGCTGAAGGAATCCGATCCCGGCGCACCGGTGGTGTTCGTCTCCAAGGACATCAACCTGCGGATCAAGGCGTCGATCGCCGGCATCGTCAGCGAGGACTACGAGAACGACCGCGCGCTGGACGATTTCAGCCTGCTCTACACCGGCGCAACCGCACTGCCCGAGGATTTCTGGTCGCGCCACGGCAAGGACCTGAAGTCGTGGACCGACAAGGGCCGCACCTACTACGAAATCGCACGCGGCGAGGACGAGGATTGGTACCCGAACCAGTTCGTCTACCTGCCCGGCGACGAACAGGCCGAGATGAAGGTGGCGAAGGTGGCCGACGACAAGGTCGTGCTGCAGATCGTCGACGACTTCCGGCATTCGTCGCGTGCGGTCTGGGGCATCACCGCACGCAACCGCGAACAGAACTTCGCGCTGAACGCGCTGATGGATCCGGAAATCGACTTCGTCAGCCTGCTCGGCACCGCCGGCACCGGCAAGACGCTCCTCGCCTTGGCCGCGGGCCTCGCGCAAACGATGGATGCGCAGCGCTACCGCGAAATCATCATGACCCGCGCCACGGTGAGCGTGGGCGAGGACATCGGCTTCCTGCCCGGCACCGAGGAAGAAAAGATGACGCCGTGGATGGGCGCGCTGACCGACAACCTGGAGGTGCTGACCCACAACCAGGACGGCGGCGCCTGGGGGCGCGCGGCAACCAACGACCTGCTGGCCTCGCGGATCAAGATCCGCTCGATGAACTTCATGCGTGGGCGCACCTTCCTGTCGCGCTACCTCATCCTCGACGAAGCCCAGAACCTGACGCCCAAGCAGATGAAGACCCTGATCACCCGCGCCGGCCCCGGCACCAAGATCATCTGCCTGGGCAACGTCGAGCAGATCGACACGCCCTACCTCACCGAAACCACGTCCGGCCTCACCTACGCGGTCGACCGCTTCAAGGCCTGGGCGCACAGCGCGCACATCACCCTGCGGCGCGGCGAGCGTTCGCGGTTGGCGGATTACGCCTCCGAAGTCCTGTAGGCGAACGGCGGGGCCCGCGACATGACCGTGTCCCTGCCGCGTTGGGTATGGATCGGCGCGGTCACACTCGCCTGCATCGGCGGGATGGTGAACGTGGTCGGCTACCTGGGCTTCGAGCACCAGGCGGTCAGCCACCTCACCGGCACCACCAGCCTGCTCGGTGCCGCACTGGCACAGGGCGACTGGCGCGCGGTCGTGCATTTGTGGGGCGTGCTGATCGCGTTCTGCACGGGCGCGATGCTGAGCGGTTTGATCGTGCAGGACGCGACGCTGCGACTGGGCCGCCGCTACGGCGTGGTATTGGCGCTGGAAGCCGCGCTGCTGGTGGCTGCGGTGCCGCTGTTCGAGGGCGGATCGATCTGGGGCGCGTTGCTGGCGGCGATGGCCTGCGGCCTGCAGAACGCGATGGTCACCACCTTCAGCGGTGCGATCGTGCGCACCACCCATCTCAGCGGGATGTTCACCGACCTCGGCATCGGGTTGGGCCACTTGCTGCGCGGCATGCCGTTGCCGACACGGCGACTGGCGTTGAGCGGGTTGATCATCGGCGGCTTCCTCGCAGGCGGCATCATCGGCGCGTGGCTGTTCGCGCTGTTCCGCTACAAGGCACTGTTCGCGCCGGCGCTGCTGACCGGCAGCACCGGCATCGGTTACATGCTGTATCGCCACGTGATGCTGCGCGGGGAACGAGCCGCGTCCTGACGGTGGCGTATGGTTCCGGCAAAATGGCCGGATGCAGACCCCCACCGTCGTTTCCGCACTGACCATCGCCGGCTCCGATTCCGGCGGCGGCGCGGGCATCCAGGCCGACCTGAAGACCTTCGCCGCGCATGGCGTGCATGGGCTGTCGGCGATCGCCGCGCTGACCGCGCAGCACACCCGCGGCGTGACCGCCGTGCATGTGCCCGATGTCGGCTTCCTGCGCGCGCAACTCGACGCCTGCTTCGACGACTTCGACATCGGCGCGGTGAAGATCGGGATGCTGGCCACCGCCGAGGTCATCGGCTGCGTCGCGGACGTGTTGGAAGCGCGTCGACCACCGCATGTCGTGCTCGACCCGGTAATGGTCGCCACCAGCGGCGCGAAGCTGCTCGCCGATGACGCGTTGCAGGCACTGCGCACGCGGCTGCTGCCGCTGGCGAGCATCGTCACACCCAACATTCCGGAAGCGGAATTGCTGACCGGCGTCCGCATCGCCGATGGCGAAGCCGCCGACGCCGCCATCGCCGGATTGCGCGCGATGGGCGCGCGCGCGGTGCTGCTCAAGGGCGGGCACCTGGACGAAGGCGAGACCGTCATCGACCGCTACGACGATGGCCTGCTGGATGCCGAATTCATCCACGACCGCCTGGCGCTGGAAGGCCATGGCACCGGCTGCACGCTGGCCTCGGCGATCGCCGCCAACCTGTGCCTTGGCATGCCGCTGTCGCTCGCGGTCGAAACCGCGACCGACTACATCGAGCGTGCGTTGCGCGGCGGCTACCGGCCCGGTCGCGGCGACGTCGTGGTGCTCGATCACTTCGGCGCGGCCGCGCGCTGATGCGTGCATTCGAACTGCCGGTCCACACCGGCGATGGCCACCGCTGCGAACTGATCGCGCGCATCCCGGATGTGCCGGTTGGACGCGTGTTGTGGCTGGCCGGCATGGGCATGCCCGCACGGCATTACCTGCCGTTCGCGGAGGCATTGGCGGCGCGCGGTATGGCGGTATTCCTGCACGAATGGCGCGGGATCGGCTCCAGCAATATGCGTGCTTCGCGAGCGGAGGACTGGGGCTATCGCGAATTGCTGGCCGACCTCGCCGCCAGCCAGGCGGTTGCCGACGCGCACGCGCACGGCGTGCCGCGCATCCTCGGAGGCCATAGCCTGGGCGGGCAGATGTCCTGCTGCCAGTTGGGCCTGCAGCCCGACAGTGCCGACGCCTTGTGGCTGGTCGCCAGCGGCGCGCCGTACTGGCGCGTGTTCAACGCACCCAAGCGCTGGGGCCTGTTGCCTGCCTATCGGTTCATGCGCTGGCTGGCCGCACGCAATGGCTTCATGCCCGGCCGCAGGATCGGCTTCGGCGGCAACGAGGCGCGCAGCGTGATCGCCGACTGGTCGCGCACGGCGATCAGCGGCCACTACGCCGCGCCGGGCGTCGACGTGGACCTGGAAGCGGGCATGGCGCGCTTCAATGGCGAGGTGCGTGCACTGACCTTCGACCAGGACTGGCTGGCACCGCCGGTGTCGACGGCCTATCTGACCGGCAAGTTGCCGAACGCGCGCGTGACCTCGGCGCATTTCGATGCCGCGGCGGTCGGCACCGTGGCCGACCACTACGCGTGGATCAAGGCACCCGAGGCCACTGCGGACTGGCTGTTGCGCTGATCGTCAGACCCGCGCGAAGACCACGGCCGCATTGGTGCCGCCGAAGCCGAAGCTGTTCGACATCACCGTGTCGAGTTTCGCATCGCGGCTTTCGCGCACGATCGGGAAGCCTTCACAACGCGGATCCAGCGTCTCGATGTTCGCCGAGCCGGCGATGAAGCCGTCGCGCAGCATCAGCAGGCTGTAGATCGCCTCATGCACGCTGGCCGCCCCCAGCGAATGACCGGACAGCGCCTTCGTGGACGACAACGGCGGCACCGCATCGCCGAACACCTCGCGCACCGCGTTCAACTCGGTGATGTCGCCGAGCGGGGTCGAGGTACCGTGGGTGTTGAGGTAATCGACCGGACGGTCGATGCCGGCCATCGCCATGCGCATGCAACGCACCGCGCCCTCGCCGCTCGGCGCGACCATGTCGGCACCGTCGCTGGTCACGCCGTACCCGATCAACTCCGCATGGATATGCGCGCCGCGCGCCTTCGCGTGCTCGTAGTCTTCCAGCACCAGCATGCCGCCGCCGCCGGCGATGACGAAGCCGTCGCGATTGGCGTCATACGGACGGGAGGCCGTGGCGGGCGTGTCGTTGAAGCCGGTGGACAGCGCGCCCATGGCGTCGAACATCACGCTCATGGTCCAGTCCAGGTCTTCGCCACCACCGGCGAACATGATGTCCTGCGCGCCGTGGCGGATCAGGTCGGCGGCCGCGCCGATGCAATGCGCGGAGGTCGCGCAGGCCGCGGACAGCGAGTAGCTCAGGCCCTTGATCTTGAACGCGGTGGCCAGGTTGGCCGACACCGTGGAGCACATCGTGCGCGGCACCATGTATGGGCCGACCTTGCGCACGCCGCGATCGCGCAGCAGGTCCGCGGTCTCCACTTGCCAGCGACTGGAACCACCACCGGACCCGGCGATCAGGCCGGTGCGCGGATCGCTGACCGCGGCTTCGTCCAGGCCGGCATCGGCGATGGCGTCGCGCAGAGACACGTAGCTATAGGCCGCGGCATCGCTCATGAAGCGCTTGAGCTTGCGATCGATCACCGCATCGAGGTCGAGGTCGACCGCGCCGCCGACCTGGCTGCGCAATCCGCGCTCGGCATGGTCGGGCAGGAAGCGGATGCCGGCACGGCTTTCGCGCAGCGCCGACGACACCGTGTCCAGGTCATTGCCCAGGCAGGACGCGATGCCCATGCCGGTCACCACCACGCGGCGCAAGGTCGTACTCACATGGCCTCCGTCGCCTGGAACAGGCCCACGCGCATGTCGCGGGCGGTGTAGATCTCGCGGCCGTCCACGTAGGTGCGGCCATCGGCGACGACCAGGCGCAGGCGACCGCGCAGCAGGCGGCGGATGTCGATCTCGTAGCTCACCACCTTGGCGTCGGGCAGGACCTGGCCGGTGAACTTGATCTCGCCGGCACCGAGCGCGCGGCCGCGGCCGGTTTCGCCCAGCCACGGCAGGAAGAATCCGGTGAGCTGCCACATCGCATCCACGCCCAGGCAGCCCGGCATCACCGGGTCGCCGAGGAAGTGGCAGCCGAAGAACCAGAGGTCCGGACGGATGTCGAGTTCGGCGCGGATGAACCCCTTGCCGTGCGCGCCACCGTCGTCGCTGATATGGGTGATACGGTCGAACATGAGCATCGGCGGCGCGGGCAGCCGCGCATTGCCTTCGCCGAACAATTCGCCGCGGGCGCAGGCCAGCAGTTGCTCGCGATCAAGGGAGGAAAGACGCGTCATTGCAGGGCCTTGGACGACTAGAGCAACGATTCTAAAGGGCAGCGATGCGACATACCTATGCGTACTGCCCGCATGAACCATCACCGCGCGCCATACCCCGGCGAACGTTGGAAACGAAACCACTGCAGCATCCGCACGCCGGGCGTATTAAGCTTAGGGTTCCCCACGTCGGAACCGTTCCGTGACGCATGCCGCGCCTGCTTCGCTATTGACCATCTTCGGCGCCACCGGCGACCTGGCGCGGCGCATGCTGCTGCCCTCGCTGTACAGCCTGCAGGCCGAGCAGCTGTTGCCGGCGAACCTGCGCATCCTGGGCACCGCGCGCAGCGAGCTCGACCGCGAAGGCTTCGCCAACCTGGTGTCGGCCAGCATCGCCGAACGCATCCCGGCGGCGGAACGCAACGATGCCGCGCTGCGCGGCTTGCTGGATCGACTCGACTATGCCGCCGCCAGCGTGGACGACGATGCGTCGATGGCCGCGCTCGCTGCGAAGGTGCAAGCGCTGCGCGATGGCGACGTGCTCTACCACATGAGCACCGCGCCGAAGTTCTACGGTCCCGCCTGCGCCGCGCTGGCCGCCCACGGCGTCGCCGGTGCGGGCACCCGCGTGATGCTGGAGAAGCCGATCGGCAAGGACCTCGCGTCTGCGATTGCCATAAATGACAGCGTTGCCATGTCGTTCGACGAGGAGCGCGTCTACCGCGTCGACCACTACCTCGGCAAGGAAGGCGTGCAGAACCTGATCGCCCTGCGCTTCGGCAATGCGCTGTTCGAACCGCTGTGGAATGCGCGCCACATCGAGCAGGTGCAGATCACCGTCGGCGAGACCGTCGGCGTGGAAGGCCGCGGCGATTACTACGACGACTCCGGCGCATTGCGCGACATGTTGCAGAA
This sequence comes from Thermomonas sp., assembly GCF_041919455.1. Lineage (GTDB taxonomy): Bacteria > Pseudomonadota > Gammaproteobacteria > Xanthomonadales > Xanthomonadaceae > Thermomonas. The sequence continues at coordinate 33,561 of NZ_JAYRTQ010000022.1, forward strand.
CCACCTGCTGCAATTGCTCTGCCTGGTGGCGATGGAACCGCCGGCGAAGTTCGATCCGACCGCGGTGCGCAACGAGAAGATCAAGGTGCTGCGCTCGCTGCGCCCGATCGGCCGCGAGCAGGTCGCCCATGAATCCGTGGCCGGCCAGTACACCGCCGGGGCCATCGACGGCGTTGCGGTGCCCGGTTATGCGGATGAGCTGGGCCGCAGCAGCCGCACCGAAACCTTCGTTGCCCTGCGCGCGCACGTGGACAACTGGCGCTGGTCCGGCGTGCCGTTCTACCTGCGCACCGGCAAGCGGCTGCCCTCGCGCAGCACCGAGATCTACATCCAGTTCCGCAAGGTGCCGTACTCGATCTTCGGCGGACGCGCCGCCGGCGACATGCGCCCGAACGGCCTGCTGATCCGCCTGCAGCCAGAGGAACGCATCGAGCTGGACCTGATGAGCAAGGCCCCGGGGCTCGACCGCAGTGGATTGCGATTGGCGCAGGTGGCGCTGGACCTGGACTTCCACGAGGAGTTCGCCAGCGCACGCAAGCGCATCGCCTACGAGCGTCTGTACCTGGACGCGATCGAGGGCAACGGCACCCTGTTCGTGCGCCGCGACGAAACCGAAGCCGCGTGGCAATGGGTCGATGCGATCGCCGAGGGCTGGCGCGCGGCAGGCATCACCCCGAAGCCGTACCCGGCCGGCACCTGGGGTCCGGGCGCGGCGGTGTCGCTGACCGAACGCCACGGCCACGGCTGGCGGGAATAACGAAATGCCGTGGATCGAACATGACCATGCCGATGTCGGCGCGCTGGTAGCGCACGTCACCGAGGTGTTCGTTGACGCATGCCGCGAAGCGATCCATGCGCGCGGCCAGGCGTGGCTGGCGCTCGCCGGTGGACGCACGCCGCTGCCGGTGTATGCGCAACTTTCCGCGGCAGGACTCGGCGGCGTGGTCAGCGCCATTCCCACCGACGAGCGCTGCGTGCCGCACGACCACCCGGCCTGCAACCTGCGTGCGCTGCGCGAGGCCTTCGCCGCCGATGCCAACATCGTCGGCAATCCACTGACACGCGAGGATGGCGATGTCGATGCCTCGCTCGCGCAAGCGCGCGCGTTGCTTGCGGTGAACCCGCAACCCTTCGATGCGGTGCTGCTGGGCATGGGCGCGGACGGCCATTTCGCCTCGCTGTTCCCCGGCGCGGCCAACCTTGCCGAAGGCCTGGCGACAGAATCAGGCATCGATGCCCTCGCCACCTTGCCCGATCCGCTGCCGCCGGAAGCGCCATTCGCGCGGATCAGCCTGACCCTGCCGCGCTTGTTGTACGCCAAACAGATCCACCTCGTCGTCACCGGCGCGGACAAACGCGCGGTGTTGCGACACGCACAGGCGCATCCCGATTCTGCTTTCCCGGTGGCCGCGCTGCTGCATGCGCCCGGCCACCACGTCCACATCCACTGGAGTCCGTAGCCGATGCCCCTGCATCCCGCCATCGAGCGCGTGACCTCGCGCATCGCCGACCGCAGCCGGCGCCTGCGTGGCGACTACCTGGCGCGGATGGACGCGGCGCGCGAGGCCGGCCCGGCCCGGCGCGAACTGTCCTGCGGCAACCTGGCGCACGGCTTCGCCGCCGCCGGCGTCGACAAGCCGATGCTGCGCGAAGGCGCGGGTGGCAACATCGGCATCGTCACGTCCTACAACGACATGCTCTCGGCGCACCAGCCGATGGAGCACTACCCCACGCTGATCCGCATGGCCGCGCGCAACGCCGGCGGCAGCGCGCAGGTCGCCGGCGGCGTTCCCGCGATGTGCGATGGCGTGACCCAGGGCCGCACCGGCATGGAGTTGTCGCTGTTCTCGCGCGACGCCATCGCCATGGCCACCGCGATCTCGCTGTCGCACGACATGTTCGACGCGGTGCTCTGCCTGGGCGTGTGCGACAAGATCGTGCCCGGCCTGCTGATCGGCGCGCTGAGTTACGGCCACCTGCCGGTGATCTTCGTGCCGGCGGGACCGATGCCGTCCGGCATCCCCAACAAGCAGAAGGCCGAGGTGCGCCAGCGTTACGCATTGGGCCAGGCCACTCGCGAAGAGTTGCTTGAAGCCGAAGCGGCGTCGTACCACTCGGCCGGCACCTGCACGTTCTACGGCACCGCGAATTCCAACCAGATGCTGATGGAAGTGATGGGCCTGCACATGCCGGGCAGCGCCTTCGTCCCGCCGAACACGCCTTTGCGCGATGCACTGACCGTGGCCGCGGCCGAACAGTCGCTGCGCATCAGCGCGCTCGGCAACGACTATCGTCCGCTGGCGCGCACCATCGACGAGAAGGCCATCGTCAACGCGATGGTCGGGCTGGCCGCCACTGGCGGCTCCACCAACCACGCGCTGCATCTTGTTGCGATGGCCCGCGCGGCCGGCGTGCTCATCGACTGGACCGACCTAGACGAACTCTCGCAGGCCACGCCACTGCTGGCGCGCGTGTACCCGAACGGATCCGCCGACGTGAACCACTTCGAGGCCGCGGGCGGCCTTGGCCTGGTCATCAACGAACTGCTGGATGCCGGCCTGCTGCACGGCGACATCGCCTGCGTGCACGGCGGAGACCTGCGCCAGCAGGCAACGCAACCCTGGCTCGACGATCTCGTCCTGCGCTGGCGCACCGCACCGGCCACATCGCTGGACGACAACGTCGTGCGTGGCGTGGCGGCGCCGTTCGACAGCGAAGGCGGCCTGCGCTGCCTGCAGGGCAACCTGGGGCGCGCGGTGGTCAAGATCTCCGCGGTCGCGCCCGACTTGCGCCGGATCGAAGCACCCGCACGCATCTTCGACTCACAGGACGCGCTGCTGGCGGCGTTCAAGGCCGGTGCGCTCGACAAGCGCGATGGATTCGCCGGGGATTTCGTGGCGGTCGTGCGCGGCCAGGGTCCGCGCGCGAATGGCATGCCCGAACTGCACAAGCTCACGCCCACGCTGGCGGCGTTGCAGGATCGTGGACAGCGCGTCGCCCTGCTCACCGACGGTCGCATGTCAGGCGCCTCGGGCAAGGTCCTCGCCGCGATCCACGTCACCCCGGAAGCTGCCGATGCCGGCCCGCTGGCGAAGCTGCGCGACGGCGACCTCGTCCGCATCGATGGCGATGCCGGCACGATGGACGCGCTGGTCGATGCCGAGGCATGGGCCGCGCGCGAGGCCGTGCGTCCGTCGCTGGCGGGCAACCACGTCGGCCACGGCCGCGAGCTGTTCGCGATGATGCGCAAGCAGGTCGGCTCCGCCGAACAGGGCGCGTGTTCGCTGTTCCTGGATGAAGACGGGATGCCGGCATGACTGCGAACACGCTCGCGCTGGTTGGCGACATCGGCGGCACCAACGCGCGCTTCGCGCTGACCGACCTGTCGTCGCCGACCATCGAACTGCTGGAATCGAGGTCGCTGCCGAACGCGGATTTCGCCAGCGTGCAGCACGCCATCGAACACTATCTGGCCGGCGTGTCCGGCACCCCGATACGCGCCGCACTGGCGGTCGCCTGCCCGGTCGGCAAGGACGAGATCCGGCTGACCAATCGCGCCTGGTCGTTCAGCCGCAGCGAACTGGAACGCCGACTCGGCCTGCAGCAACTGCGCATGATCAACGACTTCGGCGCGGTGGCCTGGGCGATCCCGGCACTGCAGGCGGACCACCTGGTCACCCTGCACGGCAACCTCGAACTGCCGCTGCAAGGCCCGATCAGCGTGCTCGGCCCCGGCACCGGCCTGGGCGTGGCGCAACTCATCGGCTCGCAGTCGCACGGCTGGCATGCGGTCGAAACCGAAGGTGGCCATGTCGGTTTTTCGCCAGTCGGCGACGAAGAGCGCGCAATCTCCGCATGGCTCACCGCGCAACACGGGCGCACCTCGACCGAGCGCCTGTTGTGCGGCAAGGGCCTCTCCGAAATCGACGCCGTGCTACGCGGCGCCAGCGCGGTGCTGCCCGCGCAGATGCCGCAACCCGGCGATGCTTCGTTGCTCAACCCCGCCCTGCGCGACCCGGCCGAGATCGTCGCTGCCGCGCTGGAAGGCCATGATCAGGCCGCGCGTCGGACGCTCGCCCGCTTCTGTTCGGTGCTCGGCAGCGTGGCCGGCGATTGCGCATTGATCCATGGCGCACGCACGGTGGTCATCGCCGGCGGCATCGTCCCGCGCTTCATCCCGTTCCTGCGCGCCAGCGCGTTCCGCGAGCGTTTCCTGGCCAAGGGCCGCATGGCCGCGCTGCTGGAATCGGTGCCGATCCACGTCATCACCCATCCCCATCCCGGCCTGCTCGGTGCGGCCACCGCCCTGCGCGCCAAGGAGTTTTGACCCGATGTTCGATACCGCCCGCCACAGCGAACTGGTCGATGCCGTGTTCGGCCTTGCCCCGGTGATCCCGGTGCTCGCCATCGATCGCATCGAGGACGCGCTGCCGCTGTGCCGCGCGCTGGTCGACAACGGCCTGCCGGTGCTGGAGATCACATTGCGCACGGCGTGCGCGCTCGATGCGATCGCCCTGGTCGCGCGCGAACTGCCGCATGCCTGCGTCGGCGCCGGGACCGTGCTGTCGGCCACCGATCTCGCCAACGTGTCCGATGCCGGCGCGCGCTTCGCGATCTCGCCCGGCGCCACCGATGCGCTGTTCGATGCGGCGAAAGCCAGCCGCACGCCGCTGATCCCCGGCATCGCCACCGCCAGCGAACTGATGCGCGGGATGGAGCACGGCTGGCGGCGCTTCAAGTTCTTCCCGGCCGAATCCAGCGGCGGCATCGGCGCATTGAAGGGCTTCGGCGGTCCACTGCCGATGGCGCGCTTCTGCCCGACCGGCGGCATCGATGCGGTCAAGGCACCGGCCTACCTGGCGCTGCCGAACGTGGCCTGCGTGGGTGGCTCGTGGATGGTGCCCGCGGATGCGGTGAAGGCCGGCGACTGGGCGCGCATCGGTGCGCTGGCCAGCGAAGCGGCATCTCTGAAGCGCTGAAGCGCCCGCATCGAACCAGGTGAAGCCGGCCTCGTGCCGGCTTTATCATGGTTCATCACGGATTACCGGGGAAGGCGGCTTTGATCTTCAGGAAGAAGTACTCGCTGTCGCGGTAGCCGTAGGCCATGCGCTTGATCACCTTGATTTTGTTGTTGATGCCTTCCAGTTGCCCGGTATGCATCGGCCAGCGTACCCGGCTGATGATGCCGCGCCAGTAGCCCTTCAGTCGTCGCGCAAACTGCATGAGCGCCGGGATTTGGCTCTGCTTGGCGTATGCCATCCATTGCGTCCAGGTCTGTCGCCACACCCATGCGGTCGGTGCCGTCCAC
>NZ_JAYRTQ010000023.1:0-38304 GCF_041919455.1 Thermomonas sp.
GCGGCATCCTCAGCCGGACGCGCTGGCCGATGCACACCGGCCTGGTCGAGGGCATCAACAACCGGATCAAGGTCATCAAGCGCATCGCCTACGGCTACCGCGACGACGCCTACTTCTTCCTCAAGATTCGAGCCGCATTCCCCGGAGTTGGGAGATGAACCAAAAAAAAACCGGCCATGAAGGCCGGCTTTTCAAAGGTGGCGCGCCCGGAAGGATTCGAACCTCCGACCCCCAAGTTCGTAGCCTGGTGCTCTATCCAACTGAGCTACGGGCGCAAAGAAGAAGCGGAATTATGCGGTGCTGCATCATTCCACGTCAACGAAAAACCGACTTCGATGACGCTTGTTTCGCGGTTTCGCCAAACTGGCGGAGACTGAGGGATTCGAACCCTCGATGGAGCTTTTGACCCCATACTCCCTTAGCAGGGGAGCCCCTTCGGCCTCTCGGGCAAGTCTCCGTGAGGCGAAATCGCGAGCGGCGAAGGATACAGGCTGCACCGCGATCCGGCAAACCCTACGGCTTCGCTTCGCCGTCCTTGCTGCCGTCGTCGCCCTGGATGCGCTGGTAGATCTCCTCGCGATGCACGGCGACATCCTTCGGCGCGGTGATGCCGATGCGGACCTGGTTGCCCTTGACGCCAAGCACCGTCACGGTGATGGCATCGCCGATCATCAAGGTCTCGCCTACCCGCCTGGTCAAGATCAGCATCGCAACTCCCCTGTCGCAGCCGCCACGGAACCGGGCGGCCAGATGCATCCAATCTGCCCGATCATACGGGGCATCGTTCAGCTTGCACAAGCGACCGCCATCACGGTCGCCGCATTCAATGCGCCGCGAGGCGCTCGCCGACCCACGCCGGCACGCGTTCCAGCGCGGCGACCAGCGCCGGGCCGTCGTCGCCACCGCCTTGCGCCATGTCGGGGCGGCCACCGCCCTTGCCGTTGACCTGGCGGGCGACGTCGCCCAGCAGGTCGCCGGCCTTGACCTTGCCGGCGGCAGCGCCGCTCACGCCCGCCACCAGCGCGGCCTTACCGCCCTCGGCGCCGGCCAGCACGATCACCGCATCGCCCAGTTGTTGCTTCAGGCGGTCCATCGCATCGCGCAATGCCTTGGCATCGAAGCCTTCCAGCCGCGCTGCGAGCACCTTGATGCCGTCGACGTCGCGGGCCTGGCTGCCCAGGTCGCTGGTCGCGCCCGAGGCCGCCTTGGCCTTGATCGCCTCCAGTTCGCGCTCCAGCTTCTTTTGCCGGTCGAGCAATGCGCGCAGCTTGTCGGCCACGTCGCCGCTGGTACCGCCAAGCAGGGTTGCCGCCTCGTCCAGCCGGCGCTCTTCCTCGACGACATGATCCAGCGCACCCTGGCCGGTCACCGCCTCGATGCGGCGCACGCCGGCGGACACCCCGCCTTCCGACACGATCTTGAACAGGCCGATGTCGCCGGTGCGGCCCACATGGGTGCCGCCGCACAACTCGGTCGAGGTCGGGCCGAAGCGCAGCACGCGCACGTGCTCGCCGTACTTCTCGCCGAACAGCGCCATCGCACCGAAGTCGAGCGCGTCCTGCATCGCCATGTGTCGCACTTCGCCTTCGTGGTTGGCGCGCACCTCCGCATTCACCCGGCGCTCGATCTCGGCGAGCTCCGCCGCGGTCATCGGCTGGAAGTGCGAGAAGTCGAAGCGCAGGCGATCCGGCGCGACCAGCGAGCCTTTCTGCTGCACGTGGGTGCCCAGCACGTCGCGCAATGCCGCGTGCAGGAGATGGGTGGCACTGTGGTTGAGGATGGTGGCGCCGCGACGCGCGCCATCGACCGAACCCAGCACGCGGTCGCCGCGCTTCAACGCACCGGCGGACAGCGTGCCCACGTGGCCGTGGAACTGACCGGCGAGTTTCAGGGTGTCGTTGACGATGAAGCGCATGCCTTGCTCGTCGAGTTCGCCGGTATCGCCGACCTGGCCGCCGGATTCGGCATAGAACGGCGTCGCATCGAGGATGACGATGGCCTCGTCGCCTGCTTCGATGGAATCGACCGGACGGCCATCCTTCAACAACGCCAGCACTTCCAGCCCGCCTGCGGTCAACGCGTCGTAGCCCAGGAACTGCGTCGGCGTCAGCTGCGCGACCAGATCGGCGGGCAACGTGGTGCCGCCGCCGAACTTGCCGGCCGCGCGCGCGGTTTCCTTCTGCTGCGCCATCGCCGCGTCGAAGCCGGCCACGTCCACCGACATCCCGCGCTCGCGGGCCATGTCCTGGGTGAGGTCGAGCGGGAAACCGTAGGTGTCGTACAGGCGGAAGGCATCGACGCCGGGAATCATGCTGCCCGACTTCGCCGCAACATCGTTGAAGATGCGCATGCCCGAATCGAGCGTCTCGGCGAAGCGTTCCTCTTCCGCCTTCAAGGCGCGCTCGGCGGTGCTGCGCCCTTCGCGCAACACCGGATACGCATCTCCCATCAACGCATCCAGGGTCGACACGAGCTTGTGGAAGAACGGCTCGCGCACGCCCAGCATCCATCCGTGGCGCAGCGCGCGGCGGATGATCCGGCGCAGCACGTAGCCACGCCCTTCGTTCGATGGCAGCACGCCGTCCACGATCAGGAAGGCACAGGCGCGGATGTGGTCGGCGATCACCCGCAGCGACTTGTTCTCCAGGTCGGCGGTGCCGGTCAGTTCGGAGGCATGGCGGATGAGCGCCTGGAACAGGTCGATCTCGTAGTTGGTGTGCACGTGCTGCAGGATCGCGGCCAGCCGCTCCAGGCCCATGCCGGTGTCCACGCACGGTGCCGGCAGCGGCACCAGCGTGCCGTCCGGCTGGCGGTCGAACTGCATGAACACGTTGTTCCAGATCTCGATGTAGCGGTCGCCGTCTTCATCCGGCGAACCCGGCGGACCACCGGCGATGTGATCGCCGTGGTCATAGAAGATCTCCGTGCACGGGCCGCACGGACCGGTATCGGCCATCTGCCAGAAATTGTCGGAGGCGAATGGCGCGCCCTTGTTGTCGCCGATGCGGACGATGCGCTCCGGCGGCAGGCCAATGTCCTTGTTCCAGATGTCGTAGGACTCGTCGTCGTTGTGGTAGACCGTGACCAGCAGGCGCTCACCCGGCAGTCCCCAGACCCGGGTCAGCAGTTCCCACGACCAGGCGATGGCGTCCTTCTTGAAGTAGTCGCCGAACGACCAGTTGCCGAGCATTTCGAAGAAGGTGTGGTGGCGGGCGGTATAGCCGACCTGGTCGAGGTCGTTGTGCTTGCCGCCGGCCCGCAGGCAGCGTTGCACGTCGGCCGCGCGCACGTAACTGCGCTTCTCGGCACCCAGGAACACGTCCTTGAACTGGACCATGCCCGAGTTGGTGAACATCAGGGTCGGGTCGTTGCCCGGCACCAGCGGCGCGGACGGGACGATGGTGTGGCCCTTGGAGGCGAAGAACTCGAGGAAGTCCCGTCGGATATCGGAGGTGGTTTTCATCCGGTCATTTTACAGCCGCGACGTGGTCATACGGCTCTAAACCCAGTGCCTTTGGTCGATGTATCGCTTGCGCCCAAGGAACCCGCTCGCCAAAGGCGCCCGCTATTCGCGGCGGGTCGCGATCCGCACCTGCTCGATCGAGAACCCGCGGCGCAACAAGAGGTCGGCGGCCTTGCGCTGCTGCGTGATGTCGAGCGGGCCGGCATCACCGAAACGGCGGCGAACCAGGTCAAGGGCCACGCCTGCCCAGTCGTCCTCGAAGCTGGCCAATGCCGCCGAGACCGCTTCGGCCCCCAACCCATGCGTGCCGAGTTCTGCCCGTATCCAGCCGGGACCGTAGCCCACGGCCGCGCGGCTGCGCACGAGCGATTGGGCAAAGCGGGCATCGTCCTGCCATCCAGCTGTGGCCAGCTTGTCGATCGTGGCCTGTGCTTCGGCGGTCTCGACGCCACGACCGACAAGCTTGCGCGCCAGTTCCTTGCGCGAGTGTTCGCGCCGGGTCAGCAGTCCCAGCGCGCGCTGGGTGGGTGAAGGCTCCGGGCGGCGACGGTGATTCCGCGCTGACGAGGACGTTTCACCCCCATCGCCGCCCGGCACCGTCATTCGGCGCCGGCCTCTTCGCGCGGCGCTTCCTCAGGCACGAACTTCTCGCGCAGCGCGGCTTCCAGCTTCAACGCCGCCGCGGGGTTTTCCTTGAGGTAGGTGCGGGCATTTTCCTTGCCCTGACCGATGCGCTCACCGTCGTAGCTGTACCAGGCGCCGGCTTTCTCGACCAGCTTGGCGTCCACGCCCATGTCGATCAGTTCGCCTTCGCGGCTGATGCCCTCGCCGTACAGGATCTCGGTGATGACCTGCTTGAACGGCGGGGCCAGCTTGTTCTTGACCACCTTGATCCGGGTCTGGTTGCCGATGATCTCCTCGCCCTTCTTGATCGAACCGATGCGGCGGATGTCCAGGCGCACCGAGGCATAGAACTTGAGCGCGTTGCCGCCGGTGGTCACCTCGTTGCTCTGGCCGGGCATCATGATCCCGATCTTCTGGCGCAACTGGTTGATGAAGAACACCATGCAGTTGCTGCGCTTGATGTTGCCGGTCAGCTTGCGCAGGGCCTGGCTCATCAGGCGGGCCTGCAGGCCGGGCAGCTGGTCGCCCATCTCGCCTTCGATCTCGGCGCGGGGGGTCAGCGCGGCGACCGAGTCGACCACGACCATGTCCACGGCATTCGAGCGCACCAGCATGTCGGCGATCTCCAGCGCCTGCTCGCCAGTGTCCGGCTGCGACAGGTAGAGCTCGTCCAGGTTGACGCCCAGTTTCTGCGCGTAGACCGGGTCCAGCGCGTGCTCGGCATCGATGAAGGCGCAGGTACCGCCGGCCTTCTGGCATTCGGCGATGGTCTGCAGGGTCAGGGTGGTCTTGCCCGAGGACTCCGGCCCGTAGATCTCGATCACCCGGCCCTTGGGCAGGCCACCGATGCCCAACGCAATGTCCAGCATCAGCGAGCCGGTGCCGATGGTCTCCACGGCTTCCACGGTACGGTCACCCATGCGCATGACCGAGCCCTTGCCGAACTGCTTCTCGATCTGGCCCAGTGCGGCTGAAAGGGCGCGCTTCTTGTTCTCGTCCATGGTGCAGGTCCTCGGTACTGAAGTGATGTCGGGTCTGGGGTCAGGTTAGGTCGCGTCCATCGCAAAAACTGCGACGTGGCGGGCCGTGCGATGAAAGTGGCAGCAGGCGCAGTACGCGGGCATCAGGAAATCACCCGTCGGATGCTGGGGCGTTCACGCATTCGGCCGCACCAGGCCGCAGTACAGGCCCTCGATGGCGAAATCCTGTCCCGGCTGCACCTCGATCGGTGCGTAGTCGGGATTGCGCGGCAGCAGGCGGATGCGGCCCTGCCCGATCTTCAGCAGCTTGACGGTGACCTCGTCGTCGATCCGCGCGATGACCACCTGCCCGTTGCGTGCCTCCGACGTGCGATGCACGCCGATCAGGTCGCCATCGAAGATGCCCTCATCGCGCATCGAATCGCCCTTGACCTTGAGCAGGTAGTCCGGCGTCGGCGTGAAGAACGCACGATCCATCAACACGACCTGCTCGGAACCGATGTCGGCGCCGATCGGCACGCCAGCGGCGACCTGGCCCAGCACCGGCAACTGCAGGATGTCGTCGTTGGCCGGGAGTTCGGCCTGTCGAGGGCCATCCGGCAACTGCAGCAGGCGCAGGCTGCGGGCGCGGCCGGGACTGCGCTCGACGATGCCGGCGGCCTCCAGCGCCTCCAAGTGGTACTGCGCCCCGCGGACGCCCTTGAAGCCGAAGGCACGAGCGATTTCCGCTTGCGAGGGAGCGAATCCATCGCCCTCGATCCGCTCGGCGATGAAGGCGTGGATGGCGCGCTGGGTATCGGTCAGGCTCATGATTAGTAGTAATACTACTAACGAGCCGGACCGTCAACCGCTGCCGTGAAGATTCACTCGATGTGCTGCTCCAGGCCCGCGAGGGCGCTGGCCACGGTCTGCCGGCGCACCGCGTCGCGGTCGCCATCGAAGTGGAAGACCTCGGCCTTGGCATAGCCACCGCGGCGCTTCCAGGCGATCCAGACGGTACCAACCGGCTTGTCCTCGCTGCCGCCGCCGGGGCCGGCGATGCCGGTCACCGCGACGGCAAGGGTCGCGCCGGAATGCACCAGCGCGCCACTGACCATTTCCACCACGGTCTCGCGGCTGACCGCGCCATGCGTTTCCAGGGTCTGCGGACGCACGCCCAACAGCGCCTGCTTGGCCTCGTAGCTGTAGGCGGCCATGCCGCAGTCGAACCAGGCCGAGGAACCGGCCACGTCGGTGACCGCCTTGGCGATCCAGCCGCCGGTGCAGCTTTCTGCCGTTGCCAGCATGTGCCTCGCCGCCAGCAGCCGCTCACCGGTGGTGCGTGCCAGCGCATCGAGTTCAGTGTCTGTAGGGACAGTCATCGTCGGGCCATGCCAAGGGATGAGTGCCTTGTAGCGCACGCCGCCGGAAAACGGAACGGCCCGCATGCGCGGGCCGTCCGTGATACGCGTCGAAGGTGACTCAGAAGCGCTTGCGGAAAGTGACGCCGTAGGTCGCCGGTGCACCCGGGAACGCGTTGAACGAATTGACTGCCTGGTTCGGCAGCGGCGACAGGTTCTGCAGGGGCGCGTCGAAACCGACCTGGTTGTAATACTTGTCGAAGATGTTCAGGCCCCACAGTTCCAGCGACCAGCTGCGATCGCTGGCGCCGATGCCGATGCGTGCGTTCACCACTGTGTAGGCGTCCTGCATCTTCTCCGGATCGAGGTCGGAACCGGTATTGAACTCGGACATGTACTTGGCGCCGATGTTGAAGCGCGCCAGCACGCCCTCGTCCAGTTCCCATTCGTAGGTCACCGCGCCCGACACCGACAGTTCGGGCGCGAAGCTGACCTGCGAGCCCGGCAGCTTGTACAGGGCGCCGGTGGGATTGATGAAATCGCCACCCGGGATGGTCTCGCCGTACTCGGTCTTCGCGTAGGTCACGCCACCCTGCAGCATCAAGCCCTTGACCGAGGCCGCCTGCCACAGGATTTCGGTGTCGATGCCTTGCGAGGTGACCTCCGGGATCGAGCGCACCACGAAGCTGGTGCCCAGGAAGCTGTTGAGCTGGAAGTCGCTGTACGTCTGGTGGAACAGGGTCGCGTTGAGCAGCAGGTTGCCGCCGGCCCAGGTGGTCTTGGTGCCCAGCTCGTAGCTGTCCACGAACTCGCCCGGGAACGAAGTGTCCAGCACCGGTGTCACGCCGGTGCCGCCGCTGCTGAGGCCGGTCGACGATTGCACGCGATCCAGGTTGAAGCCGCCGGCCTTGTAGCCGCGCGCGCCGGACAGGTAGAACATCGCGTTTTCGTTCGCCCGGTAGGCGAACTTGAGCGTGCCCGACCATTCCTTCTCGCTGCGTTCCTGGTGCGAATCGCGGGACGCCGCGTTGTGCAGCGGGTTGACCCACGGCAGGCAGCTGAAACCGACCACGTTGCTGATGATGGTCTGCTGGGTGGCGGCCGGCAACGAGCCGAACGGCACGCCGCGGTTGATCAGCGAATTGGCGATGCGTCCCGCCAAAGTCGCCGGACTGGTCTGCGCCAGCGTCAGCAAGGTGCCGCAGTGGCCGCCGCCCGACGGATTGCTGTAGAGCGAGTCGAGCTCCTTGTCTTCCTTGGTGTAACGCAGGCCGAGGATGATGTCGAAGGCGTCGGTGACGTGGAAGCTGTTGTTGGTGAAGACCGCGATGCTCTTGGCCTTCTGGTCGTAGCGGTCGAGCGCGGACAGGTCGCCGAACCCGGCGCTGTACGGCAGGCCGGAGACTTCCTGCAGGAACGTGTTCGACGAGGCCAGGTTGCGGAACGCCGGATTGATCGAGGTCAGGATGGCCGAGGACAGGTACGCGCCGTAGTCCTTGCCGATGCGATACGACTCGTTGCGGGTGATGTCCTCATTGGCATAGAACAGGCCCACCATCCAGTCGATGCGGTCGGTGGAGCCGGTCAGGCGGAACTCCTGGCTGAACTGCTTGAAGCGCGACAGCGATTCGTCGCGATCGGCGACGCGGTACAGGATGTCCGCGGTGGAGTAGTCGAAATCCAGGCCATTGACCGTCTCCCAGTCACGGGCTGCGGTGATCGATGTCAGCGTCGCCCCGCCGAACCACGGCGAATCCCAGTTGATCTCGGCGCTCAGGCCCCTGTCCTTGATGAACTGCTCGTTGCCGCGGTTGCTCCATGCCTGCCGCGCTTCCGGGTTGGCGACCCGGGCCACGCCCTCGTCCGGCGCCAGTCGATCGATGATGTCGGCGGTCAGCCCGCGCACGGTGGTGACCGCGGAGCAGCAGTTCTCGTCGCGCTTGGTGTAATCGGCGGTGAAGTTGATGTCCCACGCATCGCTCGGGGTGAACCGCCACTGCGCACGAACCGAGTGGTAGCTCTGGTCGTAGTCCTCGCGCGAGGTACCCGCGCCGGTATGCACGTCCATGAAGCCGTCGCGCTTGCGCTTGGTGGCATAGAGGCGGAAGGCGTTGTTCTCGCCGACCGGCGTGTTGAAGCTGCCCGCGAAGCCGAGTGCACCGGGGGTGCCGGCGGTCAGTTCGAGGTCGCCGCTGCGCACGAAGTCCGGGCGCTTGGTGACCACGTTGATCACGCCGGCCGAGGTGTTCTTGCCGAACAGGGTGCCCTGCGGGCCCTTGAGCACTTCGATGCGCTCGAGTTCGCCGAGGTCGCCGAAGCCGACCGAGTTGCGCGGGCGGTACACGCCATCGATCACGATACCGACCGAGGACTCCAGGCCGACGTTGTCGCCGACGGTGCCGACACCGCGGATGCGGGCGGTCGTGATGGCCTCGCTCTGGGTGCTGGTAACGGTCAGGCCCGGCACGATGGTCTGCAGGTCCTTGATGTCGCGCACGCCGGCGTCCTGCAGGGCTTCCTGCGAGAGCGCGGTGACCATGATCGGCACGTCCTGCATCGCTTCCTCGCGCTTCTGCGCGGTGACGACCAGGGCATCGAGGGTCTTGGCTTCTTCTTTGCCGGCCTGGCCGGCGTCCTGTGCCATCGCGGGCAATGCGGACATGGACACCATCGCGGCGAACACGGCGATGGCCAACGAACTGCGTTGTGGTTGCTTGCGGATCATGGAAACCCCCTTGGTTGAACACGCCGAGACCGAGCCGTCGCGAAGGCGACGGCGGAATTTTTCTTCGACACGACCATGTGGGGGTATGGCGCGTGGGCAGCTGGTGGCTGCCTTGAACGGAAAACTAACACATCCGTACGCTGGCGTGTCGAGAGGAAATCGCGACAGGAGGGAGGAGGCGATCGGGCACACTATCCGTCCGCTCCCGCCGCCCCACGCATGTCATTCGAACAGCACACCCCCCTGATGCGCCAGTTCTTCGCGGCCAAGGCCGAGCATCCGGACGTGCTGCTGTTCTTCCGCATGGGCGATTTCTACGAACTGTTCTACGACGACGCGCGCAAGGCCGCCCGCCTGCTCGACATCACCCTGACCCAGCGCGGCAATTCTGCCGGCCAGCCGATCCCGATGGCCGGGGTACCGGCGCACGCCTACGAGGGCTACCTGGCGCGGCTGGTGGCGCTGGGCGAATCGGTGGCGATCTGCGAGCAGATCGGCGACCCGGCACTGGCCAAGGGCCTGGTCGAACGCAAGGTGGTGCGCATCGTCACGCCGGGCACGGTGACCGACGAAGCCTTGCTGGACGAACGCCGCGACACCCTGCTGCTGGCGATCAGCCGAACGAAGACGGGTTACGGCCTCGCGTGGGCAGACCTGTCCAGCGGTCGCCTGCGGGCGAACGAAGTCGGTGGCGACGATGCCCTCGAAGCCGAACTGGCCCGGCTGCAGGCGGCCGAAGTGCTGGTGGCGGACGAGGACGGCTGGCCCGCCGCCGTGCTGGAATCGCGCGGCCTGCGCCGTCGCCCGCCGTGGCTGTTCGACGCCGAGGCCGGCCGCCGCCAGTTGCTGCAGTTCTTCGGCCTGCACGACCTCACCGCATTCGGCATCGACGGCAAGCCGCGGGCGATTGCCGCCGCCGCCGCGCTGCTGGGCTACATCGAGGAAACCCAGAAGCAGCGCCTGCCGCACCTGCGCGCGATCGCACTCGAGGCCAGCGACGAAGCGATCGCGATGAACGCGGCCACGCGTCGGCACCTGGAACTGGATTCGCGCGTCGACGGCGACGTGCGCGCCACCCTGCTCGGCGTGCTCGATTCCACCGTGTCGCCGATGGGCGGACGCCTGCTGCGGCGCTGGCTGCACCGGCCGTTGCGCGACCGCGGCGTGGTCGGCGAACGCCACCATGCGGTATCGGCGTTGATCGATGCCCGCGCGGACGAGTTGCTGCGCGAGGCCTTCCGCAGCCTGGGCGACCTGGAACGCATCCTGTCGCGCGTCGCGTTGCGCAGCGCGCGCCCGCGCGATCTCTCGACGTTGCGCGACGGACTTTCGCTGCTGCCCGCGGTGCGCGAGATCCTTGCGCCCCTGGATTCGCCGCGCCTGCGCGCCTTGCACGCGGCGCTCGGCGAACACGAAGCGACTGCGCGCATGTTGCGCGCGGCGATCGTTCCGCAGCCGCCCCTGCTCGCCCGCGATGGCGGCGCCATCGCCGATGGCTACGACGCCGAACTCGACGAGCTGCGCATGCTCAGCACGCATGCGGACCAGTTCCTCATCGACCTGGAAGCCCGAGAGCGCGAAGCCACGGGCATCGCCACGCTGAAGGTCGGCTACAACCGCGTGCACGGCTACTACATCGAGATCAGCAAGGGCCAGAGCATCAAGGCGCCGGTGCACTACACGCGCCGGCAAACGCTGACCGGCGCGGAGCGTTACATCACCGAGGAGCTGAAGGCCTTCGAGGACAAGGTGCTGTCGGCGCGCGAACGCTCGCTGTCGCGCGAGAAGCTGCTGTACGAGGGCGTGCTCGACCTGCTCAACGACGTGGTCGAGCCATTGCGCCACTGCGCGGCTGCGCTCAGCGAACTCGACGTGCTGGCCGGTTTCGCCGAGCGCGCGCAAGCGCTCGACTGGAACATGCCGCTCTTGCGCGACACGCCCGGCATCGCGATCGAACGCGGCCGCCATCCGGTGGTCGAGGCGCTGCGCGACGCGCCGTTCGAGCCGAACGACCTGCATTTCGATGGCGACACCCGCATGTACGTCATCACCGGCCCGAACATGGGCGGCAAGAGCACCTTCATGCGCCAGAACGCGCTGATCGTGCTGCTGGCCTGCATCGGCAGCTTCGTGCCGGCGGCAAAGGCGATCATCGGCCCGATCGACCGCCTCCTCACCCGCATCGGTGCCGGCGACGACCTCGCGCGCGGGCAATCGACCTTCATGGTCGAGATGAGCGAGACCGCCTACATCCTCCACCACGCCAGCGAACACTCGCTGGTGCTGATGGACGAGATCGGCCGCGGCACGTCGACCTACGACGGCCTCGCGCTGGCGGATGCGGTGGCGCGCCAGTTGGCGGCGACCAACCGCAGCTATACCCTGTTCGCGACGCATTACTTCGAACTCACCGCGCTGGCGGAACCGGGCAGCGGCATCGCCAACCTGCACCTGGATGCGGTTGAACACGGCGATGCGCTGGTGTTCATGCATGCGGTGCGACCGGGGCCGGCCAATCGCAGTTTCGGCCTGCAGGTGGCCGCGCTCGCGGGCCTGCCGAAGCCCGCATTGCAGCAGGCGCGTGCTCGGCTGGCGGAACTGGAGTCGCAAGGCCGCGATGCGCCCAGCCTGCCGTTGAGCGCACCGGCGCTGGACTCACCGCAGCAATTCGGCCTGTTTTCGCCGCAATCGGCGGCGCTGGACGCATTGGCATCGATCGACCCCGACGAGCTCACGCCCAAGCAGGCGCTGGAGGCGCTGTACCGGCTGAAGTCGCTGGCCTGAGCGGCGCGATCGGTGCGAACTGCTAATCTGGTCGCACTTCGGGACCCCGCCCCACCACGAAAAAGGATGCCGTGATGTCGACCCTGACCGACGAGATTTTCTCCCAGTTGTCCCGCGCCGACGTGCAGCAGATCGGTGCGCAACTCGGCACCGGCCAGGCGCAGACCGCCGGTGCCATCGCCGCCGCGCTGCCGATGATCCTCGGTGCGATGGGCCGCAACACCGCGCAACCGCAAGGTGCGGAAGCGCTACTGGGTGCGCTGGGCCGCGATCACGCAAGCGGTGGCGGCATCGGCGACATCCTCGGTGCGGTACTCGGTGGCCAGCAGGGTCGGCAGACCGACGGCCTCGGCCAGCTCGGTCACATCTTTGGCGGACAACTGCCACGCGCCGAAACCGGACTGGGCCAAGCCACCGGACTCGGCGGCGACAAGGCACAGATGCTGCTCAAGATCCTCGCCCCGATCGTGCTGGCCTATCTCGCCAAGCGCATGTTCGGCGGCGCGCAGCAGGGGCCGGGCAATGCGCAGGCGCTGGGCGACATCCTCGGCCAGGAGCGTGCCGTCCAGCAGCAGCAAGGCGGCCTGGGTGGCGGCCTGCTGGGTGCAGTGCTGGACCAGGACGGCGACGGCCAACTCGGCTTGGACGACCTGCTCAAGATGGGCGGCTCGTTCCTCGGTGGTGGTCGCTGACCGGCTAAGAGCGTTGTCAGCGACACATGCGAACGGCGGCCACAGGGCCGCCGTTCTCACTCCGCTCCCCGCAACGCGATGCACACGAATTTGCTGCACTGCGGATAGAGCATCCCTATCGAACACTTCACATCATTCAATTTTTCTTTAATGAAAGCCTGCGTAGGATGGATCCGGTCGATCACAGCGAGCCGGGAGGCCAGCCATCATGTCCAGCGAAGCGAAGTGTCCGTTCCACCAGACTGCAGGCGGCGGTACCGGCAACAAGGACTGGTGGCCCAACCAGCTCCGGCTCGACCTGCTCAACCAGCACTCCGCCCGCTCCAATCCGCTCGGTGGCGAGTTCGACTAACCGCAAGGCCTTCAAGGGCCTGGACTACACGGCACTGAAAGCCGACCTGGCCGCGCTGATGACCGATTCGCAGGACTGGTGGCCAGCCGACTTCGGCCACTACGGCGGCTTGTTCGTGCGCATGGCCTGGCACAGCGCCGGCACCTACCGCGTCGGTGATGGCCGCGGCGGTGGCGGCCGCGGGCAACAGCGCTTCGCTCCGCTCAACAGCTGGCCGGACAACGTCAGCCTGGACAAGGCGCGCCGGTTGCTGTGGCCGATCAAGCAGAAGTATGGCCAGGCGATTTCCTGGGCCGACCTGATGATCCTCGCCGGCAACGTCGCCCTGGAAACCATGGGCTTCAAGACCTTCGGCTTCGCCGGCGGCCGCGAGGATGTGTGGGAACCCGACCTCGACGTGTACTGGGGCCGCGAAACCAAGTGGCTCGGCGGCGACGAACGCTATTCGCGCGGTTCGCCCGGCGTGGACGACCCGCACGGCGTGCTGGTCAAGGACGACGACAGCAAGGTGCCGCACACCCGCGACCTGGAGAATCCCCTGGCCGCGGTGCAGATGGGCCTGATCTACGTGAACCCGGAAGGCCCGGACGGCAAGCCGGATCCGATGGCAGCAGCCCGCGACATCCGCGACACCTTCGCGCGCATGGCGATGGACGACGAGGAAACCGTGGCCCTGATCGCCGGCGGCCACAGCATGGGCAAGACCCACGGCGCGGCCAGCGCAGACAACGTCGGCCACGAGCCGGAGGCGGCCGACCTGGAACTGCAGGGCTTTGGCTGGACCAATGCGCACGGTAGCGGCAAGGGTGCCGACGCGATCACCAGTGGGCTCGAAGTCACCTGGACGAAGACGCCGACGCAATGGAGCAACAATTTCTTCGAGAATTTGTTCGGCTTCGAGTGGGAACTGTCGAAGAGTCCGGCGGGCGCGCAGCAATGGGTCGCCAAGGATGCCGACGCGATCATCCCCGATGCCTTCGATCCGTCCAAGAAGCATCGCCCGACGATGCTCACCACCGACCTGTCGCTGCGCTTCGATCCGGCCTATGAAAAGATCTCGCGGCGCTTCCTGGAAGACTTCGATGCGTTCGCCGATGCCTATGCGCGCGCCTGGTTCAAGCTCACCCATCGCGACATGGGGCCGAAGTCGCGCTACCTCGGCCCGGAAGTCCCGGCCGAAGACCTGATCTGGCAGGACCCGATCCCGTCCCCGGGCCACGCCTCGATTGACGCTGGCGACATCGCATCGCTCAAGCAATCGATCCTCGGCAGCGGCCTGTCGGTCGCAGAACTGGTGTCGGCGGCCTGGGCCTCGGCATCCAGCTTCCGTGGCGGCGACAAACGCGGCGGTGCGAATGGCGCACGCGTGCGTCTGGCGCCACAGAAGGACTGGGTGGCCAACGATCCCGCGCAACTCGACAAGGTGTTGCAGGCGCTGGAACGCATCAAGGCGAACTTCGATGCATCGGCTGGCGGCGGCAAGCAGGTCTCATTGGCCGACTTGATCGTGCTGGGCGGTTCCGCCGCGATCGAACAGGCGGCGCGCGACGCAGGTGCTTCCGTCAACGTGCCATTCCATCCTGGCCGCACCGATGCCACGCAGGAGCAGACCGACGTGGATTCCTTCGCGCCGATGGAACCGTTCGCGGACGGTTTCCGCAACTACCTCCAGGCCCCGTCCGAAGTCCCGGCCGAGCACCTGCTGGTGGACAAGGCGCAACTGCTGACCCTGACCGCGCCGGAGATGACCGCACTGGTCGGCGGCCTGCGCGTGCTCGGCGCCAACAGCGGTGGCTCCGCGCATGGCGTGTTCACCGACAAGCCCGGCACCCTGAGCAACGACTTCTTCGTCAACCTGCTCGACATGGGGACCGAATGGAAGCCGACCGGGCGCAACAGCTACGCGGGTCATTGCCGCAAGACCGGTGCCGCGAAGTGGACCGGGACCCGCGTCGACCTGGTGTTCGGTTCCAACTCGGTGCTGCGCGCACTGGCCGAGGTCTATGCCAGCGCAGACGGCCAAGGCAGGTTCGTGCAGGACTTCGTTGCCGCATGGAGCAAGGTGATGCACCTCGACCGCTTCGACCTGACCTGATCGCTCCTCTGGTTCAACACGAACGGCCGCTGATGCGGCCGTTCGTCCGCCTGCACCCGCTTCAACGCGGAACCAGCAGCAACTCCAGCGACGCCGCGTAGCGCACCGGGCCATTCCTGAGGATCAGCGGGTTCACGAAGGTGGTGTACACCGCGCCCTGCCCGACCGGCCACGGATCGTGGATGCGCACCATGGTGCCCGCGCCCGATGCATCGCCATCGCTGTAGACGCCGCTCAGCACCACCGCATGGCGGCCGGTGGAGTGCTGCACGCCCAGCCACAGCGGCGTGCGCATCAGCATGCCCACGAGCGCCGGCACCGTGGGCGTGCTGTTGGGCATCTGCCAACCCAGCGACTGTCCGAACGCGGCGACGTTCTCGATGCTCGGACGCAGCCCGCCGTCGCTGCCCAGGCTTGCGCCACCCGGGCCGACGCTCATGTTGCTGCCCAGGATCATGGTGGCCGCGGCCGACCAGCAGGTCATGCCGGTCGGCTGCCCGTAACGGCGGATCGGGTGTTCGCGATGATCCCGCAAGCCCAGCGCGGTCCAGGTGCGCGGACCGACCACCCCATCCACGGTCAGGCCGGGACGCCTGCGCTGCAGCGCCCTGACCGCCTGCTCCGTCTGCGGGCCGAAGATGCCGTCGCTGCCGTAGAACGGACTCTCGACGCGATCGCGCACGTCCGCGCGCACCAGCAAGCGTTGCATGTACTCGACGTCATGCCCTCTGCTTCCATTGCGCAGGATGCGCATCTTCGTCTCCCCGGTGAAATTCCCGGCGAAGTCTTGCTTTGTGGCCAAGGGCGGACAATCCGTCGTCCGCAATAGGCCGGAGGAAAGGCTGGGTCAGAGTGCGTCGATGTCGCCCAGCGCGCGGATCAGCCGGCGTGCGCGCTTGTCGGGCTTCGATTCGGGAGGGCTGAAACCGGCGCGTTCCGCGACGCGCGATGCACGCGCCTGTTCGCGCGCGAGTTTCGAGGCATCGGATTCGCGATACAGCACCTGGGCGATGCTGGCCGATCCGCGCACGCTGCTCAACGCGACGACTTCGACCTCAAAGCGTTCCTCGCCGCGCACGACCACCAGCGCATCGCCGACACGCACGCTGCGCGACGGCTTGGCCCGCTGCCCGCCGACGTCGACCTTGCCGGTGTCGATGGCGTGCTTCGCGAGCGCACGCGTCCTGTAGAAACGCGCCGCCCACAACCACAGGTCGAGGCGAACGCCGGGCACGGTTTCGATCTGCATCGTCATCGCGACAAAAATACAGTTCCTGAAATGCAAACGGCCACCCGCGGGTGGCCGTTGCAGGAAACGTTGCGCCCGAATTACTCGGCGGCAGCAGCCGCTTCGGCGGCAGCGGCGACCTGCGCAGCGGCCTTGGCCTTGGCATTGCCGGCCAGGTCTTCCTTGATGCGCGCCTTCTTGCCTTCCAGGCCACGCAGGTAATACAGCTTCGCGGCGCGGACGTCGCCGCGGCGCTTGACCGTCACCGAGTCGATCGCGGCGCTGTGGGTCTGGAACACGCGCTCCACGCCGAAGCCGTGGGAGATCTTGCGCACGGTGAACGCGGAGTTCAGGCCGGCGTTCTTCTTGCCGATGACCACGCCTTCGTAGGCCTGCACGCGCTCGCGGTTGCCTTCCTTGACCTTCACGTTGACGACGACGGTGTCGCCGGGGCCGAAGTCGGGCAGCTTGCGCGAAACCTGGGCGGTTTCGAAGTCCTGGAGCAGGGTGTGGATCGAGGGCTTGTTCATGGGATCAACCTTGATGGAATCGTGGCGTGCGGCGCACGCGCCTGTTGGATTAGTTGTTGCGCGAGTGCACGTGGACCCGCGTCATGGCATCGGTGGAACGTGGTGCGGTACGGCTAGCCGCGCATTATAGCCGGGATTTTTCCAGCCGCGCCAGAGGCTTAGGCGTCTCCGGCCGGGGGCTCGCCCACTGCCAGCAGCCAGCGCTCGCGGAATTCCCCCAGCAGGAGTCGATCCTGTTTCGACAGGCCTTCCTCGTGCAGCAGGTCGGGACGCCGCAGCCAGGTCCGGCCCAGCGACTGCTGCCGGCGCCAGCGCGCGATCCCGGCATGGTTGCCGGACAGCAGCACCTCCGGCACCGAGCCCAGCGCATGCTCGACCGGACGGGTGTAGTGCGGACAATCGAGCAGGCCGTCGCCCTCGAAACTGTCCTGCACCGCCGATTCCGCATCGTTCAGCGCGCCGTCCTGCAAGCGCGCCACGGCATCCACCAGTACCGCCGCGGCCAGCTCGCCGCCGGACAGGACGTAATCGCCGATCGAGAGTTCCTCGTCGACCTCGTGCTGGAGCAGACGCTCATCGACGCCTTCGTAGCGGCCGCAGAGCAGGATGAGCCGAGGCGCAGCGGCCAGTTCGCGCACCTTCGCCTGGGTCAGGCGCAGGCCTTGCGGACTCAGGTAGATGACCTTCGCCGGCGCGGGGTCGGCCTCGCGTGCGGCACTGATCGCGGCGCGGAGCGGGTCGATCATCATCACCATGCCCGGCCCGCCGCCGAACGGGCGATCATCGACCCGCCTGTAGTTCCCTTCGGCATGGTCGCGCGGGTTCCAGCCGTGGATCGACAGCAGCCCGCGCTCACCGGCACGCCCGACCACGCCATGCGCGGCAAGCTGGGCGACGAATTCGGGGAACAGGCTGACGATGTCGAAGCGCATCGGCATCGACGTCAGAAGTCCGCGTCCCAGTCGACGGTGACCAGGCCGGCGTCGAAATCCACGCTGCGGATGAAGTCGGGTTGTACGAACGGGATCATCCGCTCGCGTTCGCCGTGGGCCACCAGCACGTCATTGGCGCCGGTCGAGAACAGGTGGGAAACGATGCCGAAGTCCGCGCCTTCCACGTTGACCACGCGAAGGCCTTCCAGGTCGACCCAGTAGTACTCGCCGGCAGCCGGCGGCGGCAATGCCGAGCGCGGCACCCGCACCTCGACGCCACGCAGGGCGTCGGCGGCATCACGGTCGTCAATGCCCGGCATGCTCGCGATGAGGCCCTTGACGCCTTCGCGCAGCTTCACGCCCTCGCAGGAACATTCCTGCCCGCGTGCATCGCGCAGGATCCACGGCTGGTAGCGGGCGATGGCATGCAGCGGATCGGTGAAGCTTTCCAGCTTCACTTCGCCACGCACGCCGAACGCACCGTGTAACCGGCCGACGGTGATCATCCGCTGGCCGGCGTCCAGTGCGTTCATGGGAATGCGATCGGGGGTCGCCGCAGGGCGACCCGCCGGATCAGGCAGCCTTGGCGGCGGCCTTGTACAGGTCGGCGACCTTGTCGGTCAGCTGCGCGCCGTTGTCGACCCAGTGCTTGATGCGCTCGAGGTTCAGCTCGACGCGCTTCTCGGCGCCTTGGGCGACCGGGTTGTAGAAGCCCACGCGCTCGATGTTGCGGCCGTCACGGGCGCTGCGGCTGTCGGTGACGATGACGTGGTAGAAGGGGCGCTTCTTGGCGCCGCCACGGGTAAGGCGGATCTTGACCATTGCAGTTTCTCGGTGGTGCCCAGCGGCCGGAATGGCCGGGTAAGCCCGCAAGTATAACGTGTTGAATCGGCTGGCGAAACCCAGCCCGACTTCAACTACCTCATCGGCATGCCGCCGCGCCCGCCCATCATGCCGCTCAGGCCGCGCATCATGCCCTTCATGCCGCCGCGGCCGAGCTTGCCCATCATCTTTTCCATCTGCTGGTACTGCTTCAGCACCTTGTTGACGTCCGCCGGGGTCAGGCCGGAGCCACGCGCGACGCGTGCGCGGCGCGAGCCATTGAGCAGGTCGGGATTGCGACGTTCCTTCTTGGTCATCGAATTGATGACCGCGATCATCCGCGGCACTTCCTTGCCGGTGACCTGCTGTTTCACCGCCTCCGGCAGTTGGCCGACGCCGGGCAGCTTGTCCATCAAGCCGTGCAGGCCGCCCATGTTCTGCATCTGCTCGAGCTGGTCGCGCATGTCGTTGAGGTCGAACTTCTTGCCCTTGGCGACCTTCTCCGCCAGTTTCTTGGCCTTGTCGTGGTCGACCTGCTGTTCGACCTGCTCGACCAGCGACAGCACGTCGCCCATGTCGAGGATGCGGCCGGCAGCGCGGTCCGGATGGAACACGTCCAGGCCGTCGGGCTTCTCGCCCACGCCGACGAACTTGATCGGCTTGCCGGTGATGTAGCGCACGCTCAGCGCCGCGCCGCCGCGCGCATCGCCATCGGTCTTGGTCAGCACCACGCCGGTCAGCGGCAGCGCCTCGCCGAAATGCTTGGCGGTGACCGCGGCGTCCTGGCCGGTCATCGAATCGACCACGAACAGGGTTTCGACCGGATTCACCGCGGCGTGCAGCGCCTTGATCTCGGCCATCATCGCGTCATCGATGCTGGTGCGGCCGGCGGTGTCGACGATGAGCACGTCGGCGAAGGTCTTGCGCGCCTCGGCGATGGCCGCCTTGACGATGGCCTCCGGCTTCTGCGACGGATCGGACGGGAAGAACAACGCGCCGACCTGGCCGGCCAGCGTCTGCAACTGCTCGATCGCGGCCGGGCGATAGACGTCGGCGCTGACCACCATCACCTTCTTCTTGCGGCGTTCCTTCAGGTGCTTGGCCAGCTTGCCGACCGTGGTGGTCTTGCCGGCACCCTGCAGGCCGGCCATCAGGATCACCGCAGGCGCCGGCACGTTGAGGTTCAGGTCGGTCGCTTGCGAGCCCATCACCAGCGCAAGCTCGTCGCGGACGATCCGCACCAGCACCTGGCCGGGGGTCAGCGAACGCATCACTTCCTGGCCGACCGCGCGCACCTTGATCCGCTGGATCAGCCCCTGCACCACCGGCAGCGCCACGTCCGCCTCCAGCAGGGCGATGCGCACTTCGCGCACGGCTTCGCTGATGTTGGATTCGGACAACCGGCCGCGGCCGCGGAGGCGCTCCATGGTGCCGGACAGGCGCTGGGTCAGGGATTCGAACATGGGGCTGGCAGCCTTGCAGATGCTGGGATTTCGGGCCGCGGAGTATAGCCCGCGCCCGGCTGTCGCACCTTTGTGCGACACTCGCGCGATGACAATCGTTCTCATCGCCGTAGCGCTCTACGTGGCCGCAGCCGTCCTGCTCTGGCGCTCCGCCACGGGGAAGGGGACACCGCGTCGCGGCTGGATCCCGCTGGCGGTGCTGGCCGCGCTGTTCCATGCCGAAACCCATGCGGAAGCCTGGCGCCTGCTGCAAGGCGCGGACATGCATTTCTTCGCCGCGTTGTCACTGGTCGGCCTGGGCATGGCCGCACTGACCACGGCCTTCGGGGCGTCCGGGCGGATGCCTGCGCTCGGCATCGTGGTGTTCCCGCTCGCTGCCGCCAGCCTGCTCGCCTACCGCGCCTACGGGCATGCCGACAACGCGAGCGACCTCGGTTGGCGCCTGCAATTGCATGCGTGGATGGCCCTGCTGGCCTACGCGACGCTGGCCTTGTCGGCCGTGCTGGCGATCTTCCTGTGGGCACAGGAACGCGCCCTGCGCCGTCGCGAATTCCGCGGCTGGCTGCGCGCCCTGCCACCGCTCACAGAACTGGAAAGCCTGCTGTTCCGCAGCATCACGGTCGGCTTCGTCCTGCTCACCGCGACCCTGCTGACCGGCCTGCTCTTCGTCGACAACCTGCTCGCCCAGCACCTGGTCCACAAGACGGTGCTCAGTGGGTTGTCCTGGCTGGCGTTCGGTGCCCTGTTGCTGGGACGCTGGCAGCGCGGCTGGCGCGGCGCCACCGCGGTGCGCTGGACCCTGGTGGCGATGGCGCTGCTGGTGCTCGCCTTCTTTGGCAGCAAATTCGTGCTGGAACTGGTGTTGCACCGCACGGGATAGACCCACGCCATCGTGACGGGAATACGCTTGCAGTGTAGATATTTGCATTGACAACTATTGCATGGGCGCAGATCATGCTGCCCATGACGACTCCCCATTCCCCCGACCACCCGATCGCGCCCGCCATCGGTGCCTGCAGCGGTTCCACGCTGGGCCTGCTGTTCCGGCAGGCGCGCGATGCGATGTGGGCGCGGATGGAGGCCGAACTGGCCCGTTCCGGCCATGAACTGAATTTCAGCCAGTTCATCACCATCAAGACGCTGGCCAACAGCACCACCAGCGTCACCGAACTGGCCCGCGCGGCCTACCTCCACCCCGGCGCGATGACCCGCCTGCTCGACAAGCTCGAGGCGCGCGGGATCCTCGAACGCGTGGCCGATCCGAACGACCGCCGTGCCCTGCACATCCACCTCACCAACGCCGGCAAGGCAATCTGGCGCGACATCGACCAGTGCGGCCAGCGCGTACGCGAGGCCGCCCTGCAGGGCCTGGATACCGGCGAACGCGAACAACTGCTCGCCTTGCTGGAACGCGTGCGCGACAACCTGAATTCCCCTACGGACTGAGCCATGTCCCGTTCTTCGCTCCTGGCCACCGCACTTGCCACGGCCCTGCTCGCCACCGCTTGCGCCAGCACTGGCGACATCGCGCCACAAGGCGTGATGCGCGATGCCGGCAGCCTGCAGTCCTCCGCTTCGCTGGCCGGCACCCGCGTTTCCGATGTCGCGTGGTCCAGCGATCATTGGTGGAACGCGTTCGGTGATCCGCAACTCGATGCGCTGGTCGACGAAGCGCTGGCCAATTCGCCTTCGATCGAGGCCGCCGATGCGCGCACGCGCAAGGCCATCGCCCAGGCGGGCCTGGCCGATGCCGCGCGCAAGCCGACGCTCGGCGCGGGCGCGCAGGTGCTGGGTGCACAGTTGCCCCCGGCGTTGGTGGGCGACGAGATCGGCGGCGACTTCAAGGTCGTCAATGTGTTGAGCCTCAGCTTCGCGTGGAACCCGGATCTCTGGGGCATGTCGCGCAGCAAGTGGCAGGCCGCCTTGGGCAGCGCGCGCGCCACCGAAATCGATGCGCAATCCGCGCGTGTCGCGCTGGCCGCGAACGTGGCGCGCACTTATGTGAGCCTGGCCCGGGCGTTCGATGCACTCGACGCCGCGAATGCCGAGGGCGCGCGCGCCGATGCGCTCGTCGCGCTCAACCAGCAGCGGATCAAGGCCGGCCTGGACAACACCATCGCGCTCAACCAGAACCGCAGCGCAGGTGCCGCTGCGCGCCAGCAGGCGCAAGCCGCGCAGCACGACATCAACAGCCTGCGCAATGCATTGGCGGCCTTGCTCGGCGCGGGCCCGGATCGTGGCCTCGAGATCGCCAGGCCAATGCTGAAGACGCCCGGCATCGCGCTGCCGTCCGTACTGCCAAGCAACCTGCTGGCACGCCGCGCCGACATCGTTGCCGCGCGCTGGCGGGTGGAAGCCGCACAGCACGGCATCGACGCCAGCAAGGCCGCGTTCTATCCCTCGATCAACCTCAGCGCGCTGGCCGGCCTGGCCGCCGGCAACCTCGGCGACCTGTTCGGCAGCGATGCCCTGCTGCTCAACGGCGGGCCCGCGCTGAGCCTGCCGATCTTCGAAGGCGGGCGACTCGAGCAGCAACTGCGTTCCAGCGATGCCGACCGCGACCTCGCCGTCGCCACCTACAACGAGACGCTGGTCGGCGCGATCCGCGATGTCGCCAATGCGGTGCAGGCAGCGCGTGCGATGGACGCACAGATTGCCAGCACCACCAGCGCGCGCGATGCCGCCGCCAAGGCGCACGCGCTGGTGCTGCAACGGCAGCGCGCCGGCCTGGCCACCCAGCTCGACGTGCTGGCCGCGCAGGCACCGCTGCTGCGCCTCGACCAGCAACTCGCCGGATTGGTCGCCGCGCGCCGCATCGCCAGCATCGACCTCGACCAGGCGCTCGGCGGCGGCATCGCCATCGACGCGCCCACCGCCACCGCCTCCCACTGACGCCGCCATGACCACCGACACCACGCCGAACACCTCCACCCGCAACGCGGCGTCGCTGCCGCCCTCGCCTCCCGCACCGGCCGGCAATGGCAAGCGCAAGCGCGCACTGCTGATCCTGCTCGCGATCGTGCTGATCGCCGGTGGCGCCTGGCTCGCCTGGTACCTGACGGTCGCGCGTTGGCACCAGTCGACCGACGACGCCTACGTGCAGGGCAACATCGTCAGCATCACCCCGCAGACACCTGGCACGGTCGTCGCGATCAATGCGGAGGACGGCATGCGCGTCGAAGCCGGCCAGGTGCTCGTGCAACTGGACCCGAACGATGCGCAGGTCGCCTACGCGCAAGCCGAAGCGAATCTCGCCAACACCGTGCGCCAGGTGCGTGGCCTGTACAGCAGCGTGGATGCGGCGAAGGCCGACATCGCCGCGCGCCAGGTGGCAGTGGCGCAGGCACGCGCCGACGTGGCCCGCCGCAGCGGCCTGGTCGCGACCGGCGCGGTCTCGTCCGAGGAACTCGCGCATGCCAAGGCGCAGCTGGATGCCGCCGAAGCCGCGCTGTCTGGCTCGCAGGGCCAGCTGTCGCGCAACCGCGCGCTGGTCGATGCCACCACCGTCGGCAACCAGCCGCAGGTGCAGGCCGCCGCCGCGCAACTGCGCCAGGCCTACCTCAACCTGCAGCGCGCGGCGATCGTCGCGCCGATCTCGGGCTTCGTCGGTAAGCGTGCGGTGCAACTCGGCCAGCGCGTGCAGCCCGGCACCACGCTGATGACCGTCGTGCCGCTGGAGCAAGTGTGGGTGGAAGCCAACTTCAAGGAGACCCAGTTGCATGCGATGCGCCTGGGCCAGCCGGTCGAACTCACCGCCGACGTCTATGGCGACGACGTGACCTACACCGGCAAGGTCGCCAGCCTGGGCCTGGGCACCGGCAGTGCCTTCGCCCTGCTGCCCGCGCAGAACGCCAGCGGCAACTGGATCAAGATCGTGCAGCGCGTGCCGGTGCGCATCGAACTGGATCCGAAGCAGGTCGCCGAGCATCCGCTGCGCCTGGGCATGAGCATGTCCGCCGACGTCGGCATCCGCGACCAGGGCGGCAAGACCCTGCCCGCCGCGACACCGGCGAAGTCGCTGCTCACCACCCAGGCCTACGCGAAGCAGTTGCAGGACGCCGACGCGCGCATCGAAACGATCATCGGCCAGAACCTGGCGCAGGGCCGCCGGTCCTGATTTCCCCTTGCGCAGGAGTCGCGCTGGCGGCGCTTCGTTCCCTCCCCCTCCCCTCGTGGTGACGGGCGACGCCATGCCGGCAGCCAACGCGCTGCCGCTCCTGCACCTTTTTCCGAAGCCGAAGCCGCATGTCCACCATCGCGCAAGACGCATCGGCCAACCCACCGGGTGGCCAACCCACCGCCAGCCCGGCCGCGTTCCGCCCGCCGAACGTGGCGTTGACCACGCTCGGGCTGGCGCTGGCCAGCTTCATGCAGGTGCTGGACACCACCATCGCCAACGTCTCGTTGCCGACCATCTCCGGCAACCTGGGCGGCAGCGCCAACCAGGCGACGTGGGTGATCACCTCGTTCGCGGTCAGCACCGCGATCGCGTTGCCGCTGACCGGCTGGCTGGCGCGGCGCTTCGGCGAACGCAAATTGTTCGTGTGGTCGACGATGGCGTTCGTGATCGCCTCGTTCCTGTGCGGTATCGCCAACAGCATGGGCATGCTGGTGTTCGCGCGTGCGCTGCAGGGCTTCGTGGCCGGTCCGATGTACCCGATCACCCAGGCATTGCTACTGTCGATCTATCCGCCCGCCAAACGTGGACAGGCGATCGCGTTGCTGGCGATGGTCACCGTGGTCGCGCCGATCGCCGGGCCGATCCTGGGCGGCTGGATCACCGACAACTACAGCTGGGAATGGATCTTCTTCGTCAACGTGCCGATCGGCATTTTCGCGAGCCTGGTCGTGCGCCGGCAGCTGAAGGGCCGGCCAGAACGGCTGGAGAAGCCGAAGATGGATTACATCGGCTTGGCCACGCTGGTGCTTGGCGTGGGCGCGCTGCAGATCCTGCTCGACCTGGGCAACGACGAGGACTGGTTCGCCAGCACGCAGATCGTGATCCTGGCGATCGTCGCCGCGATCGCGCTGGCAGTGTTCGTGATCTGGGAACTCACCGACAAGGATCCGATCGTCGATCTGCGCCTGTTCCGGCACCGCAACTTTGCCGCCGGCACGCTGGCGATGGTGGTGGCGTACTCGGCGTTCTTCAGCGTCGGCATTCTGGTGCCGCTGTGGCTGCAGCGAAACCTCGGTTACACCGCGATCTGGGCCGGCTTCGCCACCGCGCCGATCGGCATCCTGCCGGTGTTGCTGACTCCCTTCGTGGGCAAGTACGCGAACCGGTTCGACCTGCGCATGCTGGCCAGCGTCGCGTTCATCGCGATGTCGTTCACCAGCTTCGCGCGCTCGCATTTCAACCTGGACGTGAACTTCGGGCACGTGGCCTGGATCCAGTTGTTCCAGGGCATCGGCGTGGCGCTGTTCTTCATGCCAGTGCTGCAGATCCTGCTGTCTGACCTGGAGCCGCACGAGATAGCCGCGGGCTCCGGCCTTGCGACCTTCGTGCGCACATTGGGCGGCAGTTTCGCGGCATCACTGACCACGTATGCCTGGTCCGAACGCGGCGCCGTGCATCACGCGCATCTCACCGAAAAGATTTCCGCGCAGGATCCGGCGGCCATGCAGTCCGTCATGCAGCTGGGCGGCGGCGACCTCCAACGCGGCGCGGCGATGCTGGAGCGGATGATCTCGAACCAGGCGGCGCAGATCGGTTTCAACGAGATCTTCCACCTGCTCGGGATCATCTTCCTGTGCGTGATCGCCTTCGTGTGGATCGCCAAGCCGCCGTTCGCGGCGAAGCTGGGTGGCGCACCGGTGGGTGGCGGGCACTGATCAACCGATCAGCCACAACGCGATCCCCGCCAGCAATCCAAGCAGCGAACCGCCGATCACCTCCGGCTCCGTATGCCGCGCCATTCGCAGGCGCGACCACGCGAGCAGTGGCAAGAGCACCAGCGCGATGAAGCCGGCCGGCGGCCACAAGGCGAGCAACGCCATGCCAGAGAAGGCCAGGCTGGCCATGTGCAGGGACAGCTTGATCCAGCGGTTGGCGATGCCGGCGACGCAGAGCATCGCGATGATCGCGACCACGCCTTGCCCGGTGGCGGACGCGCGCCCGCCGAGCCACAGCCAGTAGCCGGCGGCGACCACCAGCACCAGCGCATACAGGATCGGGCGTTCGCGCCGATCCGAGGCATCCACCGTGCCCCAGCGTCCACTGCGTCGTCGCTGCAACACGAAGGCCCAGACGATCGCCACCGCGACCGCCATGCCGATCGCCGTGCGCGGCAGCGAGGCAGGATCCATGCGCCATGCCGCAATCAAGGCCAGCGCGGCGAACACCGCGAACGGATGCAGCAGGATCGACGTCCAGCGGGCGAAAGGGGATGACGCCGACACAGCGTCGCTCACGCGTGTTCCAGCGCGTCCGCCAGCCGCTCCACCGCGATGACCTCCATGCCCTTGTAGCTTCCGGATTTCGGCGCGTTGCCCTTCGGCACGATCGCGCGCCTGAAGCCGTGGGTGGCGGCCTCGTTCAAACGCTCCTCGCCGTTGGGCACCGGGCGGATCTCGCCGCTCAGGCCGACTTCCCCGAACGCGATGGTCTTCTCCGGCAGCGGCTTGTCGCGCAGCGAGGACAGCACCGCCAACAGGACCGGCAGGTCGGCCGCGGTTTCCTGCACGCGGATGCCGCCGACCACGTTCACGAACACATCCTGGTCGCCCACCATCACCCCGCCGTGGCGATGCAGGACCGCCAGCAGCATCGCCAGGCGATTGCCCTCCAGGCCGACGACGACGCGCCGCGGATTCGACAGTGGCGAGGCGTCGACCAGCGCCTGCACCTCCACCAACAGCGGGCGCGTGCCTTCGCGCGTGACCATCACGCAGCTGCCGGGCTGCGGCGTGCCGCTGCCGGAGAGGAAGATCGCCGACGGGTTCGGCACTTCGCGCAGGCCGCCATCCGACATCGCGAACACGCCGAGTTCGTTGACCGCGCCGAAGCGGTTCTTGAACGCGCGCAGCACGCGGAACCGGCTGCCGGCATCACCTTCGAAATACAGCACGGCATCGACCATGTGCTCCAGCACGCGCGGCCCGGCGATGCCGCCCTCCTTGGTCACGTGGCCGACCAGGAACACCGCGGTGCCGGTTTCCTTGGCGTAGCGCACCAGCCGCGCCGCGGCCTCGCGTACCTGGCTGACCGAACCCGGTGCGGCGGTCAGGGTGTCGGTCCACAGGGTCTGGATGGAGTCGGCGATCAGCAGCTTCGGCCTGGCCTGCACCGCGTGTTCGAGGATGCGTTCGACGCAGGTCTCGGCCAGCGCCTGCAGCCCGTCCAGCGGCAAGCCCAGGCGCACTGCACGCCCGGCGACCTGGGCCAGCGATTCCTCGCCGGTCACGTACAGGCCGGGCAAGGTCGGTGCCATCTTCGCCAGCGCCTGCAGCAACAGGGTCGACTTGCCGATGCCGGGATCGCCGCCGACCAGCACCACCGCGCCCTCGGCCAGTCCGCCGCCAAGCACACGGTCGAACTCGCCGATCCCGGTCGAGGTGCGCGCATGTTCGGTGTGGCGCACGTCGGCCAAGGCGACCACTTGCGCGACATCGACCTTGCCCGCCCAGCCGCTGCGCCGCGAGGCCGGCGATGCCGCCTGCGCCGCGCTTTCCAGCACGATCTCGCTCAGCGAGTTCCACGCCCCGCACGCTTCGCACTGGCCCTGCCACTTGGCATGGTCGGCCCCGCATTCGGTGCACACGTAGGCGCTGCGGCGCTTGGGCGAGGAGGATTTTGCAGCAGGCTTGGACATGGCGGGCGGCGCGTGGGCGATGCCGCATCCTAGCCGCCCCGCATCCCGCCGGTTGAGACGCGGCCACGAAAAAGCCCGCGCTTGGCGGGCTTGATCGAGCGACTGGTGCCGGAAATAGGAATCGAACCTACGACCTACGCATTACGAATGCGCCGCTCTACCAACTGAGCTATTCCGGCGTGGGGCGCAATTCTAGCCGCTCGCGCCACGCACCACCAGCGCGGTCATGCCTGCCCGGCGCGGCGGCGACTCGACTGCAGGGTATCGACCAGGTCGAGCACCAGTTGCTGCGAGCGACGCGGCAGCTCGCGGAAGCCCGCCAGCAACATCCGTTCTTCCTCGACATCGACCAGTTCCGCGTCGGCGGCCGGCACCTCGGCCAGCGCATCCGGATCGGTGGAGATCCCGCCGCGCCCGGTGCCCAGCCATTCCAGAGACACCCGGCAGGCCTTGGCGATCGCCAGCAGGTTCTGCATCGATGGCAGCACGCCGTCGGCAGACTCCCAGTTGGACACCGCGCTTCGGCGTACGTCGACCGCCGCAGCCAGGCCTGTCTGCGAGAGTCCCGCACGCCGGCGCGCGCGGCGGATCCGTTCCTGCATTTTCATCGCCCCTCCATGCCAGCGAACGTGGCTGCCATCGATATTGGCACAAGGTTGTACAGGATTGCTGTCTTTCGATCATTGAAAGCCAATGGAAAGGTCGATTTGAGCAGTGACGGACAGCAGAAATGGCCTCCCCTGCGGGTGCAATTGCGTGCATTCGCAAGCAGGATACCGACACGGGCGACACGGACGTTGCCCGCTCCTCCCCCCGGGGCGCCGGAGCACCTCGTCATCGATACCCCTTATCGATTCCGTGCCGCCCCGCTTTATGCAAGCTTGAACGCCACGCTCCCAGCGTGGCGTTCCTTTTTTGCGGACAGCGCCCTCAGTCCACCAGGCGCAAGCGCAATTCCTTGGGCAAGGCGAACACCATGTCCTCGGGTTCGCCATGCAGTTCGAGGACGCTGGCCGCGCCGAGGTCGCGCAAGCGATCCAGCACGCCCTCCACCAGCACGTCGGGTGCGGAAGCACCCGCGGTCACGCCGATACGCTTGCGCCCCGCCACCCAGGCGGGATCGATCTCGTCGGCACCATCGATCAGCCAGGCGGCCGCGCCTTCGCGTTCGGCGAGTTCGCGCAGACGATTGGAATTGGAGCTGTTCGGTGAGCCGACCACCAGCACCGCATCGCAACCCTCGCCGACCAGCTCGCGCACCGCGTCCTGGCGGTTCTGCGTGGCGTAGCAGATGTCGTCGTTCTTCGGCCCCTGCATCTGCGGGAACCGCGCCTTCAATGCGGCGATGATGTCGCGGGTGTCGTCCACGCTCAGCGTGGTCTGGGTGGTAAACGAACAGTTGCCGGGCTGGGCGATGGCGAGCGTGCCGACATCGTCGATGTCCTCGACCAGGTGGATCGTGCCGACCCCGCCTTCCCGGTTCCACTGGCCCATCGTGCCCTCGACCTCGGGATGCCCGGCATGGCCGATCAGCACCATGTCGCAGCCGTTGCGGCATTGCCGCGCCACTTCCAGGTGGACCTTGGTCACCAGCGGGCAGGTCGCATCGAAGACCTTCAGGCCGCGCCGGTCGGCCTCGCGGCGCACCGCCTGCGACACGCCGTGCGCGCTGAAGATCACCGTATTGCCATCGGGGACCTCGTCCAGTTCCTCGACGAAGATCGCGCCGCGCGCCTTGAGGTCGTCGACCACGAACTTGTTGTGCACGACTTCGTGGCGGACGTAGATCGGTGCACCCAGCGTCTCGATGGCGCGCTTGACGATCTCGATCGCACGGTCGACGCCGGCACAGAAACCACGCGGATTGGCGAGCAGGATGTCCATCGCCGGATTATCCCGCCTTGTCCTTGGGCTTGCCGGAGAGCAAGCCGAACAAGGCGATGCCGATCGCGCCACCGACCACCGCGCAGTCGGCGATGTTGAACGCCGGCCAGTAGTGCTCGCCGACGTGCCACTGGATGAAATCCACCACGTGGCCGTGCTGCAGCCGGTCGATGACGTTGCCGATCGCGCCGCCGATCACCAGCGCCAGCGGCAGCGCCTGCTTCCAGTCGTTGCGCGGGGTGCGCGAGAGCATCCATGCCATCAACCCGCTGATGCCGAACGCCAGCACGGTGAAGAACCATTTCTGCCAGCCGCCGGCATCGGCGAGGAAACTGAAGGCCGCGCCGGTGTTGTAGGTGCGATACCAGTTCCAGAACCCGTCGATCACCGGCACCGCGGTATATTCCGGCAGCGACGCCAGCACCCAGGCCTTGGTCAGCTGGTCCAGCACCAGCACCAGCACCGAAGCGCCGAGCCAGGGAAGCGCGTTGGGTTTCACGGACGCCATCAGAACCACATCCGGTCTTCGCCCGGCCCCTCGATGTTGGAGACGCAGCGCCCGCACAGCGGCGGATGCGCCGCGTGCGCGCCCACGTCGCCGCGGTGGTGCCAGCAGCGCACGCACTTGACCTTCGTGGTCGGCTGCGCGAACACGCCGATCGCGCCCTTCGCCTCGGCATCCGGCACCACCCGCACGTCGCCGCTGATCAGCAGGAAGCGCAGTTCGTCGGCGAGCGGCGACAGCCAGTTCTGGTCCGCCACGCCACAACGCAATTCGACCTCGGCCTGCAGCGCGGCGCCGATCTCGCCAGCGGCGCGCATCGGCTCCAGCACCTTGGCGACCTGGTCGCGCAGTTGCAGCAGCGCATCGAAGTCGGTCGCGGACAACGGGGCATCTTCGGGCAGCGGCGCCAACCCGTCGTACCAGGTGGCGAACAGCACGTTGCCTGCGCGCTCACCGGGGATCTGCGGCCACATCTCGTCGGCGGTGAAGCTCAGCACCGGCGCGATCCAGCGCACGAACGCCTCGGTGATGCGGAACATCGCCGACTGCGCGCTGCGGCGACCGCGCGAGTCCTCGCCCATCGTGTACAGGCGATCCTTGGTGACATCGAGGTACAGCGACCCCAGGTCGACGCTGCAGAAATTCATCAGCGACTGCACCACCGCGGCGAAGTCGTAGCGCGCATACGCCGCGGCGATGTCTTCCTGCACCTGCCACGCGCGATGCACTGCCCAGCGATCCAGCGCGACCATGCCGTCAAGCGGCACCAGGTCGCGCGCTGGTTCGAAGCCATGCAGGTTGCCCAGCAGGAAGCGCGCGGTGTTGCGGATGCGGCGGTAGGCATCGGCGTTGCGCTTGAGGATCTCCTGGGACAGCGACATCTCGTTGCTGTAGTCGGCGGATGCGATCCACAGGCGCAGGATGTCGGCGCCCAGCGTCTTCATGATGTCCTGCGGCTCGATGCCGTTGCCCAGCGACTTCGACATCTTGCGGCCGTGCTCGTCCACGGTGAAGCCGTGGGTCAGGCACTGCCGGTACGGTGCGGCTTTGTCGATGGCGACGCCGGTCAGCATCGAGCTCTGGAACCAGCCGCGATGCTGGTCCGAACCTTCCAGGTACAAATCGGCCGGCTTGCCGAGTCCACGCTCGAGCAGCACGGCTTCGTGGGTGATGCCGGAATCGAACCAGACATCGAGGATGTCGGTGATGCGGTCGTAGTCCTTCGCCTCGTCGCCCAGCAGCTCGGCGGCATCCAGCGAATACCAGACATCCACGCCGCCCTGCTCGACACGATCCGCGACCTGGCGCATCAGCTCGACGCTGCGCGGATGCGGTTCGCCGGTTTCGCGATGCACGAACAACGCGATCGGCACGCCCCAGGTGCGCTGGCGCGAGATCGTCCAGTCGGGGCGCCCGTCGATCATGCCGGCGATGCGCGCCTCGCCCCATTCCGGGTACCAGGTGACGGTCTTGATCGCAGCCAGCGCATCGCGTCGCAGGTGGGCCTGGTCCATCGAGATGAACCACTGCGGGGTGGCGCGGAACGCGACCGGCGTCTTGTGCCGCCAGCAATGCGGGTAGCTGTGGGTGAGCTTCGAGAACGCGAGCAGGTGGCCGCTCGCGCGCAGCACCTCGACCAGCACCTCGTTGGCCTTCCAGACATGCAGCCCGGCGATGTCGGTGCCATGCGCAGGCGGTGTCGATGGCAGGTACACGCCACGGCCATCGACCGGATTGAGCTGCGCCGCCGAGTATTGTTCGACCAGGCCGTACTTCTGCGAGACCGCGAAGTCTTCCTGGCCATGCCCGGGCGCGGTGTGCACGGCACCGGTGCCGTCTTCCGCCGACACGTGGTCGCCGAGCAGGATCGGGATATCGCGTTCGTCGTAGAACGGATGCGCGAACAGCATGCCTTCGAGTTTTTCGCCCTGTGCACGACCGAGCAGCACGACCTCCTCGACGCCGTATCGCTTCAATGCCTTCTCGGCCAATGCTTCGGCCAGCACCAGCCAGCGGCGCGAACCATCGGCCTTGGCCGGGCCTTCGACCAGCACGTAGTCCAGCTCCGGGCCCATCGAGATCGCCAGCGATGCCGGCAGCGTCCACGGCGTGGTGGTCCAGATCGGCAGCGCAACCTCGACGCCTTCCGGCAGTTCGCTGCCGAAAGCACGACTCACCAATTGCGCGTTGCGCGCCGCGTAGGCCACATCGACCGCGGGCGAAACCTTATCCTGGTATTCGATCTCCGCCTCGGCCAGCGCACTTCCGCAATCGAAGCACCAGTACACCGGCTTCACCCCGCGCAGCAGGTGGCCATTCTCGACGACCTTCGCCAGCGCGCGGATCTCGTCGGCCTCGAACTTGAAGTCGAGGGTGCGGTACGGGTTGTCCCAGTCGCCGAGCACGCCCAGGCGCTTGAAATCGCGGCGCTGCACGTCGATCTGTTCGTTCGCGTAATCGCGGCATTTCTGCCGGAACTCGACCGCGTCCAGCTTCACCCCGACCTTGCCCCATTTCTTCTCGATCGCGATCTCGATCGGCAGGCCGTGGCAGTCCCAGCCCGGGATGTAGGGCGCATCGAAGCCGGCCACCGTCTTCGACTTGACGATGATGTCCTTGAGGATCTTGTTGACCGCGTGGCCGAGGTGGATCGCGCCGTTCGCGTACGGCGGGCCGTCGTGCAGGACGAACTGCGGGCGACCCTTCGCCACGTTGCGGATCTGCGCGTACAGGCCTTCGCGTTCCCAACGCGCCAGCGTGTCCGGCTCGCGCTTGGGCAAGTCGCCGCGCATCGGGAACGCGGTCTCCGGCAACAGGATGGTGGCCTTGTACGGATTCTCTTGCTTGTCGGTCACACGGAGGCTCGCTGCGGTGCTTGGAGATCGAGGATAGCCCGGGCCTGCGCGTCGTCGCGGCGCATCTGCACCACCAACGCGTCGAGGTCGGGGAATT
The DNA here is from genome assembly GCF_041919455.1 of Thermomonas sp. Taxonomy (GTDB): domain Bacteria; phylum Pseudomonadota; class Gammaproteobacteria; order Xanthomonadales; family Xanthomonadaceae; genus Thermomonas. The sequence continues at coordinate 33,186 of NZ_JAYRTQ010000023.1, forward strand.
TTTCTTCATCGCGCAGGCGGGCGACGAACTCGACGTCGATGCGGCGCCCGTACAGGTCGCCGGCGAAGTCGAACAGATGCGCTTCCAGCAGCGGCTCAACGCCATCCACGGTCGGCCGGGTGCCGAAGCTGGAAACCGAGGGCCACGGATGCCCCGCGACGCCATGCACCCAGGTGGCGTAGATGCCGCGCAGCGCCGGCATCTTGTTGCCGAAGCGCAGGTTGGCGGTGGGGTATCCGAGGGTGCGGCCCAACTGCTTGCCATGCACCACGTGGCCGCCGATGGCGTACGGGCGACCGAGCAGGCGCGAGGCGGCGTCGAAATCGCCGGCACTCAGCGCGGCGCGGATGCGCGTGCTGGAGACGCGTTCGCCATCGCCGCAATGCACCGGCTCGATCGCGTGCGCGCTGAAGCCGTGCGCTTCGCCCATCGCCTGCAACAGGTTGATGTCGCCCGCCCTGCCCTTGCCGAAGCGGAAGCCTGGACCGACCCAGACTTCATGCGCGTGCAGGCGTTCGACCAGCACGTCGCGGACGAAATCCTCGGCCGGCATCGATGCGAGGTTCGCGTTGAAGCGCAGCAGGCCGACGCTGTCGCAACCGAGGCCGTACAGGCCTTCAAGCTTCGCCCGCGGCAGCATCAGGCGCGGCGGCTTGACGTCCTTGGCGAAGAATTCGCGCGGCAGCGGCTCGAAGCTCAGCGCGACTGCCGGCACCCCGAGCGAACGCGCACGCGCCACGGCGCGGCCGACCAGCGCCCGGTGGCCGAGGTGCAGGCCGTCGAAGGCACCGATGCAGGCCACGCTGCCCTGCGGGCCCAGTGGCCCGCGGCTGTCCGAAGCGGAAATGGCGTCGCGGAAGAGAGGTTTCATGGTGACTTCGCAGTATAGCTGCGGTGCAGCAACCGGACCGTCAGTGGCGCAGGTCGCGGGGACGCATGCCCAACGCAAGCAACACGGCCGCATACGCCAGGCCACCACTTCCGACCATCGCCGCCAACCGCCAGCCACGCTCCCACCACGCCCAGTCGCTCCATGCCGGCCATGCGTGCCGGAACACCAGCACGACCAGCACCAGCGCCAGCGTGGCGGCCAGCAGTCGTCCGAAGAAGCGCCCCCAACCCGGCTGGCGCCGATAGACGCCGGTGCGCCGCAGCAGCCAGGCCAGTTGCAGCGCGTTCACCCAACCGGCGATGGCGATCGCCAACGCCAGCATTGCATGTGCGCCGTGGATGCCGGCCAGCGCCTGTCGCCAACTGCCGCCCGCCGCCTGCAACGCGGCCTGTCCTGTCGGCGTGGCATGCAACAGCCAGGCGAACAGGCCGATCGTGCACAGCGCATTCGTCAGGACCGCGACGATGGCGGCCTTCACCGGCGTCCGCGTGTCCTGCCGCGCGTAGAACGCTGGTGCCAAGACCTTGACCAGCAGGAAGGCAGGCACTGCGATGGACTGTGCGATCAGGCTCCAGCTGCTCATCTTCGCGTCGAGCGTGCTGAAGTTGCGGTACTGGAACAGCGTGGCCATCAGCGGCTCAGCGCACAGGATCAGCCCGGCGCAGGCCGGCAGGCCGATCAGCAGGCATAACCGGAAACCCCAATCCAGTCCCTTCGAGAATCCGTCAGGATCCGTCGCGGCATGGCGGGTCGACAGGTGCGGCAGGATCACCGTGCCGATCGCCACCCCGAACATACCCAGCGGGAACTCCAGCAGGCGGTCGCTGTAGTACAGCCAGGTCATGCTGCCGCCGATCAGGAACGACGCCGCCATGGTGTTGAACAGCAGGTTGAACTGGACCACCGACGAGCCGAACAGGGTCGGCAGCATCAGCTTGAGGATCTTGCGCACGCCGGCATGGGCGAAATCCAGCTTCGGCCGTGGCAACAATCCCAACTTGGCCAGCGCCGGCAACTGGAACACCAGTTGCAGGATGCCGGCGGCGAACACGCCCCAGGCCAGGGCCTTGACCGAGCCGCCCATCAATGGTGCCAACCCCAGCGCCGCCGCCATCATCGCCAGGTTCAGCAGGACCGGCGACAGCGCCGGGATGGCGAAGCGCTGGTAGCTGTTGAGGATGCTGCCCACCAGCGAGGCCAGCGAGATGAACAGTGCGTACGGGAAGGTGATCCGCAGCATCTCGATGAACAGCGCGTGCTTCTCGCTTCCGGGCACGAAGCCGGGCGCAATGAGCTGGGTCAGCCACGGCGCGATCAACAGGACGACGGCGGTGACCACCAGCAACCCCGCCAGCAGGGTGCCGGTGACCCGGTCGACCAGCTCGCGCACCGCCTGCGGGCCATGCTTTTCCTTGTATTCGGCCAGCACCGGCACGAAGGCCATCGAGAACGAGCCCTCGGCGGACAGCCGGCGCATGAAATTCGGGATGCGAAACGCCGCGATGAACACGTCCATCGCCGGATTGGCGCCGAACACGATCGCGTACACCTGGTCGCGCACCAGCCCGGAAACCCGCGACAGGAAGGTCATCGCGCTGAACACCGCGGTCGACCGCAGCAACCGGCTCATGCCGCCACCTCGGCGGGTAAGTTGACCCAAGCCATTGAATCGTCCATAATTTTGAGTCTTCCCGACCCCTTCGTCCGTAGGCAGTGCTGCCGGCGGCCGATTCTCTCAGCCCCAACAGACTCCCCAGGATTTTCATCGTGGCCAATATCAAGTCCGCCAAGAAGCGCGCCAAGCAGACCGTCGTGCGCAACGAACGCAACGTCGCCCAGCGCTCCATGCTGCGTACCGCCGTCAAGAAGGTGATCAAGGCGCTCGACGCCAACGACGCCGAAGCTGCTTCCGCCGCGTTCATCACCGCGCAGCCGCTGCTCGATCGTTTCGCCGCCCGCGGCCTGATCCACAAGAACAAGGCCGCCCGTCACAAGGCTCGCCTCACCGCGCGCATCAAGGCGCTCAAGGCCGCCTGATCCAGGGCGGCCCGCGTCACCAAAAAACCCGGCGAATGCCGGGTTTTTTGTTGGCCGCCGCAACGACCGCTCAAACATCGCCGCTGGCATGCGCGGCGTCCTTCGCCGCCTCGAGTTCGTCTTCGCGCATGCGGTCGAAGAACGCCTGCACCGCAAGCATGATCGGGCGGGTGCCTTCGCGGCCGATCGCCGAGACCAGATACCACGGCTGGGTCCAACCCAGTTCGGCGACGATCACCTCGGCCGCTGCCTTCGCCTCGTCCTCGAACATCAGGTCGGCCTTGTTGAGCACCAGCCAGCGCGGCTTCTCCAGCATCGCCGGGTCGTACTTGCGCAACTCGTTCTCGATCGCCCGTACCTGTTCGGCTGGCGTGGCCTCGATCCCGCCTTCCATCGGCGCGATGTCGACCAGGTGCAGCAGCAGGCGGGTGCGCTGGACGTGGCGCAGGAACAGGCTGCCCAGACCCGCACCATCCGCAGCGCCCTCGATCAACCCGGGGATGTCGGCGATCACGAAGCTGCGCCCCGGCTCCACGCTGACCACGCCCAGGTTCGGATAAAGCGTGGTGAAGGGATAGTCCGCGACCTTCGGCGTTGCCGCGGAGACCGCGCGCACGAACGTCGATTTGCCGGCATTCGGGAAACCCAGCAGGCCCACGTCGGCCAGCAGCTTCAGCTCCAGCCGCAGGCCGCGGGTCTCGCCCTCGGTGCCCGGCGTCGCCCGGCGCGGGGTACGGTTGACCGAACTCTTGAAGTGCATGTTGCCCAGGCCACCCAAGCCGCCGCGGGCGACCAGCAGGCGCTGCCCATGCTCGGTCAGGTCGCCGATGATCTCGTCGGTATCGACGTTGTGCACCACGGTACCGACCGGCACGACGATGGTCTTGTCCTCGCCGGCCTTGCCGTACATCTGGCTGCCCATGCCGTTCTCGCCGCGCTGCGCCTTGAAGCGCGTCTCATGGCGGAAATCGACCAAGGTGTTGAGGTTCTCGTCGGCCTGCACCCAGACATCGCCGCCATTGCCGCCGTCGCCGCCGTTGGGGCCGCCGAGCGGGATGAACTTCTCGCGGCGGAAGGCGATGCAGCCGTTGCCGCCGTTGCCCGCGGTGACGGTGATTTCAACTTCGTCGACGAGTTTCATGTGGGTGATTGTGCCGTGTTCGGTGAAGCGGGTGAGGAGCGAGGGCCTGCATAAACGAAAAACCCCGCCGAAGCGGGGTTCTTCGCGATGCGTCGGGCGGCGATTATTCCGCGGCGACGATGCTGACCGTGCGGCGCTTGTTCGGGCCCTTGGTCGAGAACTCGACCTGGCCGTCGACCAGCGCGAACAGGGTGTGGTCGCGGCCCAGGCCGACGCCCATGCCCGGGTGGAACTGGGTGCCGCGCTGGCGAACGATGATGTTGCCGGCTTCGATCGCCTGGCCACCATAGATCTTCACGCCGAGGTACTTCGGGTTGGAGTCGCGGCCGTTGCGCGAGGAACCTACGCCCTTTTTATGTGCCATGACTGCGTCTCCTTACTTCTTGTCGCCACCGGCAATGCCGGTGATCTCGATTTCGGTGTAGTGCTGCCGGTGGCCCATCTGCTTGCGATGGTGCTTGCGGCGACGGAACTTGACGATGCGGATCTTGTCGGCGCGGCCGTGGCTGACGATCTTGGCGGCGATGGAAGCCCCCTTGATGTCATCGCCCAGCTTGATGCCGTCGGCATCGCCGAGCATCAGGATGTTGTCGAACTTGAGTTCGCTGCCAACATCGCCTTCGAGCTTTTCGACGCGGAGCGTTTCGCCCTGCATCACGCGGTGTTGCTTACCGCCCGTGACCAAAACTGCGTACATGATTACGATTCCTTTGACTCTGGTTTCTGTAGTTATTCTTGTCCCTGCACGACATCGAGGCCGGACAGGAGCGGAATTGTAGGGGATTCAGCGAGTTAGCGTCAACTAGAGCTTGCTCGCGCCGCTCCACGGGCCGGTGGGGGTAGCGCCGCCGCTCCCTCGAGTCTTCCAGGACTCAGGTCGCGGGCGCGGGCCATCCTTGGCACGCTCGGCGCTACCCCCACCGGCCCGTGGAGCTCAAGGAGATTGTGGCTTCGGGTGTGAGAGCCAAAAAGCGGGAACCCGCGTGCCTAAACCGCGACATGAGTCGGTGGCGGTGCGCGCGCAAAGGCGGGAATCCGAGCGGGCGATG
>NZ_JAYRTQ010000024.1:0-35616 GCF_041919455.1 Thermomonas sp.
GCCCTTGCTCCTACCCGTGCTTGCGAGCACTCCGGCCTGTCGGCGTCCCGCACTCCGCTCTCACTTCACACACTAGGGCAAATCCAAGACACAAGCGGCGTAAGCCGCGACGATTCGTTCCGACGAAGCGAGGTCGCGGCTTACGCCGCTCCTGCAAGGGATGTCAGGCCGTGGCGGCGTGTGGGTGGAACGCTTCGGCCAGTCCGGGCCAGCGCTTAAGCACCGCGGCACGAATCCCGGCCGCATCCAGCCCGGCTTCGCTGAGCAGGTCTTCGCGGCTGGCGTGGTGCTGGAAGGCATCCGGCAGGCCCAGGTGCAGGATCGGCATCACGATGGCTTCGGCGGCCAGCAGTTCGGCTACGCCGCTGCCGGCGCCGCCGGCGACCACGTTGTCCTCGAGGGTGACGAAGCCTTCGTGGGTCTTCGCCAGTTCGAGCAGCAGCGCGCGATCCAGCGGCTTCACGAAACGCATGTTGACCACGGTCAGGCCGAGGTCTTCGCCAACCTGTTGCGCCGCCGGCACGATGGCGCCGAACGCGAGCAGGGCGATGCGCGAGCCGTTGCGGCGCAGCTCCGCCTTGCCGATCGGCAGCGTTTCGAGCGATGCGGAAATCGCAGTGCCGGGACCGGTGCCGCGCGGGTAGCGCACGGCGGCCGGACCTGCGTGCCTGTAGCCGGTACTTAGCAGCTTGCGGCACTCGTCCTCATCGGCCGGGGCCATCACGACCATGTTCGGCACGCAGCGCAGGAAGCTGAGGTCGAGGTTGCCGGCGTGGGTCGCGCCATCGGGACCCACCACGCCGCCGCGGTCGATCGCGAACAGCACGTCGAGCTTCTGGATCGCGACGTCGTGGACCAGCTGGTCGTAGGCGCGCTGCAGGAAGGTCGAGTAGATCGCGACCACCGGCTTGGCACCTTCGCAGGCCATGCCGGCGGCCAGCGTCACCGCATGCTGCTCGGCGATGGCGACGTCGAAATAACGCGCCGGGTATTCCTGGCTGAAGCGCACCAGGCCGGAGCCTTCGCGCATCGCCGGGGTGATCGCCAGCAGCTTGTCGTCCGCCGCTGCCATGTCGCACAACCAGTCGCCGAAGACATCGGTATAGGTCGGTTTCTTCGCGCCGGTCTTCGCCACCAGCCCCTTCTCGGGATCGAAGGGCGAGACCGCGTGGTAGCCGATCTGGTCGCCTTCGGCGAGCTCGTAGCCCTTGCCCTTGGTGGTGATGACATGCAGCACCTGCGGGCCCTTCAGGCCCTTGAGCATGGTCAGCACGCCGTGCAGCGCATCCACGTCGTGGCCGTCGATCGGACCGGTGTAGTGGAAGCCCATTTCCTCGAACAGGGTGGAGGGCACGAACATGCCCTTCCAGTGCTCCTCCCAGCGCCGCACGAAACGCGCGGTGCCGCTGCTGCGCTTGTCGCCGAGCAGCTTCTTGCCGCCCTCGCGCAAGGCGTTGAGCGTCTTGCTGCCGGTCATCCGCCCGAGCATCTTGGTCAGCCCGCCGACCGCCTCGCTGATCGACATGCGGTTGTCGTTGAGGATCACCAGCAGGTTGGGTTCCTCGTCCATGCCGCCGGCGTGGTTGAGCGCTTCGTAGACCATGCCCGCGGTCATGGCGCCGTCGCCGATCACCGCGACCACCCGGCGATCGTTGCCGGCGCGCGCGTTGGCGATGGCCATGCCCAGCGCGGCCGAGATCGAGGTGGACGAATGGCCCACGCCGAAGGTGTCGTACTCGCTTTCCTCGCGCTTCGGGAACGGCGCCACGCCGTCCTTCTGCTTGACCGTGTGGATCGCGTCGCGACGCCCGGTGAGGATCTTGTGCGGGTAGCTCTGGTGGCCCACGTCCCAGACGATCCGGTCTTCCGGCGTGTCGTACAGGTAGTGCAGCAGCGTGGTCAGTTCCACCACGCCCAGGCCGGCGCCGAAGTGGCCGCCGGACTTGCCGACCGACTCGATCAGGTAGCCGCGCAGTTCGTCGGCGATGGCGCGCAGCTCGGAAGGCTCGAAGGTGCGCAGGTCGGCGGGGCGGTCGATCCGGGACAACCGGGGATAGCGGGTAGCGTCGATCATGCCGCTATTGTCCCCCCGCCTGCGGGAAGGGGCAATGAAGCGGGCAGATGCGGCATCCGCGATAACGTAGGGGCAGGCCCCCGTGCCTGCCCTGAAAGCAGGGCAGGCACGGGGGCCTGCCCCTACGATCAACGCATCCGGATCACCAGATCACGACGTGCCTGTCGCCATCGCGGGCCATCGGGTCGCCGACCTTGCAGCCGAACGCCTGGGCGAAGGCCGGCATGTTGGACGGCGCGCCGATGGCGCGGTACTCGGCCAGGGCGTGCTCGTCGGTCTGCAGGCGCTGCTCAAGCTCCTCCGGGGTGAAGTTGCGGCGCCACACGGTGGCCCAGCCGTAGAAGAAGCGCTGATCGCGGGTCAGGCCGTCGATCTTCGGGTCGGGCTGGCCGGCAGTGGCCTTGGTGAAGGCATCGTAGGCCGTGGCCAGGCCGCCGAGGTCGGCGATGTTCTCGCCCAGCGTGTGGTTACCGTTGAGGGCCTTGCCGTTGCTCGCCTTGTAGTCGTTGAACTGCGCGACCAGCTTGCCGGTGCGGGCCTTGAAGCTGTCCAGGTCGGCCTGCGTCCACCAGCCCGGCGAATCGAGCATGGTGCCCTTGGCGTCGAAGCGGCTGCCCTGGTCGTCGTAGCCGTGGGTCATCTCGTGGCCGATCACAGCCACGATGCCGCCGTAGTTCAGCGCGTCATCGGCCTTCGGATCGAAGAACGGCGGCTGCAGGATCGCGGCCGGGAAGGTGATCTGGTTGGCCAGCGGGTTGTACTGCGCGTTGACCGTCTGCGGGCGCATGCCCCATTCGGTCTTGTCGACCGGCTGGCCGATCTTGCCGATGTCCCACTTGTAGTTGAACTTGCGCGCGGCCATGACGTTGCCGATGTAGCTGTCGCGGCTGGTCGACAGGCCGGTCCACTCGCGCCACTTGTCCGGGTAGCCCACGCGCGGCTGGAACGAAGCCCACTTCTCCAGCGCCTTCTTCTTGGTGTCGGCGCTCATCCATTCCAGGCCCTCGATGCGCAGCTTCAGCGCGTCGCCGAGGTTCTTGATCAGGGTTTCCATCTTGGCCTTGGACTCGGCCGGGAAGGCGACCTTCACGTACATCTGGCCCAGCGCTTCGCCGACCTGGCCGTCGATGGTGCCGAGCACGCGCTTGCCGCGCTCGCGCAGTTCCTTCTGCCCGCCCAGGGTCTTGCCGTAGTACTCGAAGTTGGCCTGCACGAAGTCGCTGGAGAGGTAAGGGGCTGCGCCATCCAGCAAGTGGAACTTCAGGTAGCTCTTCCACTGCGCCGCCGGCACGTCGGCCAGCATCTTGCTGACTTCGGCGTGGTAGGCCGGCACCGACAGCGAGAACATCGCCGGCACCGCAACGCCCTGCGATTCGAACAGCTTGGTGAAGGGGAAGTTCGGCGACAGCTTGTCGGCATCGGCCGGGCTGATCGGGTTGTAGTACAGGCCGACATCGCGCGAGAACTCCTCGCTGGACTTGCTGACCTTGGCCAGTCGCGCCTCGAAGGCCAGTATGTCCTTGGCCTGCGTCGCCGCCTCGGCGGCCGGCATGCCGGACAGCTCCAGCAGCTTGGTCGCATACGCGACGTAGGCATCGCGGATCTTCTGGTACTCGGGCTTGCTGTAGTACGGCACGTCCGGCAGGCCCAGGCCGCCCTGGCCGGTGGCGGCGATGTTGATGTCGGAATTCTTGAAGTCCGGCATCGAACCGATGCCGATCAGGTAGCCGTTGCCCTCGGCCTCGGACGTGCGCAGGAATTCGGCGATGGCCGGACCATCGGCGAGCGCATCGATCTTCGCCAGTTCCGGCTTCAACGGTTCTACGCCCTGGGCGTCGATCTTCGCCTCGTCCATGCCGGTGGACCAGAAGTCGCCGACGATCTTGTCGACGCCGACGTCCGCGTTCTTCGCGGCGGCCTGCTCGGCCAGCTGGCGCTGTACGCCCAGCGAACGCTCCGCCAGCATTTCGAACGCGCCCCAGCTGCTGCGATCGCCCGGGATGGGATTGGCCGCCAGCCACTTGCCGTTGACGTGCCCGGCGAAGTCGACGCAGGCGCTCTTGCCGGCATCGAGGTCGGCCAGGGTGAACTGGTTGAACGGCGGCAGCTTGGATTCGTCGAGGGTGTAGGCGGGGGCTTCGGCCTTGGCGGTTCCGGTGCTGGCGGCAGCGGTCTCGGCGGGCTTCTGGCAGCCGGCGAGGGCGGCGCCGATGGACAGCGACAGCAGCAGGATCTTCGGGATTTTCACGGGCATGCGACTCCGGTGGTGCAAGGAAGAAGGGCGACGCACTGGCGTCGCGCGGGAACTCTAGCGAGCACGGGCGATGCCGGCCGGTGCCGGAGGTCACAACCTCCGGCGAGTGCCGACGAACGGGTGGCGCGCGGGGTTACGGGGTGAAGCGCGGATCGGTCAGCTTCATCTCGGTGAGCGGGCCGTAGGCCTTCATCCACTCGCGGATCTTCGCTGCATCGCCGATGGCGACGATGGCCAGGTCCTGGCTCTGCGGGAACACCGCGCGGGCGTCGGCGATCTGCGCCGGCGTGGCCGCGGCGATGTTGCCGAGGTAGCCATCGACCGCCTCGCGCGACTCGCCGTACAGGGTCATGTCGACCAGTTGCGCGGCGAGTTGCGGCGCGGTCTCCAGGCCCGGCGCGTACTGGCCGGCGACGTAGCGCTTGGCGGAGTCGATGGTCGCGCCGTCCAGCCCGTCCTTGTGCAGGCGATCGAGGGTGGCGATGGCGAGGTCGATCGCGGCCTTGGTGGTTTCGGTCTTGGTGAAGCTGCTGATGACCGCGGGGCCCGGCTGGGACGCGCGTTCGATGCCCGAGCGGGCGCCATAGGTCAGGCCGGACTTCACCCGCAGTTCGGTATTGAGCATCGAGGTGAAGCGCCCGCCGAACGCGGTCTGCACCAGGTCCTGCGCGGCTTCGGCGGGATCGCCCCGCTTGCTGCCGACATTGGCCAGCGCGAAGTAGGTCTGGGTGGCGCCCGGCTTGTCGACCAGCAGCACGCGGCGGCCGGTCTCGCGCGCCTTGGCGTCGACCCGGGGCAGGTTGCCGCTCGCCTTCGGCCATGCCCCGAACGACTGCTTCAGCTGCGCAGTCACCGCGTTGGCATCGAAATCGCCGGCGATGGCGATGACCAGGCGGTCGCCGCCCATCTGCTGCTGGCGGTAGGCCTGCAGGTCGGCGAGGGTGATCGTGGCCAGGCTGGTTTCGTCGCCACCGGTGGAGCGCCCGTACGGGTGGCCGCGGAACAGCCAGCCACCGGTGTAGGTGCCGATCAGCTGGCGCGGATCGGAGTCCTTGGCATTGGCGATGCCGTCGATCGCGCGCTTGCGCAGCTTGTCGAACTCGGCGGCGTCCATGGTCGGCCGCAGCAGCGCATCGGCGAGCAGGGACAGCATCAGCGCGCTGTCCTTGGACAGGAACTGCGCATTGGCGACGATCGCCTCGCGCGAGCTGCCGAAGCCCAGGCTGCCGCCCGCCCCATCGACGGCCTGCGCGAACTGCAGCGCGGTGCGGCTGCCGGCGCCCTTGGAGAGCATTTCGCCGAGCAGGTCGGCGGTGCCTTCCTTGCCGGGCGCATCGGCCAGCGCGCCGCCGCGCACGGCGATGTTGGCGGCGATCAGCGGGACATCCTTGCGCGGCATCAGCAGGACGGTGGCGCCGTTGTCGAGGGTGACGGTCTGGTAGTCGGGCAATTTGATGTCGGCGGCCATCGCACTGCTTAACGCGAATGCCGCGATCACTGCGAGGGAAACGGTGCGGAACAGGCTCATTTCGCGGCCTCCTTCTTGTCGGCAGTGGGTGCGGCGGCGACCGGCTTGAGCAGGCCGGTGGTGCGGTTCTGGATGCGCAGGATCCTCGATGCCAGCGCCTGCACGTCGGCGGCGCTGACGGCCTCGTACGCGGTGGGCGCATCGAACAGCTTGCGGTAGTCGCCGTTGAACACTTCGTACGTGCCCAATGCCCGCGCCTTGCCGTTGATCGTGGCCATGCCGCGCCAGAAAGCGGAGGCCTTGAGGTTGCGCGCCTTGTCGAGTTCGGCGGCGGTGACGCCGTCGCGGGCGATCTTCGCCAGTTCGTCGTCGAGCAGGGCCTCCACCTTCGCCATGTCGCCGCCTGGCGGCAGCATCGCGTACACCCACAGCAGGCCGGGGTCGAAGCCTGCCTCGGCGAACGCACCGGCCTGGGTGGCCGCCTGTTCCTTCTCGACCAGGCGCTGGTGCAGGCGCGAGGATTCGCCCTGCGACAGGATCGTGGTCAGCAGTTCCAGCGTGGGATAGTCCTTGCTGCCCGCGCCGATGCCGCTGTGGAAGGCATAGGCGACGATCGGCGATTGCGCGTCCGCCCGTTCCACCACCAGGCGGCGCTCGCCCAGCTGTTCCGGCTCGACGGTGGTGATCGGTGCCGGCGCGGGCTGTTTCGGCAGCGCGGCCAGGTACTTGTCGGCCAGCGCGAACACCTGCGCCGGCTCCACGTCGCCGGCGACCACCAGCACCGCGTTGTTGGGCGCGTAGTAGGTCTTGAAGAACTTCTTCAGGTCGTCGAGCTTCCACTGCTCGATGTCGGACGGCCAGCCGATGGTCGGGAACTGGTAGGGATGCGCGGTCCACGCGGTGGCCTGCATCTGCTCCATCAGGGTGCCGAAGTTGTCGTTGTCGATGCTGGAGCGACGCTCGCTGAAAACCACGCCGCGTTCGCTTTCGATCACTTTCGGATCGAACGACAGGTTGGCCATGCGGTCGCCTTCGAGGTCGAAGATCGTCTCCAGCGCGTTGCTGGGGAACCAGTCGGTGTAGATGGTCAGGTCGTTGCTGGTGCTGGCGTTGTTGCTGCCGCCGGCGGCTTCCATCTGCTTGTCGAACTCGCCCGGCGCGCGCCTGGTCGTGCCGTTGAACATCATGTGCTCGAAGTAGTGCGCGAGCCCGGTGATGCCCGGGTATTCGTTGCGGCTGCCGACCTTGTAGAAGGTGTAGTAGTTGGCGTTGGGGATGTCGTGGTCGGGCCAGACCACGATCTTCAGGCCGTTCGCCAGGGTCTTGCTGACGATGGCCTCGCTGCCCGGCACCTTCGCCGCCGGATTGGGCGTGGCAGCGGACGCCGCCACGGAACTCAGGCCAAGCGCGATCGCGCAGGCCAGTGACAACAGGCGCATGGGGTTCCCCTCGGTGGACGCATGGCGAATCGCGCACCATGCCCGGAACCCGGCGTGGTCGGCACCTGCCGGAAGTCGTGCCCGTGGCCTTGCCGGATCCCCACGGATCGGTCAGCGCGACCTGAACGCGTGCCAGAGCGGCGTGCGGATGCGCAACGCCACCAGCGTCAGGCTGCCGATCAGCAGCACGCTGTACTCCATGCCGTTGCGGCCGGCGCCGACCACGAACCAGCCTTCCGGCGCATGCACCAAGACGATGCCCATCGCGTAGATCGCCATGAACAGCAGGGCGAACGGACGCACGCAGACCCCGATCGCCAGGCAGGCCGAGCCGACGACCTCGCCGATGGTGACGCCCCAGGCTACCGCATGCGCCAGCGGGATGCCCTGGGTGGCCAGCCAGTCGCCGAATCCCGATGAGGTCCCGGCATGCAGCCGGTACCAGCCGTGGATGCCGATCAGGAGAGCGATCAGCAGGCGGAAGCCGAGCAATGCGCAATCGGGTCGCGCGACGGCGGGAGGTGTGTCGTTCATGTCGAATCGGCCTCGTTGGCGGATGGAACGAAACGGGATGCGCGCGCGGCGTCATCGGCGGCGACAACCAGCAGCATCGCCAGCAGGGCCACGCTGTATTCGCTGCCACCCACGCCGTGCTCACCGACGAACCAGCCGTTATGGCGATGGATCAGCACGATCCCGACCGCGACGATCACCGCCAGGCCGCTGGCGGCCCAACGCACGCCGCGGTTCAGGATCAGCAGGCTGCCTGCACCGAGTTCGTAGAAGGTGATCGCCAGCACCCAGGCCTGCCCGTGCGGGAATCCCTGCGATTCCATGAACGTGCCGAATTGCGGGATCGTGCCGAGCACAAAGCGCATCGACGCATGCGCCATGAACAGCAGGGCGGTGACCAGGCGCAGGAGGCGCAATGCATCGGGAAGTGGCCACCACGGGAATCCGGATGCCGGGCCGATGGCCGCAGGAAGAAAAAAGACGCGGGACGAGTGTTGCCTGTCCCGCGCTTCCAGGGGAGGGGTGGCGGCGCTCATGGACTCAGAACGCGTACTGCAGCATCAGGCGCACCGCGCGCGGCGCCTGGAAGCTGGTCGGGATGCCGTAGACCGTACCGAACAGCGAGCTGCCTTCGTTGGTCTCTGCGGTTTCCACCACGCTGGTCACGGTGCGCGTGTTGAACACGTTGAACACATCGAGCTTGAAGGTGAGGCGGTCGTCCGCGAACGCGGGTTTCCAGACCACGTTGAGGTCCAACTGGCGTTGCCACGGCGTGCGGCCGGCACTGCCGCGCGGAACGATCTGGGTGCCATTGTCGAGCACGCCGTCGCCGTCGGTATCGGTGCCCGGCGTGTTGCTGCAGGAGAAGTACGAGTTGCCGTAGTGCAGCGGGTCGTTGCCGTACACGCCGAAGCAGTTGATCGGCCGGCCGGACTGCACCAGCAGGTTGCCGCCGATCGACCACTGCTCGTTGAGGTCGTAGTTTCCGAACACCTTCAGCGTGTGCTTGCGGTCGTTCGGCAGCGGGCCGTCCGCGCCCAGCATCAGTTCGCGATAGTCGAAGTCCTGGGTGGTGCCGGTGTCGGCCTGGCCGATGTCGGACTTGATGCCGCCCTCGGTATTGCCGGTGCTGCGCGCCCAGGTGTAGGAGCCCTGCAGGAACAGCTTGTCCCAATGCCCCTCGAAGAAGAACTCGGCCGCCGAATATGTGCGCTTGGCCTTGGGGCCCAGCGTGTCGGCGTCGATGGTGACTTTCTCCAGCGTGCCGTTGCCGTCGATGTCGATGTTGAACACGCCGTCGCTGCCCGGGTTGTACAGGTGGCAGAAGGTGAAGCCAGGGTTGATGAAGGCGATCTCCTTCGGGACCGTGCTTGCCTCCGGCGGTTGGAAGGGATCGCCGTCGGGGTCGACGAAGCCGTTGTCGATCGCCCAGTCGTAGATCGCACGCTCGTCGCAGTTGTCGTCGATCGCGCGGCGCAGGTCGCGATACACCGTGCGCAGGCCGAACGACCAGTGCTCGTCCATCTGCTTCTGGAAGCCCAGGATGAATTCGTCCTGGTACATCGGCTGCAGGTTCTCGGAGGCGATGGTGCGCGGATCCTTCTGCGCGCCGAATTCATTGTTGAGGTAAGTGATGGGGGTGAACGGCGTGGCACCGACCGGTGCACCGGTGGCGGGATCCACGCTGTCGTAGAAGAACAGTTGCTGGCTGAAGATCGACGCACTGGCACCGCGGATCGCCACCGTCGCGGTCAGCGGCAAGGCGTAGCGCCCGGCGTTGCCGAAGATCTTCAGCGAGGCATCGCCCTTCACGTCCCATGCGAATCCGAGCCGTGGTCCCAACTGGTTGTCGATGGAGGCATAGGACTCGCCGTTGCCGTTGCGGTTGTCGAAGCTGTCCCAGCGCAGGCCCGCGTAGGCGAGGAAGTTCGGCGTGACCTGCCAGCGATCCTCGATGTAGAACGCGCGCTGGTCGACGTCGACGGTGGCGCCGTTCTTGAACACCACGTTGACCACGAAGTCGATGTCGTCGTCGTTGAGCGGCACGCCATCGGGATCGATGGTGGCGTAGTTCCAGACCTGTCCGCCTTCGATCGCGCCGCCGGCCACCGAGGTGAAGCGGTCGGCATCGACGCCGAAGCGCAACTGGTGATCCCCGAGCAACCATTCGGCATCCACCCGGAGTTGCTTGCGGGTATCGCCGGCGTCGGGTCGTCCCAGGGTGCCGCCGATGAAGTCGCAGCCATGGATCGCCGGTGTTGCCCCGAGCAAGGTGGAGTTGCGCTGGTCGACGATCACCGGGCAACCGGTGTCGGGCGCGTTGATATCGCCCGACCATTCCTGGCGCGTGCCGTTGGCGGAAATACCGTAGATGCCGCGGCTGAACTTGCCGCGTCCCAGCAGCGCGGACAGGGTGAAGCTGTCGCTGAGGTAGCCGGTGTACTTGAGCGCGTGGCTGGTGCCACCCTGTTCTGTGTAGACAGTGCCGAGCACGCCGGTGCGGTTGAGCACGCCTTCGTCGTTGGTGTGCACGACCTGGGTGGTACGCGCGACATCCGAGAAGCTGGTCAGTTCCAGCAGGTGATCCTGCGACAGGTTCCAGTCCATCTTCAGCAACCACGTGGGCGAACGCGTGCGCGTGTTGGCGTTGATGCCGGCGTTGACGTCGTTCCAGGTATCGCCGTCGTTGCGGGCGAACTGCACCAGGCCGTAGGCGAACAGGCGATCGCGGACCAGCGCGCCGCCGGCCCACAGGGCGACGCTGGATTGTTCTCCATCGTCCCGTGAGTTGTCCTGCAGCAGGTCGCCGTTGTTGAGATGGATGTCCGGGGCCTTGCCGGCCAGCGAGGACGGCGTCCAGTAGATCGCCCCACCCGCGGAGAAGTCGTTGGTGCCGCGGCGGGTGATGAGGTTGACCACGCCGCCGGTGGAGCGGCCGAACTCGGCGCCGTAGCCGCCGGTCTTGACCTGTTGCTCGGCGATCGCCTCGAACGGGATCTGCGCGAAGACGAGGTTGTTGAACGCATTGGTGATGTTGAAGCCATTGACGTAGTACGCGTTCTCCGCCACCGACGAGCCGCCGAACGAGGCCAGGTTGCCGAACGCGGCATCGCCGCGCACCGTGCCGGGTGCGAGCAGGGCGACGCTGGTGGCGTCGCGCGCCACCGGGATGCTGGCGATCTGCTGGGCGGACAGGATCGTGGTGGATTCCACCGACGACACGTCGACCGGGTTGATGCTGCCGGCGCGCACGGTCACCGCGTCGAGCGTGGTGGTGTCGTCGCTCGGGAAATCGACCTGGGTGCCGGTGCCCACGCTGACCGCCACGCGCTCGCGCACCCGGGTGCTGCCATCGGCACGGTGCACGGTCACCGTGTAGGTGCCGGAAGGCGTTTGCGGTGCGCGGAACCCACCATCCGCACCGACGCTGATTTCGCGGCGATAGCCGGTCGCGGCGTTCTCGATCACCACCACGTCGCCCTGCGCCGCATGGCCGTGGATGGCGCCTGCGGTGTTGCTCTGCGCGGAGGCAAGGCCGGCGATGCCCAGGCCAATGGCGAGGGCCAGGGTGGTGCGTTTGCGAGTGACGGTGCGGATGGTGGCAGGCATGCGGGTTCCCCGGGTGGCGTGTCGCGATGGTGGTCGTGCGACGAAACTCCCCGGCAGCGATGGTTCCGACAAGCGTCGTGGGACGAACCGCACCACGCTCGCGGCGAACACCACCGCTGCGATTGCGGCTGGCGAGGGCCGGCGTTAGCGTTGCCGCATGGAGTCCGCCGAACAGACCCGTTGGTTGTCGTTGCCGCCGCGCTCGTGGTGGGGGCTGTGGCTGTCCGCCTTTGTCGGCTGGACGGCATACGGACTGCTCTACGCGCACCAGGTGATGTCGATGGCCGCGGACATGGGCAAGCAGTACGCCTGGGCCGACGTGCTGCGCACCAGCCTGGTCGGGATGTGGGGTTGGGTGCCGCTCACGGTGTCGCTGTTCTGGCTGGTGTCGCGCGTGCCGATCCGCCGCGGCAACGTGGCCCGCGCCTGCAGCATCCTGATGCTGGCTGCGTTCGCGATGGTCGTGGTGCGCGCGGTGTTCATCCACACGCTGGATCCGTGGATCGGCTGGTACGACAGCCCGCCGGATTTCTGGTCCGACGTGATGCCGACCAGCCTCTACAGCAACGTGCTGATCAGCTGGATCATGATCGGCATCGCCCATGCGCTGCTGTTCTCCGACGAGGCGCGCGCGCAGGAGCGGCGCGCGGCGGAACTGCAGGGATTGCTGGCGCAGGCGCGGCTGGACGCGATCGCCGCCCAGCTCAATCCGCATTTCCTGTTCAACGCGCTGAATTCGATCGCCGAGCTCGTCCACCACGACGCCGACCGCGCCGACCGCATGCTGGTGGGCCTGTCGGCGCTGCTGCGGCGAAGCCTGGACAGCTCGCGCCTGCAATGGGTCAGCCTGCGCGAGGAACTCGACTTGCTGGCGCAGTACCTGGAGATCGAGAAGGTGCGGCTGGGCGAGCGCATGCAGGTGCACTGGCGCGTCGCCGCGGACTGCCTGGACGAAGCCGTGCCGCCGCAATTGCTGCAGCCGCTGGTGGAGAACGCAGTGGTGCACGCGATCGCGCGGCGGATCCGCCCCGGTAGCGTGCGCATCGGTGCCGGCCTGGCGGGCGGTGCGCTGTGGCTGGACGTGGAGGACGATGGTGCCGAGGGCCTGCCGGACGTCGAGGGCAACGGCATCGGCCTGGCCAATACCCGTGCGCGCCTGCAGGCGCTGTATGGCGACGATGCATCGTTGTCGATCGAGGCAACGGCGACCGGCGGTACCCGCGTGAGCCTGCGCCTGCCGCGCCAACAGGCGATGCCTGCGGGTGTCCATGATGCGCCTGTGCGCAACATGCGCTTCGACGAAGTCGCCTTGCCATGAGCGCATTGCGCGTGGTGATCGCCGATGACGAGCCGCTGGCGCGCCTGCGGCTGCGCCGGTTGCTGGGGACGATCCCGGGCCTTGATGTCGTGGCGGAGTGCGCCAGCGGCATCGAGGTCATGCAACTGCTGCCGGACTGTCCCTGCGACCTGCTGTTCCTGGACATCCAGATGCCCGGCGCCGACGGCTTCCAGGCGCTGGAGCACGTGGTCGCGCGGCCGTGCGCGGTGGTGTTCGTCACCGCGCATGCCGAGCACGCCGTGCGCGCCTTCGACGTGCAGGCGGTGGACTACCTGCTCAAGCCGATTTCCGCCGACCGCCTGCTGCAGGCGCTGGAGCGCGTGCAGCGCGCGCTTGCCAGCGAAGCCGCCATCATCGCCACGCCGGCCATCCCGCGGCGGCTGGCCCTGCCGATCGGCCGGCGCATGCAGATGGTCGAACTGGACGAGCTCGATTGCGCGCTGGCGCAGGCCAACTACGTCGAGCTGAAGGTCGGCGCGCGCAGCTTCGTGCTGCGCGAGACCATCAGCGGCTTCCACGCGCGGCTGGATCCGCAGCGCTTCCTGCGCATCCATCGCTCGGCGATCGTGCGCATCGATGCGATCCGCGAGATCGAACCGCTGGCCTCGGGGCGTTACCGGGTCAACCTGCACAGCGGCCAGCGCCTGGTCTCCGGTCGCAGCTACCGCGATGCCCTGCGTGCGGCGCTGGGGCTGGCCCCCGAGCCGTCGATCTCGGTCTACGCGCGCGGCTGACCCGCTGCGGTAACCTGCCCTCCGGTTCGAGACGCGGATCACGCAGGAGCGGACGCATGCGCGTGCATTTCCATGGTGCGGCGGGCGAGGTCACCGGTTCCATGCACCTGGGGGAAGCAGCGGGGAAACGCCTGCTGCTGGATTGCGGGATGTGCCAGGGCAGCGCGGAGATGGAGGCGAGCAATGCCGATCCGTTTCCCTTCGATGCGGCGTCGCTCGATGCGCTGGTGATCAGCCATGCGCACATCGACCACATCGGCCGCGTGCCGCTGCTGGTCAAGCGCGGCTTCCGCGGGCCGATCTTCGCCCAACATGCGACCGCAGACCTGATGCCGATCATGCTGCTGGATTCGGCGTCGCTGGCGGAAAGCGATGCCGAGCGGTTCAATCGCCGCCGCGCGCACGGCGAAGCCGAGCGGCAACCGCTGTACACCAAGGACGACGTGGCCGACGCGATGGCGCAGCTGCGCGCGCTGCCCTACGACGCGCGCAACAGCATCCTCGACGGCGTCGAGATCGCGTTCCGCGATGCCGGCCACATCCTGGGCTCATCGATCGTCGAGCTGTGGGCGGACGGCAGGAAACTGGTGTTCTCCGGCGACCTCGGCCCGAAGGGCACGCCGATCCTGCGCGACCCCACGCCCATCGCACGCGCCGACCTGGTGCTGATGGAATCGACCTACGGCGATCGCAACCACAAGGATCGCGCGGACACGATCAGCGAGCTCGGCGGCATCCTTGAGCAGGCATGGCGCGACGGCGGCAACGTGCTGATCCCGGCATTCGCGGTGGGGCGTTCGCAGGAGCTGCTTTACTGGTTCGCCAGGTATTGGGACGAATGGAACATGTCGCGCTGGCAGGTGTTCCTGGACAGCCCGATGGCCGGCAAGGTGGTGCAGGTCTATGGCCGCCACCACGATCTCTTCGACGACGATGCCCGCGCGGTCTGGCGCGATGCACCGAACCCGTTCAAGTTGCCCAACCTGCACATCACCGCGTCCACCGAGGAATCGATGGCGATCAACCGTATCCAGCGTGGCGCGATCATCATCGCCGGCAGCGGCATGGCCAACGGCGGGCGCATCCTCCACCACCTGCGCAACAACCTGGGCCGGCGCGAGGCGCACGTGGTGTTCGTAGGCTACCAGGGCGCAGGCACCATCGGCCGGCGGCTGGTCGACGGCGCGAAGTGGATCCGCATCCATGGCCGCGATGTCCGGGTCAACGCGAGCATGCACACCGTCGGCGGGCTGTCCGCACATGCCGACCAACGTGGCCTGCTCGACTGGTTCGGTCATTTCGATCCCAAGCCACCGCTCGCGCTGGTGCATGGCGAGGACCAGGCGCGCGAGGCGCTTGCCGGCGAGATCGGCGAGCGCGACCGCATCGAAGTCGTGCTGGTGCGGCCGGGCATGACCCTCGACGCCTGATGTTCGGGTTCGGGCGCAGCGCGACCTTCCTGCTGCTCGCGTTGCTGGCGGAAATCGCGGGGACGGTGGGCGGGTTCGGCTCGTCGGTGTTCTTCGTGCCGGTCGCGAATGTCTATTTCGATTTCCAGTCGGTGCTGGGCATCACCGCGCTGTTCCACCTCGCCAGCAACATCAGCAAGCTCGGCTTGTTCCGTGGCGGCATCGACCGAGACATGTTGTTGCGATTGGGCCTGCCGTCGGTGCTGTTTGCGGTGCTCGGCGGTCTGGCCACCGCGTGGTTCCCCAGCCGCTGGCTGGAAGCCACGCTCGCGGTGTTCCTGCTGGCACTGAGCGGATGGATGCTGTTGCGGCCGCGCTGGCGGCTGGCGGCGACCACGCGCAGCGCCGTGCTGGGAGGCGCGTTGTCCGGCAGCATGGCGGGGTTGGTGGGAACCGGTGGCGCGGTCCGCGGGATGACGTTGGCCGCGTTCGACCTGCGCAAGGAGGTCTTCATCGCCACCTCGGCGGCGATCGACATGGCGATCGACCTGTCGCGCGCCGCGGTGTACGCGCGCAACGGCTACATCCATGCGCACGACCTTGTCTGGGTGCCGCTGCTGGCGGTCGTCGCCATCGCCGGCACCTGGATCGGCAAGCGCATCCTCGCGCGGATGCCGCAGGCGCTGTTCCGCCGCACCGCGCTGCTGCTGGTGTTTGCGATCGGGCTGGTGACGCTGGTGCAGGCGTTGCGCACATAATCGGGGCAAAGGGAGCGATGCCATGAGCGAACTCAAGACCCGTCCGACCGCTGCGTCGGTGTCGGAATTCCTGGCGCAGCAGGGCGACCAGCGCCGCGCGGATTGCGAAGCGGTGCTGCGGATGATGGAAGCCGCCACCGGCGAGCGCGCGGAAATGTGGGGCGCGGCGATCGTCGGCTTCGGCCGCTATGCGTATACCGGCAGCAACAGGAAAACCTTCGAGTGGCCCATCGTGGGGTTCTCGCCGCGCAAGAACGACCTGACCCTCTACCTCATGCCCGGCTTCGAGCAGCGCGCGGAACTGCTGGGCAAGCTCGGCAGGCACAAGACCGGCAAGAGTTGCCTGTACCTGAAAAAGCTCGCCGATGTCGACCTCGACACGCTGCAGGCATTGATCGACTGTTCGGTCGATGCGATGGCGCTGCAGCGGATCCGCCGCTGAGGGTCAGCGGCGCTTGCCGACGACCAGCGAGGACAGCAGGAACAACCCGCCCACCAGGCCGATGTTCTTCATGAAGTGCAGCAGTTGTGTGGCCTGCGCATTGCCCTGCAAGATCCAGAAGCGATACGAGAGTACGGCATCGACCAGCATCAGCAATGCACCCAGCAGCGCCATCGCGCGCAAGCGCCAGCCGGCGGCGATGGCGATGCCGAGCAGCAGTTCCCCTGCACTGAAGACGAGTGTGGCATTGGCGGTGGGCACGCCGTGGAATGCATGCCACAAGCGGTAGCCGCCCATCACGACGAACACGCTGGCCAACAGCCAGCTGGCGATGCGGATCTCGGGCTTCATGGCGGTGCCGGTCGTGAAGGAAGGCGCGAGGTTGTCATGGTGGCAGGCGGCGGGGAAGGGGGGGCGGGTGAACGGCAGATTCAGCCTTTTCGGACGGCAAGCCGGGGTTTCGCGTATCATCCGCCCCGTTCTGCGCACGGCTGATCGTTTTCCCGGTCACGCCTGCCGCCTCGGCGGCCTGCTTCTTCCATACGCCTTTCGTCGCGCAGACACGGCACCGAATCACCGGCGTCGTGCCATCGTCGACTCGCAGCGCGGTTCCAGGGAAACGCTCGGGTTCGTCCACGCCATCGCGTGGGCTTTCTGTACCGGAGCATTATCCAATGACGTTTGAATCCCTCGGGCTTGCGCCCGCGTTGCTGCGCGCGCTCGCCGACAACGACTACAACACCCCGACCCCGATCCAGGCCCAGGCGATCCCGCTGGTGCTGTCCGGCCGCGACGTGCTGGGCGGCGCCCAGACCGGTACCGGCAAGACCGCGGCGTTCGCGCTGCCGGTGCTCAACCGATTGTCGAAGGAAACCCCGCCGGCCGGCCCGCGCAAGCCGCGCGCGCTGGTGCTGGTACCCACCCGTGAGCTGGCGGTGCAGGTCGCCGACAGCTTCAAGACCTATGGCCGCCACCTCAAGCTCAACGTGACCACGCTGTTCGGCGGCGTCGGCATGCAGCCGCAGATCGAGCAGCTGCGCCGTGGCGTGGACGTGCTGGTGGCCTGCCCGGGCCGCCTGATCGACCACCTGGATCGCGGCAGCGTCAAGCTGGATGCGGTGGAAGTGCTGGTGCTGGACGAAGCCGACCGCATGCTCGACATGGGCTTCCTGCCGGCGATCAAGCGCGTCCTCAACCGCTTGCCGAAGCAGCGCCAGACGCTGTTGTTCTCGGCCACGTTCGAGGCGCAGATCAAGGCCCTGGCCCTGGAGTTCATGACCAATCCGGAACAGGTGCAGGTGGCGGCGCAGAACACTATCGCCCAGACCATCACCCACACCGCGCATCCGGTCGACGGTTCGCGCAAGCGCGACCTGTTGATCCAGATCCTGTCGCAGCGCCACACCGACCAGGTGCTGGTGTTCGGCAAGACCAAGCACGGTTGCAACCGCCTGGCCGAGCAACTGGAAGAAGCCGGCCTGCCGTCGGTCGCGATCCACGGCAACAAGAGCCAGGCTGCCCGGCAGAAGGCGCTGAAGGACTTCAAGTCCGGCAAGGCGCGGATCCTGGTGGCCACCGACGTCGCCGCACGCGGCCTCGACATCCCCGACCTGCCGCTGGTGATCAACCACGACCTGCCGATGGTCGCCGAGGATTACGTGCACCGCATCGGTCGCACCGGCCGCAACGGTGCCGTGGGCCAGGCGCTGTCGCTGGTGTCGCCGGAAGAAGGCGGCCTGCTGCGGCAGATCCAGCGCCTGCTGAAGGTCGACCTGGTGATGGACGTGGTGCCCGGTTTCGCGCCGAGCAAGCCGATCCGCCTGGATACGCCGATCCCGAAGAACGGCGGCAATGGCGGGCAACGTCCGCCGGGTCGCCCGGGCGCGGCCCCGCGTCCGCATGCACGTCCAGCGGCACGCGCCGGCCGTGCCGGTCCCAAGCAGCATCGGGCCGGCGGGCAGGCGGCTTACGCAGGCAAGCGCAACGCTCCGCGTGGTACGCGCGCCTGAGCCAAGCGACATCGCGATGACGAAGGGCCGGCATAGCCGGCCCTTTTGTTTGTACGGGTCGCATCACGAACTTGCACGCGTCGAGGCGGCGGCTGGGCCTGATTGCGGAAAGCGCGCCATGGATGGCGCGCGGCGGCGCCTCGAACAGGATGTTCGCAGAAGCCGAGCAGCAATCAGGCCCAGCCGCCCCCTCGGCGCTCGAGGAACTCAGCCTTCCGCAGCGTGCGCGCGCAATTCGTCGGCACGCGCACGGCCCAGGTAGCGATGGATGCCGGCACGCATCAGGTACAGCAACGGGATCAGGGCGATCGCCGCGAGCATCTTGTAAACGTAGTTGAGCGTGCCGACGGCCAGGAACAGCGAAGTGGGCCACTGCTGCGGACCGAGCACGAAGGCGATGTACAGCACCACGAAACTGTCGACGAGCTGCGACACCGCGGTCGAGCCGGTGGCGCGCAGCCAGGCATGGCGCTCGCCGGTGCGTGCGCGGATGCGATGGAAGACCTGCACGTCGATCAACTGGCCGACCAGGAAGGCGACGAGCGAACCGACGATGATCCACATGCCCTGGCCGAAGATCGCGGCGTAGGCGGTCTGGTAATCGGGCACGCCCTGGTCCTTCGCCGCGCCGACCCACCATGAGGCAGGGGCCAGGTGGATGGCGAGGTAGGCGAACACGAAGCTGTAGACGATCAGGCCCGCCGCCAGCCAGCTGATCATGCGCACGCCGCGCTTGCCGAAGTACTCGTTCACGGTATCGGTCATGATGAACACGATCGGCCACAGCAGCGTGCCGGCGGTGAAGTTCAGCGAGCCGCTCTGGCCGAACAGGTTCCACTCCAATGGCGCAATGCCGAGGGTGTCTTCCAGCGCGAAGATCTTGACCCCGATGAATTCCGCCAGCACCGCGTTGGCGCAGAAGAACGCGGCCAGGGCGACGAACAGGCGGGTGGCGCGATCGTCCAGCAATCGCAGTGGCGAAACGGAAGGGGTCGTGTCCATGCGCCGCAGTGTACGGTGGCTCGGACGGCCGTCGCGCCGCCGAGTCCGAGCGGTGCCTTACCCTGCCAACGATGGGACGATGACGAGCTTGCCGATCGCGTCGCGGCCCAGCAGCGCATCCAGTGCCTGCGCGGCGCCGGACAATGGATAGCGCGCCGAGATCAGCGGGCGCAAGGTGCGGTCGTGCAACCACGCCAGCAGTTGGCGGGTGTTGGCGGCATTAGCCTCGGGTTCGCGGCGGACGAATTCGCCCCAGAACACGCCGACCAGTGCGCTGCCCTTGAGCAGGAGCAAGTTGGTCGGCAACTTCGGGATGCCGCCGGCGGCGAAGCCCACCACCAAGTAGCGCCCGCCCCAGCCGACACTGCGCAGGGTCGTTTCGGCGATGTCCCCGCCCACCGGGTCGTAGACGATGTCCACGCCGCGGCCGCCGGTGAACATCTTCAGTTGTTCGCGGAAATCGTCGGTGGTGTAGTCGACGACCTCGTCCGCACCGCGTGACCGCGCTGCCTCGCGCTTGGCTTCGGTCGATGCCGCGGCGATCACCCGCAAGCCCATCCGCTTGCCCAGTTCCACCGCCGCCAGGCCCACGCCGCCTCCGGCACCCAGCACCAGCAAGGTCTCGCCGGGCTTCGCAGCGGCGCGATCCTTCAGCGCGTGGTACGACGTGCCATACGTGAGCAGGAAGCTGCCGACCAGTTCGAGTTCGTCATCGCTGGTGTCGTCGCGCAAGGCGACGACCTGCGCGGCATCGGCCAAGATTTCTTCCGCATACGCGCCGAACGGTGCGGTGCCGACCACCTTCTCGCCGACCGCGATGGAGGTCACGCCATCGCCAAGCGCGCTTACCGTCCCGGAAAACTCCGCGCCCGG
This sequence comes from Thermomonas sp., assembly GCF_041919455.1. Taxonomy (GTDB): domain Bacteria; phylum Pseudomonadota; class Gammaproteobacteria; order Xanthomonadales; family Xanthomonadaceae; genus Thermomonas. The sequence goes on from NZ_JAYRTQ010000024.1 coordinate 19,924, forward strand.
CGAGAACGGGAAGTCCGGCTTGAACTGGTATTTGCCTGCGACCAGCAAGGCGTCTGGGAAATTGACGGCAGCAACCCGCACGCGAATGCGAACCTGGCCCGGCCCCGGTTCGGGGAGTGGAACATCCTTCACTTGCAGGGTGTCGGGCGTGCCCCAGGCATCGCAGACGACGGCTTTCATCGATGCATCTCCCTTCGTTTCAGAAGCGGCCTTCGGTGGCCTCGTACACGCGGTTGCGCAGGGCGACCAGGCGCGGGCCGAAGTCCTGCACGAGTTTTTCGCGAGTCATCACCGACAGCCGTCCGCTGACGTTGAAGGCGAAGCGGCGGGTGCGGTCCGCCGAGATCATCGGCACACCCACCGCAAAGACATCGGGATTCCAGTCGCCCAGCGAGAACACGAAGCCGTAGGTCTCGTAGTCCTGGCGCGCGCGCTCGATGCCGGCGCGGATCTGCGCCCATCCGGCCGGGCTCGAGGTGCGCTCGAGTTCCGCCAGGTAGCCGTCGAATGCGTCGCGCGAGCGCGCGGCGAGGTCGGCGCGGCCCAGCGCAGTGGTGCCATGCGGCACCCGTGCGCCTTTTTCCAAGCGCATGTTGAACATCGCATCGCCTTGGCAGACCTCCAGCAGCAGCATGCGCATGCCCTCGGGTACCGCCAGCATCACCGCCGCCTGGGTGTAGTCGGCCAGTTCCTGCATCAGCGGTTGGGCGATGCCGATGACATCGTGGCCGGCCATGTAGGCGTGGCCGAGGCCGAGCACGGCCGGCCCCAGTGCGTATTTCTCCAGCGTCGGCGAATACTCGAGGTAACCCAGCGTGGCCAGCGTCTGCGACAGCCGCGACACCGTCGCCTTGGGGAGGCGGGTGCGCCTGGCGATCTCCTGGTTGCCGAGATAGCGGTGTTCCGGATGGGAACGCACCTGTTCGAAGCAGCGCAGGATCGAGAAAGCGCGCGCCACCGAATTCACCAGTTGCGGATTGCGGCCCTCGGCGTCGGCCGCAAGCGATTGCGGGTCGCGCTTCGGGTTGCCCATCAGGCGGCATCCTTCGCAGCGTGCTTTTTCAGTTCCAGCCTGGCGATGGTGTCGCGATGCACTTCATCGGGCCCATCCGCAAGCCGCAGGGTGCGGTTGTGCGCCCAGGCCTTGGCCAGGAACGTGTCCTGGCTGACGCCGGCCGCGCCATGTGCCTGCACCGCCCAGTCGATGACCTTCTCTGCCGCCTGCGGCGCGATCACCTTGATCATCGCGATCTCCGCGCGCGCCGCCTTGTTGCCCACGGTGTCCATCATCCGCGCGGCGTTCAGCACCATCAGCCGCGCCTGGTCCAGCAGGCAGCGCGATTCGGCGATGCGCTCGCGCCAGATCGACTGGTCAGCGATCGCGCGTCCGAACGCATGGCGCGACGCCAGTCGCCGGCACATCGCCTCCAGCGCACGCTCGCCCATGCCGATCGCGCGCATGCAGTGGTGGATGCGCCCCGGCCCCAAGCGACCCTGTGCGATCTCGAAGCCGCGGCCTTCGCCGAGCAGCATGTTGGCCGCGGGCACGCGCACGTCGACCAGGTCGATCTCCATGTGCCCGTGTGGCGCGTCGTCGTAGCCGTAGACGTCCATCGCGCGGTTGACGCGGATGCCGGGCGTGTCGGCGGGCACCACGATCATCGAGTGGCGCTGGTGCGCCGCCGCGTTCGTGTCGGTGATGCCCATGACGATGTAGACCTCGCAGCGCGGATCGCCGGCTCCGGAGGCGAACCACTTGCGGCCATCGAGTACGTAATCGTCGCCGTCGCGGCGGATCCCGCATTGCAGGTTGGTGGCATCGGACGAGGCCACCGCCGGCTCGGTCATCAGGAAGGCAGAGCGGATGCGGCCGTCGAGCAATGGCTGCAACCAGCGCGCCTGCTGCGCCTCACCGGCGTAGCGCGCCAGGACTTCCATGTTGCCGGTGTCCGGCGCGCTGCAATTGAACACCTCGGGCGACCAGTACATGCGTCCCATCAGCTCGCACAGCGGCGCGTAGTCCAGGTTTGACAGGCCTTCCGGCGCATGCGCGGAGTTGGGCAGGAACAGGTTCCAGAGGCCTTGCGCGCGTGCCTCCGCCTTCAATCCTTCGATCACCTCGCTGGGCTGCCAGGGGTTGCCGGCCGCGCGGTTCGCGGCGTCCTCCGTGGCATAAGCGGCTTCCATCGGCCAGACGCGCTCCTGCAGGAAGGCATGCAACTGGCGGTGGAGTTCAAGGGCGCGAGGGCTGGGTGTGAGATCCATGAGTTTCATCATACGGAACACTGGTTCCGATATTGATCGGATCGTATGGCGCATCCGCGGTACGCGCAACTCCGCGATAAACATGAAGTCGTGCGTGCAGATCCAGCATTGCCTGATTTGCAGTGCTCCGGATGTCGGTTAAGATCATTCCGAATCACAGAATTGTATTCCACGATACGGAATATAAAGTCAAATGAATGAAACCGCCGCTCGCCCCAGCCTGCATGTCCTCGTTCGTCGCGAGGACATCGACGCCTCGCGCCTCGACGGCCGCGTGGTGGTGGTGATCGACGTGCTGTTCGCGACCTCGACCATCGTGCATGCGCTGGCCAGCGGCGCGTCGCGGGTCTACCCGGCGTTCGATGCCGACGATGCCCGGCGCGCAGCCGCTGCCCGCCCTGGCGCGCTGGTGGCCGGCGAGTACCTGGCGCAGACCCTGCCGGAACATGCGCCGGCTACGCCGCTGGCCTTGGCCACCTGCCTGCGCGACGGCAGCGAGCTGGTCTACTTCACCACCAACGGCACCCGCGCCATCGCGGCGTGCGAGGGCGCGGCGGCGGTCTATGCCGGTGCGCTGACGAATGCCGCTGCGCTCGCCAAGCACATCGCCGCCACGCATCCGGGCGTGCCGGCCCTGCTGGTCTGCGCGGGTTCGGTGGGGCGCTTGTGCCTGGAAGACTTCATCGGCGCGGGTCACCTGGTGCGGGCGTTGCGCGCCAAAGGCGACTACGCGCTCACCGATGCCGCAATGGCGGCTGCGTTCGCTGTCGGTGGTGCAGACATCGACCAACTACTGAACGCATCGCGGGTGGGACGGATGCTGTCGCGAGCAGGGTTGGACGACGAAATCGCGCATGCCGCAGCCTGCGATTCCAGCGCGGTCGTGCCGGTCCTGCGCGACGGTGTGATGGTGAGGGCGACCGCGTGAGCGCGCCTTTGCTGTTTCCCGACGTCGAAGGCAATGCGTCGCGACTGCAGGCCTGGTTGCAGGACCGACTGGAAGGCTTCGGCGGGGTGATGGAGATCGATCGCCTGCACGGCGGTCGCTCGAATCCCGGCTGGCGCCTGCGCACCGCGCAACGCGATTGCGTGTTGCGCGCACGTCCTGGGCCGCGCGCCAACCTGTTGCCGTCCGCGCATGCAATCGAACGCGAATTCCGCGTGCAGCAGGCGCTGGCCGGCAGCGCGGTGCCGGTGGCCACGATGCATGCGCTGTGCGAAGACGAATCCCTCATCGGCGCCGGCTTCTACGTGATGGACTTCGTCGATGGCGACATCCTGCGCGAGCAGTCGCTGCCCGGACTGGAACCCGCGCAGCGCGCCGAGCGCTACGACGCCATGAATGCCGGCATCGCTGCGTTGCACCTGCTCGACATCGATGCGCTGGGCCTGCGCGACTACGGCCGTCCCGGCCAGTACTTCGCCAGACAGATCGATCGCTGGACGCGCCAATACGCCGCCAGTCGCGATGGCGAGATCGCCGACATGGACAAGCTGATCGCGTGGCTGCCGCTGCATGTCCCGCGCGAAGAAGGCGAACCGGTGGCGCTGGTGCACGGCGACTTCCGCATCGACAACATGGTGTTCGCCCGCGGCGAACCGCGCCTGCTGGCGGTGCTGGACTGGGAGTTGTCCACGCTGGGTCACCCGCTGGCCGATTTCTCCTATCACGTGATGAGCTGGCACATCGCGCCGACGGCGTTGTCCGGACTGGGCGGGCTGGATCTGGACGCAATTGGCATTCCGAACGAGCAGGCTTACGTGCAGGCGTACGAGCGCCGAACCGGGATGACGGTCGGCGGGCATTGGGATTTCAGCCTCGCCTACAACCTGTTCCGGTTGGCCGCGATCCTGCAGGGCGTGGGCGCGCGCGCGCGCGCCGGCATGGCCACCGACCCCGCCGCGCTGCAGTTCGCTGCGCAGGTGCCGTACCTCGCCGCGCTCGGCTGGGGCTTCGCGCAACGCGCCGGCAACAACGCATGAGTCGTTGCCGCATTTCCCTCCACGCCAAGGTGCAGAGGCCGACATGGCTGTAACCACGATTTCGCGCGACGGCATCGCCGTCATCACCTTCGACAATCCGCCGGTCAACGGCATGGGCCTGGCGGTGCGCCGCGGCATGGCGGATGCGCTCGCCGCCGCCAATGCCGACGACGCGATCGCCGGCATCGTCCTCACCGGTGGCGGCAAGGTGTTCTCCGGCGGCGCCGACATCAAGGAGTTCAACACGCCGCGCGCTGAGCAGGCACCGAACCTGCACGACGTGATCGCCGCGGTCGAAGCCAGTCCCAAGCCGGTCTGCATCGCCATCAACGGCACCACGCTGGGTGGCGGGCTGGAGCTTTCGCTGGGCGCGAACTACCGCGTCGCGGATGCGAAGGCCGAGGTGGGCCTGCCGGAAGTGAAGATCGGCATCCTGCCGGGCGCCGGCGGCACCCAGCGGCTGCCGCGCGTGGTCGGGCTGGAAACCGCGCTGAACATGATCGTGTCCGGCGCCTCGGTGCCTGCGGGCAAGCTGGCGCGCACGGCGTTGTTCGACGTGGTGGTCGATGGCGACGTGGTCGATGCTGCCGTCGCGTTGCTCAAGGAAAAAATCGCCGCAGGTGGGCCGCATCCCCGCATACGCGACCGCAAGGTCGAACATGACGATGCCGAAGCCTTCATCGCCTGGGCACGCATGGGCGTGGCTGCGGCCTCGAAGAACTTCCCGGCGCCGTTGCGTTGCGTGGACGCGGTGGCGGCGTCGCTGAAGCCGTTCGATGCCGGTATGGCGGTCGAGCGCGAAGGCTTCACCGTGCTACTGAACTCGCCGGAGTCGAAGGCGCTGCGCCATGCGTTCTTCGGCGAGCGCGCGGCCGGCAAGATCGACGACATCGGCGCCGATGTGATGCAGCGCCCGATCGACCGGGTCGGCGTGATCGGCGCCGGCACCATGGGCGGTGGCATCAGCATGAATTTCCTCAATGCCGGCATCCCGGTCACGCTGGTGGAGACCACGCAGGAAGCGCTGGATCGCGGCGTCGCCACCATCCGCCGCAACTACGAGGCCAGCGCCAAGAAAGGCAAGCTGACCGACGAGCAGGTCGAGCAGCGGATGGCACTGCTGACGCCATCGTTGTCCTACGACGCGCTGGCCGACGCGGACCTGGTGATTGAAGCGGTGTACGAGGATTACGCGGTCAAGCAATCGGTCTTCGAGAAGATCGACGCGGTGGCCAAGCCCGGCGCGATCCTGGCCACGAATACCTCGACACTGGACGTGGACAGGATCGCGGCGTTCACCAAGCGCCCGCAGGACGTGCTGGGCCTGCATTTCTTCAGCCCGGCCAATGTGATGCGCCTGCTGGAAGTGGTGCGTGGCGCACGGGCCGCGAAGGACGTGATGGCCACCGCGATGGCGATGGCCAAGCGCATCCGCAAGACCGCGGTGGTGTCCGGGGTGTGCGACGGCTTCATCGGCAACCGCATGATCGAGCAGTACTCGCGGCAGGCCGGTTTCCTGCTGGAGGAAGGTGCGCTGCCGCAGCAGGTGGATCGGGCGATGGAAGCGTTCGGGTTTGCGATGGGACCGTTCCGCATGGGCGACCTGGCCGGCAACGACATCGGCTGGGCGATCCGCAAGCGGCGTTACGTCGAACAACCCGGCATGGTCTATCCGAAGAACGGCGACCTGCTTTGCGAGATGGGCCGCTACGGCCAGAAGACCGGCAAGGGCTGGTACGACTACGTGCCGGGCGACCGCACGCCGCATCCATCAGCCGAGGTCGAGGCGATGATCGTCGCGCAATCGAAGGAACTCGGCATCCAGCGCCGTGCGATCAGCGACCAGGAGATCGTCGAACGACTGGTGTATGCGTTGACCAACGAAGGTGCGCGCCTGCTCGAGGAGGGCATTGCGGCGCGCGCGTCCGACATCGATATCGTCTATCTGTCCGGTTACGGCTTCCCGGTCTGGCGCGGCGGGCCGATGTTCCATGCCGACCAGGTCGGTTTGTACAACGTGCTGGCGGCCATGCGCAGCTACGCGCGCGGCCACCGCGGCGAATGCTGGGAACCGGCGCCGCTGCTGGTCGAACTGGCCGAGGCTGGCCTCTCCTTCAATGATTTCGCCGCGCGCAAGCGCGCTGCTGCGTGAGGCCCGCCGTGAAAGAAGCCGTCATCGTCTCCACCGCGCGCACCGGGCTGGCCAAGAGCTGGAAGGGCGCGTTGAACCTCAGCCACGGGGCGACCGTGGGTGGCCACGTGGTGCGCCATGCGGTCGAGCGCGCCGGCATCGATCCTGCCGAGGTCGAGGACGTGGTGATGGGTTGCGCCACACCGGAAGGCGCAACCGGCAGCAACATCGCCCGCCAGATCGCGATTCGCGCGGGCCTGCCGGCCAGCGTACCCGGCGCCACCGTCAACCGCTTCTGCGCCTCCGGCCTGCAGGCGATCGCGCAGACCGCGCAACGCATCGTCGCCGGCGAAGGCGAGGTGTTCGTCGCCGGTGGCGTGGAATGCATCTCCACCGTGCAGGGCACCATCAACCAGCACATGCTGGAAGACGCCTGGCTGAAGCGACACGTTCCCGCGATCTACATGCCGATGCTGCAGACCGCGGAGATCGTGGCCAAGCGCTACGGCATCGACCGCGAACGACAAGACCGTTACGGCACCGAGAGCCAGCTGCGTGCCGCTGCGGCGCAGACCGCCGGCCGCTTCGACGACGAGATCGTGCCGATCACCGTGCGCATGGCCGTCGCCGATCCGGTGACAAAGGCGGTCGGCACGCGCGAGGTCACCCTGGATCGCGATGAGGGCGTACGCGCGGACACCACGTACGACGCGGTGGCGAAGATCCGCAGCGCAGTCCCCGGCGGCGTCATCTCGGCGGGCAACGCCAGCCAGTTTTCCGATGGTGCCTCGGCCAGCGTGCTGATGTCGGCGGATGCCGCCGCGCGCAAGGGCTTGCAGCCGCTGGGCATTTTTCGCGGCTTCGCGGTGGCGGGTTGCGAGGCCGACGAGATGGGCATCGGCCCGGTGTTCGCGGTGCCGAAGCTGCTGAGGAACGCCGGCCTGACGGTGGACGACATCGGCCTGTGGGAACTCAACGAGGCCTTCGCCGTGCAGGTCCTGTATTGCATGGACACGCTCGGCATCCCGCACGACCGGCTCAACGTCAATGGCGGCGCGATCGCGGTCGGCCATCCGTACGGCGTCAGCGGGGCGCGCCTGGTCGGCCATGCGCTGATCGAGGGCAAGCGTCGCGGCGTGAAGTACGTGGTGGTCACCATGTGCGTGGGTGGCGGGCAGGGTGCGGCCGGCTTGTTCGAGGTCGCCTGATCGATGTCGGTGCCGTTGATCCCGCGCCGCGAACTGCACTTCCAGTTGCACGACTGGCTGGGCGTGGATGCCTTGCTGCAGGCCCCGCGGTTCGCCGCGCATTCGGCGGAGACCTTCGACGCGGTGATGGATAGTTGCGATCGACTGGCCGCCGAGGTGTTCGCGCCGTGCTACCAGGCCGCCGATCGCGACGAGCCGCAGTTCGATGGCGAACGGGTCAGCGTGCATCCGCAGGTCGCCGACGCAGTGCGTGAGTTCGCGGGCAGTGGGTTAATCGCAGCGACCGAGGACGATGCCGTCGGCGGCATGCAGTTGCCGGTGGTGGTGGAGAAGGCGGCGCTGGTGAATCTGTATGCCGCCAACATCGGTGCCTGCGCTTATCCGCTGCTGACCATGGGCAACGCGCGCCTGTTGCTTGCCCATGGCACGCACGCACAGATTGATGCGTTCGCGATGCCGCAGTTGCGAGGCGACTGGACCGGCACGATGTGCCTGTCGGAGCCACAGGCGGGCTCCTCGCTGTCCGACATCACCACCCGCGCGACCTTTGAGCGCGAGTCCGCATTCGGACCGCAGTACCGGCTCGACGGCCGCAAGATGTGGATCTCAGGCGGCGAGCACGAAATCCTCGGCAACATCGTCCACCTCGTGCTGGCGAAAGTGCCTGATGCCGATGGCAGGTTGCTGCCGGGAACGCGCGGCATCTCGCTGTTCATCGTGCCGCGTTCGCTGGTCGGCTCGGACGGCAATGTCGGCGAACGCAACGACGTCAGCCTGGCCGGTTTGAACCACAAACTGGGCTATCGCGCGACGGTGAACTGCGCGCTGAATTTCGGCGAGGGGCGCTTCACGCCGGAAGGCCGCGCGGGCGCGATCGGCTATCTCGTCGGCAAGCCGGGCGGGGGCCTCGCCGGCATGTTCCACATGATGAACGACGCGCGCATCGGTGTTGGCTTGGGTGCGGTCGCGTTGGGCTATGCCGGTTACCTGCACGCGCTGGACTACGCGCGCAATCGCCCGCAGGGACGCTTGCCGGGGCCAGCGGGGAAGGATCCGTCGCAACCGCAAGAGCCTCTGGTCGCGCATGCGGACGTGCGGCGGATGCTGCTGGCGCAGAAGAGTTATGCCGAGGGCGGGCTTGGCCTGGTGCTCTACTGCGCCAGGCTGGTGGACGAAGCCCGCATCGCCCGCGAGGCCGGGGATGCGTCCGCTGCGTCGTCACGCGATCTGTTTCTGGACATCCTGACGCCGATCGCCAAGAGCTGGCCGTCGCAGTGGTGCCTGCACGGCAATGATCTGGCCATCCAGGTGCATGGCGGCTACGGCTATACGCGCGACTACAAGGTCGAACAGCTGTGGCGCGACAACCGGCTCAACCCGATCCATGAAGGCACCCACGGGATCCAGGGCATCGACCTGCTGGGTCGCAAGGTGGCGATGTTCGATGGCGCGGCGTTCGCGGCTTATTGCGCGTTGCTTGATGCAAGCATCGCGCGTGCCGTCGGCACATCATGCGCGGCGCTTGCCGATGCCTTGTCGATGCGACTCGCGCGCCTGCGCGACGTCACCGCGTCGTTGCTGCAGGTCGCCGATCCGGTGGCGCGGCTGGCGAATGCGAGCGCGTACCTGGAAGCGTTTGGCCACGTCACCGTGGCGTGGATCTGGTTGGATCAGGTGCTTGCGCTGGGTGATCGCGAAGACGACTTCGCCCGAGGCAAGCATCAAGCGGCACGCTATTTCATGCAGTGGGAACTGCCGCGCGTGGATGCGTGGCTGGACCGGCTGGCCGACAACGACGACACCGCGCTGGCGATGCGCGACTACTGGTTCTGAAGGAGTGGACATGCACGGCAACAAGACCTTGTTCGACCTCGATGGGCGCGTGGCCCTGGTCACCGGTGGTTCGCGCGGCCTCGGCCTGCAGGTCGCCGAAGCGCTCGGAGACTACGGCGCGACAATCGCAATCTCCGCACGCAAGCAGCATGAGCTCGATGCCGCGCTGGAGCACCTGCGCGCACGCGGCATCCGCGCGGAGGCCTTCGCCGCCGATGCCAGCAAGCCGGAAGCGGTGACGCAGCTGGTCGATGACGTCCTCGCCGCATTCGGCCAGGTGGATGTGCTGGTCAACAACGCCGGCGCAAGCTGGGGCGCGCCGGCGGAGGACTATCCGCTGGAGGCCTGGGACAAGGTGTTCGACCTCAATGTGCGCGGACTGTTTGCGTTGTCGCAGCAGGTCGCGAAGCGTTCGATGCTGCCGCGCGGTGCCGGGCGGATCATCAACGTGGCGTCGGTGGCGGGCCTGCGCGGCAATGCCGGTGGTCTGCTCAAGACCGCGGCGTACAACGCCTCTAAGGGTGCGGTGGTCAACCTCACGCGCGCGCTAGCGGCGGAGTGGGGCGGCCGCGGCATCACCGTCAACGCGATCGCACCTGGCTTCTTCCCGTCGAAGATGAGCCAGGGCGTGATCGAAGCGCTCGGGGAGGAATCGCTGATGGGTCACGCACCGCTGCGCCGGCTTGGTGGGGATGAAGACTTGAAGGGCGCCGCGCTGTTGTTCGCCTCCGATGCCGGCCAGCACATCACCGGCCAGGTGCTGGCGGTCGATGGCGGGTATACCGCGGTATGAAGATCTGCTCATTGCGCGGCAAGGTCGCGGTGATCACCGGCGCGGGCTCCGGCTTCGGCCGCGAATTCGCACGCATCGCCGCCGCGGAAGGCATGGCGCTGGTGCTGGTCGACGTACAGGCGGATGCATTGGCCGAGACCGTCGCCGAACTCGACGGCATCGACATCCTCCATCGCACGCTGGATGTCACCGATGGCGAGGCGATGGAGGTGCTCGCCACTGATGCATTCGAGCGCTTCGGTGCGGTGCACCTGCTGTTCAACAATGCCGGCGTGGGCAGTACCGGCCTGCTGTGGGAAGCCACCACGCGCGACTGGGAGTGGGTGGTGGGCGTCAACCTGTGGGGCACCATCCACGGGGTGCGCGCCTTCGTGCCGCGCATGCTTTCCGCCGCGAAAGCCGATCACGACTATCGCGGACGCGTGATCAACACCGCCTCGATGGCCGGGCTGATCGATCCGCCGTTGATGGGGCCGTACAACGTGGCCAAGCATGCCGTGGTGTCGCTGTCCGAAACCCTGCACCAGGACTTGTCGTTGGTCACCGACCAGATCGGTTGCTCGGTGTTGTGCCCGTCGTGGGTCGCGACGGGTATCGCGAAATCGCATCGCAATCGCCCGCATGACGACCCCACCCGTTCGCGTGCCGCGGCATTGGGCGCATCGATGGTGGAGAAGGCCATCGCCTCGGCGAAGGTGACTGCGGACGATGTCGCGCGCCTGACCTTCGATGCCATCGCCCACGATCGCTTCTGGGTGCTGCCGCACCCGCAGGCGATCGAAGGCGTGCGCGAACGTGCCGATGCGCTGCTCGCAGGCGGCGCACCTGCCGATCCGTATGCCGCGATCCCGCATGTGCGCCAGCAACTGGTCGCGGCGCTGCGTGCGCCCTGATCGGATGGAGTTTGCATGGACCTGAATTTCAGCGCCGACGAGATCGGATTCCGCGAGGAAGTCCGCGCGTTCGTGGATGCAAACCTGCCCGGCGACATCCGAGACCGCATGCGCCGCGGCGACGAGTCGCACTTGGCCGAGGACGTGCGCCGCTGGCAACGCATCCTGTTCGAGCGCGGCTGGGGCGCTGCCATGTGGCCTTCCGAGTTCGGCGGCACCGGCTGGGACAAGACCCGGCAATACCTGTTCGACATCGAGTGCTTCGCCGCCGATGCGCCGATCCAGTTGCCGTTCGGCCTGAAGATGGTCGCGCCGGTGATCATGCGCTATGGGTCGGAGGCGCAGAAGGCGCGTTTCCTCCCGCGGATCCTCGACGCCAGCGATTGGTGGTGCCAGGGCTATTCCGAACCGGGCAGTGGCTCCGACCTCGCTTCGCTGAAGACCCGTGCGCAGCGCGATGGCGATCACTTCGTCGTCAATGGCCAGAAAGCCTGGAACACGCTGGGCCAGCACGCCGACTGGATCTTCTGCCTGGTGCGCACGGATGCGGCAGCCAAGCCGCAGCGCGGGATCAGCTTCCTGCTGATCGACATGAAGACGCCGGGCATCCGCGTGCAGCCCACACGTTTGCTCGACGGCCGACACGAGGTCAACGAAATCTTCTTCGACGACGTTCGTGTGCCGGCGGAGAACCTGGTGGGCGAGGAGAATGCCGGCTGGACCTACGCCAAGTTCCTGCTCGGCCACGAACGCACCAACATCGCCGGGATCGGCGCCAGCCGCCGTGAACTTGCGAGGCTCAAGCGCATGGCCAGCGAAGCAATGCGCAACGGTGCAGCGCTGCTCGACGATCCGATCTTCGCCACCCGCATCGCCCAGCTGACGCTGGAGCTGAAGGCGCTGGAAGTCACCAACCTGCGGGTGATCTTCGCCGAGGCGCGTCAGCAGTCGCCGGGGCCGGAAGCCTCAATGCTGAAGATCCGCGGCACCGAGATCCTGCAACGCATCAGTGAATTGCAGGTCGAGGCGTTGGGTTCGCGCGCCTTGCGGTTCGACGGCGATGGCGAAGACGTACCGCGTGTCGCAGCCCAGTACATGAACCTGCGCAAGTTGAGCATCTACGGCGGATCCAACGAGATCCAGCGCAACATCATCGCGCAGATGGTCCTGCAGCTCTGACGAGGACGACCATGGATTTTTCCTTCACCGACGAACAGCAACTGCTGCAGGACTCGATCCGGCGCTACCTGGAAACGAGTTACGCGCTGGAACATCGCGCCGGCATCCTTGCCAGCGAGGCGGGATGGTCGGCGACGACTTGGGCCGAACTGGCCGAGCTCGGCCTGCTGGCACTCGACATCGATGAAGCCGATGGCGGCATCGGTGCCGGTCCGGTCGGCACGATGCTGGTCGCGCAAGCCATCGGTGCCGCGCTGCTGGTCGAGCCGTTCCATTCCAGCGCGGTATTGGCCACGCGCTTGATTTCGGCGCTGGCGCAGGGCGCACAACGCGAACAGCTACTGGGCGCGTTGACGTCCGGCGACGTCATCGCCGTGTTCGCGCACGACGAGGATGGCGACTGGTTCGCGCCGCGCTCGACCGTCGCCACGCGCGAGGGCGATGGCTGGCGATTGCAGGGGTGGAAGTCGTGCGTCTACCACGCCCCGATGGCGCGCTGGCTGCTTGTGAGCGCGCGTGTCGGCGATGGCGTCGGTGTGTTCATGGTCGATCGTGAAGCGGCAGGCGTTGCCTTGCGCGACTACCGCACGATCGATGGCATGCGTGCCGCCGATGTCGAGCTGGACGTCATGGTCGCTGTCGATTCACGGCTTGGCGATGCCGATGCCAGCGAAGCCATCGACGAGGCACTGGATCGCGGCATTACGGCGTTGTGCGCGGATGCGCTCGGCGTGCTGGACCGCGTCCTCGCCGCCACGGTGCAATACGCCCGCGACCGCGTGCAGTTCGGCACCGCCATCGGTCGCCTGCAGGCTTTGCAGCACCGGATGGCGGACATGTACATGCAGGTCGAGCAGGCGCGTTCGATGACCTATCTCGCTACGTCCGCCTGCCTGCAATCCGATGCGCGCGCGCGACGCGAAGCAGTGAGCGGCGCGAAAGTCGTGGTCGGTCAGGCCGCACGCAAGGTGGGCCAGGAAGCGGTGCAGTTGCATGGCGGCATGGGCATGACCGACGAACTGGATGTCAGCCATTGCTTCAAGCGCCTGCTCGCGTTCGAGCTGCGCATGGGCGGCACCGATGAACACCTTGCGCACTATCGCGGGCTTGTGCACTCGCAGGCCGCATAGCGTGCAGGGCCGATGCATCGGCCGAACGAGATCAAGCCTTTCGGTGGGCGGCCGCCAGCATCGCGCCCATGCGCTCGTGGATCAGGTTGACGGCCTTGAGTGGCCGGATCATCACCTTGAACTCGACGATCTGGCCGGTTTCGTTCCAGTTGATGATGTCGACGCCGTTGACCAGCACGCCGTCGATCTCGGTTTCGAATTCCAGCATGGCATCGGACGGCCCGAGGATCTCGCGCACGTAGCGGAAGGTCGGATTGAAGAAGACCTTGAACGCGGCGGACAGATAGGCCTTCGCGAGCGCCTTCCCGTGCTGCGGGGCATGCACGATCGGCGAGAGGAAGACCGCGTCATCGGCAAGCAGGCCGTCCAGCCCGGATGCGTCGTTGGTCGCGACGAGTCGGTGCCAGGTCTCGATCGGATGCGGGTTCATGGCGATGGCGGGCCTTGTATCTCGTTCGGGGGTTGATGGATCGCGGCGATCAACTGGACTCATTGTCCTGTGGGCGGCTGCCAGAGTTCGACCTTGTTCCCTTCCGGATCGATGACCCATCCGAACTTGCCCTGTTCGGATGTCTCCATCTTGTCGACGACGTTGCACCCGGGTTCTACCCCGTTTCCACGGACTGTTGGGTTAAGAGTCTAAAGGCCTGATCGTTCGCATCCAGCCTGCGTCGCATGCGCGGGTTGTGGAAGCGTTCGATGTAGTCGAACACATCACTTCTGGCGTCGGACATCGTCAGATAGCGGCGGCGGTACACACGTTCGCGCTTGAGCACGCCGAAGAAGCCCTCCATCGCGGCGTTGTCACCACAATGACCTACCGCGCTCATGCTGCTGATGATGTGGTGGTCCTTCAGAAACTGCTGGTAGTCTGCGCTGGTGAACTGCGCGCCACGGTCCGAGTGCAGGATTACAGGGCTGCGATCGGGTCGTTGCCAGCAGGCCATCATCACCGCCTTGAGCACCATATGCCGATCCTGGACAGGCGACATCGACCAGCCGACCACTTGGTGGGAGAACAGGTCCAGCACGGCACACAGATACAACCAACCTTCGCCGGTCTTGATGAAGGTGATGTCGACCACCCACTTGGTGTTCGGTTCCCATGCCTGGAAGTCGCGCTCCAAGTGATTGCGCACATAGGCTGGTCGCACGCCTGAGGGTTTGCGCCGCCACTGCCGCTTCTGCGGCACGCCGAACAGGCCATTGCTCGCCATGAGGCGCGCCACGCGGTTCAGGCTGGCGGTCTCGCCTTCATAGCCTAGTTCCTCGTACATGCGCGGTGCGCCCATCACGCCGTCGCTATCGGTGTGATGCTGGTGGATCCTCTCCAGCAAGCGTGCGTTGTCTCGCGCACGCATACTGGGAGCGCGCTTTGCCCAGTCGTGGAAGCCGCTGGCCGAGACCTTCAAACAACGGCACATGAGCCGGACCGGGTACTCGCCGCGGTGACGTCGGATCGCCTCGTACCTCAAGACGATGCCTTGGCAAAGAACGTCGCCGCATCTCGCAAAAAATCCCGCTCCTTCTTCACCCGGGCCAGCTCAAGCTTGAGTGCCAGCAACTCCTGGTCCCTGGCCGTACCTGCACCGGGGAAGGCCTTTGCGCCACCCCCATCAAGCTCACGTCGCCATCGATGCAATTGATTGGGAAGGATACCCACGTCTCGGGCTATCTGGGACACGTTCGCTCCCGGCAGTCGTGTCAGTCCAACCGCCTCACGCTTGAACTCTTCGCTGTACTTCCTTCGCTGTTGCATGACACTCCTCCTGCCCCATGATGGGGCTTAACTGAAGTGTCCGTGATATCGGGGTAGAACCCCTAGATTGATTGCCGTTTTCTCCGGACAGAGTCGCGGCATCTGATAGACCATCTCATTGAGGCACCGGTTGAAGTAAAGCCATTGCTTGGTGAATGGGCGATAGAGGCTGGTTCGGATACATTCGGATTCGAACGCGTAGCTGCGATCTTTACTAAGATCATGCGTCAATGCACGCGCCCAACTGATTCGCGTCGGATCGGCATAGACGAATCCATCCACACGTTCATGCCGTTACGTCTTGTTTAGCCCCGGATGCGCTGCATTAAAGTTCGCCAATTCGGCATTGTAGAACTCGATCAAGCTGGACATGTGGGCTGGCAGTTTGGCTGGAGGGTGTCAGGATTTTTGTGTGGGGCCCTACGATGACGAGATTCAGGAGCCCCCCATGCCTCGCAAGAAGACCCCGCCGGCGGCTGCGCCGGAAGCGATCCTGCCCCAGGACCTGCTTGAGAAGTT
>NZ_JAYRTQ010000025.1:0-31353 GCF_041919455.1 Thermomonas sp.
CGCCGGCGGCACGATTGGCGGCCTCAAAGCCCAGTTCGCTCAGATCGAGGGCTTCGATGAAGGCATCGACCACCCGCACTGGGTTGTCTTCGTCGACGTAGTCTTCCAGCCGATCAGGGAGCAGAAGGCCTTGGGAACGATCAACTCCATCGACGAATCGCTTCATGCAGAGCACCCATCAACTGGTGCTTGAATCTTGCCAGCGACGGGGGAGTTTTCACACAGCCTCAGCCAAGAGCGGACCTAAGGCTGGGAGACCACCTTTGCCAGAGGGAAATCGAGCAGCGCCTCGGTCAGCGTGAGGACAGAGCGCGCTGCAGGTAAGGCGCTGTGGCCCCGACGCCCGCGCTCGCTACGTCCTGCGGCACGCCCTCGGCGACGATACGACCACCCTTCTCCCCGGCGCCCGGGCCTACGTCGATCATCCAGTCGCTGTCGGCGACGACCCGCATGTCATGTTCGACGACGACCACGGTGTTGCCTGCGTCGACCAGTCCGTGCAATTGCACCATCAGCTTGTCCACGTCGAACGGGTGCAGTCCAGTGGTCGGCTCGTCGAGCACGTACAGCGAGTCGCCACGCTGATTGCGCTGCAGCTCGGTGGCCAGCTTGATGCGCTGGGCCTCGCCGCCGGACAGTTCCGTCGCAGGCTGCCCGAGCCGCAGGTAACCCAGGCCAATGCCGTGGAGCAATGCCAGTGCACGGTGCACGGGCGCTTCGTCGGCGAAGAACGACAGCGCCTCGTCCACCGTCATCTCCAGCACTTGGGCGATGTTGCGCCCGTTCCACTCGATTTCGAGGGTCTTTTCGTTGTAACGCTTGCCGTGGCAGGTAGGGCATGGCGCGTAGACGCTCGGCATGAAGAGCAGTTCGATGCTGACGAAGCCTTCGCCCTCGCAAGTGGGGCAACGCCCCTGCGCCACGTTGAAGGAAAAGCGACCCACACCGTAGCGGCGCGCCTTCGCAGAGCGAGTGGCCGCGAACAGCCTGCGCACATGGTCGAACAGGCCGGTGTAGGTCGCCAGGTTGGACCGCGGCGTGCGGCCGATGGGCTTCTGGTCAACGTTGACCAGGCGGCGGATGGCGCCCACGTCCGCGCCCAGGCGGCCCGCGGTGCGCGTTATTGCGTCGGGCAGCGGCATCTCGTCGCTGCTGTCCTCCACCGCCGCCTGGTGGCCGAGGTGCTCCCCCACGAGTTCCACCAGCGCCTGGCTGACCAGGCTGGACTTGCCCGAGCCGGACACGCCAGTGACCGCAGTGAAGACCCCCAGTGGGATCCGCACATCGAGGCCATGCAGGTTGTTGCGTTGGATGCCGAGGAGCTCGAGCCAGCCTGACGGGTGCCGAGGCGTGCGCCGACGCGTCGGCACGGCGTCGAACAGATAGCGCCGCGTGTGCGACGCCTCGATGTCGCGCAACCCCAGGGGCGGCCCGCTGTAGAGCACGCGGCCACCATGCTGGCCTGCATCCGGCCCCACGTCGACAAGCCAGTCGGCGCGGCGCAGCGTCTCCAGGTCGTGCTCGACGACGAACAGGGTGTTGCCGGCCGCCTTGAGCTGGCCGAGCACCGCGTGCAGGGCTTCCGCATCGGCGGGATGCAGTCCTGCCGACGGCTCGTCCAGCACGTAGACCACGCCGAACAGGTTGGAGCGCACCTGCGTGGCCAGGCGCAGCCGTTGCAGCTCGCCCGAGGAGAGCGTGGGCGTAGAACGGTCCAGCGCGAGGTAACCGAGGCCCAGCCCCTGCAACGACTCAATCCGCTCGATCAGGTCGCGAGCGATGCGTTGTGCTGCGATCCGCTTCTCCTCGGACAGGTTCGCGGTGCGTCGCACGTCCGTGCCGCCGGTATGCGGCAATCCGCCGGCCGCCACGCGACGGGCGATGTCCTTGCGTCCAGCGGCGCGGCTGCGCGTGGCGGTGGCCACTGGTGTGTCGAACCAGCCCTTCGCCGCGGGCGCGAGGAGTTCGGCGATGTCAGCGAGCGGCAAACGCGACAAGGTGCCGATATCCAGCCCGGCGAATGTGACCGACAGCGCTTCGCGCTTGAGGCGGCGACCGTCGCACGTCGCGCACGTGGTACCGGACATGAAGCGCGCGACACGCTTCTTCATCAGCGCGCTCTGCGTGTTGGCGAAGGTGTCCAGCACGTAGCGGCGCGCGCCGGTAAAGGTGCCCATGTAGCTGGGCTCGGCTTTGCGGCGCAGCGCCGCGCGCGTTTCCGCAGGCGTGAAACCCGCGTACACCGGAACCACTGGCTGCTCGTCGGTGTGCAGGATCCAGTCGCGGTCCTTCTTCGGCAGCTCGCGCCAGGGTTTGTCGACGTCATACCCCAACGTCACCAGGATGTCCCGCAGGTTTTGCCCATGCCAGGCCGGTGGCCACGCTGCGATCGCCCGGTCGCGGATGGACAGCGACGGGTCGGGGACCATCGCCTCGTCTTTTACGGTGTAAACGTAGCCCAGCCCGTGGCAGGTAGGGCATGCACCCTGCGGCGTGTTGGGCGAGAAATCTTCCGCATACAGCATGGGTTGCCGGGGCGGATAGGTGCCGGCGCGCGAATACAGCATGCGCAGCAGGCTCGACAGCGTGGTGATGCTGCCCACGGTGGAGCGGACGTTCGGCGTACCGCGCTGCTGCTGCAGCGCGACTGCCGGCGGCATCCCGTCGATGGCGTCGACGTCGGGTACGCCCACCTGGTCGATCAGGCGCCGTGCATAGGGCGACAGCGATTCCAGGTAGCGTCGCTGCGCCTCGGCATAGAGCGTGCCGAACGCCAGCGAAGACTTGCCCGATCCCGAGATGCCGGAGAACACGACGAGTGCATCCCTGGGGAGGTCGACATCGACATCCTTGAGGTTGTGCTCGCGCGCGCCTCGCACGTGCACGAAGGCGTCGAACCCGACCGGCGACGAGGGCTGGTGTGGCATGGGTTCGCACTCCCGCAGATTCGTGACTATCGTAACGCTGCCTTCGCCGTCCCCGTGAAGGGGGCGTTGGGCCATCCTCATGCCGACGTAACGCATCGCTCCACGGCAGCGACTAGAGTGTCATGCAGTAGCGGCCTACTGGCCCGGCGCGCCGCTCCATTGATTTCTTGGCTCAATCAATTCCCAGGCTTCCAGTAAGCAGACGGGACGTCGTTACTCCATCACACCAACAGGAGACAGCTCATGGTCAAGGTCGCGCTGTTCGTTCGCCTCGAAGCGAAAATCGGCAAGGAGAAGGAAGTTGAAAGCTTTCTCTTGAGTGGTCTGCCACTCGTCATGGACGAGCCCGCCACGACCGTCTGGTTCGGAATTCGCCTCGGGCCAACAACCTTCGGCATTTTCGATGCCTTTCCCGACGATGCGGGCCGGGAGGCCCATCTCGCCGGCAAGGTTGCAGCGGCCTTGATGGCCAAGGCCGGGGACCTGTTCTCCGAGCCGCCCACCATCGAAAAAGTCGACGTGCTCGCGGCAAAGCTACCCGGCTAGGCAAGTCGGGCAAGCCGCGACTCGGAGCCGCCTTCGGGCGGCTTCGTTGTTTGCCCAACCAAGTCTTTGCCAGGCCCTCCCTTGTCCCTACCTTCGACATCCATCGCAAGGCGCTTCAGCAACCAAGCCGTGCCTCGGCGATCACTGATCGCTTTGACGGTCGCCCCGCACGGGGCTTGTGAATCGACTTATGCGCGCCTGCGCCCGATGTCCACGATGCCTCCTGCATTTCCCTGGCCTCTCAATCGTCGGCTTCGTCGAGGGCCAAGGCCGAAGCCAGAGGCCTGGACGATTCCAGCCCGCTGTGGAACGGGACTTCGCCCAACGCGTTTCCACAGGGCGTGGCGCTGCGACTGTGACCCGCGTGCTCGCAGGGATTGCCTAAGTTGTCGCTGCCCGCTTCGGGCCGAGGCTGTGTAAAAACTCGTCGAAGCGGCACTGCCGACAACGTTGCCACTAGTTCGAGCAACCAGCGCAGCGGCAAAAAGCCGCGACGCTCAGGCGGCGATGGCCAGCACCATGCCTTCGGTGCCCATGATCTTGATCATCCGCTTCATGTTGTAGGCCAGAACCGCCAAGCTGATTTCTGTTCGAACCCTCGGAAGCGTCTTCGTCAGCAACGTCGTGGTGCCCAGCCACGATTTAAGCGTGCCGAAGACATGCTCCACCGTCTGCTTTCGCACCACTGCAGCTTGTGGCCTGGCATCCAGCAGCATTTGCATTCGCTCGAGCACGTCCTCGTGCTCCCAGCGGGTGATTCGTCGATAGCGGGCGGTCGTGCACTTTGTCTGCATCGGGCACCGGGGACAGGCCGAGGACCAATACTTGCGCAGGGTCAGGCCCTTCTCTTCGGTCGTGAAGCGATGGATCGCCCGCTCGCCAGCCGGACATTCGTACTCATCTGTGGCCTCGTCGTACACGAAGTCGCGCTTGTCGAACCGGCCTTCGGCCTTGCTGTTCGACGTCAGCGGCTTGGGAACCAGCGGAATGATGCCGGCCTCCTCGCACGCCAAGATCTCCGTTGCGCTGAAGTAACCGCGGTCGGCCAGTGCGGTCATGCCCTTAGTACCCAACGCCGCCTTGGCCTTGATGGCCATGGAGGCGAGCTGGGCACGGTCATGGCCTTCATTGGTGACATCGTGGGCGACGATCAGGTGGTGCTTGGCATCAACAGCCGCCTGGACGTTGTAGCCCACCAGGCCCGTCCCACGGCCGCTTGTGGCCATTGAACGTGCATCGGGATCCGTGAGTGAGATCTGGCGATCCGGGTTGCCCTCAAGCTGCTGCTCGATGCTGTCCAACTTCTCCATCTGCAGATGCAGCTTGGCCAGCTTGTCCTTCAGATGAGGAACGCGGCCTTCTGGCAACAGGCTTGGATCGCGATCCGCGCGGTCCAACTCAGCCAAGTAGCGCGCCACGCTCTCCTCCAACTGCTTACGGTGACCTCTGACCTTGCCGACGGTGAAGTTGCGCTCGCGATTGTTCACGGCCTTGAGCTTGCTGCCGTCGATCGAGACGATCGCGTGCGAGAAGACCTTCATGCTCCGGCATAAGCCGACGAACCGGCTGCACACCGCGGTGATCGCGCTGCCGTTGTCTTTTCGGAAGTCAGCGATGGTCTTGAAGTCCGGCGCAAGTCGGCCGGTCAGCCAGATCAGCTCCAGGTTCCGTTGCGCCTCCCGCTCCAGGCGCCGGCTGGACTGGATGAGGTTGAGGTAACCGTAGATGTAGATCTTGAGCAGCGCGGCGGGATGATACGCGGGCCGACCACCTGCCGCGCGATTGGCGGCATCGAAGCCCAGTTCGCTCAGATCGAGCGCCTCGACGAAGGCATCGACCACCCGAACTGGGTTGTCTTCGTGGACGTAGTCTTCCAGCCGATCAGGGAGCAAAAGCCCTTGGGAAAGATCAACGCCATCCACGAATCGCTTCATGCAGAGCACCCATCGGCCGGTGCTCAGAACATGCCAGTGGAGTCGGGGTTTTCACACGGCCTCGGTCACAAGCTGTCGTGTGAGTCGCCCCTAGGAGATGGTTCTCAACTCCGCACCGACGCCAAAAACGCCCGTAACGACGCCGGCTTGATCGGCTTCGTCAGCACGCGATAACCCCGCAATCGCGCGCTGCGCTTCAGCGCATCGCTGCCATCCGCGGTGAGCAACGCACCGGGCACATCGCCGCATGCGCCGCGCAACGCATCCAGCGTGTCCAGTCCGTCGAGACGGTCGTGCAGGTGATAGTCCACCAGCAGCACCTCGGGGCGGTCGATGGCGAGCAGCAGCGCGTCGTCGACGGTGGACGCGCAGGCAATGTCCACGCCCCAGCGGCCGAGCAGGGCGCGCATGCCGGCAAGGATTTCCGGATCATTGTCCACGCACAGCACGCGCAGGCCGTGCAGCGAAGCATCGTGCGCCTCCAGCATCGCGCGCGATGCCGCGGTGTCGCGCAGCGGTGCGCTGGCGCGCGGCACGCGGATGCCGAACACGCTGCCGCGGCCGACCTCGGAGCGCACGTGCAGGGAATGATCGAGCACGATGGAGATGCGCTGGCAGATCGACAGGCCCAGGCCGAGCCCGCGCTGCCCGCGCTCGCCGGGTTGGTCGTAGCGATGGAACTCCTCGAAGATCTGTTCGAGGTGATTGGCCGGGATGCCGGGGCCGGTGTCCCAGACTTCCAGCGAGATGCCATCGCTGTGCTGCCGCGCAGCCAGCAGCACGCCGCCGGTCTGCACATAGCGCACCGCGTTGCCGATGAAGTTCTGCAGCGCGCGCCGCAGCAGCCGCCGGTCGCTGTGCACCGGCACGCTGGCGGGCGCATGCACGCGCAGGTCGAGTCCGCGTTGCACGGCGGTGGGCGCGTACTGCGCATGCAACTCGCGAAGCAGGTCGGCGGCGTCTAAGTCCGACCATTGTGGTTGCAGCACGCCCGCATCGAGGCGCGACACGTCCAGCAAACCATCCAGTAATTCCTCGGCGGCACGCAGCGACGCATCCATGCGCGAGGCGATACGCAGCTGTTCCTCGGCATCGCCGCCTTCATGCAATGCGGACGCGAACAGCCGCGCCGCATGCAGCGGCTGCAGCACGTCATGACTGATTGCGGCGAGGAAGCGCGTCTTCGATTGCTGCGCGGACTCGGCCTCGCGCGTGCGCAGTTCGACGCGCTGCTCCAGCGTCTCGTTCACTTCGCGCAGTTCGCGCTCCACGCGCTTGTAGTCGGTGATGTCGCTGTAACTGGTGACGTAGCCGCCGCCGGGCAGGGCACGCCCCAGCAGTTCGATCACCTGGCCATTCGCGCGCACGCGTTCGAATACATGCGGCAGGCCAGCGCGCAGATGCTCGAGGCGACGTTCGACATGCGCATCACTATCGCCAGGCCCCATCTCGCCACGCTCCGCATTCCAGCGCAGCAGGTCGGCGACCGGACGGCCGACGTAGAGCATGCCGTCGGGGTAATCGAACAACTGCTGGTAGCGACCGTTCCACGCGACCAGGCGCATGTCGGCATCGACCACGCTCACGCCGTGCGGGATGTTCTCCAGCGTGGTAGTCAGGATTTCGCGATTGAAGCGCAGCGCGTGGCTGGTTTCGTCGAGCAGGCTGACCACCTCGCCCAGTTCCATGCCGGAGCCGCGCAGCACCGAGGTCAAAGTGCTGCGCGCGGAGGCTGCACCGAGTGCCGACGCCAGCAGGCGTTCCGTGAATTGCACAAGCGCACGGTCTGCAGGTTGTTCGGGTTCCCAGCGACTCTGCTGCTGCGACGCGTATTCCTGGAAGGCGCGCCGTGCGTGCTGCTCGCCGAGGATGCGTTCGGCCAGCGTCAGCAGTTCGCTGCCGCGCACCTTGCCGGCCCAACCGCCGGGCGCCAGCATCGGACGATGCGCGTACGGATCGAGGTAATCGGCTGCGGCCAGTTGGTCCTGCAGCAGCGGGCGATGCCGCATCGACATGAACACGAACGCGGCGACGTTGCCGAGCAGCGACCAGAACACGCCATGCGTCAGCGGGTCCCAACCGCTCAAGCCGAACAGCGATTCCGGCCGCAACCAGCGTTGTCCCAGCGGGCCGTCCAGCATCCACGCGGGCGGTGGGCCTTCGGTCTGCAGCAGGGCGGGCAGCAACAGGCACCACACCCACAGCGCCGCACCGGTGAGCAAGCCGGCATACGCACCGGCGCGACTCGCGCCGCGCCAGTACAAGCCACCGATCAAGGCCGGCGCGAACTGCGCGACCGCGGCGAACGCGAGCAACCCATGTTGCGCCAGCACCTGCTGGCCCAGCGCATGGCGGTGATAGGCGAATGCCAGCAGTGCGAGCACGATGATCGCGATGCGGCGGATCAGCAACACCCGCTGTTCGATATCGGTACCGTGATGGAGGAACCCGCGACGCAGCAGCAGCGGCACGACCAGGTCATTGCTGACCATCGTCGACAGCGCCACGCTGGCCACGATCACCATGCCGGTCGCCGCCGACAGGCCGCCGATGTAGGCGGCCAGCGCCAGCCATTCGTGGCCATGCGCCAGCGGCAATGCGAGCACGTAACTGTCGGCGGACATCGGATCGGCACCGGGCAGCGCCTGTCCGGCCAGCGCGATCGGCAGCACCAGCACGCTGACCAGCGCGAGGTAGCCGACGAACATCCAGCGCGCAGGCCGCAGGTCGGCCGGGTCCTGGCATTCGACCACCGCGACATGGAACTGGCGCGGCAGGCAGATGATCGCGGTGAACGCGAGCAGGGTCTGCGCGAGGAAACCCGCGGGCAATTGCGGGCTGGCGAATGCGCGCGCGCTGTCCATCACCCGCGCGGCGATGCTGCCCTCGCCGGGCAGGTACCACAGCGCGAACACCCCGATCGCCACGAACGCGACCAGCTTGACCAGCGACTCCAATGCGATCGCCAGCACCATGCCGCGATGGTGTTCGGTGGCATCGATGCGGCGCGTGCCAAACAGGATCGCGAACACCG
The DNA here is from genome assembly GCF_041919455.1 of Thermomonas sp. Lineage (GTDB taxonomy): Bacteria > Pseudomonadota > Gammaproteobacteria > Xanthomonadales > Xanthomonadaceae > Thermomonas. The sequence goes on from NZ_JAYRTQ010000025.1 coordinate 8,442, forward strand.
CCAGCATCAGCGCCACGTACAGCGCCGGATCGGCGTACCACTGGGCAGCGAGCGGTCGCCCGCTGAGCACGCCCACGCTCATGCCCACGGCCTTGAACTGCAACGCGAAATACGGGATCGCCGCGATCACCGCCAGCACGGCGACCACGGCCGCAAGTCCGCGCGCGCGCCCGTAACGCGACGACAGGAAATCGGAAATCGAAACGATGCGATGTTTGCCGGAGGCCAGCACCAGGCGTTCGAGCAGGCGCCAGCCGAACAGGAGCAACAAAATCGGCCCGAGGTAGATCGGCAGGAAACCCAAGCCCGTGCGCGCGGCCGTGCCGACCGCGCCATAGAACGTCCACGACGAGCAGTACACCGCGAGTGCCAGCGCATAGATCGCGGGACGCAGGCGCGGACCCTGCGCGAGCCCCGGATGGCGTTCGCCCAGCCAGGCAACGGTGAACAGCAGGCCCACATAGGCCAGCGCCACCAGCAGCAGGAGCCAGCCGGGCATCATCGCGTGCGCATGTCCTTGGTGGCGAAGCGTCGAGTGTAAAAAAGAAACCCGCCTTGCGGCGGGTTTCGAGGTCATCCTTGACCGGGCTGCTTCGATGCGGCTCCGTGGTCGCCATCCATGGCGTAACAACTTCAACTTCGGATCGTCCGGCCCGCACATCCATGTGCGCGCGTTCGCCGCCGCGCGCGGCAGTGCCGCGCAAGCGCGTCGGCTCACCCTTTGATGCACACCACCTGGCGCAGCGTATGCACGATCTCCACCAGGTCGGACTGCGCCGCCATCACCGCGTCGATGTCCTTGTACGCGGCCGGCGACTCGTCGATCACGCCGGCGTCCTTGCGGCACTCGACCTGTGCGGTCGCCTCCCGATGCTGCGCCAGGGTGATTTCCTGGCGTGCCTTGGTGCGGCTCATGACGCGGCCGGCACCGTGGCTGCAGCTGTGGAAGCTGTCCGCGTTGCCAAGCCCGCGCACGATGAAGCTCTTCGCGCCCATGCTGCCCGGGATGATCCCGAGCTCGCCTGCGCGCGCGCTCACCGCACCCTTTCGCGTCACCAGCAGGTCCACGTCGCCGTGCGTCTCCTTCTGCACGTAGTTGTGGTGGCAGTTCACCGCCATCTTTTCCAGCTGGAACTTCGGCAGGCGGTGGCGCATTTCGTGCAGCACGCGCGCCATCATCGCCTCGCGGTTCTCGCGGGCGTAGTCCTGCGCCCACGACACCGCTTCCACGTAGTCGTTGAACAACGGCTCGCCCTGCATGAAGAAGGCGAGATCCTTGTCCGGCACGTGGAAACCGAGCACGCGCTTGCCCAGCTCCTCGCGCGCACGCTCGATGAAGTACGTGCCGATCAGGTTGCCGGTGCCGCGCGAGCCGCTGTGCAGCATCACCCACACCGCATCGCTTTCGTCGAGGCAGAGTTCGATGAAGTGGTTGCCGCCGCCCAGCGTGCCGATCTGCCGGTCGAGCTTGTCGGTGCGGATCTTGCGGTGCTTCTGCTTGATGACGTCCAGCCGCTCGACCAGCCCCGATTGCGCGACGCGGGTCTCGATGCTGTCCGGCAACTTCCAGTGCTCGCCGCCGCGACCGTTGCCGACCGGCACGCTGCGCTCGATGGAGTTGCGCAACGGGCCGAGGTCGTCGGGCAGGTCGCTGGCGCGCAACGTGGTGCGCACCGCGGCCATGCCGCAGCCGATGTCGACGCCGACCGCCGCCGGGATGATCGCGCCGCGGGTCGGGATCACCGAGCCCACGGTCGCACCCTTGCCCAGGTGCACGTCGGGCATCACCGCGACCCACGGTCCCACGAACGGAATCGATGCGATGTTGCGCAACTGCGCGTGCGCCTGCGGCTCCAGCGGGACGCCGCGCACCCAGCCCTTGATCGGCGTGGTGCTGCCCTCGGCGTGCAGCAGTTCGAATTGCGATGAGGTTTGCATGTTCATGTGTTCAGTCCTTTGAAAAAAATCCCGCGCGGCGGATCCGTCCGCCACGCGGGGTTGTTACTTCAGGCTCACCAACTGCTTCATGACGCCGTCCAGGCCGCCGAACACGGTCAGGTTGCCGATCTTCTCGGTCACCTTCTCCAGCGCCTCCAACTCCTTGAGGCGCATCAGCACCGGGCTCTCCTCGATCAGCCTGGCGGTGTTGAGCAGGGAACGCGTCGCGTTCGCCTCCTCGCGACGACGGATCACGTTGGCCTGCGCCAACTTCTCCGCCTGCACCACGCCGTTGAGGATGTCCTTCATCTCGCCCGGCAGGATCACGTCCTTCACGCCCACGCCGAGCACCTCGATGCCGAGCTCGCCGACGCGGCCGCGCACGTAACCGAAGATGTCGGCGTCGAGCGATGCCTTGTCGCCGAGCAGCTCGTCCAGCGTCTTCGCGGCGATCGCCTTGCGCAAGCCGAACTGCAGCTCGCGGTACACGTAGTCGCCGAACTTCGCGACCTTGGTGCGCGCGGCCACCGGGTCGGTGACGCGGATACTGGCGGCCAGGTTGACGCGCAGGCTGACCTTGTCGCGGGTCAGCAACTCCTGGCCCGACACCTCCAGCGACTGCACGCGCAACTCGATCACGTCGACCGCCACGTTCTTGCGGAAATTCCAGAACGCGTGGCTGCCCGCCTCGAGCACCTGCACCAGCTTGCCGTCGATGAACACCAGGCCCGCCGACTCCGCCGGCACTTCGGCCACGACCGCGAGCTTGCCCAGCGTGCCGAGCTGGCGCAGGCGGCCCACGACATCGCCGCGCACCGCCAGGCCATCGGCCAGCGACACGCGCTCGATCTCGACGTTCACCAGGCCGCGCCAGTACAGTCGGCGCGAACCCGGCGCCAGCACGTCTTCCAGCTTGCCGTTCTTCGACACCAGGCCGACTTCGTCAGCGCCGATGTCGGCGAACACGAACGTCTCGCCCAACCGCTCGCCGAGGCGCGCGATCAGTGCATCCACGTCGTGGCCTGCGTATTCCGGTGCGGCGATGTTGTACGTGCGCACCTCGATGCGCTTGAGCGGATCGGAAATGCGATGCACGCCCGGCGCCAGCACGCGCTCGAACTGGCGGTCGCGGTACAGCACGGCGCGCTCGCCGTCGCCGATCACGATCCTCTTGGTCCAGAACATGGGAACTCTCCTTGTTGGTCCTGGTGGTCCGATCCGATTGAGGCGCGATGGATCGGTTCTCGCGTTCTGATAGCCCCTCTCCCTTCGGGAGAGGGGTTGGGGTGAGGGTTCGGCTGCTTGTGTGCCGCATGAAGCAACGAACCCTCATCCGGCCCGTCGGGCCACCTTCTCCCGGAGGGAGAAGGGAGAAACAAAAAGTGGAAACGCCCCTGACGCCGATGCCGCGGAACCTGTGCGCTGTCCATGCGGGGGCGATGCAGCCCTCGGTGTCGCAATGCATCGCGATGCCGGTTCGTGCAGGCCCGCGCGCGTCGAGGGCGGCGGCCCGGCGACACCACCGCTGCATGTCCGTCTTCGTCGCGATGTATTGCGACGAGGCGGAAGACGCACGGGGCGTTTCCTGGTGCGGGACTTGCGTCCCATGTGTCATGACGTGACAGGTCATGTGTCCTTGCGGACGTTGGAGCGGGAATCGAACCCGCGACACGCAGAATCTGAATCTGCTGCTCTACCCGACTGAGCTATCCAGTGGTGACGTGCCGGAGTCGAACCGGCGACCGACAGCCTTCGCTGCTGCTCTACCCAACTGAGCTAACGTCGCTTCGTGGAGCACCGTCTCCAGATCCCCGGCATACGCCACGGCAGTGCCGCGCGCACCGGACGGGCATGCAAGCCCGTACCGCTGTGGATCGTTCGTCGATGCTCCGCATTGGCGCCTCGTCGAAAGCGCCAATCCGTGTGCGATCGCATCCGCTTGCCGCCCGTGCCGAAGCATCCAGGCACGGCGCATCCTTGCGCCTTCGCGGGTTTCCCTGCCTCGGACCAGCAATGTCCGGATGCTTCGGGAGCGCGATGCAATCGCGTTTGACTCGTGTGATTCCTTTGTGCGAGCGCCAAAACGAAAACGCCCCCGGGTGCTGGAACCCGAGGGCGTTCGCGTGGCCTCGGGAGATCGGGGTGACCGATCTCCGCGATGCGAAAGGATCAGTCGATGGTGGTGGTGCCGAAATAATTCCGCTTGCTGATTTGGAGCATCAGCGCATCGCGCCGTTCGCACGCGCGCAGGCCCGCATCGCGCTTGGGCGAGGGCATCAGTGCAGCGATGTGGAAGGCGGATTTCATGGGAATTCGATGGTCCGGGATTCGATTGAAAATTTCGCCGAGGGCGAAGGTGGCGCACCTTACGCGCGCTTTTTCGGTTTCGCAACAAAATTTTTACATCACCGACGAGCGGCAGAATTTTTGCAGGTGTGCGGCAAGCGACATTCGGCGCATTCATTTCGACGCAACGCACGCGCACCACGCGTGCGGTCGTCGCACATTGCAGCCGCAAAAAAGCCCGCATCGCTGCGGGCTCTTGCTTTCATCGATCGGCCAAAAAGAAACCCGCCGGAAGGCGGGCTTCTTTGGAGAGCTGGATCCCCGCCAACAGCATGCGGGGGATGACGCGCTGGCACAGGCGAACGCGCTAGGCGCGTTCGCGCCAGTGCGTCACTTGATCTTGCCTTCCTTGTACATCACGTGCTTGCGCACGACGGGGTCGTACTTGCTGACCTCCATCTTCGCCGGCGTGTTCTTCTTGTTCTTGTCGGTGGTGTAGAAGTGGCCGGTGCCGGCCGAAGAGATGAGGCGGATCTTGTCGCGCTTGGTAGCCATGATTCAGTTCTCCTCAGACCTTCTCGCCCTGCTTGCGCAGGTCGGCCAGGATGGCATCGATGCCGTTCTTGTCGATGGTGCGCAGGGCCGCAGCCGAAACGCGGAGCTTGACCCAACGGTTCTCGGAGGCGACCCAGAAGCGGCGCTCGTGGAGGTTGGGCATGAAACGACGGCGGGTCTTGCGGTTGGAGTGCGAGACGTTGTTGCCGGAAATCGTGCGCTTGCCGGTTACTTGGCAGACTTTGGACACTGGTCACCTCGATGGTGTTTGGTTGTCGCCCGTAGCCCGGGAGACGGCGGCCCCGCTGCGTTCCCGAGGGTTCGCGGCACACGAAACGGGTGGTTTCCACGCTGCCAATGGCGGGCCGGATTCGTGTTCCGGGTCCGCCCGGAGCCTGCCAAAAGGCGGTACCGGACGCAGCGAGCCGCGCATTATGCGGACAAAATCCTTTGCAGGCAAGCACTTGGGTTGAAGCGAGCCGCGGAAATGGGGTCAGAGTGAAGTTTTGCGGTCATCCGCCGTGGATTGGCCGAACAGCGTCGGCGCAAAATTCACTCTGACCCCATTTCCGGGCCAAACGATTATTTGGCTGGCGCGGCTTTGGCCTTGGCGACATACGCCCGGATTTGCGATTCCAGCAGCGGCAGCGGCACCGAACCCTGGGACAACACGGCGTCGTGGAAGGCGCGGACATCGAACTTCGGGCCCAGCGCGGCTTCGGCCTCGCGGCGCAGGCGCATGATCGTGAGTTCGCCGAGCTTGTAGCTGAGCGCCTGGCCTGGCCAGCTGATGTAGCGGTCGACCTCGGTGGTGACCTCGTGCTCGGACAGCGCGGTGTTGTCGCGCAGGTAGGCCAGCGCCTGCTCCCGCGTCCAGCCCTTGTGGTGGACGCCGGTGTCGATGACCAGGCGGCAGGCGCGCCACATCGCATAGGTCAGGCGCCCGAAATCCTCGTAGGGCGTTTCATAGATACCCATCTCCTTGCCCAGCCACTCGGAGTACAGGCCCCAGCCTTCGCCATAGGCGCTGATGTAGTCCTTGCGGAAGTCGGGCACGTCGCCCTGTTCGCGCACCAGCGATCCCTGCAGCGCATGGCCGGGCGAGGATTCATGCAGGGTCAGCGCCGGCAGGTTGTACAGCGGTCGGCTGGGCAGGTTGTAGGTGTTGACCCAGTAGGTGTCCGCGCCGCCGCGACCGGCGGTCCAGAACGGCGCGATGTCCGGCGGCACCGGCACGATGGTGAAGCGTCCGCGCGGCAGGGTGCCGACCAGCTTTCCGATCTCGCCATCCACGCGTTTGGAAATCCATGCCGCGCGATCGAGCAGTTGCTGCGGTGTCTTCGCGTAGAACTGCGGATCGCTGCGCAGGAATGCGAGGAACGCAGCGAAGTCGCCCTCGAATTTCACCTGCTTGATGATGCCGTCCATCTCGGCGCGGATCGCGGCGACTTCCTTGACGCCGATCGCGTGGATCTCGTCGGCGGTGAGGTCCAGCGTGGTGTATTTGCGGATCTGCTCGCGATACCAGGCTTCGCCATCGGGCATCGCTTCGGCGGCGAGCGTGGTGCGCGCGTTCGGGATGTAGTCGCCACGGAAGAACACCAGCAGTTTCGCGAACGCGGGTACGACGGCTTCGCGAATCGCTGCACGGCCCTCTTCGCGCAACGTTTCCTGCTCGGCGGCCGGGATCGTGCCCGGCATCTTGCGATACGGATCGTAGAAGTTGGAGGATTCGATGTCCTTCAACTCCGCGACCATCGCGATGGAGACGTCGCGGCCATCGAGCACCGCGCGCGGCACCGAGAACCCGCGTGCGAGACCCGCACGCATGTTCGCGGTCTGCTGCTCGAAGTAACGCGGCACGTCGCGCAGGCGCGCGGCATAGGCGCGGTACGCCGCCGCATCGCGCAGGTCGGCACGTGCCATGAAGCCCAGGTCCGACCAGAACGAGCTGTCGGCGTTGAACGGCATCTCGTAGTCGCGCGTGCGCAACTCCGCCGCCATATGCTGGAGTTGCGGGCGATAGACCGCGAAGTTCACCTGGTTCGCAGCCGAAAGCTTGCTCGCGTCGATGCCGTCGAGTTGCTTCAGCACGCCATCGAGATAGGCGAGCCGCTTCGCCTGCGCTGCCGGGCCGACATCGGCCAGCATCGTCGACGGCGTGCGACCGCTGTTGTCGCTGTCCTCGTCCCAGCTCGGTGCCTGCCGCGTGCGCCAGTCCCACTCGGCCTTGTAGATGGCCTCGAACTTGGTGTCGACGAGCGTCGATGCGGGTGGCTTGGCCGCGTGCGCGGCAATCGGTAGCGACAGGCAGCAGGCGAGCACCAGCGATCGAAGAACGAGCGATTTCACGTGGGATCCGGAAAAAGGGGTCACAGTGAAGTTTCCCGTCCATGGCTCTGGAACGGGGGGTTGGTCGACGGGAAATTCACTCTGACCCCTTTTCCCCATTTCCTCAATGCGTGTTGCGATCCCGATCCCAGCCGCGATGCCTGATGTCCAGGTACAGGCTGTAGCAGGCGGTGAAGCTGGGGAACAGGTTCTGCAGGATGCCGACGGCGTCGTTCTTGCCGAAGATGAAATACGCAAGCGTCATCAGGCTGCCGACGATGCTCATGTACCAGAACAGCCGCGGGATCACCGGCTTGCCCTGGCGCCGGCTGGCGATGAACTGGACCAGCCAGCGACCGCCGAACATCAGCGCGCCGACCAGGCCGATCAGCTTCCACGGGCTCATGTGGATGCCGGTCCATTCCAGCCACGGGATGGCGGTATTCATCACGTCCGGCGCGGTCTCGATCATCGTGGCAATTCTTCGACCGCGGTGCGGCGGCTGCGCACGATCAGCCACGCCACGCCGCGCAGGTCGCGGATGCCGACCAGGGCGCGGTTGAGGTTGTTGTACTTGGACACGCCCGCGGTGCGGTGGCGGTGGTTGACCGGCACGCTCACCGTTTTCCAGCCGGCGCGTTGCATCAGCGCGGGCAGGTAGCGGTGCATGTGGTCGAAGTAGGGCAGGTCGAGGAATGCCTCGCGCTCGAACAGCTTGATGCCGCAGCCGGTGTCTGGCGTGTCGTCGCGCAGCATGCGTGCGCGGATCGCGTTGGCCCATTTCGACGCCCAGCGCTTGCTGCCGCTGTCCTGGCGATTCACCCGCCAGCCGGCGAACAGCTTGATGTCGGCGGCCGCGCTGTCCCGTTGCGCAAGCAGCTTGGGGATGTCGGCCGGATCGTTCTGGCCGTCGCCGTCCAGCGTCGCGATCCACGGCGCCCGCGCGGCCTTCACGCCATTGCGCACCGCGGTGCTCTGGCCGGCATTGCTCAGGTGACGGATCACCCGCAGTTCCGGCACGGTGGCCTGCAGGTCGCGCAGGCGCTGCAACGTGGCGTCCTTCGACGTGTCATCGACATAGACGATTTCGAAATCGATCACGCCACGCAATGCGGTGACGATCTCGCCGACCAGCGGCGCGACGTTGTCTTCCTCGTTGTGGACCGGCACCACGACCGAGAGTTGCGGTGTTGTGCTCATGCGTGGCGGGCTCTCAGGGTTTGTTGCGCAGGCGTTCCAGCACGCCGTCCAGCACGTCGAAGTCGGCGTAGTGGATGACCAGCTTGCCCTTCTTGCCGCGCCCTGGCACCACGTCCACGCGACTGCCCAGGCTTTCCGACAGTTCGCGCTCCAGGGCGACGATGTCGGCCTGCGGCCGGGCCTTCGGCGCGGCCTTCTTCGGCGGCGCGGTGACCTTGCCGGACGCCAGTTGCTGCACGCGGTGTTCGACTTCGCGCACCGACCAGCCATGTTCGGCGGCCTGCCTGGCCAGCGAAATCGCCATCGGCGCCGCCAGCGGCAGCAGCGCGCGCGCGTGGCCCATTTCGATCGAGCCGGCCTGCACCAGCGCGCGGATCTCCGCCGGCAGTTCCAGCAGGCGCAACAGGTTGCTGACCGCGGCGCGCGAACGGCCCACCGCTTCCGCGGCGGCGGCATGGGTCAGGTCGAATTCATCGATCAGCCGTTGCAGCGCCTGCGCTTCTTCCAGCGGGTTGAGGTCCTCGCGCTGGATGTTCTCGATCAGCGCCATCGCCACCACGGTGCGGTCGTCGACCACGCGCACCACCACCGGCACTTCGGCCAGGCCGGCGCGTTGCGAGGCGCGCCAGCGACGCTCGCCGGCGATGATTTCGTAAGTCCGGCCGCCCTTGCCGTCCGCGCCGACATGCTCGCGCACGACGATCGGCTGGATCACGCCCTGCGCGCGGATCGACGAGGCGAGTTCCTCCAGCCTGGCGTCGTCCATCGAGCGCCGCGGCTGGTATTTGCCGGGCACCATCGCATCGACCGGCAGGGTGCGCAGCGTATCGCCGGGCATCGCCTGCAAAGGCGGCGCTTCCGCGGCGGCCTTGGGGCCGAGCAATGCTTCCAGTCCGCGCCCGAGGCCGCGCTTCTTCGCCGCGTTTTTCGCGGGCTGGTTGCCGGCCGTCATGCCGCCTTCTCCGTGGATGCCTGCTTGCGCTCGCGCTGCCGGCGCAGGACTTCGCCGGCCAGGCCGAGGTAGGCCACGCCACCGCGGCTGGCCTTGTCGTAACCGATGATGCTCTGGCCGTGGCTGGGCGCCTCGGCCAGGCGCACGTTGCGCGGGATGATCGTGCGGAACACGAGCTCGCCGAAGTGGTTGGTGAGTTCGGCCGAGACCGCGTTGGCCAGGTTGTTGCGCACGTCGAACATGGTCCGCAGCACGCCTTCGATCTCCAGCGCGGGATTGAGCCGGCCTTTCAGCGCATCGATGGTGTCGAGCAGCGCGCTCAGCCCTTCCAGCGCGTAGTACTCGCACTGCATCGGCACCAGCACCGAATCGCTGGCGGTCAGCGCATTGAGCGTAAGCAGCGACAGCGACGGCGGGCAGTCGACGATGACGAAGTCGTAGCCATCGCGGACGCTGTCCAGCGCCTGCTTGAGCTTCTGCTCGCGGCCGGCCATGTCCATCAGCTGGATCTCGGCGGCGGTCAGGTCGATGTTGCCGGGCAGCAGGTCGTAGCCGTCGTCGCAACGCACGATCGCCTCGCGCGCCTGCGCTTCGCCGAGCAGCACATTGGTGATCGAGGCCTCGAGCTCGCGCTTGTCGACGCCGCTGCCCATGGTCGCGTTGCCCTGCGGGTCCAGGTCGACCAGCAGCACGCGCTTGGGCGTGCGCGCCAGGGCGGCGGCCAGGTTCACGGCGGTGGTGGTCTTGCCGACGCCGCCCTTCTGGTTGGCGATGGCGATGATGCGGGCCATGCGGCGTGGGTGTCCTTCGGGGGATCCGGCGCAGGAGACGCCGGGCGGTCGATTATGCCTCAGAGCCCGCCCGCACGACTTCGACCAGGTGGCGCTCGCCGACCAGGCCGGGCACCCGCAACGGATGCACCGCGGCCAGCCGCCAACCCGCGGGCAGCGCGCCGATCTCGTCCACGGGCAGCACGCCCTTCATCGCCAGCAGATGGCCATCCGGGCCCAGCAGGTGGCCGCCCAATTGCAGGATCAGCGGCAGGGTCGCCAGCGCGCGGGCGGTGATGGCATCGAAGGTGGTGCCTGGCTTGAAGGCCTCGATGCGCGATTCGGCGACGGTCGCGTTGCCCAGCTTGAGCTGGCGGATGGCTTCGCGCAGGAAGCGCGCCTTCTTGCCGTTGCTCTCGACCAAGGTGACGTGCAGGGACGGCGTGGCGATCGCCAGCGGGATGCCCGGCAGGCCTGGGCCCGTGCCCAGGTCGGCCAGCGTGCCCAGCCCGCGCACGAACGGCTGCATCGCCAGCGAATCCAGCAAGTGCTTCGCGAGCATCTCGCGTGGATCGCGAACCGCCGTGAGGTTGTACGTGGAATTCCACAGCGCGAGCAGGGCCACGTAGTCGAGCAGTGGCGTGGCCAGCGCGGGATCCAGCGCCAGCGCGCCCAGGCCGGCTTCGAGTTCGGGCCGCAGTGCGGCGGTGTCATCGCTCATGCGCGAAGTATGCGGGCCTGCACGGCGTCCGTGCACCGTCGGCGACAGGGCCGGCGAATGCAGACACCGCCGTCACGCAAGCGCGCGGAGACTACGCCCACCCCGAGCACCCCACGTCGAGGGGTGCCGTGAAGTCCAACGACCTTTCCGCGTCATACCCGCATTTTTCCAGGAGGCCAGCACCATGAACTTTCTCATTTACCTGATCGTCGGCGGCATCGCAGGCTGGCTCGCCAGCATCATGATGAAGCGCGATGGCTCGCAGGGCATCATCCTCAACGTCATCGTCGGCATCATCGGCGGCTTCCTGGGCGGAATCCTGCTGCCGATGGTCGGCCTGAGCTTCGGCGGCACCGTCGGCTTCCTGATCACCGCTTTCATCGGCGCGGTCGTGCTGCTGCTGATCGTCAACCTGTTCACCCGCGGTCGCGCGCGCTGAGCGACGACTCCGCCACACGGACGTGGCGATACATGGATGTGCGAAAAAGCCCGGCATCGCCGGGCTTTTTCTTTGTGCGTGTTGCGTGCGACGCGGATGATCGCGATCAAGGCATCGCCAGTTGCACCCACGCCGGCGTGTGATCGCTGGCGCGTTCCCAGGTGCGTGGCGTGCGGTCGATGCCGGCAGCGAGCGCATCGGCCTTCAAGGCATCGGACACCAGGGTCAGGTCGATGCGCAGCCCCAGGTCGCGGCGGAACGCCGCCTGCCGATAATCCCACCAGCTGAAGATGCCGGCATCGTCGTGGTGCAGGCGGAATGCATCGTGCAGCCCCAGGCCAAGCAACCCGCGCAGGGCGTCGCGTTCGGCGGTGGAGGTGAGGATGTGGTCGTCGTTCCAGACCAGCGGGTCGTGCACGTCGCGGTCGTCCGGCGCGATGTTGAAATCGCCGAGCACCACCAGCCTCGGATGCCGTTGCAGTTCGTCGGCCAGCCACGCGTGCACCGCTTCGAGCCAGCGCAGCTTGTAGGCGTACTTGTCGGTGCCGATGTCCTGGCCATTGACCACGTACAGATTGACGATGCGCACGCCGTTGACCGTCGCCGCGATCGCGCGCGCCTGCACGTCGTCGAAACCCGGAATGCCGAGTTGCACGTCTTCGATCGAATGCCGCGCCAGGATCGCCACGCCGTTGTAGGTCTTCTGCCCGATGAAGGCGCTGCGATAGCCGGCGGCCAGCAATGCGTCCTCCGGGAACTTGTGGTCCTCGAGCTTGGTTTCCTGCAGGCCCACCACGTCCGGCGCGAACTCCTGCAGCCACTGCTGCAGATGCGGCAGGCGCACGTTGAGGGAGTTGACGTTCCAGCTGGCGATTTTCATGTCGGCCTCAGCGCACGATCAAATCAAGCAACCACTTCGCCTTCGAGTACGGCGGCTTGAGCAGGTCGCCGCCGGTGCGGCGCGCCTGCCACAGCACCGGCAACTGCTTGCTCATCGCGTCGAAGCCGGCACGGCCGTGGTAGGCGCCCATGCCGCTCGGCCCCACGCCGCCGAACGGCAGGTCGGTGATCGCGAAATGGAACAGGGTGTCGTTGACCGAGACGCCGCCGGCCAGGGTGTGGTGCAGGATCTTCTCGACGGTGGCGTTGTCGTGGCTGAAGGGATACAGCGCGAGCGGCCGGTCATGCGCATTGATGTAGGCGATCGCGTCATCGAGCGTGCGGTAGCTCTTGATCGGCAGCAGCGGGCCGAAGATTTCTTCCTGCATCACCGTGGCATCGTCGCCCGGATCCAGCAGCAGGGTGGGCGGCATCAGCCGTTGCGCGGGATCGGCATGGCCGGCGAGGGTGACCTTCTCGATGCTGCGCTGCTTGGCATCGTCCAGGTAGCCCTTGAGCCGCGCGAACTGGCCGTCGTTGATGATCCGCGCGTAGTCGCCGACGTTCTCGAAGTGCTCGCCGTAGCGGGCCAGCACTTCCGCGCGCAGCGCCTTCACCAGCGCGTCGCGCTTGCCCTTGGGCACCAGCACGTAGTCGGGGGCGATGCAGGTCTGCCCACCGTTGAACCACTTGCCGGTGGCGATGCGCGCGGCGGCGCGTTCGATCGGGTAATCGTCGGCGATCAGTGCCGGCGACTTGCCACCCAGTTCCAGCGTCAACGGGGTGAGGTTGGGCGCGGCCGCGGCCATCACCTTGCGGCCGACGGCGGTCGAGCCGGTGAAGACGAGATGGTCGAACGGCAGGCCGGCGAAGGCCGCGCCGATCTCCGCGCCGCCGGTGGCCACGGCGACGCGGTCGGGCGGAAACACCTCGGCCAGCAGTTCGCGCAGGAACTGGCTGGTCTTCGGCGTGTGTTCCGACGGCTTGAGGTAGACGTGGTTGCCGGCGGCGATCGCCGTGGCCAGCGGGATCAGCGAGAGGTTGACCGGGTAGTTCCACGGCGCGATCACCCCGACCACGCCCACCGGCACCGGACGCACCTGCGCGCGCGCCGGCAGGAAACGCCAGCCCACGCCCACCCGCGTCGGTTTCATCCAGCGGCGCAGATGCTTGAGCAGGTGGTCGATGTCGTTCAACACGGTCATGCCGTCGGCGACCACGGTTTCCGCGTGCGGGCGATGGCCGAAGTCGGCGGCGATGGTGGTGGCCATCGCCTCGAGCTTGCGCTTCAACGCATCGCGCAGGCGTTGCAGGTCGGCGTGGCGCTGCGCGTAGTCCGGTTTGCTGGCCTGCCAGGCATCGCGCAGGCGTTGCAGCGTGGGAGCGAGGTCGGCCGCTGCGGTGTCGCCGCGCTGCGAGGTGCCGCTCCCGCTGTTGGCCGGGCCCGGTTGGCGCGCCGCGCCCGCGATGGCGGCATTGGCGGCAGTGATGGCCGCATTGGCGGCGATGGTGGCGGCTGTGTTCATGTGACGAGTGTAGACCGGTGCCGCGGGCATGGCCGCTAGAATGGGCCATGACCTCGAACACGCCCGTGCTGCGCCAATACCGCGACATCCTGCCGACCGTGGGCCAGCGCGCGTATGTCGATCCTGCCGCAACCGTGATCGGCGATGTGGTGCTGGGCGACGACGTCTCGATCTGGCCGGGCACGATCGTGCGCGGCGACGTGAATTTCATCCGCATCGGCGCGCGCACCAACGTGCAGGACGGCAGCGTGATCCACGTCAGCCACGATGGCCCGCACGCCAAGCTGGGCGGCTTCGCCACCGTGATCGGCGAGGACGTGACCATCGGCCACAAGGCGATCATCCATGCCTGCCGGATCGAGGACGCGGTGCTGATCGGGATGGGCGCGATCGTGCTGGATGGCGCGGTGGTGAAGAAGCACGGCTTCGTCGGTGCCGGTGCGCTCATTGCTCCGGGGAAAGTGGTGGGTGAAGGCGAGCTCTGGCTCGGCAACCCGGGCAAGAAAGTGCGCATGCTGTCCGATGCCGAGATCGAGGCGCTGACCTACAGCGCGCAGCACTACGTGCGCCTGAAGGATCATTACCTGGCCGCGCACGCCTGATGCTGGACACCGTCCGCGAGGTGCACACGCCCGAGGGCGTGGCGTTGCGGCTGCCGGCGGCGGGACCGGTGCCGCGCGCACTGGCGTGGCTGATCGACTTCGGCATCCGCATGGGCCTGCTGATGGCGGCATCGATGGTGCTGGGTGCGCTGGACGAGGCCGGGATGGGCGTCTACCTGCTGGTCCTGTTCGTCCTGTTCTGGCTGTACCCGATCCTCTGCGAGGGCCTGTTCGACGGGCAGACCCCGGGCAAGCGCGCGCTGGACCTGCGGGTGGTCTCCAGCGACGGCGCGCCGGTCGGCTGGCTGGCCGCCTGCGTGCGCAACCTGATGCGCACCGTGGACATGCTGCCGTTCGGCTACGCCTGCGGCCTGGTCAGCGGCCTGTTCGATCCGTGGGGACGGCGACTCGGCGACCTGGTCGCCGGCACGATGGTGGTGCACGTGCCGAAGACCCGCCAGTTGCCGGTGATGGCGGCCGACGGGGTCATGGCGCCGGTGCTGCCGCTGCGCCCGGAGGAACAGGCGGCGATCGTCGCCTTCGCCGAGCGCGCGCCGCGGCTGACCCCGGAGCGCCAGCAGGAGCTGGCCGACATCGCCGCCCCCGCCACCGGCGCGCAAGGCCTTGATGGCGTGCGCCGGCTCGCCGGCATCGCCCATTGGCTGCTGGGCAAGCGCTGAGTCCCGCATGCGGCAGGAACACTTCATCGTCCGCCACGAGGCCGAATGGCTGGCCTTCGAGCAATGGCTGGATGCCCGCGCCGCGCGGCCGCGCCGCGCCCGCGCCGACCGCAGCTGGCGCGGACTGGCGGACGAGGACGTGCCGGCGGCTTACCGCCGGGTCTGCCAGCAACTGGGCCTGGCCCGTCGCCGCGGCTACAGCCCGCAACTGGTCGCCCGCCTGCAGGAGCTGATGCAGCGCGGCCATGCGGTGATGTACCGGCCGCCGCTGCCGCGCTGGCAGCGCATGTTCGAATTCTTCCTGGCCGACATGCCGCGGCTGGTGCGCGCGGAAGCCGGGGTGATGTGGGCCTCACTGGCCCTGTTCGCGATCCCGCTGGTGGTCGCGTTCGTCGGCGTGCAGGTCAAGCCGGAGCTGATCCACACGGTGATGGGCGCGCAGCAGGTCGCCGAGATGGAGGCGATGTACGACCCCGAGGCCGCCCGGCTGGGCCGCGCCGCCGAATCCGACCTGATGATGTTCGGCCACTACATCTTCAACAACATCAGCATCGGCCTGCGCACCTTCGCCAGCGGCCTGCTGGCCGGGGTGGGCCCGGTGCTGACCCTGGCGTTCAACGGCGTGATCATCGGCGGCGTGGCCGGCCACCTGCAGGCGGCCGGGCATGGCGAGCCGTTCTGGCGCTTCGTCGCCGGGCATGCCGCGTTCGAGCTCAGCGCGATCGTGATCGCCGGCGGCGCGGGGCTGCGGCTGAGCCTGGACCTGATCGCGCCCGGCCGGCGCCGGCGCGTGGATGCGCTCGTCGAGGGCGGCCGCCGCGGCGCGCGGTTGTGCCTGGGCGTCTTCGTGATGCTGGTGGCCGCGGCCTTCATCGA
This sequence comes from Thermomonas sp., assembly GCF_041919455.1. GTDB lineage: Bacteria > Pseudomonadota > Gammaproteobacteria > Xanthomonadales > Xanthomonadaceae > Thermomonas. Next base: position 24,197 of record NZ_JAYRTQ010000025.1, read on the forward strand.
GGCGTTCTGGTCATCGATCGGCTGGATCCCGGCCTGGGGCAAGTATTCGGTGGGCGGCGCGCTGTGGGTGCTGGTGATCGCGTGGCTGTGGTTCGGCGGGAGGGACCGGCATGCGCCTTGACCAACCGCGCGTCGAATTGCGCCCGCGCTCGTCGTGGGAGGCGATGGAGCTGGGCACCGCGCTGGTGCGCACCCATGCGCGGGCGATCTGGCTGCCGTGGCTGCTGCTGACCCTGCCGGTGTTCGTGGTGTTGAACGCGATCGGCTGGGTCGCCGGGCTGTTGCCCTGGGTGCCATTCGTGATGTGGTGGCTGAAGCCGGTGTTCGACCGCATCCCGCTGTTCGTGCTGTCGCGGTCGCTGTTCGGCGATGCACCGAGCGTGCGCGAGACCCTGGCGGCGCAACGCACCTGGGCGTGGCGGGCGATGCCGGCCTACCTGACCTGGCGTCGGCTGGGGCCGACCCGCGCGCTGTACCTGCCGGTCGACCTGCTCGAAGGCGGTGCCGATCCCGGCCCGCGGCGGCGGGTGATCGGCGGGTCGGTGCGCGGCACCGCCTTCCTGTCGACCCTGGTCTGCCTGGGCTTCGAAGCCGCGCTGGTGTTCGGCGCCTACGCGCTGGTGATGCTGTTCGTGCCGGTCGAGCTGCTGTCGGAATCGGCGCGGGCGATGTGGGCGCTGCTGACCGAGCAACCGCCGCCGTGGGTGCACGTCGCCGGCAACCTGGCGGCCTGGTTGGCGACCAGCCTGATCGAGCCGTTCTATGTCGGTGCCGGCTTCGGCCTGTACCTGGACCGACGCACCCAGATCGAAGGCTGGGACATCGAGATCGCGTTCCGGCGCATGCGCCGTCGCTTGCAGGCGCTGCTGCCGCTGCTGCTGGTCGCCTGCGCCTTGGGCCTGTCGATGTCGAGGCCGGCGCTCGCGCAAACGCCATCGGCACCGACGACCGCGGAGGAGGCCGCCAAGGCCGCGGCCGATGCCGCACGCAAGGCGGCCAAGCCTGCCGGCACGAAGCGCAAGTCCACGGAGCCGCCCACGCTGCCGATGGTGTTCCCGCAGGTGCAGGATCCGGCCCGCTTCGACAAGGCGGTGGAACGCGCCTATGCCGATCCGCTGCTGTCGCCGAAGCGCACGGAAAAGCGCTGGGAGCGACGCAAGCCGGTCAAACCCGGCGAGCCGCGCACCCCGGGCACGTTCCCGGCGATCGTCGCCAAGGCCATCGCGGTGATCGGCGAATACGGACTGTGGCTGCTGGCCGCGCTGGCAGTCGGCCTGGTGCTGGTCACCCATCGGCAATGGTGGCCGTGGCTGCGCGGGATCGCGCCGCCGCCGCGGATCGCGGACACGCCGGTGGCCAGCGAACCGCATCTCTCGCCCGACGCCTTGCCGGACGATATCGCCGCGGCCGCGCGCCAGCTCTGGCAGGACGGGCGCAAGCGTCGCGCACTGGCGCTGCTGTATCGCGCCAGCGTGGCCGGCATGGTCGCGCGCACCGGTGCGGTGCTGGTGCCGGGCGCGACCGAGGCCGAATGCCTGCGCGCCGCGCGCGGCCTGCGCGACCAAGGGGACCGCGACGCCTTCGGCCGCATGGTCCGCGTCTGGCAGTACGCGGCGTATGCCGAGCGTTTGCCGGATGACGGCGAATTCGAGGGATTGCTGGGGCAGCTGGGCGGACGCTTCGGGTGGGCCGCATGAGCCGCGCCCGCGCCGCCCTGCCGTGGCTGCTGGCGCTGGCGGTTATCGCCGCCGGCCTGGCCTGGTTCCTCGCCACCCATCACCGGGTGGAGAAGATCGTGCCGATGCCGCCGCGCGGCGAAGCCAGCTACAACCCGCTGTACGCGCTCAAGCTGGCCCTGCGCGCGGAGGGCCAGCGCGCCGAGTCGCGCCAGCGCCTGCAACTGGCCGAGATGGCCCTGGCCCCCGGCGACACCCTGCTGGTCTACAGCGATCCGCGCGCACTGACCTACGACCAGTTGGACGCGTTGTTCCTGTTCGCCGAAGCCGGTGGTCACCTGGTCCTGCGCCTGCCGCCGTGGCGCGAGGACGAGCCCTTCGTCGGCGACCTGGCCGACTGGCTGCCGATCGAACCGGAACTGCTCGATCCGCACTGCATGGACCTGTTCGTCGCCAGCGAGGAGGATCACGTGGAGTTCTGCCGTGCGCCGCGCTTCCAGCTGGCCGAGGATGCCGAAGTCTCCGCGGCCTGGCGCACCCGCGACGGCCACCACGTGTTCGCGCGCTTCCCGTACGGCGACGGCAGCGTGGACCTGCTCGGCGACCTCGAGATGGTCGACAACGGCAGCCTGGACGAAGGCCCGCACCTGGCCTTCGCCCGCCAGTTGCTGGCGCCGAACTGGGGCAAGGGCCGCTTCCACCTGGTGTATGCCGCGGACATGCCGCCGCTGTGGCGCTGGCTGCTGACCCATGCCTGGGCGTTCCTGCTGCCGTTGCTGCTGGCCCTGCTGGCCTGGTTGTGGATGCGCATGCAGCGCTTCGGCCCGCTGCTGCCATCGCCGATGCCACCGCGGCGCTCGCTGCTGGAGCATGTCGAGGCCAGCGGCGAGCACCTGCTGCGCTACGGCAAGGCCGGCACCCTGCACCGTGCCCTGCGCGATGCCGTGCTCGCCCGCCTGCGCCGCCGCGACCCGCTGGCCGCTGCCCAGGATGGCGAGACCCAGGCCGCGCTGGTCGCGGCACGCGTCGACACGGCCGCGGCGCAGGTACGCGACACCCTGGACACGCGCCCACCGGCCAACACCACCGAATTCCGCCACCGCATCGCCCGACTGATCGACCTGAGGAAACGCCTATGAGCATCGACATCGCCCCGTCCCCCGCAGCGCTGATCGGCGAGGCGCTGGGCGAGCGCGCCACTGCCGTCCGCGCCGAGGTGGCCAAGGCCTTCATCGGCCAGGACGACACCCTCGACCAGGTGATGGTGGCGCTGCTCGCCGGCGGCCACGTGCTGCTGGAAGGCGTGCCCGGGCTGGGCAAGACCCTGCTGGTGCGCGCGCTGTCGCAGGCGCTGGGTTGCGCGCATGCGCGCGTGCAGTTCACCCCGGACCTGATGCCCAGCGACATCAGCGGGCATGCCGTGTTCGACCCCAAGCTGGAACGCTTCGAGGTGCGCAAGGGCCCGGTGTTCACCAACGTCCTGCTGGCCGACGAGATCAACCGCGCGCCGGCGAAGACGCAATCGGCGTTGCTCGAAGCGATGCAGGAAGGGCAGGTCACCATCGAAGGCACCAGCTTCCCGCTGCCGCCGCCATTCCTCTGCCTGGCCACGCAGAACCCGCTGGAGCTGGAAGGCACTTACCCACTGCCCGAGGCGCAGCTCGACCGCTTCCTGCTGAAGGTGCTGATCGGCTACCCCAGCCTGGCGGACGAGACGCGGATGGTCGCCGCGGTCAGCGAGGGCCGCATGGCCTCCGACTTCGACCTGGGCCAGGTCCAGCGCGTCGCCAGCCAGGACGAGGTGCTGGCGATGCAGTTGGGCACGGCGCAGGTGCGCGTCGACCAGGCGGTGCTCGACTACGCGGTACGGATCGCCGCCGCCACCCGCAAATGGCCCGGCATCGCGCTGGGCGCGGGTCCGCGCGGCAGCATCGGCCTGGTGCGTGCCGCGCGTGCGCAGGCCGTGCTGGGCGGACGCGACTTCGTCACCCCCGACGACCTCCGCGAGATCGCCAAGCCGGTGCTGCGACATCGCGTGTCGCTGGCGCCGGAGCTGCAGATCGAAGGCCAGTCGACCGACGACGTGCTGCACGCCCTGCTGGCCAAGGTGGACGCCCCGCGCCAGTGAGGCCCACGCTGCCCCTGGTGCTGTGTTGCGTGGGCTGGGCCTTGCTGGGCCTGGCGACCAGCTTCCGCGTGCTGCCGGTGGCGGCGTGGTGGGCGGCGGGCGCGCTGTTGCTGCTGGTCGCGCTGGTCGATGGCGTGCGCATCGCCCGCCAGGCGATTCCGGAGGTGGCGCGCAGCCTGCCGGACGCGCTGCCGCTGGGGGTGGAGCGCAACGTGACCCTGGTGCTGGATGCCGGCGCGCGCGCGCAGCGCGTGGACGTCCACGACCTGCATCCGACCGGCTGGATCGCCAGCGGCCTGCCGCGCAGGCTGCAATTGGCGGCCGATTCCAGCACACGCTTCGACTATGCGTTGCGGCCGACCGAACGCGGCGATGCCCGTTTCGAGGGCGTGCACCTGCGCCTGCATTCGCCGTGGCGTTTGTGGACGCGCGCGCGCGTCGTCGGTGCGCAACGCACGGTGCGGGTGTATCCCGATTTCGCGCCGCTGGCGCGGCTCGCATTGCTCGGCGCCGAGACCGCATCGCGCGCGGTCGGTGCGCACGTGAAGCGGCGTCGCGGCGAGGGCACCGACTTCCACCAGATGCGCGACTACCGGGTCGGCGACAGCCTGCGCCAGGTCGACTGGAAGGCCACCGCGCGGATGCGCCGGCTGATCTCCCGCGAATACCAGGACGAGCGCAACCAGCACCTGCTGATGGTGATCGACACCGGCCGCCGCATGCTCGCCCGCGACGGCGAACTCAGCCATTTCGACCATGTCCTCAACGCCGCGCTGGTGGTGTCCTACCTCGCGTTGCGGCAGGGCGACGCGGTCGGCCTGCTGGCCAGCGGCGGCGAGCGCCGCTGGGTGTCGCCGCAGCGCGGGATGGGTGCGATCGACGTGTTCCTGCGCGCCACCTACGACCTGCAGCCGCGGCCGGTGGCGACCGACTACCTGGCCGCCGCCACTGAACTGTCGCAGCGGCATCGCCGGCGCAGCCTGGTGATGCTGGTCACCAACCTGCGCGACGAGGACAGCGACGACCTGCTGGGCGCGGTGCGCATGCTCCAGCAGCGCCACCACGTGGTGGTTGCCAGCCTGCGCGAGGAAGCGCTGGACGCGGTGCTGGACGAAGACGTGCGCGACCTGCGTGGTGCCCTGCGTGCGAGCGCGGCATCCCGCTACATCGCCCACCGCACCGCCGTGCACGACGCCCTGCGCTCGCACCGGGTCGGCATGCTCGACGTCACCTGCGAGCAGCTGCCCGGCGCGCTGGTCGAACGCTACCTGGCGATCAAGCGCGACGGGCTGCTGTAGGACGGCTGTCGCCGCCGCGTCGCGGTCGATTCAATCCGCGGTCACCAGCGAATCCGTGTGCGCCCGCAGGTCGGCATAGACATGGTCGGTGTCCGGGCGCACGCCGTGCCAGACCTCGAAACTCTCGGCGGCCTGTTCGACCAGCATGCCGAGCCCGTCGATCGCGTCATGGCAGCGATTGGCGCGCGCCCAGGCGAGGAACGGGATCGCCGCCTCGCCATAACTCAGGTCGACCGCGGCGGTGCGCCGCCCGACCATCGACATCGGCAGGTGCGGAAGTTCGCCGCCACGGGTGGCCGAGGTCGCGTTGACGATCAGGTCGAATTCGCCCAGCGCGGGCAGGTCGTCCAGGTAGCGCGCATGCACGCGCGTCGGATCGCCGAGCAGGTCGGCCAGCGCATCGGCGTTCTGCGCCGTGCGATTGACGATGTAGAGCGCATCGATGCCGGCATCCAGCAGCGCCGGGGCGATCCCGCGCGCGCCGCCGCCCGAGCCGAGCAGCAGCGTGCGCCGCCCGCGCAGGTCCAGCCCCTGGCGCAAGGTCAGGTCGCCGACCAAGCCGCTGCCGTCGGTGTTGTCCGCATGCCAGCCATCGCCGCGGCGGACCAGGGTGTTGGCCACGCCGGTGCGGCGTGCGCGATCGCCCAGGCTGCTGGCCAGTTCCGCGGCACGGCGCTTGAGCGGCAGGGTGATGTTGGCGCCCAGTCCACCGCGTGCGGCGAAGGCCTCCAGCTTCAGCGTGAAATTCTCGGGACCTGCCTCGATCGGCACGTACTCGAGGTCGATGCCGGCCTGCTTGCCGAACGCCGCATGGATGCGCGGCGACAGCGAGTGCGCAATCGGCGTGCCGAAGACGGCGTAGTGCCTGGTCATGGTGGACTCCCGTGGGTCGATGCCTGTGGTCAACGCCGCTCGCGCAACCAGCGCGCGGCGTCCAGCGCGAAGTAGGTGAGGATGCCGTCGGCGCCGGCGCGCTTGAACGCGGTCAGCGCTTCCATCGCCACCATCGTCTCGTCGATCCAGCCGTTGGCGGCGGCGGCCTTGATCATCGCGTACTCGCCGCTGACCTGGTAGGCGTAGGTCGGGCGGCGGAACTGCTGCTTCACCCGGTAGAGCACGTCGAGGTAGGGCAGGCCCGGCTTGACCATCACCATGTCAGCACCTTCCGCCAGGTCCAGCCCGACTTCGTGCAGGGCCTCGTCCGAGTTGGCCGGATCCATCTGGTAGGTGTACTTGTCGGCCTTGCCCAGGCTGGCGGCGCTGCCGACCGCGCTGCGGAACGGGCCGTAGAAGGCGCTGGCGTACTTGGCGCTGTAGGCCATGATCCGGGTGTGGATGAAGCCGTTCGCTTCCAGCGCGGCGCGGATCACGCCGATGCGGCCGTCCATCATGTCGCTGGGCGAGAGGATGTCGGCGCCGGCGGCGGCATGCGAGAGCGACTGCTTCACCAGCGCCTCGATGGTCTCGTCGTTGAGGATGTAGCCCGATTCGTCGATCAGTCCGTCCTGGCCATGCGTGGTGTACGGATCCAGCGCCTGGTCGCTCATCACCCCCAGTTCGGGGAAGCGCGACTTCAGCGCACGGATCGCGCGCGGGATGATGCCGTCGTCGTCCCAGGCGATGCGGCCGTCGGCGGTCTTCGCCGTCGGGTCCGGCACGCCGAACAGGTCGAGCACCGGCACGCCGAGTTCCAGCGCCTGTTCACCGACCCGGAGCAGTTCGTCGATGGACAGGCGGTCCACGCCGGGCATCGAGCCGACCGGTGCGCGGCCTGCTTCCTCGTGGATGAACACCGGGTAGATCAGGTCGTCGGCGGTGAGCACGTGCTCGCGCATCAACCGGCGCGAGAACGCGTCGTGGCGCATGCGCCGCGGACGGACGGGAAACTGGCGTGCGGTCGGATTCATCACGCAAGTTTACGCCCGCCAAAAAAAGGTTCATCACGGATTACCGGGGAAGGCGGCTTTGATCTTCAGGAAGAAGTACTCGCTGTCGCGGTAGCCGTAGGCCATGCGCTTGATCACCTTGATCTTGTTGTTGATGCCTTCCAGTTGC
>NZ_JAYRTQ010000026.1:0-30156 GCF_041919455.1 Thermomonas sp.
TAGGCAAGCTTTACTATCTGACATGGGAACGGTGGCTTCGGTTTAGACGTTTGGTCGCACAAACATCTTCACCCGAATCCGCCGTTCCTTTTTTTGTGGGCGCTCCCCGGACTTCCGTGATGAACCATAAAAAAGCCCGCTTAGACCGAAGTCTCAGCGGGCCCTGCTCCCTCCCCCACGTCGGGACGCGGGGCGACTGTGAAGGATTCGTTAGGTGGTTTGCACGCTGCACTGCAAAATTGCACCGCGCGGTGCAGCAATCACGCCGCGCGCGCGATCCCGCGTTGCGCCAGCACGGCCTGCGCCGCCAGCTCGCCGGATTCGCAGCCGCCTTCCATGAAGCCCTGCGCCTCGACCGAGCAATGTTCGCCGGCGAAGTGCAGGCCGCCCACCGACTCGCCCATCACGCCGCCCAGGCCCGCCCAGTCGCCCGGCCGGAAGCAGGCATAGCTGCCCAGCACCCACGGATTGGACGGCCAGTGCATGCGGGCCTCGCGGGCATTGCCACGCGCGGCGGAGATGCCGGGGAACACCCGTTCGAGGTCGCGCACCGCGGCCTCGGCCTGCTGCTTCGGCGTGCCCTGTCCCAGCTCGATGCCGTGCCGGCCGCCGGTGAAATTGGTCAGCGCGCCCGCGATGCCCGCCTGCTTGCGCGAGGTGTCCCACGTGGTCTGGTAGGCCAGGTCGCTCATCGACGCGCCATTCGCGCCGTGTTCGCGCCAGGTGCGCCGCTCGAAGCCGATCATCAGCTTGGCATTGGTGCCGTAGGTGAGTTGCGCGATGGCGTGCTTCTTCAGCGCCGGCAGTTCGACGTCGACCTGCACCTTGCGCAGCAGGGTGAACGGCAACGCCAGGATCACCTGTCGCGCACGCACCTCGCGGGTGGCCGCGCCCTTGCGGAAGACCAGCACGTAACCGCCGGCATCGCCACGGATGGCCTCCAGGACGTGGCCGGTCTCGATCGCATCGGTCATCTTCGCCGCGAGCGTGCGCGGGATCAGGTCGTTGCCACCACGCACATGGAAACGCTCATCGCTTTCGCCGAAGATCCTGAAGGCATCCTTGTCCTCGGTGCCGACGAAGGTGAGGAAATTCAGCGCGGACTGCTGCTCGATCTCCAGGCCCATCTCGGTGGTGTAGGCCACGTCCAGCAACTTTCGCAGCCAGCCGCTCACGCCGTTGCGGTCGAACCACTGGGTGATGCTCATCGCATCCAGCGCGCGGAATGCCGGATTGGTGTCCTGATGGTCGTAACTGCCGTCGCCGGCGGACGCGAGATCGCGTTCGATCGCCGCTGCAATCGGCACGAAGGCGCGGACGAGTTCCGCTTCGCCGATCGCGCGGCCATCGAAGAACCAGGTCTCGTGGTCGCTGTCGCCGTCGAGCAAATCGTCCAGCGCGATGCCGAGTTCGCCAGCCAGTGCACGGATGCGGGCATGTCCGGTGTCGATCAGTTCGCCGCCGAGTTCGATCACCTGCCCGTCCGCGCCATTCGGGAATAAAGACGGGTCGCGCAGCGAGAGCATGCGGCCGCCAATGCGTTCCTGCGCTTCGAACACGCGCGCCCGCACACCCTGCTGGCGCAAGCGCCAGGCAGCGGTCAGTCCGGCGATGCCGGCGCCGACGATGACCACTTCGTCATCCGTCCCCGCGCGCATCGGATTCGATACCGAGCTGCAACCCGCGAGCAGGGCGCTGGCGCCTGCGCCCTGCAACAGGCGGCGCCGGCGTCGATCAAAGCGCTGCGCCTGCACGATGTCGTGGAATTCGTCCAGCGGCATGCGCACGTGGCGCGATGCGCGGGCGATGGCGGCGGCACGTTGCAGCAGGCGGAAAAGCGGTGTGCGTCCCATGGCGTGGTTCCCGTGTCCCTTTCACCGGGAATACGCGACGCGGACGCGCGACGGGACACCCGCCTGTCCGGCACGAGGTACGGCCCGCGTTTGCCCCGGGAATGACCCCCGATCCGCTACCTGCCACCTCCGCGCTGGATCGGCATCGTCCTTTTGATCGCGCTGTCACTGTTGGCCGGTTTGCGTTCCGCCGCGGGTACACGCCTCGACAGCTTCACCGTGGACGAGCCATGGCATGTCGTCGCGGGCACTGCCTATGTGCGTGGCGAGGGTTTCCACCTCAATCCGGAACATCCGCCGCTGGTGAAATTGTGGGTCGGCGCATGGATGCCGGACACGTTCACGCTGCCGCCGATGCCCGACTTGCACGAGAAGTCGCAGGAGCGCGATTGGGTAGAAACCACGATGTTCTTCGGCAACGACGCAAGCGCCGCGCAGACCCGCGCTCGGCTCGCCTTGTGGACGTTGCACGGGTTGATGCTGGTGGTGCTGGGCCTGCTGCTGTGGCGTGCGTTCGGGCTGGCATGGGCCTCCGGCGCGTTGCTGTTCCTCGCGCTGGAACCCACGGTGGGCGCGCATCTGCCGGTGGTGATGACCGACCTCCCACTCGCCCTGTCGCTGGCCATCGCCGCGTTGTGCGCCGGGCTGCTGGCCACGACCTGGCGCTGGCCATGGGCCATCGGTTGCGGTCTGGCGATGGGCGTGGCGCTGGCATCCAAGCATTCGGCGCTGGCGGGGTTGGGCGGGCTCGGCATCGGCATGGTCATCGCGGCGTTGTGCGGGTGGCGGCAAGGCATCAGTGAGGTCGCGCGACGGGTGGCGCAAATGGCGGTGGCGGCGTTGTTGTCGCTGCTGTTGCTGTGGTCGATGTATGGCCTGCACTTCCATGCCGGCGCCGATGGTCGCGATGCCTTCAACCGCCCGCTCGCGGAGAAGATCGACGAACTGAAACTTCCGCACTGGCGCAATGCGATCGCCTTCGCCGATGAACACCGGCTGCTGCCGCGCGCCTATCTGTGGGGCCTGGCCGACACCGTCCGCACCGGCGTGGAAGGCCGCGGCATCGGCATGCACCAGGTCTGGGGCAAGACGTACTACGGCAACCCGCCGTGGTTCAGCTGGCCAGCGATCCTCGCCTCCAAAGTGCCGCTCGCATTGATCGCGCTGTTGCTTGCCGCGTTGCCGCTCATCGTGAGCACGCGTCTGCCGCCCAGTGCGCGCTGGAGCCTGGCGGCGGTGGTCGCGGCCTGCGGCTTCCATCTGGTCGCGTTGATGGGATCGGAAGGCATCTGGGGCGGCGTGCGCCACGCACTGCCGGTGCTGGTCGGGTTGGCGGTGATTGCCGGCGGTGCGCTCGGCATCGCGATGCAACGGCATTCGCGTCCCTTGCTGGTCGGCGTGGCCGCGCTGTACCTGATCGCGGCGGGCATGACCCTGCGCGAGCCGCGGCTGTGGGAATACCACAACGAATTGGCCGGCGGCAGCGCGGATGCCTATCGCTATTTTGGCAACGAAGGCCTCGACCTGGGCCAGCGCTTCCACGAAATCCGCGCGTTCCATGATCGGGTGATCGCGCCCTCCGGCGAGCCGATGTACAACGAGTACTGGATGGGCGAAGAGCAGGTACGCGCGGCGAAACTGAATTTCCACCGACGGGTGGAGTCGCTGGACGACACCAATGTCGCCGGGCACTACAAGGGCTGGTTCATCTACACGATGACCGACACGTTGCCGTGGCCGCAGTGGGACTGGGATCCCGCCGTCGTCTTCAAGGACATGAAGCTGGTCGCGCGCTTCGGCTACGTCGGCATCTGGCACGGCGAGATGACCCGCCCGCAGACGCGCGCCGGCAGCATGTTCTCGAAGGTCAGCGACTACATCTACAAGGAAAACGGCAACGACTGGAAGCTGGTGTCGGATCGGCTGGAAGAAGTCGTCGCGCAGTTGCCGGCCAAGGTCGATGCAGGCGTCGAATTGGGCAACGCATACCTGAGGCAAGGCCGGCGCGAGGAAGCGATTGCCGCCTATCGCGGGCTATTGACGCAGACCAAGGTGCCGGTCGAACCGTCCATCGCCGCACAGTTGAAGGCGCAGATCGCCGCGATCGAGGCCGCGCCGAAGGAGGCGACGGTCGAACCGATGCGGAATCCGTGGCTGGAGTGAGGCCAGCTTCGTGACCGGCACATTAGATGTTGAGTGCAGTCATCCCCGGAGGCAGGGATCCAGTGACTTCAGATTGAAAGCAAAGACACTAGATTCCTGCCTTCGCAGGAATGACGAGCAAGAACCGCCTTGTCCAGGACTACTAATCCGGCCGCGGCCCCTTGCGAAGATCCTTCAGGATTTCGCGCGCCGCGTTGCGGCCCGGCAGGCCGGTCACGCCACCACCGGGATGGGTGCCGGAACCGCACAGATAGAGGTGCTTGAACGCGCCACGGTAGTTGCCCTGGCCGAGCAAGGGACGCGCGCTGAACATCTGGTCCAGGCCCAGCGCGCCGTGGAAGATGTCGCCGCCGACCAGGCCGATGCGGCGCTCCAGGTCGAGTGGACTCAAGGCCTCGTAGCCGATCACGCTGCGCGAGAAATTCGGCGCGTAGTCGTTGACGGTGTCGATCATCAGCTTGGCGACGGTGTCGCGATGCGCATCCCAGCCGCCGTCCACGTCGGGATTCACCTGCTGGCAGAACAGGCTGGCGACATGCTGGCCCGCGGGCGCAAGCGTGTCGTCAAGCGTCGAGGAAATCACCACTTCGACGATCGGCTTGCGCGCCCAGCCCGCGTTGTGCGCCTTCGACTTCGCATCGAAATACGCCTGTTCGAAATACTGCAGCGACGGCCCGATCAGGATCCCGCTGCTGTGATGCGGCTGCAGGTTGGTACCGGGCATCGCGGTGAAGTCCGGCAACTCGGACAGTGCGACGTTCATGCGGAACGTGCCGGAGCCGCAGCGATAGCGGTCGATGCGCTGCGCGGTGTCATCGTCCAATTGCTTGCGCTCGACCAGCCTGGTGTAGAGCAGCTTGGGATTGAGATTGCTGACGATGGTCGGTGCGCGCAGTTCGCGGCCATCGGCCAGCACCACGCCAACGGCTTTCTCGTTTTCGATGATGAGCCTGGCCACGTCGGCATCGGTGTCGATGGCGACGCCGCGCGCTTCGCATTCCTTGCGCATGGCCTGGGTGATCGCGCCCATGCCGCCGATCGCGTGGCCCCACACGCCGGTCTTGCCGTTCACCTCGCCGAACAGGTGGTGCAGCAGGACGTAAGCGCTGCCGGGCGTGTACGGGCTGGCGAAGTTGCCGACCACCGAATCCCAGCCGAGCACCGCTTTCAGCGGCTCGCCTTCGAAGTAGTAGTCCAGCAGTTCGCCGGCGGACTTGGTGAACAGGTCGAGCAGGTCGCGGCGGCCGCGCAGGTCCAGGTGTTTCAGGCGCTTCGCGACGGCATACGAACCCAGCCAGTCGGCGAAGGCGATGCGCTCGCCGATGTTGGGCGGCGTGAGGTGGATGAGTTCCTTCAATACCGCCACCACGCGGTCGAGCATCGTGGTGTAGTCGGCCCAGCGGGCGACGTCGCCGGGCGCGAACTTCGCGATCTCGGTGTCGGTGTGACCGCCGCCGAGGCGGAAACTGCGACCGTCCGGCAACGGCAGGAAATTCGCGTAGGGCCGCTCGACCACGCGCAGGCCGTGCTGCGCCAGGCGCAGGTCGGCGATGACCTTGGGGTTGAGCAGGCTGACCGTGTAGCTGGCCACCGAATTGCGGAAGCCGGGATGGAATTCCTCGGTGACTGCCGCGCCACCCACGATGTGGCGGCGCTCCAGCACACGCACCTTCAGGCCGGTCGCCGCCAGGTAGGCCGCGCAGACCAGGCCGTTGTGGCCGCCACCGATGATCAGGACATCGGCGTTCGTTCGTGTCGTCATGAAACCCTCCAAGGCCGGCAGCATAGCCGGCCTTGGAGGCCCCTCCCTACTTCAGCCGCGCCACCAGTTCCGCATTGAAGGCCTTGCCGGCGGCGAGCATCGCGGCCTCGGCCTTGGGCCAGTCGGGGGTCATCTGGTAACCGGTGCGATCCACCCCGCCCATGCCGCCGATGAAGCGGATCACGTTCTCCGCGGTGCCCGCCTTGGAGCCGGCGATTTCGCCGAGCGTGCCGATCTCCGGCGCCACCACCAGGCCTTCCGGCCTGGTGTTCACGTTGCCCCAGCCACCGCGTTCGGCACCGATGAAATCGGCGCGCGCGTTGAACCACAGGCCAGCGCCGGCCTCGGTGCCGAGCATGCGCGAATCGGTTTCGCCCACGGTGCCGGGCGCGAATTCGTAGACGATGTTGGCGTTGAGCCCTTGCTTGCCTTTCAGGAAGCGCTGGATCGCCATGCCGTTGCTGATCGCCTTGGTGTCGACCGGTCCCTTGCCGGGCAGCGAGACCACCACGTAATCGTGCGCGTTGATCGTGTCGTCGTGCTTGAGCAGCGGCAACCCCAATTCGGCATTGGTCTCGAGACTCTTGAGCTGCGGGACGTCGTTGCCCAGTTCGGCCGCGGTCCTTGCCTGCCAGCCGGCGGCGCGCAAGCGCTCGGCCAGGTCGTCCTGCAATGCCACCAGTACCCGTTCCAGCATCGCCTGTTCGAAAGGCGCGAAGATTTCCTTGCTGGACTTGTGCTTGCGGAACACGCCGCCAGTCGCCGTGGCCTTGCTGCGCACGGCCCAACGCAGCTGCATGGCCGGGAGATAGGCGATCTGCGCTTCCTTGCCCTGGATGCGGCCCATGTACGCTTCCATCTGCTTTGCCGGCAGGTTGACGACGGGCGCGTCCTGCGCCTGTGCCGGCGCGACGGCGCATACGCCGAGGCAGGCGATCACCAGCGCGATCATCGGTGCCTTGAACGTGCGCATGGCGCAATTCCCTGTGCTGCCGGGCCAAGCGCCCGCAACGCAGTCTCGTTGCGACGGGTGCGCGCCTGAATCCCGCAGCTGCGGGGGTGTCGAACTCAGGCCAGCAGATGCCCGAGGTGTTGCGCGATCTCCCAGTCTTCGCTGGTGGTGATCTTGATGTTGTGCGCCTCGCCCGGTACCGCGTGCAAGTCGATGCCGGCAGCCAGCGCCCGTTGCACCGGCGACTCCGCGTGCCAGCCCGGCACGGCATCACGCAGCTGCAGCATCCGGTCCATGTCGGCGCGCGCATACACCTGCGGGGTCTGGAAGATGCCGACCTCGCTACCGGCATAGGCCTCGACCACGCGGCCATCGCGCAGCCGCGCGACCGGTACCGCCGGCGACAGGAAGGCACCGGCGCAGCCGCATTGCCGGGCCTTGTCGATGACCTGCCGGAACAGCGCGAGGCTGGCGAACGGCCGCGCGGCCTCGTGCACCAGCAGCCACTCGCCGCGCGCCTGCGTGGCCAGCACCGCGATGCTGTCCTGGCGGGTCGCGCCGCCGGCCATCACCCGGCACCCGGGCAACAGTGCCGCAGTGGCGTCGACTCGATCCGCCGGCACTACGACCAGGACCTCGTCGGCCACCTGCATGGCCTTGTCGGCCAGCCAGCACAGCAACGGCCGGCCGGCCAACTCCAGGAAGTCCATCGGCCCGAGACCGAGGCGCTCGCCGGCGCCGGCCGCGAGCATCAGGAACGAGAGGCCGGTGCGTGCGTCGCTCATCGCGCCTGCAGGTCAGTCGTGCCTGGACTGTGCATCGACGGCGCTGCGGAAAATTCCGGCCGCCGCACCCAAGCCGTCGGCGTGGCCATCCACCCACGAGGCCACGATCAGCATGTAGTCGTCGCTGCCGATCGCTGCGCGGAACGTCGGCAGTCCTTCGGGACTCTTGCCGCCCTGCAGGATCGGCATCGCCCGCTGGGGGCGGCGGAACGGCCAGGCATCGTCCATCCCCACGCCGTCGCTGGCGCCGTATTCGCCCGAGGTCACGATCCAGTCGGCGCCGAGGCTTTCGTACAGGCCGCTCAGCACCGGATGCGCGATGCCCCACCGGGTGCCGGGTCAGCAGGTCGCTGAAGGTGTTGTGGGCAAGGATCGGCATTTGCCGCTCGCGCGCCACATCGACAGTGTGCTGAAACCCTGCAGCACCGGGGACATCGGCACGCCATCCACGCCCAACGTCTTCACGATGTCCCAGCGCTCGGCCAGTTCGTCGGCTTCGCAGATCAGGTTGGCGAGGTAGCCCTTGCGCTCGCCACTGTGCGCTTGGGCTTCATCGCGCGCGGCAACCATCGCCTCGACATGCTGGCGGAATGCGCGATTGTCCGCGAAGACCTGCACCTCGTCGTCCTTGACCAGGTGATAGCCGGCGTTCAACACATCCCGGTTCAGCCGCACCATGGTGTCGGTCCCGACGCCCACCGCCGGACGCATCGCTCGGCACAGCAAGGGGCCATGGGGACGGTGCAATCGCTGGCGGATGCCCGCCGCCCCGAAACCCGGCCCAGGCCCGAAATCCTCCGGCAAGGCCAACGCATCCAGGCGGAAGCGGGTGAGGAACCCCAACCGTGGCAACTCGCCAACGACGACGTTGAAAAGCTGCACGGCCTTGCCTGCCACCAGAACGCGGGGAATCGCCAGCGTCACCGTCCAGGTTCGTGCCTGCTGCTGTTCCGCGTAGACATCGGTTGCCAGTTGGTAGGACTGCAGCCCTGGCGTCGCATGCTCGACCTGCGCCTCGATCGCAGTTACCCGGATGGTCCAGTCTCCCATCTGCTCGGGCGCGACGTAGGCGCGGATCATGACGGTGCCGGCGCTTTGTTCCATCGCCATCCCAAGCGCGGTGGCCTCGCCGTCATGCACCGAGGTCACGGTGTAGCGTGCGTGGATGTAGGCCGCCGGATCCAGCGCCTGCGACCACAGGAACAGGTCGGGATGCTGCGTGCGGGGCATGTTTCCGGAACTCAGCTGAGGCATCTCTCCAGCATGTCGGCCTGTTGCCAGTCTTCGGCCGTGGTGATCTTGATATTGGTTTTCTCGCCCGCCACGGCCGCGACCGGCAGGCCTGCCAGCAGCGCGAGTTGCAGGGTCGATTGCGGCTGCCAGCCGTGGTCGCGCGCGCGTTCGAGCATGTCGAGCAACTGACCGCGCGCGAACGCCTGCGGCGACTGGAACACGCCGGCTTCGTGCCGCGGCAGGGCCTCGACCGCGAAGCCATCGCGCAGGCGCGCCACCGGCACTTCGGGATCGACGAAGGCACCGGCGCAGCGGTGGCACGTGCCGCCTCGATCACGCGCTGGAGTAGCCCCACGCTGGCGAACGGACGCGCCACGTCATGCAGCAGCAACTAGTCGCCGCGCCTGTTCGGCAAGCAGGGCCACGCTGTCGTGGCGGCTGCCGCCACCGGCCAGCACCCTGCAGCGCGGCAGCAGGCGCGTCGCGACCTCCAGGCGGTCGGCAGGCACCGCCACGATCACCTCATCGGCGACCTGCAAGGCCTTGTCGGCCACCCAGCACAGCAACGGTCGGCCGGACAGGGACAGGAACCCCTTGGTGCCCTGCCCCAGGCGCAGGCCGGCGCCGGCTGCCGGGATCAGGCAGGACACGCCAGTGCGCGCATCAGCGATGCTCAAACCGGCGCCATTGGTGATTTGGGCAGGCGCGCGCGCAGGCGGCGCACTTCGGCAAGGTCCTCGCGGGCGAGGATCTGCTGGCCCAGCGCATCGGCCTTCGCCCATTGGCCGGCGCGGACGGCCTCGACCAGCCGCATCAACCCCAAGGTCACCGCGCGCGGCAGGGATTCCTGCGTTCGCGAGGGATTCGATACCTGGGTGTCGTAATGGCGCTCTGGCTTGCGCCAACCGGGACCGTAGATGCCCTCCAGGTAGCGCTCCGGCGGCGACGGCATCGGCCAGTCGCGATCCTGCCAGCGCAGCATCTCCAGCCCATAGGCGGGCATTTCGGTGCCGATGTGGTCCGGCCAGCCCATGTTGAGGCGGACCATGTCGCCGTGCGGATGCATGAACAGCAAGTCCACGCCGATGCCGGTGGGCTGGTGCGTGAAGCCCAGAATCCACTGCCGCGAGGCCACGGCCCGCGGGTCGTCCTTCGGCAGCACCGGGGTGAAGCCGCCGGCCAGCGCCTGGTACACGGCGTCGCGGTCGACGTCGAACGGCATGCCGAGATCGATGTCCTTGTCGTGCGGGAACGGGGTGCCATCGCGATAGAGGGCGAGCAGCGTGCCGCCGATGAGATGGAACGGCAGTCCGGCGTCGCGGAAGGCATCCGCTGTGGCGATCAGCGTCTGGATGACGAGGTCGCCATGGTGTTCCGAGCGATGCGCAACCGGTGACGGGGTCTGCTTCGCGGTCACCGGCACCATGCCAAGCGCCGCCAGTGCATGGCGACGGGCCACGTCATGGCGCTCGAGCAGGCGGCCGGTCTCGGCCAGCGCCAGGTGCAGCCGCCACTCGCCGGGATTGGCCTGCACGGCAGCAGCCAGGATGTCGTGCGCTTGCGCCAGCCGCCCCACCACCCGCAGCATCAACGCGTAGTTCAGCGCGGCCGGTGCCAGCCCGGGGGCGAACTGAAGGGCTTGGCTCATCGCCTGGGCACCCTCGCGATGCTGGCCTGCATGCCAGCTGGCCACGCCCAGGTTGGTCCAGGCATCGGCATGGCGCCGATCAAGCTGCAACGCACGCGTCGCATGCTGGCGCGCGGCCAGCGGATCTTCCAGCGCGATCGCCAACGCAGCCAGGTTGGACCAGCTGTCGGGATGCAGGAAGCGCGCCGACAGCGCGTCGCGATAGCCGCGTGCCGCGACGTCCCGGTTTCCGGATTCGCTGGCGCGGATCGCCTGCAGGACGCCGTGCGCGGCCAGTTCCGGGGAATTCAAGACCCGGACTTCCAGTTGCAGACTCGCCACGGCACCTCCTGTGCAAAAAGGCGACAGGTTACCGAATACCGGCCGCCGGCAGGTGCGGGCCGCCTACCGGGACGCGCGCGCCGGTGGACGCGCCGCATCCCCGCCCGCCTCGATCGGCACGTCGAAGCGGATCGCAGCCAGTTGCTCAGGCGACTTGCCCTGCTTGCGCAGAAACGGCAACCAGCGCGGGTCGTCCTTGAGATTGGCGAACATCGGATCGGCCGCGATCATCGGCAGTCCCGAATCTCGATACTCCACCGCCTTGTCCAGCCAGGCGAACGCCTTGTCCACGTTGCCGCGCCAGGCTTCGACATAGGCGATGTTGTAGGCGGCATCCTTCTCGTACTTGGCGATGGTCGCAGCGAGCTCGGCGTCGGAACGGGCGCGGTCGCCCAGCGAGTGGTAGGCCATCGCCCGGCCGAACATCCGGAACGGCTCGAAAGGCTCCGCGTCCGCTTCGGCCAGTGCCCCGCGCGCGTCGCCCTTGGCCAGCAGCGCGGTTGCCAACGTGTAACGGGTAACGATGCGGTCGGGTGATAGCTCAAGCGCCTTGCGACACTGGACGATGCTCTCGTCGACCCGGCCGGACTGGAACAGCGCCAGGCACAGCTCGGAAAACGCGTTGGCCATGAGCGGGTCGCGTTCGACCGCCTGCTGCTGGATGCGTACCGCGAGGTCGAGCCGGCCCAGGCTCTTGGCCAGGATCGAGGCCCCGCCCAGCGCGTAGGTGTTGTTGGGTTCCAGCGTCAATGCTTTCTGCAGGTAGCGCGCTGCCTCCTGCTGGTCGTCCTCGGCGGTCAGCGCGACCTGCGCAAGTTCGGCGTAGGCGTCGGCCGAGTTCGGATCGATCGCCAGGGCCTTGCGCGCCGTTTCGATTGCCTGGGGATAGCCCTGCTCGTCCGACAGCACGCCAAGGCCGGCCAGGCTGCTGTAGACCACCGACAGCATGTTCCAGGCATCAACGTAGTCCGGGTCGATGTCCAGCGCCTCGCGGGCCAGCGCCCTGGACTGTTCGTAGGATTCGGGCGTGTGGTTGCGGTAGGCCTCCAGGCTTTGCAGGTACAGGCGCAGCGCTTCCGGCTTGGTCTTGCGCACCGTCGGCACCGCGCCCAGCAACTCGATCTTCAGTTGCTCGACCACGGTTGCGGCGATTTCGTCCTGGATCGCGAAGATGTCCTGCAGCGGGCGATCGAACGTCTGAGACCACAGCTGGGTATCGGAACGACCATCGATGAGTTGCGCGGAAATGCGGATGTGGTCACCGGCCTTGCGCACCGACCCGTCCAGCACATAGCTGACGTTCAAGCTGCGCGCGATGGTCGGGATGTCCACGTCCTTGCCGGCGAACGAAAACGCCGACGCGCGCGAGGTCACCCGCAGGCCTTGCACGCGGGTGAGCAGGTTCAGCATCTGCTCGGCGATGCCTTCCGAGAAATAGCCCTGGTCGCGGGCCTGGCTCATGTCGCGGAACGCCAGCACGGCGATGGAGTGGTCGCCATAGGCAGTGAGGATGGCTTCGCTGCGCCCTTCCTGGCGCGCGGCCTGCATTTGCGTCTGGACACGCGCCGGCGACAGCAGGAATTTGTCCACGGCGAAATAGCCCAGCGCCAGCGCCAGCAGCACCATGATCCAGCGATCCAGGCGCTTGCCGATGCGTGCGTTCGCAGCCGGGTCGCGGGTTGCGTCGGCATCGCGCACCAGCCCGTCGGGCGTCCACTCGAACGCCCATGCCAGCACGATCACCGGCACGAACCCGATCGCCAGCACCAGCAACAGCGTGCGCGCGATCCAGTCGGGCGCATCCAGCATCGGCAGGACCGTATCGGCGACCTGCAGCAGCAGCCAGACCCCGGCCAGGTACAGCCCCGCGACCCGGATCACGCTGCGACGCTTGATTTCCGCGAAGAACCCACTCATGGCGCGCCCCGCATCGACCGGCGCGGCGTTGCGCCGGCCGCCATTCCAACCCTCTCCCTGCTGCCGACCATGCGGTTCCCCTGCAACCGGCCAGCATCCACCTTATCCGGCCATGCGCCTCCAAGCCAGCGTAGGATCAATTGCGGACAAATGGGAAGGGAATGGGCCTTCGAAGCATGAGAGTTTTGTTGCTGGCCACTGCGATGCTGGCGCTGGCAGCCTGCGGCTCCGATCGTGCCGGGCCCTCGACTCCCGCGGGCGTCGCCGCGGCCACCAATATCGATTTCGCGGATGTCGCCAATTACGCATCACCCGCGCTCCCGGCGTATTTCGACCAGAGCGTGGCCGCGCTGGACAACAGCCCGATCTCCAACCCGGTCGATGACCGGGTGGCGACGCTCGGCCGGGTGCTGTTCCACGACCTGCGCCTGAGCACCAACAACCGCGCCTCCTGCGGATCCTGCCACCAGCAACGCTTCGGCTTCACCGATCCGATGCGGTTCAGCAATGGGATCAGCACCGCCGGCACCACCGATTTCCATGCCATGCGCCTGGGCAACCTGCGCTACTGGCAGCCGGGCACCATGTTCTGGGACCGCCGTGCCGCCGATGCCGAGGCGCAGGCGAGCCAGCCGCTGCACAGCCTGGTGGAAATGGGCTGGGGCGGGCCCGCAGGCGGCATCGACGCCCTGATCCGCAAGATGTCGGCCACCGCGTATTACCCGGACCTGTTCGCCTGGGCGTTCGGCAGCGCGACGATCACCGAGCCGCGCATCCAGCAGGCGCTCGCCCAGTTCGTGCGGGCGATGGTGTCCCACGACAGTCGCTGGGATGCCGGCTACGCGCGGGTGTTCTCGCCCGCAGCGTCGAACCGCGCACTCGACATCGACCTGGCGAACTTCACTGCGGAGGAAAACCGCGGCCGCCACCTGTTCATGGCCGATGCCGACCAGGGCGGTGCCGGATGCGCCGCCTGCCACCGGCCGCCGACGTTCGCCCTGGCCGCGGACGCACGCAGCAACGGGCTGGATGCCGGCGAGACGCGCCTGTTCAAGGCACCGTCATTGCGCAGCGTGGGCCTGACCGGGCCGTACATGCACGACGGCCGCTTCGCGACGCTGGCCGAAGTCGTCGACTTCTATGCGACCGGCGTGCGCGACGGCCCGGCGCTGGATCCACGTTTGCGCGAGGCGAGCGCACCTCGACGCCTGGATCTGGACGCCGCCGACCGGGCGGCGCTGGTCGCCTTCCTGAAGACGCTGGACGATCCCGTGCTCACCACGGATCCCCGCTTCGGGGATCCGTTCCGGCGTTAGGCGCGGATCGCGTACAGCGTCGCGTTGCTGATCGCGTAGACCCCGCCGTCGGCGCCCACCCAGGTCGGCGTGTAGGCCTGGCCCAGACCGGTATTGAGCCGCACGCTCTGCGAGAACGTGTTGTTGGTCAGGTCCCAGCGATACAGGATGCCGTCCTCGTTGTTGGCGAGGATCGACTTGCGCTCCGGGTCGGTGACCATGGTGTTGATGCACCACTCGCGTCGGCCGGTGGTGGAACCGGCATCCAAGGTCGGTCCGAGAATGGTCAGCACCTCGCGCATCACCTGCACGCTCGGCGTGATCGCATCGGCCTGGCTTGCGCCCGGATCGAGCACGGCGAGCTGGTTCAAGCCCAGGCCGGTGCCGACGCCGGCGTAGTTGTTGTATTTCTGCGCGAGCAGGTAGGTCGAGGTGCCGGTGTAGGACGGCACCATCGAGGCCGGGATCACGCTCGGCGACACGTCCCAGCCGAAGCTGCCGGGCACGCCCACCGGATTGAGTGCGGCATCGAACTGCAGCAGCCAGCCCCGCGCGTTGTGGGAGCCGAACGTCCGCTCGAGCACGCCGTAGAAGACGCGCCCATCGGGGCCGACCACCGGTGCCGCGGTGCCGTCGTCGCTGAGGCGCGCCGGGCCGCCCAGGAACGGATCGAGCAGGGCCACGCTGGCACGTGTCGCCAGGGTGGTGCTGTCGAGCGCGAGCAGCATGCCGTTCTGGGTCGCGCTGGTCGCGCCGCGGTTGACCGCGATATAGACCGTGCTGCCGTCGTTCGACAGCGCCGGTGCGCAGTTCATCACCGGCTTCACGATCGAGGCATCGCCGGCGGCCGCGGCCACGCCGACCCAGGTGCCGGTGCCGCCCGGCGTGACCCGGGCGATGCCGCTCACCAGCCCGGCGGGGTTCGTTCCGGTGACCTGGAAGCCGAAGAAGATGTTGCCCAGCGCATCCGCGGTGAGCGGGGTGTTGATGAAGACCGTGGCGTCGAACGCGGCGGGATTGGCGTTGTAGTTGTTCGCGCCATAGAAGACTTGCGGCGCGAAGTTGCCGGAGGCCGCATCGCCATCGGTGCGCACCAGCAGCTTGCCGCCGGCGCCCTGCACGTACAGCCGGCCCTGTGCGGTGAGCAGCGGGCTGTAGGGCGGGAGCCAGTTGCGCGGTAGGGTCACGTAGTCGGTGGTCGCCGACCAGATCAGCGTGCCGTTCGCGCCGTTGCGGCCTTCGACGCGATAACCGCCGGTCGCGCCCGTCTTCACCGGGATGACCACGGTGTTGTTGGTGGTGACGACCGGCGAGCCGTAATGGGTCAGCAGCGCGCCGGACTGGGTGTATTGCGGTGCGAGATCCACCGGGGTGGTCCATGCGATCCGCCCCAGGTCCTGCGAGCGGATGGTGCTGGCCGCGGTGTGCTGCGCATTGCGCCCGTAGCCGAACCAGGCCGGGCCGGTCACCGGCGGTGGTGGAGGCGGCGGTGGCGGTGGGGGCGGCGATGGATTGGGGTTCGACCGGCCTCCGCCACCACCGCATGCGGCTAGCGCAACGGACGAAGCCAGCATCGTCAATGCCTGGCGGCGCGAGAAGAGTGCGGTCATGGGCAGGGCCGGGGAACGGGAGGATGGCGCGAGCATAGGCCTCGCGTTGCTGAAGCGCACCTGCCGTGCCGTTCAGCAACTTGTTCGGGTTCGAGTACGAGATCTTTTCGCAAGCGCTCTGGTCTGGAAGTAGCAGTATTCGACCTACAGCAACTGAGCCTCCAAGTGCGCTTTGCGTGATTCCCAGTCCGGCATGACCCGTGTGAGCAAGCTTCGCCACTCAGCACCATGGTCGGGATGCATCAGATGCGCCATCTCGTGTGCAATCACATAGTCGATCAGACGTGGTGCGGCCCTCACCAAATCAGCGTTCAGGACCAGACTCCCTGCTGGCGTCATGCTGCCCCAACGATTGCGGAGTGGACGCACGATCAGACGAGAAGCACGGATGCCTTGCCTCAGCCAAAGGCCCTGTTGCGCCAGCCATCGTTCTCGCAAGACCACTCTTGCCTGTGCCGCGTACCACGACTGAACAAGATCGCGCGTTAAACCACGCTCCTTCTCTTGTCCCAGACCGACCACCAGACGCGTTCCACGCTTCTCGACACTGCTCACCCGCCCGGCCTCGATCTGAAGACGCAGCTGGTCGCCCAAGAACAGATGCGTTTCCCCGCTCAGGTATTGCCGAACCGGCGTTCTAGGCCGCCACCGGACGAAGCGCGAGTGCTGCTGCTGGATCCAGTCTCCTCGGCGCGAAACACGCGCGATCACGGCTTCATCCGAGGCGTGCATCGGCGCAGTCACCACGACCTCCCCTTCCGGATCAACCGCGATGCGCAAGCGCTTCACCTCTGCGCGACGCAACCGGAACGGCAAACGTCGACTCCCCCATGAAGCCTCCAGATCAACGAATGCGGCCATCGTCCGGCATCCGAATCGTGGCGATGTCCATGAGCTGATCAACGATGGCATCCAGCACATCCGGTGTCAGCGCTTCAGGCGCGCCAAGTTCATCGAAATAGAAAGTATCAACTTCGGCACGGATGCGGTTCCTCACCCCCTCATCGGTCTGCCAGCCAATGATCCGGTGCGTCGCTACCGCCTCGGCGAATACCGATGCGAAGCGGACGGGAAGCGTCTCATCGTTCAGCCCGGCGTTCTCCAGCTCACGCCGGGCGATGCCCCAGAACGCGGTTTCGTGGCCCTTGCCGCGAATGGCCGTAGGCACGGCCTCTTCATCACCCTCTCGATGGGTCACGCCATCACGATGTTTGCGCACAGCCTCCAGATACGCTTTCTCGTCCAACCGATGCTGACGGAACGCGTCGATGGTGTCCTTGATCAGCTTCGAGAACTTCTCGTAGAAGACCGGGTCTTCGTCCCACTTCTCGTCGATCTCCCGCAGGGTCCGGCTCGCGATCTCGTCCGCGACTGAGGCATCGGTGCGCTTCTGCTGCTTGCTCGCTGCGGCCAGCGCCTTGTCGTCGAACACCGGCAATGGCTCCACAACAGTAGTGACCTCATGCGAAGTCACGTAACGATCAAGCAGGCGCCGCAACTGCTTCTTGTACTCGTCCCAATCCGCCACCTTTTCGCTGTAGCGGGCGCGGACGCTTGCGCGCAATGCTTCAAAACGCGCCTGGTCGCCGCGCCAGCGCCGCAAACGCTCCGGCGGCGTGTCCTCCAGGAACTCCCGCGACACCTGAGCCATTTCCAGACCACGCCGAAAATTGCTGAGCGCACGATAAAACGTTGCGCGTAGCGCCTCGTCGGCCAGATGCCGCGCGTAAGCTTCCTCGTCGTAGCGGTTGGACACACCCGCAAACACATCGAGCAGCTCCGCATGCTGCTGCGGGAGCCTGGCCGCCCGATCACGAATCAGACTGACCGCATTGGCAAGGTCGGCTTCATCGAAATCCGCCAACGCTGCGTTGCTGCTCAGCGCATCGCTCAAATCAGTTAGCACGCCGCAATAGTCGATGATATAGCCGTACGGCTTGTCGGCTGCGCCTGTTTCCTCAAAGACGCGGTTCACCCGGGCGATGGCCTGCAGCAGGGTGTGTTCCTTCAACGGCCTGGCCAGATACAACACCGTGTTGCGCGGCGCGTCGAAGCCGGTCAAAAGCTTGCTGACCACGATCAGCAGTTCCGGCCCTTCCGGACCCTTGAACGCATCGACGATCTGGCGGTTGTAGGCCGCCTCGTCGCCGTAGCGCTGCATCATCTTCTTCCAGAATTCCTTGACTTCGCTGTCGGTGGACTCGTCGATGGCGGACTCGTCCTCGCGCATGTCCGGCGCGGAGATCACCACCTCGCTGCGGACCTCGCCGATCTCGTCGAATAGGCGCTTCAGGAGCACCGCATCGCGTTTGCTGGGCACGGCGACCTGCCCCTTCAGGCCACTACCCTGAAAATTGTCGACGTAGTGACGGCCGGCATCGAAGGCCACGCAGCGCAACCAGTCGCTGACCCCCATGAGGGTGGTCGGCTTGCTCATGCTCTTCTTCAGCTCGGCACGGCGCGCATCGCTCAGTTCGCGGGTGCTGCGCTCGAACCAGGCATCGATCGCGTTCGCATCGATGTCCTGCTCGACCAGCCGGCCTTCGTACAGCAGCGGCACCACCGCGCCCTCGGCCACGGCGTCGGTCAGGGTGTAGGCCGGCTGCACCAGCGGGCCGAATTTGAGGAACGTGTTGCGCTCTTTTTTCGCCAGCGGGGTGCCGGTAAAGCCGATCACGCAGGCATTGGGCAGGCCCTCGCGCATGCGCGCGTGCAGGCTTTCGATGTCGCCGTACTGGCTGCGATGACTTTCGTCGATCAGCACGAAGATGTCGGCGCTGTCGTCCACCAGCTTGCGCTTGTTCAACCCGGCCCGGAACTTGTGGATCAAGGTGGTGACGACCGGGGCCTTCGCTTCCAGCAACTCCAGCAGATGCTCGCCGGTGCGCGCCTGCACCGGCTCCAGGCCGGTAGCGCGGAAGGTCTTGCGGATCTGGTCGTCCAGGTCGGTGCGGTCGGTCACCATGACGATGCGTGCACCGCGCACGTCCATCGCGAGGGACTTGGCCAGCATCACCATGGTCAGCGACTTGCCCGAGCCCTGGGTGTGCCAGACCACGCCGCCCTCGCGGCGCTGGCGGTCGTCACGTTTCTGCACGCGTTGCAGTAGGTGGCGCACGGTGAAGAACTGCGGATGCCGGGCGATCTTCTTGAACGGACCGTCGAACAGCACGAAGCGGCGGGCGAGTTCCAGCAGGCGTTCGGGCCGGCACAGCCCGGTCAACAGGCGGTCCTGCTCGGTTACATAGCGGCCGCCGGCCTCATGCACGGCCCGGTGCCGGCGCTGGTGGGCGGCAAAGTCCTTGAGCAGTTCTGCCTCTTCGATGGCGTCCAGGGGCCGATTGATGGCGGCACCGATCTCTTCGCCGGCGATGTCCAGCTCTTTCCATTCGGCCCACAGCTTGGCGGGCGTACCCACGGTGGCGTAACGCGGTGTGTTGGGCTGGGCGGCGACCAGCAACTGCACGGTGTGGAACAGGCCGGGTGCGCCATCCTCCTGCTTCTGGTTGCGCAACTGCTGGCTGATGGCATGCAGCACGTCCTCGCGCGGGCTCTTGACCTCGATCACCGCAAACGGAATGCCGTTGACGAACAGCACGATGTCCGGGCGCACCACCTGGCCGGGCACGGTTTCCACCGGGAACTCCGCGGCCATGTGGAAGGCGTTGGCCTGCCAGTCGTCCCAGTCCATGTAGCGCAGGCTCCACTCGCGCTGCAGGTTGTCGATCCGCTGCGGCAGGGAAATGCCCAGCTGCAGCAGGTCGGTGGCGGCCTCGTTGTTGCGCAACAGACCCTGGAACGGCTGCTCGCGCAGGCGCTGGATGGCGGTGTGCAGGTTTTCTTCGGAGAAGGGGTGGTTGCGGCCGTCGTAGCGAATACGGTTGATGCGGCTGAGCTGTTTGCGCAGCACGTCCTGCAGCAGGACCTCGTTCCGGCGGTTGCCTCGCTGGCGTTCCACTTCTGCACGTGGCAGGTAATGCCACCCCAGGGCGGAGAGGGTATGCAGGGCTTGCAGCTGGGCGCCGCCGGCTTCGGACAGGGGGAAGTCGGGGCTGGCAGATTCGATCTCAGACATCGCCAGGCTCCATGCCGGGCAAGTCGCGGGTGAGGCGCTGTTGGCCGGTGAGAAGTTTCTGCATCAAGGCGCGCTTCTGTCGTTGCAGCGATTCAACGCGCTCTCGACTAGGCTGCACCCGCGCTCTCGCAGCCCGCACAGCATCCGCGATGCGCTTCTGCTCTTGCTGGTTGGGCAGCGGCAGCCTCATGGAGAAGAAATCTTCGGCACTCACATTAAGCAAACCGTGATTTCGCGCACCCTCGTGCGCAATCATGTGAATTTGGCGATTAAAGAATCCAGATTCGCATACGGCAGCTAAGTAGTTGCCATCGAGGGCATCTTGGTCATCGGCCCCGAAACAGAGATACAGGGACGACAGCACGCCTTCTTCCACATCTTCCAACCGCTTGATGGCCCCATACGGATAGCCATTGGAATAACTCTTGTTGTAGGCGAACTCGCCACGTCGAATCAGCGTATAGCTATCGATGACATCCGACGCTACACGCCTTCCAAAGAAAGTGCTCTGCGGCACCAAGCCACTTTCGGCTGAGATTGTAAGTGGCACCACGTCAGCGTTTGTTGGAGGCCGCCGCACGCGGCTCACGACTTGCGCCAAGTCGACCTGCTTCCCAGCAATACTCGCAATCAACTTGCTAGCAATGGCAGCCGACTGATCCGCGGTTTCCTTCGCAATCTTTTCTGCAAGATCGATCTGTCGATCCGCCGCATCCAGCACGCGCACAATGCGGCGCTGTTCGTCCAGCGAGGGCAGCCTCAGCGGAAGTGCTTTCAGCTGTGATGAGTTGATGCTGGCAAGGTTTGTCGTTTGTTTCGAGCAAGCCAGAAAGTAGCGCCGGCCAGGCTCTGCAGCGCAATACGCCGCCAAAAATTCCGGCAGCAAATGCTTTCGATTGACGCGCACCGCAAACACGTGGTTTTGATGGAGACATGGTGATATCTGATTGCGCCAGACGGCACCTCGCCCGAGCTTGTCGAAGTCTCCGCCCTCGGTCATCAATACATCGCCATCTTCCAGCGAATACCGCTCCACTCGCGACGATTCCACCGCAATGGTCTTGATCTCCGTGAGATCGAGGTGCCCATCCTGCACATTGGCAACGCGCAGATAGGGCAGCTCCACAGGATCGGTGAGTGCCTTCTCGTTATTCTTGGCAATGCCGGTCCGCACTTCAGCAACCTCGGCAAGTTTGCTGCGCTGCCAAGGCGCAATGGCTTTCGTTGCCATCAGCCCTTCCCCTTCGGCACGCGCGGCTTCTTCAATGCCTTCGCAGTCTGTTCGACCCGCTTGCTGGCCGCCGCGAATGCCCGCTCCACCTCGCTTTCCGCATTGATGCGCGCCGTTCGGAACTTCTCGTACTCCGCTTCCGCCTTCAGCCGGGCCTGTTCCTGCGAGACGCGGCCGGCATGATCCAGCACCGCACGGTCCGCCAAGCTCAGGAACTCGTCGAGCTTGGCGATCCAGTCGGTCATCGCCATCGGCCGGCGGTTCATCGCCTGCAGTTCGGCAAATTCCAGATAGGCAGTAACGATGCGGTTGAGGGGCTCCAGCTCGTCCTGGTGCAGATAGTTCTTGGCGATGCCTGCATCCGCACGCACCGGCGGCTTGCCGCGCTCCGACCCGGCCCAACTCGTCAGGCCCATGTTCGGCAATGCGGCATCGGCACGGGCATGCACGATCTCCGCCGCGGTGTGGCCGTGCGCCGCCCAATGCATCTTGTTCTGCACGGTCGCGAAGAAACGCTGGCTGGCTTCGGCGGACGGGTCGTAGTCCACGCTGGTGGCGTAGATGTCCAGCACCTGCCGCCAGAACACCTTTTCGCTGCTGCGGATGTCGCGAATGCGCGCCAGCAGCTCGTCGAAGTAGTCGCCGCCGCCGGCCTGCTTCAGGCGCTCGTCGTCCATGGCGAAGCCCTTGACGAGGTAGGCGCGCAGGTGGGTCGTGGCCCATTGGCGGAACTGGACGCCACGCTCGGAGCGCGTGCGGTAGCCAACTGCCAGGATCATGTCCAGGCTGTAGCTGTTGAGGCGGCGGCGCACCCGGCGGTCGTTTTCTGAACGAACTTGTACGTATTCCGTACAAGTTGCCTCCGGGCGAAGCTCGCCATCGGCATAGATGGCCTGGATGTGCCGGGTCACTGTCTGCGGGGTGATGCCGAACAATTCGGCAATCTCCGCCTGGGTCAGCCAGACGGTTCCGTCCACCGCCCGCAACTGGATGCGGGCGCTGCCGTCCTGGCTGCGATAGAGGATCAGTTCACCCGCGGACATCGATGCCCAGCTCCTTCAGGTAGCGGTTCATCTGCTTGCGGGTCTCGGCCAGCTGCTGCTCGAGGTCTTCTATCCGAATCTGCACGGCCTGCAGGTCGATCTCGGCCTCCGGCTCGTAGGTGTCCACGTAGCGCGGGATGTTGAGGTTGAAGCCGTTGCCTTCGATTTCGGCCAGATCCGCCAGATGCGAGTAGCGCGGGATCTCGCGGCGCTCGCGGCAGGTGTCCACGATGCGCTGCAGGTCTTCCTCGCGCAGCTGGTTCTGACGCTTGCCGGGCTTGAAATCGCGGCTGGCATCGACGAACAGCACGTCGCGTTCGTGCTCTCGCAGGCCGCCGGATTCACGCGCGCGGTCGAACACCAGAATGCAGACCGGGATG
The DNA here is from genome assembly GCF_041919455.1 of Thermomonas sp. Lineage (GTDB taxonomy): Bacteria > Pseudomonadota > Gammaproteobacteria > Xanthomonadales > Xanthomonadaceae > Thermomonas. The sequence goes on from NZ_JAYRTQ010000026.1 coordinate 22,269, forward strand.
CCGGTGGTCGGGAACAGCTGCGCCGGCAGGCCGATCACGGCATCCAGCAGATTGTCGCGCACGATGCTTTCGCGGATGCGGCCTTCGGCACCGCCGCGGAACAACACGCCATGCGGCACCACCACCGCGATGCGGCCCTCACCCGGTTTGGCGATGGCCAGCATGTGAAGGATGAAGGCGTAATCGCCGCGACTCTTCGGCGGAATGCCGCGGGTGAAGCGGTGCCACCGGTCATCCTTGACCTCTTCCGCGCCCCATTTGTCCAGACTGAACGGCGGGTTGGCGACCACGATGTCGAAGCGCATTAGCGCGTCACCCTGCAAAAGACCTGGGTCGGTCAACGTGTTGCAGCGGACCAGGCTGGCGCTGTCCATTCCGTGCAGGAACATGTTCATCTTCGCCAGACCCAGTGTCTGGGCGTTGGACTCCTGTCCGAACAGGCGGAAGTTGCTGGTGCCCACTTCTTCGCCCGCGCGCAGCAACAGCGACGCGGAGCCGCAGGCGGGGTCACAGATCGTGTCGCCCGGCTCAGGGCGGGCCAGCTTGGCGACGAGCTCCGAGACCTTGCGCGGAGTGAAGAACTCGCCCGCCTTCTTTCCGCCCTCGGTGGCGAAGCGCTCGATCAGGTAGATGTAGGCGTCGCCGATGATGTCCTCGCCGACCTTGCGCAGATCCAGTTCCGGCTTGTTGAAGTCTTCGAGCAGCTGCTTGATGCGGCGATTGCGCTCCTTGGTACTGCCGAGATTGGATTCCGAATTGAAGTCCACGTTGCGCAGTACACCCGGGAGCTTCTGCTCGTTGGCCTTTTCGATGGCATCCAAGGTGATGTTGACCAACTCGCCGATGTTGTCTGCCTGTCGGCGCTCATACAGGCTTTGGAAGCTTCCGAGAAACCGGTCGATGGGTGCATCGTCCTTGTCGTAAAGCGTGACCTCGGGCAAGGCGAAGCGCTCGCGCCCCATATCCCGCTGCACACGCAGCTCGCGCGCGGCTTCCGGCATATCCTTATATTTCTTGCGGTAGTCAGCTGCGTGAGACTCCCACTGGTCGCTGATGTACTTAAGGAACAGCATCACCAGCACGTAGTGGCGGTATTGGTCTGCATCGATGGCGCCGCGGAACGTGTCGCAAGCGGCCCAAGCGGCGTTGCGGATGTCTTCGGGACGGGCGGTCATGAGAATTACGACTCCAGTGAGGCGAATGCAGCGGCCAATTGCCGCGTGCGGAGTTGGGCGGTGTGGGCGGCAAGCTGCTCCAGCACGGCGGCTTCCTGATACGCGAGATGGAACAGCGCGCCGATCTGACGCTGGCGTTCCAGCGAGGGCAGCGGAATGGGCAGATCCTTTAGCGAGCCGATTGGGATCCGCGGGATCAAGGCTCCCGTGGTCGAGGCCTGAAGGCTGCTGCGGACCGGCTCGAAGGTGAGCCAGGCGGCGAGGTAGGCGGGGTCTACACGCTCTTGATCAGGGCGGATCAGGTAGACGTCCAGCGTGGGATAGGCACCTTCCAGCCCGGCGCCGGCGGCATTCCCGGCAATCACCGCCTGTCCGCCACGAGCCGCGAGCAGCACATCGCCCACTCGAGCCGCAAGGGCGCGCTTGGCTGTGGGGCGAGTGCCAGCGACCAAATCACGCTTCTGCGGGTCCAAGTCCTTGATTTGTATGAAGCGGACCGCATCGCGGGCCACACGCCGATCCGGGCTGCTGCCCGTGATCACTTCGGCTAGGTGTGCGAGTACGCGCGTCTCCATGGCGGCACCCTGCGCCCGAATTCGGCGAACGTCAATAGAATTTTAGTTTGAGTTCGTCTCGAGCGTTGACATCGCCAGATGGCAAGCGTAGCGTAGCCCGTGAACGAAACAGGCCCGGTGTTAGCGCACCGGGCCTGTGGGGTCCACTCCCAGCAGCGGTGGGCCGCCGGAGACTTGCGTGGATCGCAATACAAGAGTCGCCTGGGGATCGTTCGAGGTCAAGCGCTGGACCTTCCCTAATCTCGCCGAAGGAGGCGACTCATGCTCTATTTCATTGACTACGACCTGCGCAAGAAGCGCAATTACCAACCGCTCTACGACGAACTCAAGCGCTTCGGGGCCATCCCGATGCTCGAGTCGTTGTGGTGCTTCCGCTCTAACTCAACCGCTGTCGCCATCCGCGACCATTTTGCGCAATTCATTGACACGGATGATGGCCTCAGCGTCAGTCAGGTGGCTGATTGGGCAACGCGCGGCATCACGAATACGCCCAATAAGCTCGCGTCTGCGGCTTGAGGCGATTCAATCATCGGCAAGCAAAACCCCCGCCTCGCGGCGGGGGTTTTCTTTTGTGTCGACGCGAATGAAGCGGATCAGAAGTCCATGCCGCCCATGCCGCCCATGCCACCACCGCCCGGCATCGCCGGCTCGTCCTTCTTCGGGGCCTCGGCCACCATCGCTTCGGTGGTGATCATCAGGCCCGCGATCGACGCGGCGTTCTGCAGCGCGGTGCGGGTGACCTTGGTCGGGTCCAGGATGCCGAACTCGATCATGTCGCCGTACTCGCCGTTGGCGGCGTTGTAGCCGAACGCACCGCTGCCTTCGACCACGCGGTTCAGCACCACCGACGGCTCTTCGCCGGCGTTCGCCACGATCTCGCGCAGCGGGGCTTCCATCGCGCGCAGGGCGATCTGGATGCCGTGGGTCTGGTCTTCGTTGGCGCCCTTGATCTCCTTGATCGCGGCCTTGGCACGGATCAGGGCCACGCCGCCGCCGGGGACGATGCCTTCTTCCACCGCCGCACGGGTCGCGTGCAGGGCGTCTTCGACGCGCGCCTTCTTTTCCTTCATCTCGACTTCGGTGGCCGCGCCGACCTTGATCACCGCCACGCCGCCGGCCAGCTTGGCCACGCGCTCCTGCAGCTTCTCGCGGTCGTAGTCGGAGGAGGTTTCCTCGATCTGCGCTTTGATCTGCTTGATGCGCGCCTCGATGCCCGCGCCGTCGCCGGCACCGTCGATGATGGTGGTGTTCTCCTTGGAGACCTGCACCTTCTTCGCACGGCCGAGGTCCTTGATCGTCGCCTTCTCCAGCGACAGGCCCACTTCCTCGGAGATCACGGTACCGCCGGTCAGGATCGCCATGTCTTCCAGCATCGCCTTGCGGCGATCACCGAAGCCCGGCGCCTTGACCGCGCAGACCTTGACGATGCCGCGGATGGTGTTGACCACCAGGGTCGCCAGCGCCTCGCCTTCCACTTCCTCGGCCACGATCAGCAGCGGCTTGCCGGCCTTCGCCGCGCCTTCCAGCACCGGCAGCAGGTCGCGCACGTTGGAGATCTTCTTGTCGTGCAGGAGGATGAACGGGTCTTCCAGTTCGGCCTGCATCGACTGCTGGTTGTTGATGAAGTACGGCGACAGGTAGCCGCGGTCGAACTGCATGCCCTCGACCACGTCGAGTTCGTTCTCCAGGCCCGAGCCGTCCTCGACGGTGATCACGCCTTCCTTGCCGACCTTGTCCATCGCCTGCGCGATCAGGTCGCCGATGTTGTGGTCGCTGTTGGCCGAGATCGCGCCGACCTGGGCGATTTCCTTGCTGGTCGACGACGGCTTGCTGAGGGTCTTCAGCTCGGCCACGGCGGCGCCCACGGCCTTGTCGATGCCGCGCTTCAGGTCCATCGGGTTCATGCCGGCGGCGACCGCCTTCATGCCCTCGCGGATGAACGCCTGCGCCAGCACGGTCGCGGTGGTGGTGCCGTCACCGGCGTTGTCGGAGGTCTTGGACGCGACTTCCTTCACCATCTGCGCGCCCATGTTCTCGAAGGCGTCGGCCAGCTCGATTTCCTTGGCGACGGACACGCCGTCCTTGGTGATCGTCGGCGCGCCGAAGCTCTTCTGCAGCACGACGTTGCGGCCCTTCGGGCCGAGGGTGGCCTTGACGGCATTGGCGAGCACGTTGACGCCGCGGACCATCTTGGCGCGTGCGTCTTCGCCGAAACGAATGTCTTTTGCAGCCATGGGAATTACCTCGATTTGGATTGTTGGGGCGGCCGCATGGCCGTCCGGTTTCTTGTAGGGGCGGCCCCCCGTGGCCGCCCGCTTTTCAACGGGTGCCGACGAGGACCGGTTTTACGAGAGCTGGGCGACCACGGGGGGTCGCCCTTGCGGAGGCGACGCGGGGTCACCTCACAGGACGATCGATCAGCCCAGGATCGCGAACAGGTCGTCTTCCTTGACCACCAGCAGGTCGACGCCGTCGAGCTTCACTTCGGTGCCGCTGTACTTGCCGAACAGCACCTTGTCGCCGACCTTGACCTGCGGCGCGCGCACCTGGCCGTTGTCCAGCACCTTGCCGGTGCCCACGGCGATGACTTCGCCCTTGATCGGCTTCTCGGTGGCGGAGTCCGGGATCACGATCCCGCCGGCGGACAACTTCTCTTCTTCCATGCGCTTGATGACCACGCGGTCGTGCAGCGGCTTGATGTTGGACATGAGCAACCTCGGTAAATGGTTGATTGACGTGGAAAAACCCGGCGATTTTAGCAGTCGGCCAGACCGAGTGCCAAATCGCGGACAACACAACCGGGCGAACCCGGGATGCCACGGAGATGGGGCAACCCCCTGCCCTTTCAAGGGCATCCGGCGAAATCCGCATGAACCGCGGGATCGCCGCGCGGTCGAAGCCGAGCCGTCGGCCCGCCCGCATGCATGCAGCGGGCTGCGCGACAACCCCGCCCGGTAGACTGATGCGATGACAGCACTCCCCACCCGCCTGCGCCGCTGGCTGGCTGCACTCGCCCTCACGTTCGCCCTGCCCGCTGCACACGCCGCCGACATCGAACTGCCGCCGGTCGACGAGGTCTTCGTGCTGTCCGCGCAGGCCACCGCCCGCGACCGCATCGAAGTGCGCTGGCAGATCGCCGATGGCTATTACCTGTACCGGCATCGCACCTCGGTCAAGGCAGACGCGGCGTTCACCGGCGGGACGCTTGCTCTGCCCAAGGGCAAGGCGTATCGCGACGAATTCTTCGGTGATGTCGAAACCTACCGCCAGCAGCTGGTCGGCACGCTCACCGGCGTGCCTGCCCCCGGCGCAACGACCACCACGCTGACCGTCAAATACCAGGGTTGTGCGGATGCCGGCGTCTGCTATCCGCCGCAGACCCGGACGCTGAAGGTCGTGTTGCCGGGCGAGGCCGGCGACGACGGCAGCGGTTTCGGCTTCGTCAGCAGGAAGGGCGGGCTGTTCGGCGTGGGCAATGCCGATGCCGGCGCCACCGACGCGCTGCCGCTGCCGGTCGAACAGGCCTTCACCAGCGAAGTCATCGCCACCGACGGCAATACCCTGCTGCTGCGACTGACACCGGCGCGCGGCTACTACCTGTATCGCGACAAGCTGTCGATCAACCTGGACGCCGGCAAGGGCCTGTCCGCCGCGCTGCCGCCGGCATCGAAACTGCCGAAGGCCAAGCCCTATCGCGACGAGCACTTCGGCAACGTGGCGGTGTATTTCGACCAGGTCGAGATCGCGGTGCCGGTGGCGCGCACGGTGGCCGACGCCGCCAGGGGCACCCTCGTGCTCGGCCTGCAGGGCTGCCAGGATGGCGGCATCTGCTATCCGCCGATGACCCGCCGGCTGGCGGTCTCGCTGCCGGCGGGGACGCTCATGCCGGTGACGGCAATTGAAGCATCGACCGCCACCGATGTCGGCGCTATCGACAGCGCCACCGTTCCTGACGCGGCAAGCGATGCACCCATCGCCACGGCGATTTCGACCGATGCCGCCTTGGCCGCACGCAATGGCAATGCACCGGCCACCGATGCAGAACGGACGCCCCCGCCGCAGCAACAGACCCGTGGCCTGCTCGCTTCGCTGCTGCTGGCCTTGCTCGGCGGCCTGATCCTCAACCTGATGCCCTGCGTGTTGCCGGTGCTGTCGCTGAAGGCGCTTTCACTCGCTCAGAGCGGGGCGAGCCGCGAGGCCGCACGCACGCATGCGCTGGCCTACACCGCCGGTGTGCTGGTCAGCTTCGCCGCCTTGGGCGCGCTGGCGCTGGGCTTGCGCAAGGCCGGGCTTGCCTTGGGCTGGGGCTTCCAGTTGCAGCAGCCACTCGTCGTGGCGGCACTGGCACTGGTGGTGTTCGCCTTCGGGCTGAGCCTGTCGGGGCTTTGGTACGCCAACATCGGCGTGGGCCAGCGCGGCAGTGCGCTGGTGCAGCGCGATGGCGTTTCGGGTGATTTCTTCACTGGCGTCCTGGCGGTCGTGTTGGCCACGCCGTGCACGGCACCGTTCATGGGCGCAGCGCTTGGCTATGCGTTCACCGGACCGACGTACGGCGGGATGCTGGTGTTCCTGATGCTGGGCCTGGGGCTGGCGCTGCCGTTCTTGCTGATCGGCTTCGTGCCGACCTTCGCGCGGCTGCTGCCGAAACCGGGCGCGTGGATGGAGACGCTGAAGCAGCTGCTCGCATTCCCGATGTATGCCACCGCGGTGTGGCTGCTGTTCGTGCTGGCGTCCCTGCGCGGCGCCGATGCGGTGTGGCACCTCGGGGTTGCCGCGATCCTGCTGGCATTCGCCGCCTGGGCCTGGACCCGCGCCCGCAGCGGCGGCAGCGGCCATTGGCAGCTGGTCGCGGCGCTCGCCTTGCTCGGCATCGCCTGGCCCATGACCCAGTTGCATGCCCTGCAGAAACCTCGGGCGACGATCACGGAAACGCATGCCGGCGTTCCCAGCGTGGCGTTCTCGGAGCAGGCGCTGGCCGACCTGCGCGCGCAGGGCCGCGTCGTCTTCGTCAACATGACCGCGGACTGGTGCGTCAGCTGCAAGGCCAACGAAAAAGTGGTGTTCGCGCGTCCCGGCTTCCGCACCGCACTGGACGCCGCCAATGCGGTCTACATGGTCGGCGACTACACCGACGTCGATCCGGCGATCACCGCCTATCTGGAACACCACAAAGCCGTCGGCGTGCCCTTGTATGTGGTGTATCCGGCCGGCGGCGGCGAAGGCCGGATCCTGCCGGTGATCCTGACGCCGAACCTGGTCGAGGACGCCCTGGCGCAGGCCGCGGGCGCACGTTGATGCTATCGAACAGGCGAATCCTGGTCGTCGCCCTGCTCGCCGCAGTGGCTGGCGCGGCGGCCAGCCTGTATTTCGAGCCGACCATCGCCCAGCGCCTGGCCGGCACCGAACCCGGCCAGCGCGTGCTCGGCGCGGTGCTGGATGCAAAGGCACCATCGCCGCCGGCAGGCGTGATCGTCGCCAAACGTGGCGACATCGTGCCGACGATGAACTTGGCCGCGCTGGACGGTAGCCGCGTCGCGTTGCCGCAGGCGTGGGCCGGGACACCGGTGCTGGTGAACTTCTGGGCCAGCTGGTGTGCGCCCTGCCTGAAGGAAATGCCGGAGCTTGAGGCGTATTCCGCAGAACAGGGCACCAACGGTACGCAAGTCGTCGGCATCGCGCTGGATGATGTCGCCGCGGCGCGCGCCATGCTGGAACGTCTCGGCATCACCTACGGCAATCTCGTCGATGCACCCGGACCCGCCGATGCCAGCGTGCGCATGGGCAATCCCGCGGGGGCGCTGCCCTACTCGGTATTGGTGTCGGCCGACGGCCGCGTGCTCAAGACGAAGATCGGGCCGTTCGAGGACGAAGCGGACATCGCGGCCTGGGCACAGCGCTGACGGGAAGCAAGAAAAGCAGGCGTAGCCCGGATAAGCGCAGCGCATCCGGGATCGAACGCCCCGACACCCCGGATGCGGCCTGCGGCCTTATCCGGGCTACAACTCTCTCCCGTAGGAGCAACTGTCTTGAGCCTAAGCGGCTAGCGTTCTCCATTCGGAGCCATCGCGAAGCATGGCGTTGAGCCGGATCAGGAGCACCCGCATGCACGCCACGAGTGCGACCTTGGCGCACTTCCCG
>NZ_JAYRTQ010000027.1:0-3555 GCF_041919455.1 Thermomonas sp.
CCACCCACCCAGCGAGCTGGCAATACAATCGCCGTCGGCCACGGCCGACCCCCGGTTTGTTGTCTCGACAACGACAAACTAACCGGGTCGGCCGTGTGCCTCTTCCCTCAGTTGGGAGATGAACCTTGAAAAATGGAAGCGTCCACCGGGTGGATTTCCCGCGTCGCGGGCGCCTGTCAGGCGACGTTAACAACAAATTAACCCCTGCCATAAGTCATCTGGAGTTTTCCGCCAACAGCACTTATGGCGGGACGAGCTGCACCATCCCGGCTGCCGGCAGCGCTAGACTTGCTGCCCCGCAACAATCCCCGCCCCCATGCCCCGCCTAGTCCCCCACGCCGTCCAGGGCGAACTGAAACCGTTGCCCCATGTCCGCAACATCATCGCGGTGGGCTCCGGCAAGGGCGGGGTGGGCAAGTCCACGACCGCGGTGAACCTGGCGCTGGCGCTGGCCGCGGAAGGCCTGGCGGTGGGGGTGCTGGATGCCGACGTCTATGGCCCCAGCATCCCGATGATGCTCGGCCTGTCGGGCCGGCCGGACAGCCCGGACGGCAAGACCATCGAGCCGATGCGCGCGCATGGCATCCAGGCGATGTCGATCGGCCTGCTGGTCGACCAGGACACGCCGATGATCTGGCGCGGGCCGATGGCGACCTCGGCGCTGACCCAGTTGCTCACCGACACCCGCTGGGGCGACCTGGACGTGCTGGTGGTCGACCTGCCACCGGGCACAGGCGACATCCAGCTGACCATGGCCCAGAAGATCCCGGTGGCCGGTGCGGTGATCGTGACGACGCCGCAGGACATCGCCACCCTGGACGCGCGCAAGGCGCTGAAGATGTTCGAGAAACTCGACATCGCGGTACTGGGCCTGGTCGAGAACATGGCAGTGCATGTGTGCACCCAATGCGGCCACGCCGAGCATCTCTTCGGCGAGGGCGGCGCGGCCCGGATGTCGGCGCAGTACGGGGTGCCGGTGCTCGGTTCGCTGCCGCTCGAGATCGGAATCCGCGAGCAGGGCGATGCCGGCGCGCCGATCATGGCGGCGCGTCCGGGATCGCCCGCCGCCTTGGCCTATCGCGGCATCGCCCGGGCCTTGCTGGCGCAACTGGATGGCCGGCCGAAGCTGCGCAGCGGGATCATGGCCTCGCTGCTCGGCGGTTGAGGCGAGCGCGATCCCGCCACCCGCCCGTTAGAATCGCCGCCTTAACCCCGGGAAAAACGCGCGATGAGCATCAAGAGCGACCGCTGGATCCGCCGCATGGCGCAGGAACACGGCATGCTGGAGCCGTTCGAGCCCGGCCAGGTCCGATTTGCCGATAACGGCGGGGTCGATGGCCAGCGCATCGTCAGCTACGGCACCTCCAGCTACGGCTACGACGTCCGTTGCTCGCGCGAGTTCAAGGTGTTCACCAACATCAACTCGACGATCGTCGATCCCAAGCATTTCGACCCGAAGAGCTTCGTCGACGTGGTCGCGGACGAATGCATCATCCCGCCGAACTCCTTCGCGCTGGCGCGCACCGTCGAGTACTTCCGCATCCCGCGCGACACCCTGGTGGTCTGCCTCGGCAAGAGCACCTACGCGCGCTGCGGGATCATCGTCAACGTGACCCCGCTGGAGCCGGAGTGGGAAGGCCACGTGACCCTGGAATTCAGCAACACCACGCCGCTGCCGGCGCGCATCTACGCCAATGAGGGCGTGGCGCAGATGCTGTTCTTCCAGGCCGATGCGGACGACATCTGCGAAACTTCGTACAAGGATCGCGGCGGCAAGTACCAGGGCCAGACCGGCGTGACCCTGCCGAAGACCTGATTCACGATCGATCCACCAAATCCCGGGGAGGGAATCACGATGGAAGACCAGAATCCGTACCGCAGTCCCGACGCCGTCGTCGCCGAGATCTCCGACGGGGAATTGGCCGATCGCGGCAGCCGGCTGGGCGCCGCGCTGATCGACGGCATCATCATGCTGGTCCTGTTGCTGCCGCTGATGTACGTGGGCGGTTACTGGACCATGGCGATGGAGGCCGCCACCGCCGGCGAACGTGTCGGCTTCGGTGCCACGCTGATGTGGGCGCTGATCGGCTTCGCGGCGTTCGCGGTGGTGCAATACGTGCCCCTGAACGCGAGCGGCCAGACCTGGGGCAAGAAACTGCTGGGCATCAAGATCGTCGACATGGCCGGCGCGAAACCGCCGGCATTGCGACTGCTCGGGTTGCGCTACATGCCCTGGCATCTCGGCAGCAACCTGCCTTTCATCGGCTGGCTGCTGGGACTGGTGAACATTCTGATGATCTTCCGCGCCGACCGTCGCTGCGGCCACGACCTGATCGCCGGCACCCAGGTCGTCAAGGCGCGCTGACCCGGCTTCGGCATGCGGGGCGCGCCGTCAGGCCAACGCCCCGCGCAGCGCATTGATCCGTTCCACCAGTTGTTCCGGCGGGTACGGTCGCGCGGTGGCGGTGCCCCACACCGGGCGCGGCCAGGCGATGTCGTCCTTGTAACGTGCGATGACGTGCACGTGCAGTTGCGGCACGAGGTTGCCGAGCGCGGCGACATTGAGCTTGTGCGGCTTGAACAGCGCCTTGAGCGCGCGCGATGCGGCATCGATCTCCGCCGTGAGCTGGGTGCGCTGGGCGGTGTCCAGGTCGATGATCTCGACCATGTCGGCGACCCGCGGCACCAGCACCAGCCACGGGTGGTTGGCGTCGTCCATCAGGCGGACTTCGCACAGCGGCAGTTCGATCACCGGCGCGGTGTCGTCGGCCAGTTGCGGGTGCAGGTGCCAGTGGTTCATGAGGTGTGCTCCGCCAGGAAGGCGAGTGTGCGCCGTTGCGCCAGCGCGGCGCCATCGGCATGGAAATGGGCCGGGTCGACGTCGCGGTTGAAGGCGTGGCCGGCGTTCGGGTAGACGAAGATCCCGGCGTGTGGCTGCAGTGCGCGATGGCGGGCGATGTCGTCTGCCGGGATGCTGGCGTCGCGCCCGCCGAAATGGAACATCAGGGCGGCGCGCGCGCTTTCCCCGATGAACGGCATCGTCCGCGCGCCGTAATAGCTGACCGCGGGCAGGCCGAGGCGGGTGTTGGCGAGGAACGCCATGGACCCGCCCCAGCAATAGCCGACCACGCCGGGATGGTGGCCGGCCTCGCGTAGCCAGCGAGCCGCGGCGGCGACCACCTGGAGGGCAGTGTCGCTGCCGAGTTCGGCCACCAGTTCGCGGCCGCGGGTGACGCCGGCATCGCCATAACCGAGCTCGACCTCGGGTTGGACCGGATCGAACAGCGCAGGCGCCATCGCCACGAATCCGTGTTCAGCGAACCCGTCGGTCACCGCGCGGATATGCGCGTTCACCCCGAAGATCTCCTGCAGCACGATGACCGCGCCACGCGGCGGGCGCTGCGGACGCGCCCGCCAGGCCCGGACCGGGCCGGCGGCGGTGTCGAGGTGGATCCATTCGCCCATGGTGTCCTCCGATCGCGGATCGCGATGAGGTGGTGAGGCCGCCGGGCGTTTGCGCAGCGGCATTTCGAGCCGCGAAGCGAATGCCCGGCG
>NZ_JAYRTQ010000027.1:3565-29421 GCF_041919455.1 Thermomonas sp.
ACGTCGGCGCCGGGGCGCCCCCACCACCGGGGCACGGGACGCCCGCCGTATAATTTCGCACCTTTCGTGGTGCCCCGCGCATGTCCCTGCAACAACCCAAAGTCGGATTCGTCAGCCTCGGCTGCCCCAAGGCCCTTGTCGATTCGGAGCGCATCCTCACCCAGCTGCGCGTGGAGGGCTACGACCTGGTCCAGGCCTACGACGATGCCGACGTGGTGGTGGTCAACACCTGCGGCTTCATCGACAGCGCGGTGGCCGAATCGCTGGATGCGATCGGCGAGGCGATGGCGGAGAACGGCAAGGTCATCGTCACCGGCTGCCTGGGCAAGCGCGCCGAGGTGATCCGCGAAGCGCATCCGGGCGTGCTGTCGATCAGCGGCCCGCAGGACTACAAGAGCGTGATGGATGCCGTGCACACGGCACTGCCGCCGAAGCACGATCCGTTCACCGACCTGCTGCCGGACTACGGCCTGAAGCTCACCCCAAAGCATTACGCGTACCTGAAGATTTCCGAAGGCTGCAACCACCGCTGCAGTTTCTGCATCATCCCGTCGATGCGCGGCGACCTGGTCTCGCGGCCGGTCGACGAGGTGTTGCGCGAGGCCGAGAAGCTGGTGCGCGGCGGCGTGCGCGAGCTGCTGGTGGTGTCGCAGGACACCAGCGCCTACGGCGTCGACGTGAAGTACGCCGAACGCACCTGGCGCGACAAGCAATACCAGACGCGGATGAAGGCGTTGTGCGAAGGCCTGTCCGAACTCGATGCATGGACGCGCCTGCACTACGTGTACCCGTATCCGCACGTCGACGACATCATCCCGCTGATGGCGGACGGCAAGATCCTCCCGTACCTCGATATCCCGTTCCAGCATGCGAGCCCGCGCGTGCTCAAGCTGATGAAGCGGCCGGGCGCGGTCGACAAGACCCTGGAGCGCGTGCAGCGCTGGCGTGCGACCTGCCCGGAGCTGACCATCCGCAGCACCTTCATCGTCGGCTTCCCCGGCGAGACCGAGGCGGAGTTCGAGGAGTTGCTGGACTTCCTCGACGAAGCGCAGCTCGACCGCGTCGGCGCCTTTGCCTATTCGCCGGTCGACGGCGCCAAGGCCAACGAGTTGCCGGATCCGGTGGATGAAGACGTCAAGCAGGAACGCCTGGCGCGTTTCATGGAGCGCCAGGCGGCGATTTCCGAAGCGCGCCTCGCGGCGAAGGTCGGCACGGTGCAGCAGGTGATCGTGGATGCGATCGATGGCGAACTCGCCATCGCCCGTTCGATGGCGGACGCGCCGGAGATCGACGGCCTGGTGCAGGTGCAGGACGGCCGCGAGGCTGGCCTGGTGCCCGGGGAGTTCGCGTTGGTCCGGATCATGGGCAGCGACGAGCATGACCTGTATGGCGAAGTGGAGTACGAGGCGTAGCAGCGGCTGTGCCGCGGCATGGCTGGCGATCGGACTGGCCGCCGCTGCACATGCGGTGGAGACCGATCCGCCCTACCTGACCGAAGCGCAGTAGATGGCGACGCTGCCACCGAGTGCGATCCTCGAGGTCTCGCTGGTCGCCGATATCGATGCCGATGGACATGCGGATACCGCGATCCTGGGCGGCACCCCGGAGCAACGCCGGCTGGTGGTCTGGTTCGGCAGGGACGGCGGCCACGAATCCCCGGTGGCGGCGGCGCTGGGTGCGCCGAATTCGAACACTGGCGCCAGCCTGGACACGGACAGGGGCGAACTGGTGGTGCTGGACGCCACCGGCGGCGACGTCGAAACCAGGACCATCTACCGCTTCCGGCGCGACCAGGTTGTCGCGGGCATGCGCCTGGTCTCTATCGAAACCGAGCGTTATCGGGGCCGCGATGCCATCCGCATGGCGTGGAACCTGCTGAGCGGCGCGCATGAATTCGTCCGCGGCGAACTGCTCGACTCGGCGGATGGCGAGGAGCGTATCCCGCGCTACACGACCCCGCACCGCAGCCAACGCGAGTCGCCGCCGGTCGCCATGGCCAGCACGCCACTGCCGGATGTGCTGCTCGATGCCGAACTGCGCGCCGCGGCAGTCGGCCGGGACTGAAGCGCGATCCCGCTCAATCGACGTAGCGGATCTCGACGATCGCGTAGTGGACGATGCCGCCGGGCAGCACGGCATCGAATTCGTCGTCCACCCGTTTCTTCAGCATGGCCCGCGCCAACGGTGCATCGATGCTGATCCAGCCCCGGCGTGCATCGGTCTCGTCCGGGCCGACGATGCGATACGCGACCTGTTCGCCGTCGTCGATGTTCTCCAGCTTCACTTCGGCGCCGAAGAACACCGCGTCGCGATCCGAAGGCGCGGCATCGACCACGCGCAGCGCTTCCAGCCGCTTGCTGAGGTAGCGGACGCGGCGGTCGATCTCGCCGAGCTGCTTCTTGCGGTAGGTGTACTCGGCGTTCTCCGAGCGGTCGCCCTCGGCCGCAGCGGCGGCCAGGGCTTTCACGACCTCCGGCCGGCGCACGCGCCAGAGATCGTCGAGTTCCGCCTTCAGCCGGTCATGCCCGGCGCGGGTGACCAGCGCGGTGCTGCCTGCCGCGGGCGGGCGCCAGCGCCCCATGCTTACTTGCGCTTGATGCTGTAGTCCAGGGTGCTTTCGATCGGCTTGCCCTGGCGATCCAGCGCGCGCAACTCGGTGGGCGAGACGATGCTGAAGCTGCGGTCGTATTCGTCCTTGTCCTCCGGATCCAGCATCACCGCCTTGCCGTCGCCGCGCACCGACCAGGTGCCCTTGGACAGGAAGCTGCTCTTGTCCGCGTCCTGGTAGGTCTCGCTCAGGGTGTAGGTGCCTTCCGGCGTGAACGCGATGCTGGTGTCGATGCCCGGGCAATCCGCGCAGGGCAGCATGCCGCCGTAGGTTCCCGCAAACGCCTTGATGTCGAAGCCGTTCACGTCGCCGGCGGGCGAGGCGTGGTCGACGACCTCGGTCACTGCGTTGACCGGTGCGGCGGGTGCCACCGGCGCGGCCGCGGCTTCGGCGGCTTCGTCGGGCTTGCAGCCGGCGGTGGCGGCGAGGGTCGCGGCGAGGGCGATGGCGAGGAGCGTGCGATTCATGGTGAGCCTCATTGCGGAATGGTTTTGGTTGATGCGGGCGCTCAGCGCTTGCCGCCGAGGATGCCGCCGAGCACGCCGCGCAGTACTTTGGTGCCCAGGCGTCGCGCCTCGTTGCGTGCCACCTGTTGCACGACCCCGTCCTTCTTGCCGCCGCGCGGACCGGTGGAGCCGAACAGGAACTCGCGGAAAACGCTGCCGATGCCGCCACGGTCATCACCGTCGTCGCTGTCCTGCGCCGGTGCCTGCGCGTCTGGCGCCTCTGCCTGTCCGGTCTTTGCTTCCGTCTTCTTCGCCAGCAATTCGGCGGCGGAGTCGCGATCGATGCGGTTGTCGTACTTCATCCCCACCGGGCTGCCTGCGCGGACCTGTGCGCGCTCGGCGTCGGTGATCGCGCCCATCCGGCAACGCGGTGGCGCAACGAGTGTTTTCTCCACCGGCATCGGTACACCCTTGTCCTGAAGCGTGGAGACCAGCGCTTCGCCGGTGCCGAGTTGCGAGATCGTCGCGGCCACGTCGAGCGCCGGGTTGGCGACGAAGGTCTCGGCGGCCGTCTTCACTGCCTTCTGGTCGCGTGGGGTGAACGCGCGCAGCGCGTGCTGGAAGCGGTTGCCCATCTGGCCGAGGATTTCGTCGGGCACGTCGTCGGGGAACTGCGAGCAGAAATACACGCCGACGCCCTTCGAGCGGATCAGGCGCACGACCTGTTCGATGCGCTGGCGCAGCGCGGCCGGCGCGTCGTCGAACAGCAGGTGCGCCTCGTCGAACACGAACACCAGCTTCGGCTTGTCGAGGTCGCCGACTTCCGGCAGGTTCTCGAACAGCTCCGACAGCAGCCACAGCAGGAAGCTCGAATACAGCTTCGGCTTCAGGATCAGCTGGTTGGCAGCGAGGATGTTGACCACGCCGCGACCGTCGGTGGTGGTGCGCATCAGGTCGGAGAGTTCCAGCGCGGGTTCGCCGAAGAACATGTCGGCGCCTTCCTGTTCCAGGCGCAGCAACGCGCGCTGGATCGCGCCGATCGACGGCGAGCTGACCAGCCCGTACGAGGTCGAGATGTCCTTGCGTTCCTCGGCGATCAGGCCGAGCAGGGCGCGCAGGTCGTCGAGGTCGAGCAGCAGCAGGCCGCGGTCGTCGGCCAGCTTGAACACGATGTCGAGCACGCCGGACTGGGTTTCGTTCAACTCGAGGATGCGCGAGAGCAGGGTCGGGCCGATCTCGCTGACGGTGGTGCGCACCGGATGGCCCAGCTTGCCCCACAGGTCCCAGAACACCACCGGCGCGGCCTCGTTGCGGTAGTCGCCGATGCCCATCAGCTCGATGCGCTGCTGCAGCTTCTCGCTGGCGGTGCCCGCCACCGCCAGCCCGGCGACATCGCCCTTCACGTCGGCCAGGAACACCGGTACGCCGATCCGGCTGAAGCCTTCGGCCAACGTCATCAGGGTGACGGTCTTGCCGGTGCCGGTCGCGCCGGCGACCAGGCCATGGCGGTTGCCGTACTTCGGCAGCAGGAAGACATTGCCGCTGGTCTCGGTGGTGACTGCCTTGCCTACAAGGATCGGATCCATGTGTGTTCCTGTCGATGTGTTCGATGCTCGAACGTGAATGCGGCGCACCGCGATTCTATGCGATGCCGGACGCCTTCCCGTGACCTGCGGCAGGTTGCCCCGGCGCGTGCGCGACGGCTACCCTGCGGTTCCCCACGCGAGATGTCCATTGCTGATGCCCGTTCGCCCGCTGCCTGCGCTTGCCGCCTTCGCCATCGTCCTGCTTGCCGCCACCTCCGCGCCTGTCGCGCAGGCGCAGTCCAAACGCGACCTCGCCGCTGCGGTGACCCTGCAGCAACGGATGGATGCCGCCGAGAAGCGTTATCGCGATGCGCTGCTGGCGGAGGACGAGGAGACCGACGGCGCCATCCCGGCCGCTGCGCTGACCGAGATGCAGGCGGTGGTCGCCGCCTGTGCAAAGCAGAAGGGCTGCGAGTTGCCGAAGATGCTGGCGACCTACGAACGCCTGCTCAAGGCCACGCCGCAGGATGGCGATGGCGACCCGGACAGCGAGGACGAGGACCCGATCGACGAGGGCGACCTGGCCACCGGCAACGTGCCGGGGAGCGCCGATGCGGCGGCGCTGCTGAGCGACGAGGGCCAGCGCTTCGTGCGCATGGTCCAGTTCAATCCCGCCGTGCAGGCCGGCATCCGCCGCTGGCTGACCGACATGCGCCCGTCGCTGATGGACAGCTACGAGAACTACCGCTACATGCAGCACCTGATGTCACCGGCATTCAAGCGCCACGGCCTGCCTGAGGCGCTGCTGTTCGGGATCATGGCCAAGGAATCCAACGGCAAGGTGCATGTGGGTTCGCGCGCGGGCGCGGTCGGGCCGCTGCAGTTCATGCCGGCCACTGGTCGCCGTTTCGGCCTGGGCAACGATGGCACCGGCTTCGATACCCGCTACGACGCGGCGGCCTCCGCCGACGCCGCGGCGCAGTACCTCGTCGAGCGCATGGCCCAGTTGAACAACAGCATCGAACTGTCGCTGGCCGGCTACAACGGCGGCGAGGGCCGCGCGCTCCGCGTGTACCGCGATACCGGCGGCCGCAGCTTCTGGGATGTGGGCGTCTACAACCAGTTCCCCGCCGAGACCAAGGATTACGTGCCGATGGTGGTGGCCGCGGCCTGGCTGTTCCTGCACCCGAAGGAATACGGCATCCGCTGGCCGAAGGTGAACTCGCGGCCGGCGATGGTGCGCCTGCAGCAGCCGGCCTCGATCTACGAGCTCACCATCTGCCTGGGCAACTACGGTTCGCGCGACGGCTACATGCGTGCGCTGCGCAACCTCAACCCGCGCTGGAGCGCGGACAGCACCATGCCCGCGGGCACCACGCTCAACGCCACCACCCGCATCGCCTCGCTGTACAACCGCTACTGCACCCGCGGGCAGCGCCTGCAGCTGGCCGAGGAGCTGGTGGCCAGCAACGTGCAATCCGCGCTGGTGCGGATCGGTCCGATGACCAGCACCGGCGACGAATCGATGGCCGCTGCCGGCACTTCGGCCGATGCGCCCGCGCAAGCCGCCGCGCCGGTCAAGCCGAAGCCGCAACTCGCGAAGCCGCGGACCCACACGGTCAAGCGCGGCGAGACCCTGTCCGCCATCGTCCGCAAGTTCGACTGCGACCTCGGCGACCTGGCCAGGGCGAACAAGCTGAAGGCGCCCAAGTACGCGATCAAGCCGGGGCAGAGCCTGACCTTGCAGGGGTGCAAGGGCTAACCCTTTCGCGAAATTCAATCCCGTTCGAAAGGAAATGGGGTCAGAGTGAAGTTTTGCGATCGAGATACTCGGGTTCTCCGAATCTCATCGGCGCAAAATTCACTCTGACCCTATTTCCTACAGCGGCCGCATCCGGGGCTCGACCGCCGAAACCCCGGATGCGCTGCGCTTATCCGGGCTACAAGAGCATCAGAGCCGGCTTGCCAGCCGCTGCCCCAGCCGCACCGGTGATTCGGCCTTCAGCGCCGGATCCAGTGCGGCCACGCCCCTCGGCAGCAGCACGATGACGGTGCTGCCGTAGTTGAAGCGCGCCATCTCGGCGAAGCGCTCAAGCTCGATGCCCTTGCCGCGATAGTCCTTGCGGGTGATGCGGTCGCCGTAGGCCGGGATCTCCACGCCGCTCCAGACGGTCTCCACGCCGGAGACCAGCAACGCGCCGACCATCACCGAGGCCATCGGCCCGAACTCGGTGTCGAAGTGGCAGACCAGGCGCTCGTTGCGGGCGAACAGCCGCGGCACGCTGGCCACCGCATCGGTGCCGACCGAGAACAACCGGCCAGGCACGTGCACGGTCTCGCGCAGGGTGCCGGTCCACGGCATGTGCACGCGGTGGTAGTCGCGCGGCGACAGGTACACGGTGGCGTACACGCCATCGGCGAAGGGCTTGGCGGCCTCGGCATCGCCCAGCAGTTCGGCGGCGGTGAACGACTGGCCCTTGGCCTGGAAGATGCGCCCGTCGACGATGTCGCCGCATTGACTGACGTGGCCATCGGCCGGCATCAGGAACGCGGCCGGATCGGCATCGGCCACGCGCGCGCCGGGCTTCAGCGCGCGGGTGAAGAATGCATTGAAGGTGGGGTAGGCGGTGGGATCGGGTTCGGCGGCCTCGGACAGGTCCACGCCGAACTTGCGGGTGACGGTATCGATCAGCCATTGCTTGGTCGACCGGTGGGTCGAATAGGCCAGCGACCGCGCCAGCGAGGACAGCAGGCGATGCGGGAGGACGTAGGTCAGGGCAGTCAGCGGGCTCATTTTTCTTGCTCGTCATCCCGGCGAAGGCCGGGATCCAGTGTCTTTGATCGGTGTTTTACGAAAGTCACTGGATTCCTGCCTGCGCAGGAATGACTGCAGGAGCCGTGCTCAGCAACTCGAGGTCGGTTGCGATCGCCTGGATGTCGAACGGCGGCTGCACCACGCCGGCCATGCGCACCTGCGGATCAAGGAGCACGAAGGCGGCGCTGTGATCGATGGTGTAATCGGCCGGATCGCCGCTGGGCCCCGGCGCCTTCATGAACACCAGCGACAGCGAACGCGCGAAGGCTTCCAGTTGCGGGATCGGCGCGGTGGCGGCCAGCGTGTCGGCATGGAACGCATGCGCGTAATCGCCGGTCGCCTTGGGGCTGTCGCGCTCGGGATCGGTGGACAGGAACAGCACGCGCGGGCGCGTCGCCGCCGGCAGCGCGCCCCATTGCTTCTGCGCAGCGGCCAGCTGCGCCAGCGTGGTCGGGCAGATGTCCGGGCAATGGGTAAAGCCCAGGAACACCACGGTCCAGTGGCCCTTGAGATCGTCGACGGTCAGCGGCGTGCCATCGGATTGCTGCAGCGAGAACGCCGGCAGCACGCGCGGATTCGGCAACAGCGTCACGGCCTTGACCACGGGCAGCGCGGGCGCGGCGGGGCCATGGAACCACTGCGAGGCCCACAGGCCCAATCCCCCGGCCAGGCAGGCCACGAGCAACAGCAGGGCGATGCGTTTCGACATGATCGTCCGGAATGAAGGCGGCCCGCCATGATAGCGGGGCGTCGCCGCTATACTTCACGGCCTTGCACGCGCGTGGCCGCACATGTCCCAGGAATTGCAGACGATCATCGACCTGATCCGCTACGGCGCGAGTCGGTTCAACGCGGCGGGCCTGACCTTCGGCCACAGCTACGACAACGCGCTGGACGAAGCCACGCAGCTGACCCTGCATGCGCTGCACCTGCCGCATGACCTGCCACCGGCCTACGGCAATGCGCGCATCACCGAGGCCGAGAAGGAAGACGTGCTGGGCCTGTTCCTGCGCCGCATCGAGGAGCGCATCCCCGCCGCGTATCTCACCGGCGAGGCGTGGTTCGCCGGCCTGAGTTTCAAGTCGGACACGCGCGCGCTGGTGCCGCGTTCGCCGATCGCGGAAATGATCGAGGCCGGTTTCCAGCCCTGGCTGGGCGATCGCGAGGTCCGCCGCGCGCTGGACCTGTGCAGCGGCTCCGGCTGCATCGCCATCGCCATGGCCCACCACAATCCCGACTGGCACGTGGACGGGGCCGACATCAGCGATGACGCCCTGTCGCTGTCGGCCGAGAACGAAAAGCGCCTGCACGTGCGCAACGTCCGCTTCGTCAAGTCGGATCTGTTCGATGGCCTGCAGGGCGAGCACTACGACCTGATCGTCACCAACCCGCCGTACGTCACCAACGAAGAGACCGACGCCCTGCCGCGCGAATACGCACACGAACCCGAGCTGGGTTTGCGGGCCGGCGACGATGGCCTGGACCTGGCCCTGCGCATCCTCCGCGACGCACCGCTGCATCTTTCGCAGGACGGCCTGCTGGTCTGCGAGGTCGGCGAGGCCGAAACCGCACTGGTCAACCTGCTGCCGGAACTGCCGCTGGCCTGGGTGGAATTCAAGGTCGGGCAGATGGGCATCTTCGTGGCCGAATGCGCCGACCTGATCGCCCACCACGACCGCATCGCCAAGCTCGCGAATGCGCGCGATGCCAGCCGGGCCGCGTCCGGCGCCGGCCTGTTCTGATCGGGCGCGCTTGAACACCTTCGGCCAGTTGCTGCGCGTCACCACCTTCGGGGAATCGCACGGGCCGGCGATCGGCTGCGTCGTCGACGGCTGCCCGCCGGGCATCGCCATCGCGCCGGAAGATTTCGTGCGGGACCTGGCGCGACGCGCGACCGGCACCTCGCGGCACACCTCGCAACGGCATGAAGCCGACGAGGTCGAAATCCTCAGCGGCGTGTACGAAGGCGTCACCACCGGCACGCCGGTCGCGCTGCTGATCCGCAACACCGACCAGCGCAGCAAGGACTACAGCAAGATCGCCGCGCAGTTCCGGCCCGGCCATGCCGATTACACCTACTGGCAGAAGTACGGCATCCGCGATCCCCGCGGTGGCGGTCGCAGCAGTGCGCGCGAGACCACGATGCGCGTCGCGGCCGCGGTCATCGCCAGGAAGTGGCTGGCGGACCGGCATGGCGTGCGCGTGCAGGGCTGGTTGTCGCAATTGGGCGAGATCGTGCCGGACGGGTTCGATGCAAGCGTCATCGAGACCAATCCGTTCTTCTGGCCGCATGCCGCACAGGTGCCGGAACTTGAAACCTACATGGATGCGCTGCGGAAGTCCGGCGATTCGGTCGGTGCGCGCGTGACCGTAGTCGCCGATGGTGTGCCGCCGGGCTGGGGCGAGCCGGTCTACGGCAAGCTGGACGGCGACCTTGCTGCGGCGATGATGTCGATCAACGCGGTCAAGGGCGTGGAGACCGGCGACGGCTTCGCGTCCGTCGCGCAGAAGGGCAGCATGCATCGCGACGTGATGACGCCGGATGGATTCCTGTCGAACCATGCAGGCGGAATCCTCGGCGGCATCTCCACCGGCCAGCAGGTCTCGGTCTCGGTCGCGTTCAAGCCGACGTCCAGCCTGCGCCTGCCGGTGGAAGGGCTGGATGCCGAGGGCAACGTGGTCGACGTCGTCACCACCGGCCGCCACGATCCCTGCGTGGGCATCCGCGCAACACCCATTTGCGAGGCGATGCTGGCGCTGGTGCTGATGGACCAGGCCTTGCGCCATCGCGCGCAGTGCGGCGACGTGGGTGATGTCACGCCGCGCATTCCCGGCACCACGTCCATTACCACCGACGCGAAACGATAGCGGCGCGCCGCCGGCTACGCCCCCACGGGCAGCAGCGCGCCGCAGCGGACACGCAAGCAACCCATTCCGACTTTCCCGCAGCGCGACGATCCGCGCCGCAATTCCAGGACACGAGACGCAATGAGCAAGCAATTCAAGGTGGCAGTGGTGGGCGCGACCGGCGCCGTGGGCGAAGTGATGCTGTCGATCCTCGCCGAGCGCGACTTCCCGGCGAGTGAAGTGGTCGCCCTGGCCAGCGAGCGATCCGCCGGTACTACCGTGGCATTCGGGAATGGCGACCTGGTGGTGCAGGACCTGGCCACGTTCGATCCCACCGGGGTGGACATCGCGCTGTTCTCCGCAGGCGGCGCCACCAGCAAGGAATATGGACCGAAGTTCGCCGCCGCCGGCGCGGTGGTGATCGACAACTCCTCGACCTTCCGCTACGACGACGACGTGCCGCTGGTGGTGTCCGAGGTCAATCCCGACGCCATTCGCAATCGGCCGCGCGGGATCATCGCGAACCCGAATTGCTCGACCATGCAGCTGATGGTCGCGCTGAAGCCGATCTTCGACGCCGCCGGCATCGAGCGCATCAACGTGGCGACGTACCAGTCCGTGTCGGGCGCGGGTCGCTCCGGGTTGGAAGAGCTGGGCGTGCAGACCGGCAAGCTGCTGAACTTCCAGGACATCGAGCCGAAGAAGTTCCAGGCCCAGATCGCCTTCAACCTGATCCCCCACATCGACGACTTCCAGGACAACGGTTACACCAAGGAAGAGATGAAGCTGGTCTGGGAGACCCGCAAGATCCTCGGCGACGAGGCCATCCAGGTGAACCCGACCGCGGTGCGCGTGCCGGTGTTCTACGGCCATTCCGAAGCGGTGAATGTCGAGACCCGCGAGAAGCTGAGTGCGGAAGCGGCGCGTGCGTTGCTGGAGCGCGCCCCGGGCGTGGTGGTGGTCGACGAACGCAAGGCCGGCGGCTATCCCACGCCGGTCACCCATGCGTCGGGCAGCGATGCGGTTTACGTCGGCCGCATTCGCGAAGACCTGTCGCATCCACGCGGGCTGAACCTGTGGGTGGTGTCCGACAACATCCGCAAGGGGGCGGCGCTGAACGCGGTGCAGATTGCGGAACTTGTTGCCGCCGAAGGCTGAGCGCGGCTAGAGTCGTCGCGGTGATGGGGGCGGGAGCAGGCGTGATCAGGACATTGCGAACGGCGGCGATCGCCACCGCGCTGCTATTGGCGGCGGGAAATGCGTGGGCGCTCGGCCTCGGCCAGATCGAGGTCAAGTCGCGGCGCAACCAGCCGCTGGTCGCGGAAATCCCGATCATCTCGACCACGCCGGGTGAACTCGAAGCGCTGCAGGCGCGGCTGGCTTCGCCGGAAACCTTCCGCCGGGTCGGGCTGGCCCCGCCCAGCGGCGTCGCCGCCGACCTGCAATTCAGCCTGGGAAGCGATGCGCGCGGCAGGCCGGTGATCCGGGTCACCAGCACCCGCCCGGTCGAGCAGCCGGTGCTGAATTTCCTGGTCGAGGTCGACTGGGGGCAGGGTAGGCTGGTGCGCGAATATTCCGCGCTGGTCGACGCGCCGAACACCGCCAGTGCGCCGCTGCAACCGGCCATCGAGGCACCGGTCTCGCCGGCGCCGAACGTGGTCCAGCGGCCGGCGACGCCGCCGGTTGCCGCAGCGCCGGCACCCGCGCCGCTGACGGTTCCCGAAGCGCGTCCGGAACCTGCGCCAGCGCCCATCGCCATCGCACCGCTGCCACCGCCCGCCGCGGCCTCGGCTCCGCTTGCTGCGACGCCTGCACCTGCCGCCGCGCAGTACGGCCCCATCAAACAGGGCGAAACGCTGTCGAAGATCGCCGGCAAGCTGGACCTGCCGTCCGGCTACAGCCTCGACCAGACGATGCTTGCCCTGTTGCGCGCCAACCCCGATGCGTTCCTGGGCGACGACATCAACCGATTGCGGCGCGGCTCGATCTTGCGCGTCCCGGGTCGCGACGAACTCGGCAGCGTCAGCGCCGACGAAGCCGGGCAGGTCGTCCGCCAGCAGATGCAGCAATGGCGGCAGGCACGCCGCCCGGTGCGCCAGCCCGAGACCGCCACTGCGGAGGCCGCGCCGGCCACGCGCGCGCCGACACCGGCCGCCCCGGCCGCTGCGCCCGCACCCAGGGCGGCCGCCACGGCCGCGAAACCCAAACCTGCAACGCCGCCCCGCCAGGCCGCGCCTGCGCGTCGCCAGGAAGCGCGCTTGCAGATCATCCCGCCCGCTGCACCGGGCAAGGCCACAGGTACACGATCCGGCACCACCGCCGGAGGCGAGGGCAGCATGCTCCAGCAACAATTGCGGCAGAAAGACGAAGACATCGCCGCCAAGGCCGTCGAGATCGGCGAGCTCAAGGAGCGGGTCGCCGATCTCGAGAAACTGAAGCAGGATCAGGAGCAATTGCTGTCGCTCAAGGACAGCGAACTGGCCGCCGCCCAGCAGCGCCTGGCCGAGGCCAACAAGGCCGCCGCCACTGCGGCCGCTGCCGCGGTCAAGCCTGCCGCCGCGCAGGCCGTGCCGCAGGCCAGCCAACAGGTGCCGGCCACCCAGGACGCTGCCGCAACTGCGTCCAACCCGATGCCCTACATCTGGGGCGGACTCGGCCTGGCGGCGGTGGCCTTGCTGGGTTGGCTGCTGTTCGGCCGCCGCAAGCCGGCCCCGGCGCCGCGCCGCAGCAGCTTCGACAGCGGAGCGCTTGCCGCCAGCCTGGTGCATCCTTCGGTCGAGACCGAGGCGTCGCGCGCCGTGGATGACGAGCGCATGGATGACGGCCGCGTGGCGGATGATCAGCGCGATATCGACGACATCGCGCCGGATGCGGCGCCGCCCGTTGACAACCGGGCCGAAGACACGCCTGCGCCGGCACCGACCATCGACCTCGCCGACGTGCCGCCGAGTGCCACGAGGGTGGAGACCCCGGCCTGGCATTCCGGCTGGGTCAAGGCCGAGGCCTTCGTGCCACCGCCGCCTCCGGTCGAACCCGCTGCGCCGCGCTTCGTGCCGCTGCATGACGACTTGCTCGAACCCGACGCCCCGGCACCGCAGGCCAGCGCCGAGCAGCGGATGAAGCTGGCGCGTGCCTTCCTGGACATCGGCGATGATCATTCGGCGAAGCAGTTGCTGCGCGAATTGCTGGACGATGCCGATCCGGTCGCGCGCACCGATGCTGCGCGCCTGTTGCGCGAGATCGGCTGAGGCCCATCGGCAGGCGGATGCGTTTCGCGCTGGGAATCGAATACGACGGCAGCGGGTTCTCCGGCTGGCAGCGGCTGAGCCCGGCCGGAACCCACGCCGCCGACGGCAGCCTGCAGACCGCGCTGGAAATCGCCTTGTCGAAGGTGGCCGATGCGCGCATCGACACCGTCTGTGCGGGTCGCACCGATGCCGGCGTGCACGCACGCTGCCAGGTGGCGCATTTCGACACCGAGGCGATCCGCGATGCGCGCGGCTGGGTGCTGGGCACGACCGCCAACCTGCCATCCGCGATGGCCGTACGCTGGTGCGTGCCGGTCGCCGACGACTTCAGCGCGCGCTTCGCCGCGCGATCGCGGCGCTATCGCTACCGCATCCTCAACCGCGGCACCCGCCCCGGGCTGCACCGCCAGTACCTGAGCTGGGAACGCATGCCGCTGGATGCCGATGCCATGCACGCCGCCGCGCAGGCCTTGCGTGGCGAGCAGGATTTCTCCGCATTCCGCAGCATCCAGTGCCAGGCCGCGCATGCGCGGCGCGACCTGCAGGACATCGTGGTGACCCGCCACGACGAAGAGGTCCTCGTGGACGTGCAGGCGAATGCCTTCCTCCACCACATGGTCCGCAACATCGTGGGGTCGCTGCTGCCGGTCGGCCGTGGCGAACGTCCGGTCGCGTGGGTCGCCGAACTGCTCGAAGGTCGCGACCGCAACGTCGCCGGACCGACCGCGCCGGCGGCCGGACTGCTGTTCCTCGGGCCGCGTTATCCGCGACAATGGGGTCTCCCGCAGGACGTCTGCGGCGACGACATCACCAGCTGAAGGTCCGCCGATGAAGCGCGCGTTGTTCCGCACCCGCATCAAGTTCTGCGGCCTGACCCGTGCCGGCGACGTGCGCCTGGCCGGCGAGCTGGGCGTCGACGCGATCGGCCTGATCTTCGCCGCGGGCAGTCCGCGCAGGATCGAACCGGAAGCCGCGCGCGCGCTGCGCGAGGCGCTGGCACCGCTGGTCGATGCCGTCGCGCTGTTCATGGACAACAGCGCCAGCGAAGTGCGCGAGGCGATCGCCCAGGCGCGGCCGACCCTGCTGCAGTTCCACGGCAGCGAGGATGACGCGTTCTGTCGCCGTTTCGGCCTGCCGTACCTGAAGGGCGTCGGCCTGAAGGGCGCGGAGGCCGGCCTCAACGGGCGCATGCTGCATGCGCGCTACCCGCATGCCGCGGGTTTCGTGCTGGATGGCCATGCGCCGGGCCAACCGGGCGGCAGCGGGCAGCGGGTCGACATCGCCGCCATTCCGCAGGACATGAGCAAACCCTATGTGCTCGCAGGCGGACTCAGCGCCGACAATGTCTATGCCGCGGTGCGCGCGGCCTCGCCATGGGGCGTGGATGTCGCCGGCGGCATCGAACTGGAACCCGGGATCAAGGATGGCGCGTTGATGCGCCGCTTCGTGGAGGAAGTGCGGCGTGCCGATTGCATCGAACTTGGCGAGAACGGCGACATCGGGGAATGCGATGCCTGTGGTCGCTGAGCGCCCCCGCCGCGCTGTTGTACCCTGTGCCCCGATGGCAACCCCGCGCCGCAAACACGCTCCGTTCGGCCGTTCCCTGCGTCGCTGGCGCCGGGTGCCGGCCGCCATGGTCTGGTGACGCCCCTCTCCGCAGCGAAGACCCGCCTTCCCGCAGCCCGATCGGCTGCGCCCGCTTCCGGAGCACCTGCATGCCATCGCCAATCACCGAGACCGCACCCGGTGCGGCCCTCGACTACTCTCGCTATCCCGACGCCTCCGGCCATTTCGGGCGCCACGGCGGCCGCTTCGTCGCGGAAACCCTGATCGGTCCGCTGGAAGAACTCGCCGCTGCCTACGATGCCGCGCGCGTCGATCCCGCCTTCATCGCCGCGTTCGAGAAGGACCTCAGGCACTACGTCGGCCGTCCCAGCCCGATCTACCACGCGGAACGCCTGAGCCGCGAAAACGGCGGCGCGCAGATCCTGCTCAAGCGTGAGGACCTGAACCACACCGGCGCGCACAAGATCAACAACACCATCGGCCAGGCCCTGCTGGCCAGCCGGATGGGCAAGACCCGGATCATCGCCGAGACCGGCGCCGGCCAGCACGGCGTGGCCAGCGCCACCGTGGCCACGCGCCTGGGCCTGGAGTGCGTGGTCTACATGGGTGCGACCGACATCGAGCGGCAGAAGATCAACGTCTACCGGATGAAGCTGCTGGGGGCGACGGTGGTGCCGGTGACCAGCGGTTCGGCCACGCTCAAGGACGCGCTGAACGAGGCGATGCGCGACTGGGTGACCAACGTGCAGGACACCTTCTACATCATCGGCACCGTCGCCGGCCCGGATCCGTACCCGCGCATGGTCCGCGACTTCAATGCCGTGGTCGGCCGCGAGGCGCGTGCGCAGATGCTGGCCGAATATGGCCAATTGCCGGACGCGATCACCGCCTGCGTCGGCGGCGGCAGCAATGCGATCGGCCTGTTCCATGCGTTCCTCAACGATGGCGGCGTGCGCATCGTCGGCGCCGAGGCCGCGGGCGACGGCATCGAGACCGGCCGGCATGCCTCCTCGCTGTCGGCCGGCCGGATCGGCGTGCTGCACGGCAATCGCACCTACGTGATCTGCGACGATGATGGCCAGATTATCGAGACCCACTCGATCTCGGCCGGCCTGGACTATCCCGGCGTCGGCCCGGAGCACGCGTTCCTGAAGGACAGCGGCCGCGCCGAATACGTCGGCGTCACCGATGACGAAGCCCTGGCCGCGTTCCACAAGCTGACCCGCACCGAGGGCATCCTGCCGGCGCTGGAATCCAGCCACGCCATCGCCCAGGCGCTCAAGCTGGCGCGGGAGTTGCCGAAGGACGCGCTGGTCCTGTGCAACCTGTCCGGCCGCGGCGACAAGGACGTGCACACCATCGCCGCACGCGATGGCATGACCCTCTGAGCGGAGGCGGGGAGCCCCGGCGCTCGATGTCGTCCAGGGCGATTTCCCGCTGAACTGGCCTCGACCCGTCGCTTGCGAGACAATACCCGGCTGCGCAAACACTTCATGAGGAATACGGCCATGGCCGACGAACAGCAGACCCCGGACGCGGCCGACGCTTCCGCACAGGCCCAGAACGGGCCCGACCCGAAGTTCTTCGATTGCGTCAACGAATACCTGGAGCTGACCAACAAGCAGGCCCGCCAGTACGGCGAGAAGCGCATCAGCCTGGCCAGCATGTACGCCGCCGCGCGCTTCAACGCGCACGTGTACCTGGTCAGCGTGAAGCCGATCCATGCTGCCGGCGAGCGCAAGGACTTCCTCGACTACATGACCACCATGTACCGCCGGATGCTCAACGAGCACCTGGACGGGATGGGCCAGGAACGCGGCATCGACGTCGGCGAGTCCGAGCTGGCCGCCGAATACGCCGCTGCCGGCATCCAGGTCGGTGGCGGTCCCACCCAGACCCCGGCGGGCGACTATGTGGCCGCTGCGGGTGCAGTGCCGCCGGCTGCCGCGGCGAACGAGTGACCCGTTTGCAGGCAAGGCTGGACGCGCTGCGTGCGTCCGGTCGCAAGGCGCTGGTGCCGTTCATCAGCGCCGGCGACCCGTCGCTGGAAGCGACCGTGCCGGTCATGCATGCACTGGCCGCGGCCGGCGCCGACGTGATCGAACTGGGCGTGCCGTTTTCCGACCCCATGGCCGATGGCCCGGTGATCCAGCGCAGCTCCGAGCGCGCGCTGGCACGCGGTGCCGGGCTGGCCTTCGTGCTGGACGCGGTGCGCCAGTTCCGTGAGGCCGATGCCGCCACTCCGGTAGTGTTGATGGGCTACCTGAATCCGGTCGAGATCCGCGGTGCCGCCGGCTTTGCCGCCGCGGCTGCCGAGGCCGGCGTGGACGGCGTGCTGCTGGTGGACCTGCCGCCGGAAGAAGCCGACGAGTACCGCGCCGCGTTCTCCCGCCACGGGCTCACCCTGATCTCGCTGGCCTCGCCGACCACGCCGGATGCGCGCCTGCAGCGGTTGTGCACGCATTCGGAAGGCTATCTGTACTACGTCACGTTCGCCGGCGTGACCGGTGCCGACGGCCTGGACGTGGCCGAAGCCGGCCAGCGCTTGCACCAGTTGCGGACCATGGCCTCGATGCCGGTGTACGCCGGCTTCGGGATCCGCGATGCCGCCAGCGCCGCGGCGATGGCCGTGCATGCCGACGGCGTGGTGGTGGGCAGCGCGCTGGTCTCCGTGCTCGCGCAATGCAGCCACGCGGATGACGCGGCGGAGCGCGCGGGCAGTTTCCTGCTGCCCCTGCGCCAGGCCCTGGACGAACTGGCCTGCGTCCCGGCCTGAGCTAGACTGCGCCACCGGCATCCGCGCGGATCGCACGGCGACGCGGCGCCCGACAACAGCGGTGAACGAACCGAATGAGCTGGCTTAAGAAACTGATGCCCGCGAGCATCCGCACCGAAACCGGGGTGGATCGCAAGCGCAGCGTGCCGGAAGGCCTCTGGGAAAAATGCGAGCGCTGCGGTGCAGTGCTGTACCGCCCGGAACTCGAGGAAAACCTCGAGGTCTGCCCGAAGTGCAGCTTCCACATGCCGATCCGCGCGCGCGCGCGCCTGGCAGCCTTGCTGGACGACGGCATGGGCCACGAGATCGGTGCCCAACTGGGCCCGACCGACGTGCTCAAGTTCAAGGACCAGAAGAAGTACGCCGAGCGCATCAAGGCCGCGCAGAAGTCCACCGGCGAGCGCGACGCGCTGATCGCGATGGAAGGCAAGCTGAAGGGCCACGACCTGGTCGCCGCCGCCTTCGATTTCGCCTACATGGGCGGTTCGATGGGCTCGGTGGTCGGCGAGCGCTTCACCCTCGGTGCGGAACGCGCGCTGGCGCTGCGTTGCCCGTTCGTGTGCTTCTCCGCCAGCGGCGGCGCGCGCATGCAGGAAAGCCTGTTCTCGCTGATGCAGATGGCCAAGACCTCGGCCGCGCTGGGCCGCCTGCGCGCGGCGGGCTTGCCGTACATCTCGGTGCTGACCCATCCGACCACCGGCGGCGTGTCCGCGAGCTTTGCCATGCTAGGCGACATCAATCTGGCGGAGCCCGAAGCCCTGATCGGCTTCGCCGGCCAGCGCGTGATCGAGCAGACCGTGCGCGAGAAGCTGCCGGAAGGCTTCCAGCGCAGCGAATTCCTGCTGGAGCACGGCACCGTCGACCAGATCGTCGACCGCCGCGAACTGCGCGATCGCCTGGCCCATTTGCTGGCGATGCTGATGAAGCAACCGGCGCCCGCCGACGACGTCGAGGCCGCATGAGCGCGCGCCGCTACTTCGGTACGGACGGCATCCGCGGCCGCGTCGGCGAAGGTCCGATCTCGGCCGACTTCGTGCTGCGCCTGGGCAATGCCTACGGCCATGCGCTGGTCGCCGCCAGCGGCGCCGGGCGCGAATGGCGCAACCCGATGGTGGTGATCGGCAAGGACACCCGCATCTCCAACTACATGTTCGAGGCCGCGCTCGAGGCCGGGCTGGTCGCCGCCGGCGTGGACGTGCAGTTGATGGGCCCGATGCCGACGCCCGCGGTCGCGCACCTCACCCATTCGATGCGCGCCGATGGCGGCATCGTGATTTCCGCCTCGCACAACCCGCACCACGACAACGGCATCAAGTTCTTCTCGGCGCAGGGCGAGAAACTCGACGACGCCACCGAACTCGCCATCGAAGCCGCACTGGACGCGCCATTCCGTACCGTGGCCTCCGAGCGATTGGGACGGGCGGTGCGTACCCGCGACACCATCGGCCGCTACGTCGAGGCCTGCAAGAACTCGGTGCCGAAGGGCTTCAACCTGGGCGGCATGCGCATCGTGGTCGATTGCGCGAACGGCGCGACCTACCAGTTGGCGCCGCTGGTGCTGCGCGAACTCGGCGCGCGCCTGGATGCGATCGGGATCGAGCCGAACGGCCTGAACATCAACGATGGCGTGGGTTCCACCCACCCGGAATTGCTGGCCGCGCGCGTGCGCGAAACCGGCGCCGACCTCGGTATCGCTTTCGACGGCGACGGCGACCGCGTGCTGTTCGTCGACGCGCAAGGCAACGTGCGCGACGGCGACGACCTGCTGTACGTGCTGGCCCGCGACTGGCAGGACAGTGGCCGCTTGCGTGGCCCGGTGGTCGGCACGCTGATGACGAACTATGGATTCGAGCAGGCGATGGCGGGCCTCGGCATCGGCTTCGTCCGGGCCAAGGTCGGCGACCGCCATGTTCACCAGCAATTGCTGGCGAACGAGGGCGTGCTCGGCGGCGAAGCCAGCGGCCACCTGCTGTGCCTGGATCGCGCCAGCACCGGCGACGGCATCGTCAGCGCGCTGCAGGTGTTGGAAGTGCTGCAGCGTCGTGGGATCGGCCTGGCCGAGGCGCTGCAAGGCCTGCACAAGGTGCCGCAGAAGACCGTCAACGTGCGTTACCAGGGCAGCAGCAAGCCGGCTGAAGCGCAGAGCGTGCAGGCCGCGCTGGCCGAGGCGCTGCGAGCGGTCGAAGGGCGTGGTCGCGCATTCCTGCGTCCGTCCGGCACCGAGCCGGTGGTGCGGGTCACCGTCGAGGCCGACGATGCCGCGCTGGTCGATGCCACCCTGGCCGCGCTGGCCGCCGCGGTGCGCGCGGCGGCAAGCTGAGGTATCCGCAGCGTCCGTTCGTGGTGAGCTTGTCGAACCACCTGCGGATTCCTGCAAGAGGCGTGGTTCGACAGGCTCACCACGAACGGCAAACGAACGATCGAATTCAAGGCAACCGACATGGCCGCACGCATCCCGACCCTCGACATCACCCGCTTCGACACCGACCGCGAGGCCTTCGTCGCCGAGCTCGGCGCGGCCTACCGCGAATGGGGCTTTGCCGGCATCCGCAACCACGGCATCCCGCAGGCCGAGATCGACCGCGCCTATGCCGCGTTCAAGGCGTTCTTCGCCCTGCCGGACGAGGTCAAGCGCGGCTACCACGTCCCCGGCGGCGGCGGCGCGCGCGGCTACACCGCATTCGGCGTGGAGACCGCCAAGGGCGCGAAATATTCCGACCTCAAGGAGTTCTGGCACATCGGCCGCGAGATCCCGCGCGATTCGAAGTACGCGGCGGACATGGCCCCGAACCTGTGGCCGGCCGAAGTCGCCGATTTCCGCGAGGCCGGCTACGGCCTGTACCAGCGCCTGGACGCACTCGGTTCGAAGGTGCTGTCCGCGCTGGCCCTGCATATCGGCCTGCCGGAGGATTATTTCGCCGACAAGACCGACAGCGGCAACTCGATCCTGCGCCCGATCCACTACCCGCCGATCACCGCCGACGACATCCCCAACGTGCGCGCCGGCGCCCACGAGGACATCAACCTGATCACCCTGCTGGTGGGAGCCAGCGCGGCTGGCCTCGAAGTGCTGTCGAAGCAGGGCGAGTGGGTGCCGTTCACCTCCGACGCCGACACCATCGTGGTCAACATCGGCGACATGCTGCAGCGGCTCACCAACCACGTGTATCCGTCGACCACCCACCGCGTGACCAATCCGCCGGGCGAGCAGGCGCGGCAACCGCGCTACTCGGTGCCGTTCTTCCTGCACCCCAATCCGGACTTCCTGATCGACGTGCTGCCGTCCACGATCACCGCGGACAACCCCAGTCGCTACCCGGAGCCGATCACGGCCCAGGGCTACCTGGAAGAACGCCTGCGCGAGATCAAGCTGAAGTAGGAAGTCGATGCATGGCGGATGATCCGGTTCCGAATCCCAAGGCGAGCGCCTTCACAGGCACTCCGGTCATCCATTACGTTCTGGTCGATCACGAGAATGTGCAGCCAACCGACATCGGCTTGCTAGACAGAGTCGATGTGCGCGTCTTCGTATTCGTCGGTGCTCAGCAGGGCAAGCTGTCATCCGACTTGGCGATCGGGATGCAGAATCTCGGAGAACGAGCAAAGTACGTTCGTGCAGCTGCCGTGGGCGCAAACGCGCTCGATTTCCTCATCGCATTTCACGTGGGGAAGTTGGTGAGTCAGGATGCGCGTGGGTTTTTCCATGTCATATCCAAGGACAAGGGCTACGACCCATTGTTGACACACTTGAAGGATCTCGGAATCTCGGGTGCCCGCTCGGAGACAATCAAGGCAATGCCATTGTTTAGATCACCTGGAGGCAAGGTTCCAGACGCTGCGAGATCAAAGGTTCCGCCCGCTTCTGCAAAACCGAAGCCGCCAGCGGCTGTCGCTGGTCGTGTGCATTTCATCGTCGAGCCAGACGAGTCAAAGATACCAAGCGTCCTTCCAGCAACTTCAACGAAGCCTCCCGCTGTTTCGTTATTGACCTTGCCCCTCACCGATGCAAGGACGACGGCAGAGCGCTGGACGAAACTGCGATCAGGCCTGAAGAAAATGGATGGCAACCGGCCTTCGACAATGTCCTCACTGAAGAAGCATGTGAGCGCTCAGTTCAATGGCGACAAGGTCGGACAGGACACCGTTGATGCATTGATATCGGGACTGATCAAGTTCGGGCTGCTGACCGCGGCGGGTAACTCCAAGTTGACCTGGCACGCAGACAAGTTCTAGCGCGTTCTCACACGCCCATCCAGAAGAACACCGCCGCCATCCGCTGGTCGGCCAGCACTTCGCCGCAGTAGGCGCTCGCGCTGTGGATCATCGCCGCGCTGTAGACCAGCAGGCGGTTGAACTTGTTGGGCACGCGCACGTCCTCGGCGAAGCTGTCGGGCGGCACGAAGCGGGTCCCCATCGCCTCCACCAGGGTGTTTTGCGGGCGGTTCACGGTGTTGCCGCCCAGTTGCCTGGTGGGCATGCGTTGCCGATAGAAGCTGGTGCCGCAGTCTTCCGGCGCGTCGGGGGTCAGGTAGAGCACCCCGGCATAGCGGCACAGTGCGCGCGAATCGGTATGCGGGCGGGCGCCGGCCTCGCGTTCGCCGACGACCTGCACGCAATTGTGGTTGAGTGTCTTGCCGTCGGGCGTGTTGGCGACCCAGAGCTTCTTCATGCCCGTGGCCTGCTTGACCTTGGCCTCGACGAGCGCCATCTCGTCGGCATCCAGCGCGGGGATCGCGCGTCGGCCCGGCCAGCTTTCGCCGGTATGCGGGAAGCCGAGCACCCAGTCCTGCTTGTGCATGCAGCGCTCGCGCACATCGGCCGCATTCGGCAGGACGTCGTCGAAGACCCAGTAGTCGCGGCCCTCGGTGGGCCTGCGGTAGGGCAGCATGCGCAGCGGCGGGAACGGACGGTTCATCGGCGCGACTATACGGTCGGCCGGGCCGGGTTGGTAAACTCCGGGCCCGAATCGACAGGGTGGACCCATGCGCCGCAAGATCGTCGCCGGTAACTGGAAACTGCACGGCACCCGTGCCTTCGCCACCGCGCTGGTCGCGGAGATCGCCGCCTCGCCCGTGCCGGGCGTGGAACTGGTGATCCTGCCGCCGCTGCCGTACATCGGCGACCTGATCGAGGACTTCGAGGGCACGCCACTGGCCTTCGGCGCGCAGGACGTCAGCAGCAACGAGCAGGGGGCCTACACCGGCGAGGTCTCGGCCTCGATGCTGGTCGATGTCGGTGCGCGCTATGGCCTGGTCGGGCATTCGGAGCGCCGCCAGTACCACGCAGAGAGCAGCGAGCTGGTCGCGCTGAAATTCCAGGCCGCGATCCACGCCGGCCTGTGCCCGATCCTCTGCCTGGGCGAGGGCCTCGAGCAGCGTGAGGCGGGGGAGACCGAGGCGGTCATCGCCGCGCAGCTGCGTCCCGTGCTGGACCTGGTCGGCGTGGCCGCCTTCGCCCGTGCGGTGGTGGCCTATGAACCGGTCTGGGCAATCGGCACCGGCCGCACCGCCAGCCCGGAGCAGGCGCAGGCGGTCCACGCCTTCATCCGTGGCGAGGTCGCCGCGCACGATGCTACAATCGCCGGCTCGCTGCCCATCCTGTATGGCGGTAGCGTCAAGCCCGGGAACGCGGCCAGCCTGTTCGGACAGGCCGACGTCGACGGCGGACTGATCGGTGGCGCCTCGCTGGTGGCCGCGGATTTCCTGGCCATCGCAACCGCTGCGGCGGCCTGACCGACTACGGAAACGATTCACGATGTGGCTTCAACTGATCAATGTGGTGTACGTGCTGGTCGCGATCGCGATGGTTGTGCTGATCCTGATGCAGCGCGGCGCGGGTGCGCAGGCCGGCTCGGGTTTCGGTGGCGGCGCGTCGTCGACCGTGTTCGGCTCGCGCGGCTCGTCGAACTTCCTGACCAAGAGCACCAAGTGGCTGGGCGTGCTGTTCTTCGTGATCAGCATGGGCATGGCCATGTACGCCAGCAAGAGCGCGGTCGGCGCGCTGGACGCCAAGCCGGATCTCGGCGTGATGGGCCAGGCCGCACCGGCCGCCGCGCAGCCGGCGCAGGCGCTTCCGACCGCGCCGGCACAGCCTGCTCCGTCGGCTCCGGCTCCGGCGCTCCCGGTCGCTGCGCCGGAATACGCGCAGCCCGATGCCACCCAGCCGCAACCGGCCGCGGAGTCTTCCGCACCGGCACCGGCCCCCGCCGCACCCGCGCAGGGCGGTTGATCGGCATTACAATGCGGCACGCGGCAAACGCCGCAACAGATTTGCCCAGGTGGCGGAATTGGTAGACGCACTACCTTGAGGTGGTAGCGATTTAGGTCGTAGGGGTTCGAGTCCCCTCTTGGGCACCAACTAGAAGTCCGGAGACGTTCGCTAAAGTCCGGGCAGCAACCTCAAACCCCGCTACGGCGGGGTTTTTTTTGGCCGGAAGGTTCGGTGGAGTTCGGGGAGGTTCGGTTGCAGCCGGGCAATTCGGGGGGTACAACTGGGGGTATCGGGGAGTAGGCATCCCAAATTTGCGGGGGTACATTCATGGTTGGGGGTACAGGCAAGCTCACCGCGCTGGCGATAAAGGCTGCCAAGCCAGGAAAGCTCTTTGATGGCGGTGGCCTTTTCCTCGACGTGCGCCCGAACGGATCCCGCTATTGGCGCATGAAGTACCGGTATGGGGGTAAGGAGAACCTGCGGGCCTTGGGTGTCTACCCGGAGATCTCCCTTGCTGAAGCTCGCCAGCTTCGCGATGCCGCACGGTCTCTGATCCGGATGGGAGTTGACCCCAATGCTCATAAGAGGGCGGCGAAGGAGTTGCAACGCCGGGACGTAGACGGTCTGTTCAGCGCCGTAGCCGAGGCATGGCTAGAGGCGAGGAAGGGAGATTGGGCCCCGGAGACCTACCGGAAGGCCAAGTACGTGGTCGACTCCTACCTAACCCCCAAGCTGGGCAAGGAGTCGATTGCGACCCTGACCAGCGCGCAGGCCATAGATGCGGTTGAGGAGATTGCCGAAACCGCCCCGTCACTGGCGAACAAGGCGCGGAACTTCCTGACCGGCATCGTGACCTACGCGATCCGCAAAAGGCTCAGGGAGGAGGGCAAGCTCTTGTCGATGAAGGGCGTGGCCCCTAACCGGGCCAGGGGGCACATTCCAGCTGCTACGGATCCCAAAACGATTGCGGAGCTTGCGAGGGCCATTGACGCATATATCACCCCGGTGACCCGGGGTGCTTTGAAGCTCGCCATGCTGACCGCCATGCGGCCTGGCATCGTGGCATCGGCCCGCTGGGATGAGATCGATCTGGAAGCAGCTGAGTGGCACGTTGCAGGCGACCGGATGAAGATGCGCCACGCTCACATCGTTTCGCTGCCGACCCAAGCGGTTGACGTCCTGCGGTCGATGCAGGCCTACACAGAGGGGCAGGAGTACGTATTCCCGCCACTGGCTCGCCAAGGCACTCCACACCTGCATCGTGACGCTTTAAGCCGAGCGCTGCGCCTCATGGGCTTTGAGGGGAGGCATGCTACCCACGGTTTCCGAGGCATGTTGCGAACCGTTGCGAGAGAGCGCCTACGCATCGACCCAGATATCTTGGAGGCGCAGTTGGCCCACGCGAAGAAGGGTGATGTGCAGAAGGCGTACGATCGCACTACGTTCAATGACGAACGTCGCACGGCCATGCAAGCTTGGGCGGACTACATCGACCAGCTGAAATCAAATGACAATAGCGGCGCGGTGAACGCGAAACTCAAGCAAGTCTGACCATGCTGTGCGCGTTCAGGCCGGCTTCTCTAGTGCGGCTTTCGTGATAGCGTCACCCTCACCGAGCAATTGAGGGGGATGGGTATCAATGAGTGATAGCGATCAACCTCATGAGGTGAGGGTGTCAGGATTTTTGTGGTTCTTCTCCCATCTGAGGGAGAGGCGCACGGCCGACCCGGTTAGTTTGCAGTTGTCGAGTCAACAAACCGGGGGTCGGCCGTGGCCGACGGCGATTGTATTGCCCAGCTCGCTGGGTGGGTGGG
>NZ_JAYRTQ010000028.1:0-26349 GCF_041919455.1 Thermomonas sp.
CCCAGCGAGCTGGGCAATACAATCGCCGTCGGCCACGGCCGACCCCCGGTTTGTTGTCTCGACAACGACAAACTAACCGGGTCGGCCGTGTGCCTCTTCCCTCAGTTGGGAGATGAACCAAAAAAAAGCCCTGCATCGCTGCAGGGCTTCCTCATGATGGCGGAGTGGACGGGACTCGAACCCGCGACCTCCGGCGTGACAGGCCAGCATTCTAACCGACTGAACTACCACTCCGCTGAGACGAACATCATAGCGCGCACCGATTGTGTGCGCAACAGTTTTTGGTGGGCACTGAGGGGATCGAACCCCCGACCCGCTCCGTGTAAAGGAGCCGCTCTACCGCTGAGCTAAGTGCCCGGGCGGACGATTATCGCAGCGCGCGGCGAGCAGCGGAACCATCCCGCAAAAGAAAAAGGCCCGGCAATACCGGGCCTCCCAGGGAATGCAGCGGCAGTCAGTTGACCGCGTCCTTCAGCGCCTTGCCGGCCTTGAATGCCGGATTCTTGGAAGCCTTGATCTTGATCGTGTCGCCGGTACGCGGGTTGCGGCCGGTGCGCGCGCCACGCTTGCGCACCGAGAAGGTACCGAAACCCACGAGGGTCACGGTGTCGCCCTTCTTCAGCGCCTTGGTGATGGCGGCGACCATCGCGTCGAGCGCGCGGCCCGCGTCGGCCTTGGTCAGCTCGGCGCCATCGGCGATGGCATCAACGAATTCGGACTTGTTCATTTGCTTGGTTGCTCCCTTGCGGAATGGGTACAGAAATATTCGGTGACCGGATCGACTAGCGCTCGCCTGCTGTGGTTCCGGAGTTGCCCCGGCGCACCACTAAGGTGCGCCACGGTTGCAAACTTTATACCAGTGGTTTTTTTTGCATGCAACCCGGAAAACAAGCACTGGCGCGGGTTTCAGCCGAATGCCGACGAATGGCCCACCCCTTCCGTCAGTGTTTGACATCGTTGCGGACGCGCCTCTCCGGTTTCGGGAGAGGCGGCTGCGCTTCCTCGCTCATGGGTATGCGGCCCGGCAACGGGCGTTCCAATGCCAGGTCGAGCACCTCGTCGATCCATTTCACCGGCACGATCCTCATGTGCCTGGTCACCGCTGCCGGAAGGTCGGTGAGATCCTTGCGATTCTCGTCGGGGATGATCACGGTCTTGATCCCGCCGCGCAGAGCCGCGAGCAGTTTTTCCTTGAGGCCGCCGATCGCACTGACGCGACCGCGCAAGGTGATCTCGCCAGTCATCGCCACGTCGTTGCGCACGGGAATCCGTGTGAGCATCGACACCAGTGCCGTCGCCATGGCGATGCCAGCGCTTGGACCGTCCTTGGGCGTGGCGCCATCCGGAACATGCACGTGCACATCGTATTTCTGCAGGAAGTCGAGGTCGATGCCGAGTCGCTCGGTACGCGCGCGCACCACCGACAACGCCGCCGATGCCGACTCCTTCATCACGTCGCCCAATTGGCCAGTCAGCAACAATGCACCCTTGCCCGGTACCAGCGTGGATTCGATCTGCAGCAAGTCGCCGCCGACTTCGGTCCAGGCCAAGCCGGTGACGAGGCCGATTTCGTTCTCCGCCTCGACGCGGCCGAAGTCGTAGCGTTGCACGCCCAGGTACTTCTCCAGGTTCCTGTTGCCGACGACGATGGTCTTCGGCTTGATGCCCTTGGGCTGCGGCCCCTTCAGTGCGATCTCCTTGACCACCTTGCGGGCGATCTTGGCGATCTCGCGCTCGAGGTTGCGCACGCCGGATTCGCGGGTGTAGTAACGCACGATGTCGGTGATCGCGTTCTCCGCGATCTTCAACTCGCCTTCGCGCAACCCGTTCGCCTTGAGCTGCTTCGGCACCAGGTAGCGCATGGCGATGTTGATCTTTTCTTCCTCGGTATAACCGGGGATGCGGATCACTTCCATGCGGTCGAGCAACGGACCGGGAATGTTGAGCGAATTCGAGGTCGCCACGAACATCACCTCGGACAGGTCGAGGTCGACTTCAAGGTAGTGGTCGTTGAAGGTGTGGTTCTGCTCCGGATCGAGCACTTCAAGCAGCGCCGACGAAGGATCCCCGCGGAAATCCATCGACATCTTGTCGATTTCGTCCAGCACGAACAGCGGGTTCTTGCTGCCCGCCTTGTTGAGGTTCTGCACGATCCGCCCGGGCATCGACCCGACATAGGTGCGGCGGTGGCCACGGATCTCGGCCTCGTCGCGCACGCCACCAAGCGCCATGCGCACGAACTTGCGATTGGTGGCCTTGGCGATGCTCTGCCCCAGCGAGGTCTTGCCCACGCCCGGCGGACCCACCAGGCACAGGATTGGTCCCTTCATCTTCGACACGCGAGTCTGCACCGCGAGGTACTCGAGGATCCTTTCCTTGACCTTTTCCAGGCCGTAATGATCCGCGTCCAACGTGTCCTGCGCCGCCTTGAGGTCCTTGCGCACCTTGCTGCGCGCATTCCACGGCACGCCCAGCAGCCAGTCCAGGTAATTGCGGACGACGCCAGCCTCGGCCGACATCGGCGACATCTGCTTGAGCTTGGTGAACTCGGCCTTCGCCTTGGTTTCGACCGGCTTGGGCATGCCTGCGGCGGCGATCTTGCGGGCGATCTCGTCGAGGTCGTTCGGCGCGTCGTCGAGCTCGCCGAGTTCCTTCTGGATCGCCTTCATCTGTTCGTTGAGGTAGTACTCGCGCTGGGATTTCTCCATCTGCGACTTGACCCGGCCGCGGATGCGCTTTTCCATCTGCTGCACGTCGATCTCGCCGTCGACCAAGCCCACCAGCATCTCCAAGCGCTCGGCGGTATCGAGCCTCTCCAGCAGCTTCTGCTTGTCGGCCAGCCGCACGCCGAGATGCGCAGCGATGGTATCGGCCAGCCGCGAGGGATCGTCGATGCCGGACAGGGTCTGCATCAACTCCGGCGGCAGCTTGCGATTGGTCTTGATGTACTGCTCGAACATCGACATCAGCGAACGCGCGATCGCCTCGATCTCGCGCGGTTCGCGGCCCTCGGCCGAATCCACCACGTCCGCATTGCCCGACAACGCGCCATCTTCCTCGCGCACGCCGTCCACCCTCGCACGCACCAGACCTTCGACCAGCACCTTGATCGTGCCGTCGGGCAGTTTCAGCAATTGCAGCACTTGCGCCAGCGTGCCGATCGGATGCAGGTCGGTCGCGCCGGGATCGTCTGTCTCGGCGGATTTCTGCGCGACCAGCAGGATCCGCTTGTCGCCCTCCATCGCGAGGTCAAGCGCACGGATCGACTTGTCACGACCGACGAACAGCGGGATCACCATGTGCGGGAACACCACCACGTCGCGCAGCGGCAGCACCGGCAAGGCAAGGGCGGGATGTTCGGTGGGGCTGCTCATGCGGACTCCATTCACGTCGCGCGGCGCGAAGGCGCCGCCATGCCACGGTTATGGGGTTATACGCAGCGGGATGCAAGCGGGATGCACATGAGGGGGCACGCGCAGCATGGCCCAAACGTGAAGGCCGCCTTGCGGCGGCCTTCACGGGCAATTCAAGTGATCACGCTTCAATCGGCGGATGCCGCCTTGGCCGGTGCCGGCGTGCCCTGGTAGATCAGGTAGGGCTCCGACTTGTGCTCGATCACCGATTCGTCGACCACCACCTTGCTGACGTTCTCCAGCGATGGCAGGTCGTACATCGTGTCGAGCAGCACCGATTCGACGATCGTGCGCAATCCACGCGCACCGGTCTTGCGCTTCAGCGCCTTCCTGGCGATCGCGGCAAGTGCGTCGGGACGGATTTCCAGCTCGACACCTTCCATCTCGAAGAGCTTGCGGAACTGCTTGGTGATCGCGTTCTTCGGCTCGGTGAGGATCTTCATCAGCGCCGGCTCGTCGAGCTCTTCCAGCGTCGCGACCACCGGCAGGCGGCCGACGAATTCCGGGATCAGGCCGTACTTGATCAGGTCCTCGGGTTCCACCTGTGCCAGCACTTGGCCGATGTCGGCCTTGCGCTCGGCACTCTTCACCTTTGCACCGAAGCCGATCCCGCCGGACTCGCTGGAACGCTGCTGGATCACCTTGTCCAGACCGGCGAAAGCACCACCGACGATGAACAGGATGTTGCGGGTATCGACCTGCAGGAATTCCTGTTGCGGATGCTTGCGTCCGCCCTGCGGCGGCACGCTCGCCACGGTGCCCTCGATCAGCTTCAACAGCGCCTGCTGCACGCCTTCGCCTGACACGTCGCGAGTGATCGACGGGTTCTCGCTCTTGCGCGAGATCTTGTCGATCTCGTCGATGTAGACGATGCCCTGCTGTGCTTTCTCGACGTCGTAGTCGCACTTCTGCAGCAGCTTCTGGATGATGTTCTCCACGTCCTCGCCGACGTAGCCGGCTTCGGTCAGCGTGGTCGCATCGGCCATGGTGAACGGCACGTTGAGCATGCGCGCCAGCGTTTCCGCCAGCAAGGTCTTGCCGGAACCGGTGGGGCCGACCAGCAGGATGTTGGACTTGGCCAATTCGACATCGTCAGACGACTTCTGCCGGCTCTCGATGCGCTTGTAGTGGTTGTAGACCGCGACCGCGAGGGTTTTCTTCGCGCGGCGCTGGCCGATCACGTACTGGTCGAGGACGTCCAGGATCTCGCGTGGCTTGGGCAGGGAGCTGCGCGTGGATTGCGCCTTCTCCTCCAGTTCCTCGCGAATGATGTCGTTGCAGAGCTCGACGCACTCGTCGCAGATGAACACGCTGGGCCCCGCGATCAGCTTGCGCACCTCGTGCTGGCTCTTTCCGCAGAAGGAGCAGTAGAGGATCTTGGTGCTGTCGCCGGTGGTGCGTCCCTGACGGTCTTCGCTCATTCGTTGCTCACTCGCCGTGCTTCACGGCTTCGGCCCGAGGATACCATACGCCCCCGCCGGGCCAAGCGGGGCCAGAATTCGCCTGGAATGGCTCCAGCACGTGCTTTGCGGGGCGACCTGGCCGCCCCCTTGGGTGGCCTCAGCCGGCCTGGATCGACTCGTCGGGGCGACGCACCAGCACTTCGTCGACCAGCCCATATTCCCGGGCCGCCTCGGCGGACTTGAAGTTGTCGCGCTCGGTGTCGCGGGCGATCGTTTCGATCGGCTGGCCAGTGTGGTGGGCCAGGATCTCGTTCAAGCGCTGGCGCATCGACAGGATTTCGCGGGCCTGGATGTCGATGTCGGTGGCCTGGCCCTGTGCGCCGCCGAGCGGCTGGTGGATCATCACCCGCGAGTTCGGCAAGGCGTAGCGCTTGCCGGACGAACCCGCCGCCAGCAGCACCGCGCCCATCGAACAGGCCTGGCCGACGCAGATCGTGCTCACGTCCGGCTTGATGTACTGCATGGTGTCGTAGATCGCCATGCCCGCGGTGACGATGCCACCCGGCGAGTTGATGTACAGGCTGATGTCCTTCTCGGGATTCTCGGCCTCGAGGAACAGCATCTGCGCGACGACCACGTTGGCGACATGGTCGTCGATCCCGCCGACCAGGAAGATCACCCGCTCCTTCAGCAGGCGCGAATAGATGTCGTACGCGCGCTCGCCGCGGCTGGTCTGTTCGACCACCATCGGCACGAGGTTGAGGGCTTTGATCGGGTCCATGGTCTCTCGCTGGTTGTGGCTCGGCTTACTGGCCGATCGCTTCCTGGAAGCCGATCGCCTGTTCGGTGTGCTGGGCGCGCTCGGCGATCCAGTCGATCACCTGCTCTTCCATCACGCGGTTCTGCAGGCCCTGCATCAACT
The DNA here is from genome assembly GCF_041919455.1 of Thermomonas sp. GTDB lineage: Bacteria > Pseudomonadota > Gammaproteobacteria > Xanthomonadales > Xanthomonadaceae > Thermomonas. The sequence goes on from NZ_JAYRTQ010000028.1 coordinate 5,739, forward strand.
GGGGGTCGTTGCGGTACAACGCAATGACCTGCTCCGGCTGCTCGTAGGTCGAGGCGATCAGGCGCATCGTTTCGTTCAGCCTCGACTGCTCGAGGCGCAGTTCATTGCGACGGGCAACTTCACCGACCAGCAAGGCGACGAGGACGCGCTTGCGGCCGGCGTCCTGGAACGCTTCGATGCCGGCCCCGACCTGCTGGCCCTGGCGACGGGCCTGCTCGGTGGCATTGGCCAGCAAGACACGCGCTTCGTTTTCAACCAGGCGTGGCGGCAGATCGACGTCGGTGTAGGCGGCGATCAGCTGCTCGCCGACTTCGCGACGCAGGCGGTTCATCAGCGCGCCCTTCAGCTCGCGCTCCAGGTTGCTGCGGATTTCCGTCTTGAACTGATCGAGGTCACCGCTCTTCACGCCGAAGCTGCGGATGAACGCGGCATCGACCTCGGGCAGGACTTGCTCGGCCACGTCAACCAGCTTGAAGGTCGAGGTGACGGTCTTGCCTGCGAACTGCGGCATATGCCAGTCGGCCGGAAGGGTCACGTCGATGGTCTTTTCCTCGCCGGGCTGCATGCCGGCGATGGCGGCCTCGACCTCCGGATACATCGACCCCGAACCCAGCACGGTGCTGGTCTTCTCGAAACCTTCGGCCGGCATGCGCGCGCCGTCGACGGTACTTGCAGTTTCGAGGTTGGCCATGTCACCGGTCTTGGCGGCACGGGTGACCTTGCTCCAGCTGGCACGCTGCTGGCGCAGGTTCTCGAGCATGCGCTCGATGTCAGCGTCGGTGACTTCCGACGTGTTGCGGACGACTTGCAGCTTGGTCATGTCGAGGTCGCCGAAATCCGGCACCAGCTCCAGCGACGCCACGTACTTCAGTTCGCCCTCGCCGGCGTCGGCGTCCTGGGTGATCTGCGGCGCGCCGGCGATGCGCAACTCGTTCTCGCGCACGGCCTGGTCCATGCCCTGGCGCAGCAGGCCGTCGACGATCTCGGCGCGGACCTGGCCGCCGTAGCGCTGCTCGACCACCTTGGTCGGCACCTTGCCGGGGCGGAAGCCCTTGATGCGCACGGTGCGCGCGATCTCGCGCAGACGGCCGCCGACCTGGTCGTCGACATCGCCCGCGGGCAGGCTGAGGATGACGCGGCGCTCGAGGTTGCCGGTGGATTCGACCGAGACTTGCATGATGCGATGACTCCTGCACGGGTTCGCGCGAACCCGGTTGCGCGTAAGGGGTTGGACGGATGCCGGGCAAGCCGCCCGGCGGAACGCGCTAGTTTGGCCGATCCGCAGGCATCCCGCCACCCGTTTCGGGGGATATGACGGCAAGCGTAGTGGCATGGATGCCCGGAAAAGCGAACGCCCGGCAAGCCGGGCGTTCGTGGGACTTGGTGGGCCGTCAAGGATTCGAACCTTGGACCTATTGATTAAGAGTCAACTGCTCTACCAACTGAGCTAACGGCCCCGAACAAAAATTGTAGCGTTTGCAGGGATGCCAGCGCAACCGCTGGCACCACTTGAACATTGGGGTGGATGATGGGATTTGAACCCACGACCCCCGGAATCACAATCCGGTGCTCTAACCAGCTGAGCTACACCCACCAAAGTTGCTTGCTTGAAACACACATCCACCACGTTGGCGCGCCCGGCAGGAATCGAACCTGCAACCGCCGGCTTAGAAGGCCGGTGCTCTATCCGGTTGAGCTACGGGCGCCCGTGCCGGATTGTCGCATCGAACTCCACTGCCAGAATGCCGCGTCGGAATGGTCGGGGTAGAGGGATTCGAACCCCCGACATCCTGCTCCCAAAGCAGGCGCGCTACCAGACTGCGCTATACCCCGCCGACGGAACCCGAACTGCTGCCTTCGCAGTCTCCCGCTGCGCGCCAGCGCGACGAAAGAGCCGCGTATTGTCCGGCCACCGGCGCGCAGTGTCAACGCACATGCCGTCCATGGCCAATCGTCACGACTGATGGCAGGCACCGGTCACCGCTACAATGCGCCGGCGCGAAAGTGGCGGAATTGGTAGACGCCCTGGTTTTAGGTACCAGTGCCGCAAGGCGTGCGGGTTCGAGTCCCGCCTTTCGCACCACCCTCTACCTGTGACAAGCGTCATCGCGCCGGGCTATCCTCGGGGCAGGCATTCCGCCCAGACCTCGCACAGGATCGACGACATGCGCAGCGGCAATCCCGCCCTCAAGGACAATACGTTCCTCGACCTCGGCAGCGGCACCCTGGTGCGCGACGATGCAGGGGCCATGAGCATCAACGGCACGGTCAACAAAACGGGTTTCCTGCTATTGCTGACCATGCTCACTGCCGCCTTCGCCTGGACGCAGGCGTTCGGCGCCGACGGGCAACTGGCACCGGGCTTCAGCGTGTATGTCTGGGGTGGTGCGATCGGCGGCCTGGTCATCGCGCTGGTCACGGTGTTCAAGAAAGAATGGGCACCGGTCACCGCCCCGCTCTATGCCCTGGTGGAAGGCTTCTTCCTGGGCGCGATCTCGGCGCTCTACAGCCACCTGTACGAGGGCGTCGTCATCCAGGCGGTCGGCCTGACGTTCGGCACCCTGGCGGCGCTGCTGATGGCGTATCGCAGCGGTCTGATCAAGGCGACCGAGAACTTCAAGCTCGGCGTGGTCGCCGCGACCGGCGGCATCGCCCTGCTGTACCTGGTCAGCCTGGGCATGCGCCTGATGGGCTTCGGCAGCATCGGCTTCATCCACGAGAGCAGCATGATCGGCATCGCCTTCTCCGGCTTCGTGGTGGTGATCGCCGCGTTGAACCTGGTGCTCGACTTCGATTTCATCGAACAGGGCGTCGAACAGGGCGCGCCGAAGTACATGGAGTGGTACGCCGCCTTCGGCCTGCTGGTCACCCTGGTCTGGCTGTACCTGGAGATCCTGCGCCTGCTCGGCAAGCTGCAGTCGCGCGACTGAGCCATCGTCGCGAGCAACGAAAAAGGGCGCCGGACGGCGCCCTTTTTGTTTGCGATGGTGCAGCCGGCGGCTGCACGCGACGCCCGATCAGAGGCGCGAGGCAATCGCCTTCGCGAACGACAGCGTGTTGCCCTCGCCGCCCAGGTCCGGGGTCAGCGAATCCTTCGCTTCCAGGGTGTCGATGATCGCGGCGCGCAAGCGCTCCGCTTCCTGCGGCAGCGCCAGGTGGTCCAGCATCTGCGCCGCGCCCAGCAGTAGCGCGCAGGGATTGGCGATGCCCTTGCCGGCGATGTCGGGTGCCGAGCCGTGCACGGCTTCGAAGATCGCCACGTCGGTGCCGATGTTGGCGCCCGGGGCCAGCCCCAAGCCGCCCACCAGGCCTGCGCACAGGTCGGAGATGATGTCGCCGAACAGGTTGGTGGTGACGATGATGTCGAACTGCTCCGGCTTCATCACCAGTTGCATGCAGGTGTTGTCCACGATCATCTCGTTGCACTGGATGTCGGGGTATTGCTGGGCCACTTCCCGCGCGGTCTTGAGGAACAGGCCCGAGGTCGACTTCAGGATGTTCGCCTTGTGCACCACGGTGACCTTCTTGCGGCCGGTCTTGCGGGCCAGGTCGAAGGCGTAGCGCACGATGCGCTCGGAGCCGCGATGGGTGATCTTCTGGATCAGGGTCGCGGTCTCGCCGTCGGCCGAGACATTCTGGCCTTCGCCGGAATAGGCGCCCTCGGTGTTCTCGCGCACGGTGATCAGGTCGACGCCGGACGGGAAGCGCGACTTGGTGTTCGGGAAACTCTTGGCCGGGCGCACATTGGCGTACAGGTCGAAGCGCTTGCGCAACTCGACGTTGATCGAGCTGAAGCCCTCGCCGACCGGCGTGGTCAGCGGCGACTTCAGGGCGATGCGGTTCTTGCGGATCGAATCCATGGTGGCCGCCGGCAACAGCTCACCGTGCTTTTCCAGGGCGGCCAGGCCGGCATCGGCGAATTCGTACTGCAGGCCAAGCTGCATCGCGTCGAGCACGTGCAGGGTGGCATCCATGATTTCCGGGCCGATGCCATCGCCACGGATGACCGTGATGGTCTGTGTCATTGCTGTGTTTGCTCCAGGACGGGGGGAGCGCGCGGCGGCATGGCCGCGCGGGAAACGCGAAAGGTTTCAGGCGCAATTATGCCCGAAGTCGTTGTCGCCCCAGCCATCCGACCTTGGTCGCGGGCCGCCCGCCTGCGATCAACCGTGGTCGTGCGGCGCGGCTGGCGCGGCCTCGCCCTGCTCGAGCGTGTCGAGGAAATCCACCGCCCGGCGCAGGTGCGGGATCACGATGGAGCCACCGACCACCAGGCCGATCGAGAACGCCTCGAACATCTCCTCGCGGTTCACCCCAGCCTCCTTGCACTGGGCGACGTGGTAACTGATGCAGTCATCGCAGCGCAGCACCATCGACGCCACCAGCCCGCACAGCTCCTTGGTCTTCACGTCCAGTGCGCCGGCCTGGTAGGTCTGCGTGTCCAGCGCGAAGAACCTGCGGACGACCTGGTTGGGCTCGCCCAGGATGCGGGTGTTCATCCGCTGGCGGAATTCGGTGAACGCCTTGACCCGATCATCCTCGCCTGTGCCGCTCATGCGCCTTCCCCCGCGAGCAGCGGCTCGAACCTGCCCGCGCGATGCAGGGCCATCATGTCGTCGTAGCCGCCGACGTGGACGTCGCCCACGAAGATCTGCGGCACGCTGGTGCGGCGCGCCTTCGCCACCATCGCCTCGCGGGCGACCGGATCGGTGTCGATCCGCACCTCGGTCCAGGCCAGGCCCTTGCTCTTCAGGAAGTTCTTGGCCATCACGCAATACGGGCAGATCGCGGTCGAGTACAGGGTGATTACGGGGGTGTTGGCGTCGCTCAAGTTCGATCTCCGGGAACGCGGATGCTGCAATCTTGTCGTATGTGCGGGCAGCGGCGGGTATTTTCCAGTTGCTCAACCCCCGTTCACACCCGCGCCACGCCAACGCAGCATCCTGCCCACATGACGATTGCCCGCCCCCGCACTTGCTCCCGCCGCCTGCTGCCCGCCGCCCTCGCCTTCGGCCTGGCGTTGGCCATCGGCGCGACATCCGCCCAGGACAACCGCCTGCCCGACATCGGTTCGTCCGCCGGCAATGTACTGTCGCCGGCGAAACAGGCCGAATATGGCGGCATGGTGCTGGCCCAGCTGCGCCACGAGGGCTACATCCTGGAAGATCCGCTGCTGGACGGCTGGCTGCGCGATGTCGGCCAGCGCCTGGCCGGTGCCAGCGACCGGCCGCAGCAGTCGTTCACCTTCTTCCTGCTGCGCGACCGCCAGATCAATGCCTTCGCGACGCTCGGTGGCTACATCGGCATGAATGCGGGCCTGATCCTGTCCGCGGAGCGCGAGGACGAGATGGCCGGCGTGCTGGCCCACGAGATCGCCCATGTCACCCAGCAGCATGTGCTGCGTGGTGCGGAAAAGGCACAGCGCGACAGCCTGCCGATCATGCTGGCGATGCTGGGCGCGATCGTCGCGGCCCAGCAGGCCGGCGGCAATTCCAGCGGCGACGCCACCCAGGCCGCGGTGGTCACCGGCCTGGGCCTGCTGCAGCAACGGCAGATCGACTACACCCGCGACAACGAGGCCGAAGCCGACCGGGTCGGCATCCGCAACCTCTCGCGCAGCGGCTACGACCCGGAGGCGATGGCCGATTTCTTCCAGACCCTGCAGTCGGTGGTGCGGATGAACCAGGGTGATGAACGCGCCCGCGCTCCAAGTTACCTGCAGACCCACCCGGTCACCCTGACCCGGGTCAGCGAAGCGCGCGAACGCGCCGCCAAGCTGGAAGCCCCCGCCGTCACCAGCACGACCACCGCCGGCAGCAATCCGCTGCTGCCGCCGGGCCTGAGCATCGCCACCACCACCGCCGGCCAGCGCGGCCAGGGCGCCACCGGCGACTTCGGCTGGGCGCGCGAGCGGCTGCGCGTGCTGAGCGCCGACACCCCCGCCCAGGCGATCCGCGAATACCAGCAGATGCGCGGCAAGACGCCACTGGACGATGCCCGTCGCTATGGCCTGGCGATCGCCCACCAGCAGGCCGGCCAGGGCCGCGAGGCCTTGCAGGAGCTCACCCCGCTGGCCGCCGCCCACCCCGGCAACCTGTGGCTGCAGGTGGCGTTGGCCGAAGCCGAGGCCCGCGCGGGCCAGCTGGCCCAGGCCGACAAGCGCTTCGAATCCCTGCTGGCACGCATGCCGACCCATCGCGCGCTGGCGCTGAGCTATGCGCGCACCCTGGCCGAGCGCAACACCCGTGACGCTGGCACCCGCGCGGTTGCGGTGTTGCGGCCGTTGCTGGCCACGGCCACCAGCGACCCGTTGTTCCAGCAGGCCTATGCCCGCGCCAACGAGATCGCCGGCGACGATGTCCGTGCCGGAGAAGCCTGGGCCGAGGCCGCGTTCCTGGGCGGCCGCCCGGAACAGGCGCTGGTCCAGCTCAACAACCTGAAGAAGCGCGCCACCCTGGATTACTACGCACGCAGCCGGATCGAGGCGCGGATCGCCGCGATCACCCCGACCGTGCTGGAACTGCGCCGCCAGGGCATCAGGGACGAAGAGGCCACCGGCCGGCTCAGCGTGGGTGTGCGCGCCGACGGCTCCGCGGCTGAACGGTGACGGTGTCACCAAACCGTCACCAAACCGTCGTGTAATGGCAGGATCGCCGCAGGACGCGGCATCCCCCGCCATGCAGGATCCGGCATGCAGAAGCACATCCTGATCGTCGACGACGAACCCGCGATCCGCGACATGGTCGCCTACGCCCTGCGCAAGGGCGAGTACGAACCCGCGCATGCCGGCGACGCCCGCGAGGCGCAGGCCGCGATCGCCGAACGGGTGCCCGACCTGATCCTGCTGGACTGGATGCTGCCCGGCACCAGCGGCCTGGAACTGGCCCGGCGCTGGCGCAAGGACGCGCTGACCCGCGATGTCCCCATCATCATGCTGACCGCACGCGGTGAGGAGAACGACCGCGTGGGCGGGCTTGAGGCCGGGGTCGACGATTACGTGGTCAAGCCGTTCTCCGCACGCGAACTGCTGGCCCGGATCCGCGCGGTGCTGCGCCGCTCGCGCGAGGACGACGAGGACGGCAGCGTGCAGGTCGGCGGGCTGCGCATCGACGGCGCCGCGCACCGGGTGTTCGCCGACTCCACCGGCGGGCCGACCCCGGTCCACATCGGCCCCACCGAATACCGCCTGCTGCATTTCTTCATGACCCATCCCGAGCGCGTGTACAGCCGCTCGCAACTGCTCGACCACGTCTGGGGCGGCAGCGTCTACGTGGAGGAGCGCACGGTCGACGTGCATATCCGCCGCCTGCGCAAGACCCTGGAGCCGCACCAGCTCGACCCGATGGTGCAGACCGTGCGCGGCGCGGGTTACCGGTTCTCTGCGGCGGCATGAGCGGCGAGCGGTCGGCGCATCCAGCGCCCAACGCCTAGACTTCGCGCATGTCGCCCGACGCCCGTTCCGCCTGGTTCCGCACGCTCGGCCAGCTCGCGCTGGTGCTGGTGCTGGGCTTGGCCGTCGGCCTGCTGCTGGGGCATCCGTGGCCGGCACTGACCATCGCCGCGCTCGGCGTGGTCGCCTGGCATTACTGGAAGCTGCGCAACGTGCTGCTGCGGTTGACCGCGCGGCAACGGCTCGCGCCATCGTCCGGGGTCGGCGTGTGGAACGAACTCGACCGCCTGCTCTCCCGCAGCCAGCACGAGATGCGCGCACGCAAGCGCCGGCTGCTGGCGATGCTGCGCGCCTATCGCGCCGCTGCCGCCGCCCTGCCCGACGCGGTGGTCGTGGTCGAACGCAACACCCAGCGCGTGCTCTGGTTCAACGAAGCCGCCACGCCCCTGCTCGGCCTGCACTACCCGCGGCACCAGGACGCGCCGCTCGTCGCTGCCCTGCAACCGTTGCCGATGGCGCAGTGGCTGGCCAGCGGGCGCAACGCCGAGCCGATGATCGATGTCGCGTCGCCGGCCAATCCGGACCTGCGCCTGCACCTGCGGCTGATCCCGTATTCGGACGAGTTGTGGCTGCTGGTCGCACGCGACGTCACCAAGATGATGCGGCTGGAGCACATGCGCCGCGACTTCGTTGCCAATGTCTCGCACGAGCTGCGCACGCCACTGACCGTGGTCCACGGCTACCTCGACATGCTCGACCCCGAGGAGAAGCCCGACTGGGCACCGATGCTGGCGGAAATGCAGCGGCAATCGCAGCGCATGACCCAACTGGTCGAAGACCTGCTCACGCTGTCGCGGCTTGAAGCACGCGACACCCTGCCGGAGGAACACGTTGCCGTAGCCCCGATGCTGGCCACCCTGCGCCGCGAGGCCGAGGCACTCAGCCAGGGGCGGCACCGGATCAGCGTCGTCGATGATGCACAAGTCGACCTGTGCGGCTCGACCAAGGAACTGCACAGCGCGTTCTCCAACCTGGTCGCCAATGCGGTGCGCTACACACCGGCCGATGGCGAGATCCACGTGCGCTTCGGCCGCGACGCCGACGGCGGCGCCACGCTGTCGGTGCGCGACACCGGCTACGGCATCCCCGCTGCCCACCTGCCGCGCCTCACCGAACGCTTCTACCGCGTCTCCACCAGCCGCTCCCGCGAATCCGGCGGCACCGGCCTCGGCCTGGCCATTGCCAAGCACGTGCTGGGCCTGCACGACGCCCGCCTCGACATCGCCAGCGAGGTCGGCAAGGGCAGCACCTTCGCCTGCCGCTTCGGACCCGCCCGCGTGCTCCCGCGCGACGCCATCCCCTCGATGACCCAAAGCCCATGACCACGCCCAAGACCACGAAGTCCCGAACAGCGAAAGCCGCGACCGCCAAGCGCGCAACCTCGGCACCAGCACAGGCGAATCCACTGCGCGATCCCGCGCTGTACGCCAACCGCGAACTCTCGCAACTCGACTTCAATTTCCGCGTGCTCGCCCAGGCGCAGGATCCGTCGGTGCCCTTGCTGGAACGGCTGCGCTTCCTGTGCATCAGCTGCACCAACCTGGACGAATTCTTCGAGATCCGCGGCGGCTCCGTGCGCCATGCGATCGAGTTCGGCCTGCCGCCCGCGGCCGACGGGCTGGCGCCGGGCGTGCTGATCAACAGGATCCACGACCGCGCCGCCGACCTGGTGCAGGCGCAGTACCGCTGCTTCTACGAGGAATTGCGCCCGGCGCTGGCCGATGAAGGCATCCGCCTGCTGCAACGCGAGCAGTGGAGCGCCGAGCAGACCCGCTGGTTGCGCGACTATTTCCGCGATGAAATCATGCCGGTGCTGTCGCCGCTGGGGCTGGATCCCGCGCATCCGTTCCCGAAGATCCTCAACAAGTCGCTGAACGTGGTCGTGCTGCTGGAAGGCAAGGACGCCTTCGGCCGCGAGGGCCACATGGCGATCGTGCGCGCGCCGCGCTCGCTGCCGCGGATCATCCGCCTGCCAGACCAGGACGGGGACGGCGACCGCTTCCACGACTTCGTGTTCCTCAGTTCGGTGTTGTCCGCGTTCGTGCATGAACTGTTCCCGGGGATGAAGGTCAACGGCGCGCACCAGTTCCGGGTCACCCGCAATTCCGAACTGATCGTCGACGAGGACGATGTCGACAACCTCGCCCTCGCCTTGCGCGACGAATTGCTGGGCCGCGGTTACCTGCGCGCGGTGCGGCTTGAGATCGACGAGCGCTGTCCGCAGGACATCGTCGACAGCCTGCTCGCCAACTTCGACCTGCCGGCCAACGCGGTCTACAAGATCAACGGGCCGGTCAACCTCAACCGCGTGGTCCAGGTCTACGACCTGGTGCAGCGCCCCGACCTGAAGTTCCCCGCGTTCCAGCCGCGCATCCCGCGCGAGGTCGACGCGATGTTCGACCTGATCCAGCAGGGCGACGTGCTGCTGCACCATCCATTCGACGCGTTCACCCCGGTGCTGGAACTGATACGCCAAGCCGCCGAGGACCCGAACGTGCTGGCGATCAAGCAGACGCTGTACCGCACCGGCAAGGAGTCGGCGATCGTCGACTCGCTGATCCAGGCCGCGCGCAAGGGCAAGGACGTCACCGTGGTGGTCGAACTGCGTGCGCGCTTCGACGAGGAAGCCAACCTCGGCCTGGCGGATCGCCTGCAGGATGCCGGCGTGCAGGTGGTGTACGGCGTGGTCGGCTACAAGACCCACGCCAAGATGCTGCTGATCGTGCGCCGCGAAGGAAAATCCCTGCGCCGATACGTGCACCTGGGCACCGGCAACTACCACAGCGGCACCGCGCGCGCGTACACCGACTTCAGCCTGATGACGGCCAACCCCGACATCGGCCACGACGTGCACCTGATCTTCCAGCAGCTGTCCGGCCTGGCCGCGCCGCTGACCCTCAAGCACCTGCTGCAGTCGCCGTTCACCCTGCACCAGGGCGTGCTGGACCGGATCGAGCGCGAGACCGCCCATGCGCGCGACGGCCGCCCCGGCCGGATCGTGGCGAAGATGAACGCACTCAACGAACCGCAGGTGATGCGCGCCCTCTACGAGGCCTCGCAGGCGGGCGTGCAGATCGACCTGGTGGTGCGCGGTGCCTGCACCCTGCGCACCGGGATCCCGGGCATCTCCGACAACATCCGCGTGCGCTCGGTGGTCGGCCGCTTCCTGGAACACCACCGCATCTGGTGGTTCGGCAACGACGGCACGCCGGACCTGTACTGCTCGTCCGCCGACTGGCTCGAGCGCAACCTGCTGCGCCGGGTCGAGACCGCTTTCCCCGTGCTGGATGCGGATTGCGCGCAACGCGTGCACCGCGAAGGCCTGCTCAACTACCTGGCCGACAACCAGAATGCGTGGGACCTGCAGGCCGATGGCAGCTATGCAAAGGCCGTGCCGGGCGAGGGCGAAGCCGCCTTCTCCGCGCAGTTGTCGCTGCTGGACGACCTGTATGCGTGACGCCCGCCGGCATCCGGCGATAATGCGCGCATGACGCAACACGCCAGCAACCGCGCCGCATGAGGACGACCCAGCGCCGCACCCCGGCCGCCAACGCGCCCACGCCGCGCGATGGCGACATGCTCGCTGCGCTGGACCTGGGTTCCAACAGCTTCCACATGGTGGTGGCGCAGCGCGTGCTGGGCCAGTTGCGGGTGGTGGATCGCCTGCGCGAGACCGTGCGCATGGCCGAAGGCCTGGACGGATTCGGTGGCATGTCCGCGGAGGCGCAGGAGCGCGCATTGGCCTGCCTGTCGCGCTTCGGCCAGCGCATCGCCGATATCCCGCCGCAGCACGTGCGCGCGGTGGCCACGAATACCGTCCGCCAGTTGCGCATGCCCGGGCAGTTCCTGGTGCCGGCGGAAGCCGCGCTGGGGCACGCGATCGAAGTGATCTCGGGCCGCGAGGAAGCACGCCTGGTGTATCTGGGCGTCGCCCATGCGCAGCCGCCCAAGGACGGCCAGTTGCGGCTGGTGATCGACATCGGCGGCGGTTCCACCGAATGCATCATCGGCCGCGGCATGCAGCCGCTGGAGCGCGAAAGCCTGCAGGCCGGTTGCATCGCCAGCACCCGCCGCTTCTTCCCCAATGGCCGCCTGTCCAAGAAAAAGTGGAAGGACGCGCTGACCGAAATCACCGCCGAGTTCCAGCAGTTCGCATCCACGTATCGCAGCCTGGGCTGGGACGAGGCGATCGGTTCGTCCGGCACCAACAAGGCGATCGGCGAGATCTGCGCCGCGCTCAAGCTGACCAAGGGCGCGGTCACCGCCGAGGCGCTGCCGCAGGTGCGCGAACGCCTGCTGCAGGCCGACCGCATCGAGGACATCGACCTGCCCGGCCTGTCCGCCGACCGCCGGCCGATCATCGCCGGCGGCGTGCTGGTGCTGGAGGCGGTGTTCGCCGCGCTCGGCCTGCAGCGCATGCAGGTGAGCAAGGGCGCGTTGCGCGAAGGCGTGCTCTACGACCTGCTGGGCCGTGGCGGCGCCGACGATCCGCGCGAGGTCTCGGTGGATGCGCTGATGCAGCGTTACGGGATCGATGCCGCGCAGGCGGCGCGGGTCGAAGCCACCGCGCTGCGCCTGTTCGACCAGGTGGCGATCGACTGGGCGCTGGACGGCGACGACCGCCGCATGCTCGCGCGCGCCGCGCGCCTGCACGAGATCGGCCTGGCCATCGCCCACAGCGGCTACCACGGCCATGGCGCCTACATCCTGGAACATTCCGACATCGCCGGGTTCTCGCAGCAGGAACAGCGGGTGCTGGCCGCGCTGATCCGCACCCACCGCCGCGGCATCCCCAAGTCGGCGTTCGAGCAGATCCCGGACCGCCTGCTGGCCAACACCCGCCATGTCGCCGCGCTGTTGCGCCTGGCGGTGCTGCTGCACCGCGCGCACGAGACCGTCGAGATGCCGGTGCTGCGCCTGCAGGCCGACGGCGAACGCCTGCAACTGGCACTGGCTGAACGCTGGCTGCGCGCCCGCCCGTTGCTGCGCGCCGACCTGGCCGGCGAACCCGACGACATGCTGGGACTGGGCGTGACCCTGAAACTTGCCGCGGAGTAACCCGATGACGCCGGACATCCACGACTACAACGCACGCCAATCGCAGGTCGACCGCGGCGTCTGCGATCTCCTCGCCGAACAGATCCATCGCGGCCTGCCCGAGGCCGAGGCGAAGATTTGGCATGCGCATCCGGTGTGGTTCCTGGATGGCAACCCGGTGGTCGGTTACAGCAAGCTCAAGGATTCGGTGCGCTTGCTGTTCTGGAGCGGACAAGGCTTCGACGAACCCGGGCTGCGGGCCGAGGGCAAGTTCAAGGCCGCCGAAGCGCGCTACACGACCACCGGGGACGTCGACGTGGCCCTGCTCCAGCATTGGCTGGGCAAGGCCCGCGACATCCAGTGGGACTACAAGAACCTCGTCAAGCGCAAGGGCCGGCTCGAGCGGCTGAAGTGACTGGAAATGGGGTCAGAGTGAAGTTTCCTGACCGCGTGTCCGTAATGACCTGAGATGGTCGGCAGGAAATTCACTCTGACCCCATTTCCTGCTTCTTTGCGAACGCGGCGAACTCCGGCCCCGCCAGTCGCAGGTTCTCGCGCAGGTAGGCGCGCAGGCGCTGGCCCGCCGGTTCCGGCGCGGGCCCGCCGAGGTGCTTCTGCAACATCGTTTCCATCGCAAACAGGTAGGCCTCGCGCGGGATCGGCGCGGTCGGCGAATGCCCGCCACCGGGTTCCACCAACAAGGTCATCGGCCGTCCAAGCGCTTTCAGTGTTGCGCTGTAGTCGACGACTTCACGGATCGCCACCGTGCGATCGGCGCCGCCAGCGATGACCAGCAACGGGCGCCGCATCTTCGCGGCATTCGCCCGCGGCGATTGCGCATGCAGGCGCGCATAGGTGACTGGATCGGTGGCATCCAGCGACAACGCCGCCAGCGTGTGCTTGAGCGAACGATCCGGCAGGTCGCCCTGCTCGCCGGCCGCGACCAGCCAGCGCATGCCCCAGCCCAGGTCCGCGGGCGGCGCGCCGGCCACGCCGACCTTGAACAGCTCCGGCTGGAAGGTCAGGCCCAGCAGCGTCGAGTAACCGCCGAAGGAGTGGCCGACGATGCCGACGCGCGCCTGGTCGCCGATGCCCTGTGCCATCAGCCAGCGCACACCTTCGACGATGTCGCGCTGCACGCGGCCGTTGCCGTAGTCGCCGTTCGACGCGAAGGTATAGGTGCGACCGTGCCCGGTGGAGCCTCGGAAGTTGGTCTGGAACACCACGTAGCCGCGGTTGGCGAGGAACTGCGCGGTGCCGTCGTAACCCGCGCGGAAGTGGTTGATCGGGCCACCGTGCACCTGCGCGACCAACGGCGCGCGCGCGGGATCGACGCCCGGCGGCAGCAGCAGGAAGCCATGCACGCGCAGCCCGTCCGAGGCGAGGTAGGACACCGCGAGCTTGCGCGACAGTTGCGATTCCTTCGGCGAATTCGCGGTGGTCGCACCCTCGTCGAGGATGCGGCGCGCCTGGCCGGTACGCGGATCGAACAGGTGCCAGCGCGGGTCGCGCAGGGTCGGCGCGCGTTCGGACACCAGCCACTGCCCGCCCGGCCCGCTGCCGGCCTGCACGGCGATGTCGCGTCCCGGGAATTGCCTGGCGATGCCGGCCACGACCGCCTGCGCGTCGCCGATGCCGTAGGTCGCGGCGATGGTGCTGCGATAGCTCGCGGCCAGCGGCATCGAGGTGCGCGGATCCACCACGACTTCGTCGAGGTCGGCCTCGCGGCGCGGGTCTTCGTGCAGGGTCTGCAGCGTGTCGTCCGCGGTCAACCGCAGCACGCGGCGGAAGTTGCCGGCGGGCACGCGGCTGCCCGGGTTGCCTTCCATCAGCAGGCTGCCATCGGGCATCGCGGCGAGCAGGCTTATCCGCTCCATCGGCGCGAGGTGCAGCACTTCGCGCAACGACCCGTTCGGCAACACCCGATGCAGGGCATCGTGGCCGCCCTCGAAGCGCGCCAGCGCGACGATCCTGCCACGCGCATCCAGCGCGACATCGTGGACCCAGCGCGGGTCATCGCGCAGCACGCTGCGCTTGCCGTGCATGTCCATGCGCACGATCCGCCAGCGTTCGCCATTGCCCACGCTCACGCGCTCTTGCAGCAACACCGCGGCCGGTTGCGAAGGATCGATCTTCATCGCCCGCCTCCGCTCCGCGCCGCCCATCGGCACGCGCACCCCGGCGCGGCCGCCCACCGACACGCTGGCGAGGGATTTCGATCCGCGCAGGAACAGCCAGCGCCCGTCGCGCGACCAGAACAGTTGCTCGGCCTGGGTGCGCGCGACCAGCACCCGCGGCTTGCCGCCGGCGGTGGGCAGCAGGAACAGGCTGCGCGATTCGCCCTGCTCGCGCAGATAGGCCACGTAGTCGCCGGCCGGCGACAGCCGCACCGCGGCCAGGCCGCGACCTTCGAGGAAGGCACTTCGCGGCAGTTGTGGTGCGCGCGGCAGCGCGCGCTGGGTGGCGATCGCGGCGCGCAATTCGGCCGCACTGTCTGCCGCCGGCGCCTGCATCGGCGCGATCAGCAGCGCGAGCAGGGCCAGCGTCCCGCACAGTTCACGGAACTTCGTCATCTCGATGTCTCCGTCCGTGCGCTCAGGCGATCGCGGGTTGCAGGTTCGGCAGCGATGCCGGCAGCGTTTCCCGCTTCGGCACCATCAGCCACAGCGCAAGCAATGCCGGCAGTCCGACCACGCCGCACAGCACCACCCACAGCCAGCGATTGCGCGGCGACAACTGCAAGCGCGCGCTCAGCCAGGTCGCACCGAGCAGGGACACCACGCAGCAGGCCAGCGCCAGCCACAGCATGCTGCGCGGCATCGGCTGCGGCGATGCGCGCAGCGGATCGGGCGCGGCGTACAGGTCCTGCGCGCCCAGGCACAGCGTGCGCAGCACCGGCGACAGCCACCAGATGCGCGCGGTATAGGCGGTCGGCAAGTCCTGGCTGAGGTTGCGCCGTGCGACTTCGCGCGCATGTCCGTTGCCGTCGACGCGCAGGACCTGCTGGTAGGGATGCTGCAACTCGCTCGACCACACGCCCCAGGTGTAGGTGAACGACACCAGGTAACCATCCAGCAACTCGATCACGTCCATCCGGCTGAGGTTGCCCACCTCGCCCGGCATCGGCACCCGCATCAGCGGCTGCAGCAGGTCGAGTCCATTCATCGCCTCGCGGCCGGGATAGAAATAGGCGGCGCGGTCGCTGAGCACCAGCAGGTTGTCGCCGGCCGGTTCCGGCGGGCTGGCCATCACTTCGCCCTGCGGCAAGCGGATGCGCTCATGGATGTGCCCTTGTCCGTCGTCGTACTGGTAGGCGGCGTGGGCGTTGTACAGGTAGTCGGCGGCGAACGGCATGGTCGGCGCCGGGAACGCCACCTGCGCCTCGCCCACGCCGAGGTCGCCGCGCGCGCGCTTGTCCAGCGCGCCGTAGCCGACGAAGCGCATGCTGTCGTGCTTGAACACCCAGGTGATGTTGCGATCGCCGTCGGTGAACTCCATCGGCTGCAGGTTGGTCATCTCGCCGCGCTGCGGCAGGCTGCGCAGCGGGTAGCGCGTGTACACGTCGGACAGCGCGATCTGCTCGCGCCACAGCGCAGCGTCCGGATCGCGGCTGTTTTCGATGCCGAGCAACAGCATGTCCTTGCCTTCGGCGCGATCGGCCTCGATGTAGCCCCCCTTCGGCGGCGTCGGTGTATTGAGCGGATGGGTGCCGCTCACCGTCCAGAACAGCTCGACGCCGTAGCCCAGCATCCAGACCAGGAAGTACGCGCCGATCTGCACGGGTAGTGCGGTCACGGCGGTGGCGGCGAAGCTGCGCGGCGCGGCCACCGGATCGGGGCGGAACACGATCGCCACCAGTCCCACCAGCACCGCAAGCAGCGTCAGTTGCAGCGCCAGCATCGCCACGCCCGAGGCCTGCGCGAACATCAGCAGGCACGGCAGCACCAGCACCGCGAACGAATGCCGGCGATTGCCGATCATCGCGTAGGCGCCGGCCGCATAGCCGATCAGCGCGATCAGCCAGGCCGCGATCGGCATCATCCAGTGGCGCAGGTCGACCACGCGCGCGGTCGCCGTGTCCTGGTACAGCGCGATCAGCGCGATCGGCAATGCCGCGGCGACGAACAGCAGCACCGCGCCCGCGCCACCCAGCGCACCGGCGATCTGCAGGCGATGCATCGGCCTGTGCAGCAGGCTGAGCCATTGGTTCGGCTTGCGGTAGCTGCCCATCTGGTACAGCCCCAGCAAGGTGCCAGCCACCGCATAGGTCATGGCGAAGACCTGGTAGACCAGCAACGGTTGCTGGGCCAGGTCGACGATGCGGGCCATGAAGCCCAGGATGCCGGCGTGCACCGCCGCGGCCGCGATGGCCCACAGGCGGAAGCGCAGCAGCTCGCCCTTGAAGAGATCGATCATGTTGGTGTCCTCATGCCGTCAAGCGGCGTTGTGTCGCGCGTCAGGCCGCAGCCGGCGCAGCGTGGTTCTTGGCAAGGAAAGCGTTGACGGCGCGGTCCAGGCTGACCGGCATCGACTGCACGTTGCGCGCACCGCTGGTGCGCAGGAACTGCTCGAAGCCGGCGTCCTGGTCCAGCACCAGGTAGTGGTGCAGGCCGTCGAGGCGCTGCACTTCCAGCAGGCCCGGCACGGTGTGCAACTCCGGCCCCTTGAACGGCACGTCGGCCACCCAGTGGCTGACCCGCGCGGTGAACTCCTCCGGCGCCGACATGTTCTTCAGCTGCCCGCGCTCGAGGATGATCAGGTTGTCGGCGACGCGCTCGATCTCCTCCATCTGGTGCGAGCAATAGATCACCGTGCAGTCGTCGGCGGCGTTGCTGTACAGCAGCGACTCCAGGAAGGCGCGCTTGGCGATGACATCGAGGCCCAGCGTCGGCTCGTCCAGCACCAGCAGTTCCGGCCGCTGCGCCAGCGCCAGCGCCAGGTTGAAACCGGCGCGCTCGCCGCGCGACAGCTGGCCGACCTTCTGCTCCGGCAGCACGTGGTAATGGCCGATCACGCTGTCGAAGCCCTGCTGGTTCCAGCGCGCGTACTGGTGCCGCTGCATCGCGGTTACCTGCGACACCCGCATCCAGTTGGCCAGGGTGTGTTCCTCGTTGACGAAGCCGATCCGGCTGCGGTCCTGCGGGGTGAGCGACTGGCTGTCCCGGCCGAGGATGCGGGCCTCGCCGGTGGTCGGCGGCATGAAGCCCATCAGGATGCGGAACAGGGTGGACTTGCCGGCGCCGTTGGCACCGACGATGGCGTGGATGCGCCCGCGCGGGATGGCGAGGTCGAGATGGTCCAGCGCCAGCTTGCGGCCGTAGCGCTTGCTCAGCGCGCGGGTCTCGATGACGTAGTCGGATTGGGTGGTCATGTGGGTGCTCGATGCGGTGTCTATCGGGACTGGCTCAGTCGCGCTCAGGCGATCTTCCGGGGAACCAGCTGCTGAAATTCGTGGGCGACGCGCGCCTGCACCTCGTCAGGCGCAAAGCCGAGCGGGATCACGTCGTTGACGAAACGGCCGATGGCTTCGTCCAGGCGGCGCTCGCGTTCGTCGTCGGACAGGCGCTGGCGCGGGGTGGCCACGTACAGGCCCATGCCCTGCCGGGATTCCAGCCAGCCCTCGGTGGTGAGCTCGGCGTAGGCCTTTGCCACCGTGTTCGGGTTGATGGTCAGCTGCTGGGCCAGCCCGCGCACGCTGGGCAGCTGGTCGCCGGCCCCGAGTTCGCCGGTGGCGATCTTCATCCGCACCGCGTCGACGATCTGCTTGCCGATCGGGCGCGGATCGCCGGTGGCGATCTGGATCATCAGGGCTTGGGGTCGTGCCATCGGCGCCGTCCTATCTGTACTATTTGAGCTAGTACAGTACGAACGCAGCTGGATCGTCAAGCCGGGGTGCGACGAAATAGGGGAAATCGGGTGCGAAACCGGGCTGGAGCCCGAAATCGGTAAATGGGGACGGAGGGAATTAATCGCGATTAATTCCCTCCGTCCCCATTTACCACTCTGACCCCTTTTCGCCTTTCATCCCCGCCTGTCACCCGCGCGTCATCGCCCCGACACCGCACGGTCACGCCCGCCGCGCAGCCTCCCGCAAACGGAGAGCTGCATGCGCTACGCCATCGTCACCGAGACCTATCCGCCGGAAATCAACGGCGTCGCCCTGACCGTGCAGGGGCTGGAACAGGGCCTGCGCGAACGCGGCAACGCGGTGTCGGTGATCCGCCCGCGCCAGGCGACCGATGCCCCGCAGTCCACCGACGACGACACCAAGCTGGTGCGCGGTGCGAGCCTGCCCCGCTACCCCGGCCTGAAGTTCGGCCTGCCGGCGACCGGCAAACTGCGTCGCCACTGGCAGGCCAACCGCCCCGATGCGATCTACGTGGCCACCGAAGGCCCGTTGGGCTGGTCCGCACTGCGCGCGGCGCGCCAGCTCGGCATCCCCGCCGCCACCGGCTTCCACACCCGCTTCGACACTTACATGCGCGACTACGGCTTGCCGCTGCTGGCACCGGTCGCGCTGCGCTGGATGCGCCACTTCCACAACAGCGCCCAGGCCACCCTGGTCCCGACCCGCGAACTGCAGGCCTTGCTGGACTCCGAAGGCTTCGACAACGTGATCCGGCTGGCGCGCGCGGTCGACACCGGCCAGTTCGATCCCGGCCATCGCGACCCGGTGCTGCGCGCCCTGTGGGGCGTCGGCGAGCGCGGGGTGGCGGCGATCTTCGTCGGGCGCATCGCCGCCGAGAAGAACCTCGGCCTCGCGGTGGATGCGTTCCGCGCCCTGCAACGGCAACGCCCGGAGGCGCGCTTCGTCTGGGTCGGCGACGGCCCAGCGCGCGACGCCCTGCAACGCGAGAATCCCGACTTCATCTTCAGCGGCCTGCAACGCGGCGAGGCCCTGGCCCGCCATTTCGCCAGCGCCGACCTGTTCGTGTTCCCCAGTCATAGCGAGACCTTCGGCAACGTCACCCTGGAAGCGCTGGCCAGCGGCGTGCCGACGGTCGCCTTCGACTACGGCGCGGCCCGCGAATGCCTGCGCGATGGCCTGCATGGTGCCGCGATCCCGCGCAGCGACCAGCCCGCCCGTGACGATGCCGCGTTCATCGCCGCGGTGGCGCGCATCGGCAGCGACGAAGCCGCGCGCCGGCGCATGCGCCCCGCCTGCCGCGAAGCCGTGGCCGCGTTGCGCCCGGCGCAGGTCGCCAGCGATTTCGACCACCTGCTGCGCTCGCTCGCCAACCCGGAGCATCGCCATGTCCCGATCGCTGCCCTCTAGGTCGCCGGCCCGCCGCATCGCCACCGCCGAATCCGGCTGGTGCCTGCGCGCCAACCGCGTGTGCGCGCGCAGCGGCGCGCTGCGCTACTTCGCCGCGGTCAGCAGATTGGGCGATGGCGTGTTCTGGTACGCATTGATGGGCGCGCTGTTGGTCCTCGATGGCATGGACGGCCTGCGCGCCTCGCTGCATCTCGCGCTCACCGGCCTGGTCGCGCTGATCCTCTACAAGGCGCTGAAGCGCTGGACGAAGCGGCCACGGCCGTTCGCCAGCGATGTGCGCATCCGCGCGTGGGTGGCGCCGCTCGACGAGTTCAGCTTCCCGTCCGGGCACACCTTGCACGCCGTCGCCTTCAGCCTGGTGGCGATGGCCCACTACCCGTCGCTGGCCTGGTTGCTGGTGCCGTTCACCGCCAGCGTGGCGGCCTCGCGGGTGATGCTGGGCCTGCACTACCCCAGCGATGTGCTGGCGGCGACCGGGATCGGTTGCGGACTCGCGGGAATCTCGCTGTGGTTGGTGCCGGGGGTGTCGTTGTTCGGGTGATGCTTCAAATCCCGTAGCCCGGATAAGCGCAGCGCATCCGGGAACACATGGCACGCACCCCAACCCCGGATGCGGCCCTTGGCCTTATCCGGGCTACAAGAGCAACTGGTAATGCTCCTGAGCCCCGTAGCGCGGATAAGCGCAGCGCATCCGGGGAACACGTGGCATCGCAGAAAAAAAGGTTCTTCACCCAAGTCCGGGGAAGGCGGCCCGGATCTTCAGGAAGAAGTAGGCGTCGTCGCGGAAGCCGTAGGCCATTCGCTTGATGACCTTGATCTTGTTGTTGATGCCTTCGACCAGGTTGGTG
>NZ_JAYRTQ010000029.1:0-23563 GCF_041919455.1 Thermomonas sp.
TAGGCAAGCTTTACTATCTGACATGGCAACGGTGGCTTCGGTTTAGACGTTTGGTCGCACAAACATCTTCACCCGAATCCGCCGTTCCTTTTTTTGTGGGCGCTCCCCGGACTTCCGTGATGAACCAAAAAAAAACCGGCGCCCGAAGGCGCCGGTCGAGTGCTACGCGGTGGATCCGATCAGAAGATCGGGAAGATCTGGTGGCTCTGCACGCGCTTGGCGCAGGTCATCATCTTGCCGCCCTGGAGGGTGGTGAGCAGACCGGAGGAGACCAAGCGGTCGCGCGCGGCGTCCATGCAGCTGTAGTAGCCGCTGCGCGTTTGCGCGCTCAGCAGGCAAACCTCATTACTGGCCTGGATGGAGCCACCCGTGAACATCCCGCTTTGGCTGGCAATCGGAACGCCGGTATCGCAATCCGGCACGCTCGGGCTGCCGACCTTCGCGTTGCCCGGGGCCACCGGGAAGACGCCCACCGCGTTGATCTGCCAGCCGATATCCGCGAGCAGGTGCGGCGTGATGTCCAGGTTGGCCGCGCTGTACAGGGAGTCGTTGATCGCCGGTTCCATCAGCAGGTTTGGCGCTGCCGCGGTGTCGTAGTGCGAGCCGGACGAACCACCCTGCACCGGGTTCGGCATGAACAGGCGCGGACGGCCCTGGTCATCGGCACCCTGCAGCTTGGTCGTATCGACCACGTAGGACACCGTGACCGGCAGGTTGGCCTTGAACGACGTGCCTGCCGCCTG
The DNA here is from genome assembly GCF_041919455.1 of Thermomonas sp. Taxonomy (GTDB): domain Bacteria; phylum Pseudomonadota; class Gammaproteobacteria; order Xanthomonadales; family Xanthomonadaceae; genus Thermomonas. The sequence continues at coordinate 744 of NZ_JAYRTQ010000029.1, forward strand.
GGTCACGACGACCGTGGGGATGGTGATGGTCGCGTCGACGCCGGAGAAGTTCGGCGGCGGGTTCTGCGCTGCATTGTTGGCGATGATGACGCCGATGGCACCGGCGTTCTGCGCGTTCTTGGTCTTGACCGCGATCGCGCAACTGCCGCGGTCGATCAGTGCGATCTTGCCGGCGACGCTGCTGGTGATCGGCTCGCAGCCGTCGCCAGCCGTGCCGACGCTGTCGGTGCCCAGCACCACGCTACCGTTGAAGTTGGTGGTCGAGATCAGCGGGCCGAAGTTGACGCTGCCGAAGGCGTAGTTGCCGGCCACCGGAGCCGGGGAAAGCACGCGGAAGTCCTTGCGGTCATCCAGGATCAGGGCGGCGCCGGCCTTCGCGTTCGGCCCGGTGAACACGACGTTGCCGTAGTTGAGCGCGGATGCCTGACGCTCGGCGACGGTCATTTGCGTCCAGTACTTACCGGTCGTGTTGTCGTAGGTGAACACCGAGTAGATATCCGGGCGACCGGACAGGAACGTGCCGGCAGCTTCATTCTCGAAGTTCTGGAAGCCCAGGCCGTGGCCGAATTCGTGCATCACCACGTCGAGGAAATTGATCTGGCCGGCCGGCGTGTTGTCGTCCAGTCCGTAATAGAACGGGAAATCGGAGCTGTACTGTGAGCCGATGTCAAAGCTGGTCGGCGCCAGGTCGATGCCGGAAATCGCATCGGCGAGCGCGGCGTTGTACCAGACGTTGGTGACCGGAGCGTTGGTGAAGTTGGCATGCACCGTCTGAGAGCCCGCGGATCCAAGGACACTGGGGCCGAGCGGATTGAACTGCGCCGCGATGTAGATCGGTTGCTGGCTCTGCAGGATGCTGCCCCAGAGCTGCGCGGCATACGCCGCCACGAACTGGCGCTGCTGGCCACGCGTCGTGCCCGGGTTGCCGCCAACCGGTGCGACCACCGTGGTGTCGTTGTAGCCTTCGGCTGCGCCATCCAGGTTGACGAGGATGATGTCGGCGGCCTGTGCGGAGGAAGCGGCGCCGAGCACCGTCAACACGGCGACGGCGAGCGCGTTGCGGACCTTACTCATTGGTCACCTCCACGGCTTCGGGCGGTGCAGTCGAACCGTCGGTTTCGAGGATCCGCAGATTGCCATTGGCATCCTTCTGCACGTGGATGAAGTTGTGCAGTTCTTCGGGAACCACCGCGGCCGGCGAACCATCCGCGCCCACCACCACCGGACTGGCTGCAGCGGCCTGCACCTGCTGCACCTTGGCATCCGCCAGGGCTTTCTTCTGGACGACGTTGAGCGGCTTGCCGGCAATCGCCGGATCTGCCATCAGCGCGACGACGGCGAATGCCGCCAGCGCGCTAGTTGTTTTGATGGTGCTGGACATTAAAAACCCCCATGTGCACGGCAGCGCATTCGTCCGTGACGCGTATTCGCCCGAACCCCCCCGACGGACTGCCGCGACCGCCGGACTCGTGGACGTTACGTCAAACCGGTGGCCGCCTCAACGGTCAACCCGCGTTCATGTCGCCGGTTCAGCCAGATATTCAGCTGTGGGGCCTCAGATCAGTCCTCCGCCCAGCCCCAAGCGCCAGGTGGCGACCACGATCACCACGCAGTTGAGCACCAGCCCGGTCTTGGCGCGTCCGCGCTTGCCGGCAGAACTCACCGCGATGCCGATCGCGGCGAGGATCGCGCCGATCGCCGCGAACGGGATCAGCAGCCAGTTGGTGATGCCGACCAGCGGGATCAGTGCCAGCACCATCCAGATCATCGCCACGATGCCCCACAGGATGCTGATCAGTCCCATTGCTCTGCGTCTCCGGTCGTGCCGCGTTGCCCTGCGCGGGCGGATGGCTCAAGCATGCACGCCGTCGATCTCGACCGCCAGCTCGCGCCGGCAGACGTGGCCGTGCAGCAGCAGTGCCGGTACACCCGGCAGGCGTTGCCGCAACAGTGCATCGACCGCCGGCAGGGCGTCGGCATCGCGTACGTAGACCTTCAGGCGGGTGCCGTTGCCCGGACGATCCGGCACGCCGGGCCGCAATGCGCGCGCGCGCTCGACCAGGCTGCCCAGGTTGGCCAGCACTTCCTCGAACTGCGCCTGCAGGGAGTCGCCGTGCTGCGAGGCATGGCCGACCACCGCCGCGGTGCCGGAGACCAGCAGGGGCATCGCGGCGGAGGCGGGCAGCATGGCGCGGGCGAAGCCGGGTGCCTGCGGGCCGTACTGGCGGGGGTAGCGCCAGGCCTGCACCTGCCGCGGGTTTTCCAGCGGATTGCCGGGCGTCTTCGCCGCCAGCCAGTACAACTGCAGCCGGCCAGTGGCGCGTGGATGTCCGATCGCGGTCGCCGCTGGCAATTCCGCCGGCCCCAACGCGCGGCCGATGCCGCGTGCGCGGCCGACGCAGAAACGCCGGTAGCGTTCCTCGTCGCCGTCGCCGGCGGTGATCGCGTCGAGGTAATTCCAGATCCGCAGCGGATGCGGGTAGTCGCCGGCGGCCAGCCACGCCTGCAGGCGCGCGTAGGCCTGCTCGGCGGCCTGTTCGATGTCGCCGTCGCCGGCATCGGGCACCTCGAGCGCACCGAACTGCAGGTGGCCATCCTCGCTCCAGGCGATGCCGTCGCGGCGGCCATGGTGGACAGCGTGTTCCACCCGCCAGCATTCGAACGGCGCGTTGCCATGCACGGGCAGGTCCACCCGCAGGTAGCGCGGATCGGCGTGGATGGCGGGGGCCTGGTCACCGAAGCCGAACACCGCCAGCACTCGCGGATCGGCCAGCACGGCATCCAGCGGATCGTGCCGGTAGTCCACGGCAAGCGTGGCGGCAGGTTGCTGCAGGGGATCGGGAAGTGACGGCATCGGGGCGCGGATGATAGCGCGCGGGTCGCTGGCGCCGGGTCAGCGCGGTTGCGCCATCGGCAGGTCGGCGGCGAACTCGCCGGCGGGATCGTCGATCACCGGCGGGTTGGCGCGCACGCGCCGGTGGACCTGCCACAGGCCGCCACGACGCAGGCATTGCAGGACGATGTGGCTGGTGATCCGCCACAGGTCGCGCAACGGGCGGAAGTGGCTGGGGCGAAAGTCCGGCGCGGCGTGGACCGCGTTGTAGCGGGCTTCGATCGGCACCGACACACAGCGTGTGCCGAGCTCCTGTGCGGCCGACATCACCACCTGCGCCTCGAACACGAAATCCTCGCCGGGAATGCCGGCGCAGGCCAGCGCGCAGACCTCGGCCGGATACAGGCGTTGCCCGCTCTGGCTGTCCGCCACCTTGTAGCCAGTGCCCCACGCGATGCCCCAGTCGCCGAATTCGTTGGCCAGGCGCCGGTACAGCGGCTGGTTGGCGCGCTTGCGCAGGCGCGCGCCGATCACGATCCAGCCGCGCCGGCGATTGGCCGCGGCCAGCAAACGCGGGATGTCGTCGGCGCTGTGCTGGCCGTCGCCGTCCATCGTGATCACCGCCTCGAAACCGCGCCGCAGTGCCTCGGCGAAGCCCGTCCGCAGACCGGCGCCCTTGCCCATGCGGCTGGGGTGGCGCAACAGGGTCATCGGCAGGTCCGCGATCGCGTCCGCGGTGCCGTCGTCGGAACCGTCATCGACCACGATCACGTTCGGGCAGTGCCGCAGCGCGCCCTGCACCACGTCGCGGATGCGCAGGGCTTCGTTGAGGGCCGGCACGACCACGGCGATCCGCTCGGGGGTCAGCGGCTGGGGCTGGTCGTTCATCGGGCGCGAGTATGCCAGCGGCCCTGCCATGCCATTCGTCACGGGCCGCGCTTGGCGTAGCGCGCTAGCATCGGCGTTCAGGCAACGGCCGGGAACGGGACGGGACAGATGGGGCGGATCGATGCGAAACAGGCGTGGCTGGGGGCGATGCTGGTGACCGGCGTGGGCATGGGCAATGCGATGGCTCAGGCGCCGCAGGTCAGCGTGGCCGACTACGAACGCGCCGCCAGCATGCTCGGGGACCGCACCGGCCCGCTGGTGGACCACGCGACCAGCGGCATCGGCTGGCTGGACGACGGCAGCCTGGTCTATCGCGAACGCAGCAATGGCGTGGAGCGCGTGCTGCGCTTCGACCCGGCGACCGGCAAGACCGCGGCGGCATTCAATGCGCAGGCGCTGGCCGATGCGATGAACCTGGCCGCCGGTGGCAAGGGCCGTCCGGTCGAGGCCGGCAAGCTGCCGCCACTGCGGGTCACCCGCAATGCCGACGGCAGCCTGCGCCTGGCCGGCATGCAGGGCGAGTTCCGCTGCGATGCCGCGGGGTGCAGTGCCCTGGCGAAGGCGGCCACGGGGCCGGAGCCCGGTGCGGCCTCGCCCGACGGCAGCCGCGAGGCCTTCATCCGCGACTGGAACCTGTGGCTGCGCGATGTCGCCAGCGGCAAGGAAACCCAGCTCACCTTCGACGGCAAGCCCGACTACGGCTATGCCACCGACAACGCCGGCTGGAAGCACACCGACGAGGCGATCCTGGTGTGGTCGCCGGATGGCCGGAAGATCGCCACCTTCCAGCAGGACCAACGCAAGACCAGCACCATGACCCTGGTCGCGACGAATGCCGGCCAGCCGAAGGTCGAGCAGTGGAAGTACCCGTTCGTGGGCGACAAGGACGTGACCATGATCGAGCGGGTCATCATCGACCTGTCCGCGGCCACGCCGAAGACGATCCGCCTGCAATTGCCGCCCGACCAACACCGCTCCACCTGCAGCGACGACATCGCCTGCAGCGAAGGCTGGGAAGACGTGCAGTGGGCACGGGACGGCAAGACCCTGGCCTTCGTCAGCACCGATCGCGGCCACAAGTCCGCGATCCTGCGCGTGGCCGATGCCGCCACCGGCAAGGTCCGCGACGTCCATACCGAAACCGTGAAGACCCAATACCAGAGCGCACCGGCGCTGGACTCGGTCAGCTGGCGCTACCTGCCGGAGAGCAACGAGTTCCTCTGGTTCAGCCAGAAATCCGACTGGGGCCATCTCTACCTGCATGACCTGGCCACCGGCAAGCAGAAGCGCCAGCTCACCCGCGGCGACTGGAACGTCGCCAAGGTTGCGCATGTCGATACCGCCTCGCGCACGCTTTGGTTCGAGGGCGTGGGCCGCGAAGCCGGGCGCGACCCGTACTTCGTGCACTTCTACAAGGTCGGCCTGGATGGCGGCGACGTGCAGTTGCTGACGCCCGAGAACGCCAACCACGCGATCACGCTGTCCGAGGACGGCAAGCGTTTCGTCGACGTGGTTTCGACCATCGACACTGCGCCGGTCGCCGTGGTCCGCGATGCCGAGGGCAAGCAGGTCGCCGAACTCGCCCGCACCGACCTGTCGCGCTTGAAGGCGGCCGGCTGGGTCGCGCCGGAATCGTTCACGGTCAAGGCGCGCGACGGCAAGACTGACCTGTACGGGCAGATGTTCAAGCCGTCCAACTTCAATGCATCGAAGAAGTACCCGATCGTCACCTACATCTATCCCGGCCCGCAGGTCGGTTCGGTGCGCTCGCGCAGCTTCAGCGCCGCGCATGGCGACCATCAGGCGCTGGCGGAACTCGGCTTCATCGTGATCGCGGTGGACGGCATGGGCACGCCGATGCGCAGCAAGTCCTTCCAGGACGCGTGGTACGGCGATATGGCTGACAACACCTTGCCGGACCAGGTTGCCGCGCTGAAGCAACTGGCGGCAAAGCATCCGTGGATCGACGCGACCCGCGCCGGCATGTGGGGCCATTCCGGCGGCGGCAATGCCACCGCGACGGCGCTGTTCCGCTACCCCGAGGTGTACAAGGTCGGCATCGCCGAATCCGGCAACCACGACAACCTGGCGTACGAGGACGATTGGGGCGAGCGCTACCACGGCCTGCTGGAAACCAAGGCCGACGGCACCACCAATTACACCGGCCAGGACAACGCCGCCTACGCCAAGAACCTGCAAGGCAAGCTGTTCCTGCTGCACGGGATGATGGACGACAACGTGCCGCCGCAATCCACCCTGCTGGTGGTGGACGCGCTGATGAAGGCGAACAAGGATTTCGACCTGCTGCTGCTGCCGCATGCCCGCCACGGCTTCGGCCGCGACAGCTACTACGTCATGCGCCGCCGCTGGGACTACTTCGTCCAGCACCTGCTGGGCGCCACCCCGCCGAAGGAATTCGAGCTGAAGCCGAAGATGTAATCCAGCGGTATCGCGATCCGAAAAGGGGACGGAGGGAATCAAGCGCGCTTGATTCCCTCCGTCCCCTTTTCGCTCACCGCGCGCCCTGCCCGAACAGGATTTTCTTCTGCTCGTCGCTCATCGGCTTGCCCGCGTCCGGGCTGACCTGCTTCGTCAGCGCATAGGCGCGCTTGGTGGCCGGGCGTGCGCGGATCGCGGCCTGCCAGCGCTGCACGTTGGCGAACGGCGACAGGTCCAGCGGCGCCTTGTCGTACGGGCTGATCCACGGATAGCTGGCCATGTCGGCGATGCTGTACTCGCTGCCGGCGATGAAGTCACGACCTTGCAGTTGCGTGTCGAGCACGCCCAGGAGGCGCTCGGCTTCCTTGCGGTAGCGGTCTTTCGCATACGCGATGTCTTCGGGTGCGTAGACGTGGAAGTGACCGTACTGCCCGGTCATCGGCCCCAGTCCGCCCATCTGCCAGAACAGCCATTCGTTGACCAGGGTGCGCTGGCGCAGCGCGGTGCCGGCATCCGCGCCATCGGGAATGCCCAGGAAGCGGCCGATCTTGTTGGCGAGGTAGACCAGGATCGCGCCGGACTCGAATACCGTGATGGCGTCGCCGCCATCGGCGGGCGCGTGGTCGACGATCGCCGGCATCTTGTTGTTCGGCGAAATCTTAAGGAAATCGGCGTGGAACTGCGCGCCCTTGCCGATATCGACCGGCTTGATCGTGTAGTCCAGCCCGGCCTCTTCCAGGAACAGGCTGACCTTGTGTCCGTTAGGCGTGGGCCAGTAATGCAGGTCGATCATCGCGGCGCTCCGTGCGTGGGGAGCGTCACTCTAGTCCCGTCGTGGTGCAGGTGCCGGCAACGCAGTGTTGCGCGTCAGCGCGCGGGTGCCTCGTTCGCCGGTCGCCGCTGGGTTTGTTCGGGTTGCACCAGTTTCGCGTTCGCACCAATGGTCGCGCAGCCGCGACCATCGGCTTGGCCGGCGCTGCAGCGGTAGACGCGGACGTAATCGACCAGCATGCCCTGCGGGAACGCGGCCTCGTCGATGCCGGTGGCATTGACCTTGCCGGCCCAGTTGCCGCCGACCGCGAGGTTCAGCAGCAGGTGGTATTTCGAGGCACGGTCGAACGGCGCGCCCGCGGGCGCATCGACCCAGTCGCCGCCCTTGCGCAGTTGCGACCACCAGCCATCCGCGCGCTGCGTGGCGTAGTGCATGCCGTCCACGTACCAGCGGATCTCGCCTTCCTCCCACTCCAGTGCGTACACGTGGAAGCCGTCGGAAGGGCTCGCTCCGTTCGGCAGCCGATGCCAGGTGCCGGTATGCACGTTGCCCGGCGGCGTGCGGCCGTAATGCAGAGTGCCGTGCACGCGGGTTTCCTTCGTGCCCGGCGGCGCGCCGGGTTCGTCGGTGGGCGTGCCGAGGTTCACCGCTTCCATGATGTCGATCTCGCCGGAGCCTGCCCACGTGCCATAAGGCGAATCGGTGGGCAGCATCCAGATCGCCGGCCACGCGCCTTGCCCGTGCGGCAGGCGTGCGCGTACCTCGAAGCGGCCGAAGGTCCATTCCTGCCGGTGCTTCGTGCGCAGGCGCGCCGAGGTGTAGGGCAACGTGGCCTTCAGGCGTCCGCCCCCGTCCGGCTGGTTGCTGGCGGTGAACGCCTCGCGCTTGGCGACGATGTACAGCAGGCCGTCGGCGACGAAAGCGTTGGCGAACTTGCCGCGGCGGCGGGTGTAGCACTGCTGTTCGGCATTGCCGCCACCCCAGCAGTTTTCCTCCAGCTCCCACTTCGTGCGGTCGATCGCGTCGCCGTCGAACTCGTCCTGCCAGGCGAGTTGCCATGGCGCGGGCGCGTCGGCAGCGGTGACGGGGTCGTCGCCGAGCAGCAGCATCGAAAACAGGGCGAAGGCGTGCATGTCAGCGGATCGGGCAGTCGACCTTGTGGTCGAAGTCGGTGCTCGCCACCACCTTCGACAACGCCAGCTGCAGGCCGTTGCTGCCGCGCAGGAAGAACGGCATGTCCAGCTTGCCGGTATCGGCGCCGGCCACGCGCAGGCACTTGAGCTGCACACCCAGCCGCGTCCACTCGCCCTTCGGCAACGTGGCCAGCGCGTTGCCGATCGGCACCTCGCCCTTGCAGCCGGTGCCGCAGCCGGACCCGATCGCCGCAGTGGCGCCGGCCGGCAGCGCATCGACGCGCACGGTGGCGACCACGAACACGTCGCCGTTGGTCTCGCGGACCAGGTCGACCGGCGTGTTCGAGCGCACCTCGACCACGCCATCGCCCTTGAACGCGAACTGGCGCGCGCCTTCCTGGATGTTGGTGTTGATCGCGGTCATCGCCAACGAGCCGTCGGTGGTGGTCGCATGCGGATGCACGATGTCCATCGCCTTGCCGTCGGCGCCGACCAGCCGCAGCGTGGAGCCGGTGGTGGCCACGCCGTTGTCGAACCACAGGTTGGTGCGCGCGGCATCCGGGTCGATGCCGGGATCCTCGCTCAGCGCCGTGAATCCGCCCTTGTCCGTGTAGGTCAGGCCGAAGCCGAACGGGAACAACGGGTCGTAATTCTTCTGGCCAAAGTTGTTGTCGTTCTGGTCGGCGCGCTTCGGCCACGAATAGCTGAGCTTGCCGTGGAAGTCGTGCTGGACCTTGCCGTCCTTGCCGCGCAGCAGCACGTCGGCGATGCCCGCGCCTTCCGAGCCCGGCAGCCACGCGGCGACGAAGGCGTCGGCGGCGTTGAGTTCGCGGTTCATCCACAGCGGGCGACCGCTGAGGAACACCGCGACCACCGGGATGCCGTCGGCCTTCAGTTTCTTGATCAGTTCGAGGTCGCCGGACTTGCCGGCCTTGAACATCAGGTTGGGCAGGTCGCCCTGGAACTCGGCGTACGGATCCTCGCCGAACACGACGACGGCGACGTCGGGCTTGGTCGCGTACTTGCCGTTCGCCGCGAGTTCGACCTTGCCGCCGGCGGCAGTCACCTGCTGGCGGAAACCATCCGAAATCGAATCCGCGTTCGGGAAGTCGGCGCGCTTGGTGCCATCGCCTTGCCAGGTCAGCGTCCAGCCGCCGGTCTGCTTGGTCAGGTTGTCGGCGCCGTCGCCCGCGAGCAGGATCTTCGCGTTCGGCGACAACGGCAGCAGGCCGCCCTGGTTCTTGAGCAGTACCAGCGATTCGCGCACCGCCTGGCGGGCGACCGCGCGATGCGCCGGTGCGCCCAACAGATCGAACTTGCCGCCCAGCGCACGTTGCGAGGGGCGAGGCTTCTCGAACAGTCCCATGCGGAACTTGGTGCGCAGGATCCGGCGCACCGCATCGTCGAGGCGCGCCATCGGGATCGCGCCGGACTTCACGTGCGCCAGCGTGGACTCGTACAGGCCCTTCCAGCTGTCCGGCGCCATCGGCATATCCAGCCCGGCGTTGTAGGTTTGCGCGCAATCGGTGTTGGTGCAGCCCTTGACCTGGCCGTGACCGTTCCAGTCGCCGACGATGAAGCCGCCGAAATTCATCCGCTCCTTGAGTACGCCGGTGAGCAGGCCCTTGTGGCCGTGCATCTTCTCGCCGTGGAAGCTGTTGTACGAGGCCATCACCGACTGCGCGCCGGCGGCGATCGACGGCACGTAACCCGCTGCATGCACGTCGCGCAACATGGCTTCGCTGACCTCGGTATTGCCCTGGTCCTTGCCATTGGTGGTGCCGCCATCGCCCAGGAAATGCTTGACCGTGGTCATCACGTGGTGGTCGTCGAGGAAGTCAGTCGCGCCTGCCTTGCCCTGCAGGCCCTCCACCATCGCCGGCGCCAGCAACGCGACCACACCGGCATTTTCCGAATAGCCTTCGTAGGTGCGGCCCCAGCGGTCGTCCTGCGGCACCGCCACGGTCGGCGCGAACGTCCATTCCATGCCGGTGGTGCGGGTCTCCACCGCGGTGATGCGGCCGATCTCGCGGATCAGGTCGGGGTTGCGGGTCGCGCCCAGGCCGATGTTGTGCGGGAACAGGGTCGCGCCGACGATGTTGCTCTGCCCGTGCACGGCGTCGATGCCCCAGATCACCGGGATCGCCTTGCCGCCGCGCGAGGTGTCCATCGACTCCTCCCAGAACGCATCGGCAAGGTCGAGCCAGGCCTTGGGCGCGGCGTTGTACTGGTTGCCCGGATCGGAGCCGCCGCCGGCCAGGATCGAGCCAAGCCGGTACTTGCGCAGGTCGTCGGGCGTGATCGAGTCGATGTCGCCCTGCACGGTCTGCCCGACTTTTTCCTCCAGCGTCATCGTCGCCATCAATGCGTCGATCTTCCGTTCCAGCGCGGCGTCGGCCGGCAGCGGCCACGCCGGTTGCGGCCAGTGCGCGGGATCGATGGTCGCGGTCGCAGGCGCGGCGGCGCGCTCGTCCGCGGCGAAGGCGGCGGTCGCGGTCAGCAAGGCCACGGCGAGCAGGCTGCGGCGGAACGCATGGCGGGTGATGCGGGGGAGGGCGTGATGCGACGGCATGTCGGCGGTTCCTGGGACGGCGGGGCGTTAGGATGTTGAATTGGTGCGCAGCGCAATGACAGCGTTGTCAGCACGGGCGCACAATAGCGGGTACGACCGGCGAACGCTTGCTGCAAAGCGGCAAGGCTGCGCCGCGTGGCAAGACTCGACACTTTCGTTGCGGCCGGCGAGCCGGTGCGGGGAACAGGCAATGGGCGACACGAAACCAGCGGTGGACGAAGCCGCGAGCGAGCAGGCGCGGGCGAAGGCCGGGCGCGTGCGCATCGAGGACGTGGCCGAGGCGGCCGGCGTCTCGATGAAGACGGTGTCGCGCGTGCTCAACAACGAGCCCAACGTGTCCCCGCGCACCCGCACCCTGGTCGAGGCCGCGGTCGAAAAGCTGCGTTATCGGCCGTTGCCGTCGGCGCGCGTGCTGGCCGGGCGGCGCTCGTACCTGGTGGCGATGCTGTTCGACAACCCGTCGAGCAACTACCTGATGGAAATCGAGCTGGGCGTGCTGGATGCCTGCCAGGCGCAGCACTACAACCTGATGCTGGCGCCGCTGGTCTACAACGCCGACGACATCATCGGCAAGGTCGAGGCGCTGGTGGTGCAGGCGCAACTGGACGGGGTGATCCTGACCCCGCCGATCACCGACGACGTGGCCCTGCTGCGCCGCCTGGAAGAGCTCGGGATCCCGTACGCCAGCATCTCGGCGAAGGAGCAGAACCGGCATGTGGGCGTGGTCGTGGACGAGCACGGCGCGGTGTGCGCGATGATGGCCCACCTCGCGTCGCTCGGCCATCGACGCATCGGCCACGTCCGTGGCCATGCCGCGCACGGTGCCAGCGGCTGGCGGCTCGCCGGCTACCGCGAGGGGTTGCGCCGGGCCGGCTTGCGCTATGACGCGAAGTTGGTCGTGGATGGCGAATTTTCATACGAGTCCGGCTACGCCGCGACCAACGCCCTGCTCGACCTGGAGGATCGGCCGACCGCGATCTTCGCCGCCAACGACGACATGGCCGCCGGTGCGATCTGCGCGATCTGCGAGCGTGGCCTGTCGGTGCCCGGTGATATTTCGGTCTGCGGCTTCGACGACACGCCCATCGCGCACCAGATCTATCCGGCGCTGACCACGGTGCGCCAGCCCACCCGCGAGATGGGTCGCCTCGCCGCCAGCGAGCTGCTCAAGGAGGTGCGCGAACTGGGTAGCGGCGGCATCGTCGACGTGGCCTATGCGCTGCAATTGCGGCGCTCGACCGGGCATGCTCCAGCGGCGGATTGAGGCACGCCGAGGCCCTACGGCTCGCCGATGCGCAGAGCCTGCCGCTTGCTGCGCGAACGCCGGGTTGGGCCACTTCAATACGCGTCGACGAAGGCGCGATGGCGGATCTGCGCTATCGCATGGACCTGTACCGGGCCAGCGGTCGGCTCAGCTTTCACGAACATGAGCCACTTCCCGGGCAGCGCTGGATGATGCTGCTCGAAGCGCTGGGGGTGCTGCCCGAGGCGGCGGATTGGCTGCTTCCGGCGATTCCACCTGCGGATCTTGCGCGGCGCATGGACCAGGTGCGCGACGTCCTCGCCCGCGCCGTGGCCGGCTTGCCGACCCACGAGCAGGCCCTCGCCCACCTGCGTCAGCCAAAAGGTGCCAGCCAATGAGCCACGCCCTGCGCAGCATCGTCATCGTGGGGGGCGGCACCGCGGGCTGGATGACCGCGGCCGCGCTGTCCAAGGTGCTGGGTCAGTCGGACTGCAGCATCACGTTGGTCGAATCCGAGCAGATCGGCACGGTCGGCGTAGGCGAGGCAACCATTCCGCAGATTCTCACCTTCAACCGCCTGCTCGGCATCGACGAGGACGATTTCGTTCGCAGTACGCAGGCGACCTTCAAGCTCGGCATCCGCTTCGATGACTGGGCACGGGTCGGCGATAGTTATCTGCATCCGTTTGGCGTGTTCGGCGTGCCGATCGAAGCAATACCCTTCCATCACTATTTCCTCAAGCTGCGCGGACTCGGTCGCCTTGAGCGCATCGACGAGTTCTCCCTCGCCTGCATGGCCGCGCCGCAGGGTCGATTCACCCGACCGCTGGATATCCCCAACTCGCCGCTGGCGCAGATCGCCTACGCTTTCCAGTTCGACGCCAGCCTTTACGCCCGCTTCTTGCGCCGCTATGCCGAGGCACGCCGGGTGCAGCGCATCGAGGGCCGTATCACCCACGTGCATCAGCATGCGGAGAGCGGCTTCGTCGAATCGGTGGAACTCGACAATGGCAGGCGCGTCGAGGGCGAGTTGTTCATCGACTGCTCCGGCTTTCGTGGATTGCTGATCGGCGAGGCCATGGGGGTTGCCTACCGTTCCTGGAGCCACTGGTTGCCGTGTGACCGCGCTTTGGCCGTTCCTTGCCAGCGGCCGGGCCCACCCGAGCCCTTCACCTGCGCGACCGCTCGTACAGCCGGCTGGCAATGGCGAATTCCGCTGCAACACCGCAATGGCAACGGCTACGTCTACAGCAGTGGCTTCATCGAGGAAGCCGAGGCCGAGACGACGCTGCTTGCCAACCTGGATGGTGCGACGCTCGGGCCGCTGAACCGGCTGCGCTTCACGCCCGGTCGTCGCGAGCGCTTCTGGGAGCGCAACGTGGTGGCGATTGGCCTCTCCAGCGGCTTCCTCGAGCCCCTGGAATCGACCAGCATCCACCTGATCCAGTCCGGCATCGCCAAGTTGATCGGCATGTTTCCCGGGCGGGATTTCGCGCAGGTCGACATCGACAAGTACAACCAGCAATCGATCAATGAGATCGAGCGCATCCGCGACTTCGTGATCCTCCACTACAAGGCAACTGAGCGCGAAGACTCGCCGTTCTGGCGCTACTGCAATGCGATGTCCATCCCTGACAGCCTCGCCGAGAAGATCGCGTTGTTCCGCGCCAACGGGCGGCTTTACCGGGAACACGACGAGCTGTTCTCCGAGACCAGCTGGCTGGCGGTGATGCTCGGCCAGCGCATCGTCCCGGATGCCTACCACCCGCTGGTCGACGGTTATCCGATTGAGCCGCTGTTCCAGTATCTCGACCAGACCCGCCAAGTCATCCGCCGCGCCGCAGCAGCGATGCCCACCCACGAGGCCTTCATTCGCCAGCATTGCCAGGCGGCAACAAACCATTAGCCACTGCAACGCACGTTTGCGTAAGCGTTGCAGGCGTCCATCGTCCCCTACGAATTTTCATCCGGCAGAGACGTTTTCCCCATGCCCAGACATTTGGCTTCCAGTGGGCTCGTGCTCTTTGCACTCGTGCTGACACTCGCCGCAGCACCTGCGCAGGCGCAAGCGGAAGATCCGGTCGCGTCTGACCGCAAGACCTACGAGAAAATCGGCCGCTTCGATGCCGGTCAACTCAAGCGCGAACAGGACACCATCCGCGTCGAAGGAAACTCTTTTGTCGATGAAAACGGAAAGACCTTCGTTTTTCGCGGCGTGAGCATTGCCGACCCGGACAAGCTGAGCAAGGAAAACCAGTGGAACCGGCGCCTGTTCGAGGAAGTAAAGCGATGGGGCGCCAATACCATTCGCGTGCCCATTCACCCCCACACCTGGCGCGAGCGCGGTCAAGCTGACTACCTGGCGCTGATCGACCAGGCGGTGATCTGGGCCAATGAACTCGACATCTACCTGATCATCGACTGGCACTCCATCGGCTATCTCGCCAGCGGCACCTATCAGCATCCGCTGTACGTGACCGACCGTCAGGAAACCGTGCGCTTCTGGCACGAGATCGCCTACCGCTATCAGGGCATCCCCACCACGGCTGCCTATGAACTTTTCAACGAACCGACCACGCTGCAGGAGCCCTGGGGCGACACCCAATGGGCCGAGTGGAAAGCGCTGAATGAGCAGATGATCGATGTGATCTACGCGATGGATGCGCAGGTCATTCCGTTGGTCGCTGGCTTCAATTGGGCCTACGATTTGACGCCAATAAAGATGTCACCCATCGACCGCCCAGGCATTGCCTACACCTGTCATCCCTACCCGCAAAAGGCGCAGCCCGAGCCGGTCAGCAAGGACAACTTCTTTGCGCTATGGGAAGAAAAATGGGGCTTTGCCAGCAAGACCTACCCGATGATCTGCACCGAACTCGGCTGGGTGCAGCCCGGTGGCTATGGCGCGCATGTTCCAGTCATGAACGACGGCAGCTATGGCCCGCATATAGTGGAGTTCATGGAAAGTCGCGGTGTCTCATGGACCGCATGGGTATTCGATCCCCGGTGGGCGCCCACCATGATCAACGATTGGGATTTCACGCCCTCCGAGCAAGGGGCATTCTTCAGGCAAGTGATGCAAGCCAAGGCAAATAGAGAACCTGCTGATCACTGACCTGGGATGACTCCGAGGATATGGGTCGGCGCTGCAAGCTTCCGCATCGTTGTCGAGCCTGCTGCGATACGCCCGGCCGCCGCGCCCAGCTCGACACCACCGTGCGCCAGCTGCCGCCGCACATGGCCTTCATCCGCAATTGCGCGCCGGTGCCGCCGGCCTGATGTCAGTCGCGCGCGGCGTGCAGCGTGCGCAGCTTCGGCGTCACCATCGGGATGGTCAGCATGGTGCTGGCCACCGCCATCAACAGCAGCGCGGTGAATGTCGCGTTGGTGATGATCGCCTTGTCCAGCAGCACGTTGGCGAAGATGATCATGATCAGCGCCTTGGTCTGCAGCAGCCAGCCGATCACCGACGCATCGCCCGGCGGCCACTTGAGCAGCCAGCCTGCTAGCCGCACGGCCGCGAGCTTTCCGGCGACCGACGCCACCAGCAGGCCGGCGGCGGCGATGAACACCGCGCTGCCGCCGACATCCCATGACGTGCGCAGGCCGGTGCTTAGGAAGAACACCGGCATGATCACCAGCAGCACGTTGTGGCGCAGGCGGTCCATGTCGGCCTGGTCGAACCATTCGGCATCCATCACCACCCCGGCCAGGAAGGCGCCGACCATGAAGTGCAGGCCGGACCAGTCGGCACCGAATGCGCAGATCGCCAGCCAGACCAGCATCACGTACCAGCGGTCGCGTTCCGGGATGCGGCGCATCAGTGCGCGGAAGCCGACGCAGGCGAGCGCGAACAGGGCCAGGAAGGCGGCTTGCCGCCCGATCCGTTGCCAGTCCATCAGGATGATCGCCAGCACGCCCCAGATCGCGATGTCGTCGAGGCTGGCGTAGCGCAGGATGCGTTGCCCCAGCGGGCTGCGCAGGATGTCCAGTTTTTCCATCAGCAGGATCAGGATCGGCAGCGCGGTGACCGCGCAGGCCATGCCGATCCCGGCCACGAACTGCCAGGGTCGGCCCTGGTCGCCGATCCAGCCGGTGAAGCCGAGCATCACCGCGGCCACCGCTGCGCCCGCCAACAGAGGCAGGCCCAATGCAAGCCCGGCGGTGACGCCGGTGTCGCGACGGCTTGCCCACGCCTTGCGCACGTCGAGTTCGATTCCCGCGATCATCACGAACAGCATGACCGCCCACCAGGCAACGCCGTTAAGCGCGAGGATCACGTCGCGGTTGAACACGGTCGCGTGCAACTCAGGCAACGCCTTGCCCAGCACCCCGGGACCGAGCAGGATCCCGGCGATGATCTGCACCACCACCAGCGGCGCCCAGTAGTCGGTGCGGCACAGCCGCCAGACCAGGTAGGGCACCGCGAAGATGACCACCATCGCGACCAGGAACAGCTCGGTGGTCGTGATGGCATGGGTCATTCAGATCTCCGGTGGCGCGCGCGGCGCGTTATCAGTGGCCGCCCTGCGCGGTCAGCGCGTCCAGGTCGATGCCCTGCTTCTGCAACGCGCGCTTTGCGGCGATGGCGTAGAAGGCCAGGTAAGCGAAGCACAGCACGCCGACCACGAAGCTGTAATGGATGCCGTGCATGTCGGCGATCACGCCCTGCAGCCAGCTGACGATGCCGCCGCCCATGATCATCATGATCAGCAGGCTGCTGCCCTGGTTGGTGTTCCTGCCCAGGCCGGTGATCGCCAGGGTGAAGATGCACGGCCACATCGTGCTGCAGAACAGGCCGACGCTGATGAAGGCGACCACGCTGGTCATGCCGGTGGTCAACATGCCGATCACCAAGGCGGCGATGCCGCAGATCGCGAAGTAGAGCAGCATCCGCGCCGGGTTGCCGCGGCTGGCGAAGGTCGCCGCGATCATCAACACGATGACGAAGCCATACATGAAGAAGTGCGAGATCTCGTGGTTGGCGAACGCGTTGACCGCCAGGAACACCCCGAACGCGAGGTAGGGCAGCAGGATCGTCAGCATCCACTTGGTGCGCTTGGCGACGTCGAACGCGCCGGCCGCGCCGGCCCAGCGGCCGATCATCAGGCTGGCCCAGTACAGCGACACGAACGGCGCGATCAGCGCGGTCTCGATGCCCAGCCCGCCCTCGGAGACCGGCAGTTCCAGGTAGGCCGGCATGTTGCTGATCGTCGAGACTTCCACGCCGACGTAGACGAAGATCGCGATCATGCCCAGCACCAGTTGCGGGTAGCCGAACGCGGATGGCTTGTGGGCCAGCTTGCTGGCATCCGAGGCTTCGTCGGCGGCCAGGCCGTCGAGGTCGACCTGGTTGGGCACCGAGGAGAACTTCAGGAACACCGCGACCAGCACGAACGCGGCACCCAGCACCAGGTAGGGGATCTTGACGCTCTCGATGCTGGCCTCGGTGCCGCCGGCGGCAACGCTTCCGAAGATCGCGAAGCTCACCAGCAGCGGTCCGATGGTGGTGCCGAAGTTGTTGACGCCGCCGGCCATGGTCAGGCGCTGCGCGCCGGTGGCCGGGTTGCCCATCACGATCGCCAGCGGGTTGGCCGCGATCTGCTGCAGCGAGAAGCCCAGGCCGACGATGAACAGGCCCGACAGCATCAGGCCGTAGGAACCGCTGTTCGCCGCCGGGTAGAACAGCAACGAGCCCATCGCCGAGATCAGCAGGCCCAGGCAGATGCCGTTCTTGTAGCCGATCCGGTTGAGCACGTCCGCGCCGATCAGCTTGGACGTCATGAAATAGATCAGCGAGCCCACCGTGTAAGCCACGTAGAACGCCAGCGACACCAGCTGGCTCTGCGCCTGCGACAGGTCGAAGGCCTTCTTGAACACCGGGATCAGGATGTCGTTGCTGGCCGCCACGAAGCCCCAGAAGAAGAACACCGTGATGAGGACGCCGAACTGCGACCAACGCGTTTGCTGGTGGGCCATGGGATTCCGCCGTGAGTGGTTGTCGTTGCCGCGTGGTGGCTGCGTCGCCCCCGCGCGCACTATCGCCGATGCACAGGCGAGCATGGCTTTTACCGTCCGGCTGACAACGCTGTCAAATCAATGTCCGTGATGGGATCCGAGCGGCAATGAAAGGTTGACGTGACGCCCGACAATCGCTGCAATGCAGCATCCCGACGCGCGATGCCATGACGATGTCCGAGCCCAATGCCCGCCTCAATCCGCTGCCCGCATTGATCTTCTCCTCGCGCTGGCTGCAGCTGCCGCTGTACCTGGGCCTGATCGTCGCGCAGGGCGTGTACGTGTTCCTGTTCCTGAAGGAACTGTCGCACCTGGTGACGGACATCACCACCCTGAACGAGCAGCAGGTGATGCTGCTGGTGCTGGGCCTGATCGACGTGGTGATGATCAGCAACCTGCTGATGATGGTGATCGTCGGCGGCTATGAGACCTTCGTCTCGCGCATGCGCCTGGACCGCCATCCGGACCAGCCGGAATGGCTGAGCCACGTCAACGCCAGCGTGCTCAAGGTCAAGCTGGCGATGGCGATCATCGGCATCTCCTCGATCCACCTGCTGAAGACCTTCATCGAGGCCGGCACCCTGGATGGCGTGCCGTTGTGCGGCACCTCGGCCGCGTTCGCAGCGGCGAAGGACGCGCTGGCCGCCAACTATGTCGGTGCCACCTGCAGCAAGGTCACCGCCACCGGCGTGATGTGGCAGACCGTCATCCACACCATCTTCATCCTCTCTGCGCTGGGCATCGCCTGGACCGACAAGGTGATGACCGGCAGCAGCAAGCGCGAATCGCACGCGCATTGATCGGGCGAGCAGCCGGGGCGTGTTGTTCGCGCAGCGGCAGTTCGACGCGTAGCGAATAGCCGCAACGGCCATTTGCGAATCGGCGTCGCCCGCCGCTGCGCCGGTAGAATGTCGGCATGGATGTTTCCCACCTGCTCGACGGGCTGAACCCGGCCCAGCGCGAGGCCGTGTCCGCTGCGCCGGGCCACTATCTTGTCCTCGCCGGCGCCGGTTCCGGCAAGACCCGCGTGCTCACCCATCGCATCGCCTGGCTGCACGAGGTGTTCGGCGTGCCGATGCACGGCATCCTCGCGGTCACCTTCACCAACAAGGCGGCCGGCGAGATGCGCGCGCGCATCGCCGCGCAGCTGGGTGGCGAGCCGCGCGGCATGTGGGTCGGCACCTTCCACGGCATCGCCCATCGCTTGTTGCGCCTGCACTGGCAGGACGCGAAGCTGCCGGAAAGCTTCCAGGTGCTGGACAGCGACGACCAGCAGCGCCTGGTAAAACGCGTGGTGCAGGCGCTCGAACTGGACGAGGCGCGCTTCCCGCCGCGGCAGATCGCATGGTGGATCAACGCGCAGAAGGACGAAGGCCGCCGGCCGCAGCACATCCAGCCGGAAGGCGACGAATGGGCCTCGGCGATGCTCAGTGCCTACACGGAATACCAGGCGCGTTGCGAACGCGCGGGTCTGGTCGATTTCGCCGAACTGTTGCTGCGCGCGCATGAAGTCCTGCGCGACACGCCGGCATTGCTCGCGCATTACCGGCATCGCTTCGGCCAGCTGCTGGTCGACGAATTCCAGGACACCAACGCGATCCAGTACGGCTTCGTGCGCCTGCTCGCCGGCGACACCGGCCAGGTCTTCGTGGTCGGCGACGACGACCAGGCGATCTACGGCTGGCGCGGGGCGAAGGTCGAGAACGTGCAGAGGTTCCTGCGTGATTTTCCCGGCGCGGCCACGCTGAAGCTCGAACAGAACTACCGCTCCAGCGCCAATATCCTCAATGCCGCGAATGCGGTGATCGCGCACAACCAGGATCGCCTCGGCAAGCAGTTGTGGACCGATGCCGGCGAGGGCGACCCGATCGACCTCTACGCCGCGTGGAACGAGATCGACGAGGCGCGCTACGTGGTCGAACGCATCTCGCAATGGGTGCGCGACGGCGGTGCCCACGGCGAGGCCGCGATCCTCTACCGCAGCAATGCGCAGTCGCGTGCCTTCGAAGAAGCCTTGCTGGCGGCACAGGTGCCGTATCGCGTGTATGGCGGGATGCGCTTCTTCGAGCGCGCCGAGATCAAGGACGCGCTGGCCTACCTGCGGCTGGTCGCCAACCGCGACGACGACGCGGCATTCGAGCGCGCGGTGAACACGCCCACGCGCGGCATCGGCGAACGCACGCTGGATGAGGTGCGGCGGACCGCACGCGCGCAGCGGGAATCGTTGTGGCGGGCATCGCGCCGGCTCTGCGAGACATCGACCTTGGCCGGCCGCGCGCGCAATGCACTGGCCGGGTTCGGCCAGCTCATCGACCTGCTGGCGATGGAAACCGTCGACATGCCGTTGCCCGAGAAGATCGACCACGTGCTGGCGCGTTCCGGCCTGCGCGAACACTGGGCGAAGGAAGGGCGTGGCGGGCTGGATTCGGAATCGCGCATCGAGAACCTGGACGAGCTGGTCTCGGTGGCGTCGCGCTTCACCCGTCGCGACGACGACGAAGCCGCGGGCCTGACCGAACTCGTCGCCTTCCTGAGCTACGCCGCGCTGGAAGCGGGCGAAGGGCAGAGCGAGGCCGGTGCCGACGGCGTGCAGTTGATGACCCTGCACAGCGCGAAGGGCCTGGAATTCCCGCTGGTATTCCTGGCCGGGCTGGAAGAAGGCCTGTTCCCCAATGCGAAATCGGCCGAGGAGGCAGGACGCATGGCCGAGGAACGCCGGCTGGCCTACGTCGGCATCACCCGCGCGCGCCAGCAACTGGTGTTGAGCCATGCCGAGACCCGGCGCATCCACGGCAGCGACATGTATGGCCTGCCGTCGCGCTTCCTGCGCGAGATCCCCAAGCCGCTGCTGCGCGAGATCCGCCCGAAGCCGCAGGCACCGGCGTTCGCGCCCCGTGGTGGTTACGGGCAGGCCGGCCGCTTCGCCCCGCGCGACCGTGGCCATGCCGCGATCGAGGCGCCGGCGGTGCGCCTCGGGTCAAACGTGCGCCATCCGACCTTCGGCACCGGCTTCGTCACCGACGTCGAAGGCAGCGGCGCGCATGCGCGCATCCAGGTCAACTTCGACGATGCCGGCAGCAAGTGGCTGGTGCTGGCCTACGCCAACCTGCAGCCGGCGTAAGCGCTACCAGCTGTAGAGCTTGTAGTAGGTCATCGGCGCCTCGCCCTTGTTCCAGTCGAGCTTGCCGTCGCCATCGCGGTCGTGGATGTAGTACGTCGGCCCGCGGAACGGCACCACCTTGACCATCTTCAGCGCACCGGCGACGCGGTACTCGGTGATCGTGTCGCCGTTGGCTTCCTTGCGGGTGACAGGCTCGGCATTCGCCAGCATCTCTTCCGGCGGCACCGTGCTGCAGGCGGACAGCGCGAGTGCGAACAGGATCAGCAAGGTCTTGCGCATGTCGGGCTCCTGCGTGGGGTGGTCGAAGTATGCGCGATGGCGGCTGCGGCGCGCCGTGAAACGCGAGGCATCAGGCCTCGTCCGCGGCCGGTTCGAGGGAAAGGAAACCGCCGGACTGCCGTTGCCATAGCTGCGCGTACAGGCCACCGCGCGCCAACAGCTGCTCGTGGCTGCCTTCCTCGACGATGCGACCCGCATCCATCACCACCAGCCGGTCCATCGCGGCGATGGTCGACAACCGATGCGCGATCGCGATCACGGTCTTGCCCTGCATCAGCCGGTACAGGTTTTCCTGGATCACCGCCTCGACTTCGGAATCCAGTGCCGAGGTCGCCTCGTCCAGCACCAGGATCGGCGCGTTCTTCAGCAGCACGCGGGCGATGGCGATGCGCTGGCGCTGGCCTCCGGACAGCTTGACGCCGCGCTCGCCGACCTGCGCATCGAATCCGCGACGCCCCTTGGCATCGACCAGTTCGGCGATGAAGCCGTCGGCATTCGCCTGTCGCGCCGCCTCGATCATTTCATCTTCGGTCGCATCCGGCCGACCGTAGAGGATGTTCTCGCGCACGCTCCGATGCAGCAGCGAAGTGTCCTGGGTGACCACGCCGATCTGCGCGCGCAGCGAATCCTGCTGCACGCTGGCCACGTCGACGCCATCCACGGTGATCCGCCCGGCCTCCACGTCGTGGAAGCGCAGCAGCAGGTTCACCAGCGTTGACTTGCCGGCGCCGGAGCGACCGACCACGCCGATCTTCTCGCCGGCGCGGATATGCAGTCCCAGGTGTTCGATGACGCCGCTGCCCTTGCCGTAGTGGAAGGCCACATCCTCGAAGCGGATCTCGCCGGCAACGCGCGGCAAGGCCGGAGCGCCCGGCGCATCGTCCACCGTCGGCGGCAGCGAGATCGAGCTGATCCCGTCATGCACCGTGCCGATGTTCTCGAATAGCGCCGACAGCTCCCACATGATCCAGTGCGACATCCCCAACAGGCGCAATGCCAGCGCGGACGCGACGGCCACCGCACCCACGCTGACGTGTCCGTGCAGCCACAGCCACAAGCCCAGCGCGGCCACCGCGAACAGCAGTGCCATGTTCAGCGCGTACAACAGGCTGTAGACATTGGTCGCCAGGCGCATCTGCCGGTACACGGTCTGCAGGAAACCGCCCATCGCGTCGCGCGCGTAGGCCTGCTCGCGCTGCGAGTGCGAGAACAGCTTGACCGTGGCGATGTTGGTGTAGCTGTCGACGATGCGCCCGGTCATGTCGGAGCGCGCGTCGGCCTGTTGCTGCGAGACCTTGCCCATCTGCGGCACGAACCAGCGCATCAGCAATGCATAGCAGCCCAGCCAGCCGGCGAATGGCAGCATCAGCCGCCAATCCGCACTGGCGGCGACGATGAGCGTGCCGCCGAAATACACCAGCACGTAGTTGCCGATGTCGAGCAGCTTGACCACGGTCTCGCGCACCGCCAGCGAGGTCTGCATCAGCTTGGTGGCGATGCGCCCGGCGAACTCGTCCTGGAA
>NZ_JAYRTQ010000030.1:0-23421 GCF_041919455.1 Thermomonas sp.
CAAGTCACCTGCGCACACTGTCAAAGATCTGCGAACGTCGGCCTCAGCGCCTGGTTCGTTTCTCGCTGCGACGTTTCCGTCGAAGTGAGCCGCACATCATACAAGGGTTTTTGTTGCCGTCAACACCCTGTGATGGTTTTTTTTCGGCCTGCTTCGACATGAAGCCGGAAGCGGGTCGATGATTCTAGCGGACCTTGCTGCAGGACAGCAAGCGGGATTTCAAGATTTCTCTCTGGATCATGCTTGAACGAGGCGAACCCGCGCGAAATTGCGCTTGCCGACCGCCAACACGCCCTCGAAACCGGGGGCAAACACCCTCGCGCCGTCCTCGAACACTTCGCCATCGACGCGCACCGCGCGCTCCTTCAACTTGCGATTCGCCTCGGAGTTGCTGGGCATCAGGCCGGCCGCCGCAAGCAGGGCAGCAATGCGCAGGCCATCCGCGGGGACAGCCAATTCCTGCAGCGGCAGGCTGGACAAGTCGCCTTCGCCACGCACCGCGGCATGCCAGCCGGCGACCGCCTGCTCGGCGGCGGCGGTATCGTGGAAGCGCGCGGCGAGCTCGCGCGCCAGCCGCAGCTTGATGTCGCGGGGATTGAGCTGACCGTTCGCGACTTCCACCTGCAGCGCCCTCGCCTCGTCCACGCCGATGTCGAAGCTCAGCAACTCGATCCACTTCCACATCAGGTCGTCGCCGATCTTCATCGCCTTGGTGACGATGTCGATCGCCGGTTCGGCGATGCCGATGTAGTTGCCCAGCGACTTGCTCATCTTGTTGACGCCGTCCAGGCCTTCCAGCAGGGGCATGGTCAGCACCACCTGTGGCGCCTGCCCGTGCGCCTCCTGCAGGCCGCGGCCCATCAGCAGGTTGAACTTCTGGTCGGTGCCGCCGAGTTCGACGTCGGCCTTGAGCGCGACCGAGTCGTAGCCCTGCACCAGCGGATACAGGAACTCGTGGATGGCGATCGGCTGCTGCGCGGCGTAGCGCTTGGCGAAGTCGTCGCGCTCCAGCATGCGCGCCACGGTGTGCTGCGCGGCGAGGCGGATCATGTCGGCGGCGGTCATCGCACCGAACCACTCGCTGTTGAAGCGCACTTCGGTGCGGTCCTTGTCCAGCACCTTGAACACCTGGTCGGCATAGGTCTGCGCGTTGGCGAGCACGTCGTCGCGGGTGAGCGGTTTGCGGGTCGCGTTCTTGCCGGTCGGGTCGCCGATCATCCCGGTGAAGTCGCCGATCAGGAAGATGACCTGATGGCCGAGGTCCTGGAACTGCCGCATCTTGTTGAGCAGGACGGTGTGGCCGATGTGCAGGTCGGGGGCGGTCGGGTCGAAGCCGGCCTTGACCCGCAGCGGGCGACCTTCCTTCAGGCGGGCCGCCAATTCGTCGCGCTTGAGGATTTCGTCGCTGCCGCGGGCGATCAGGTCGAGGGCATGCTGGTGGTCGGGCACAGGAAGACTCGCAGGCGGCCGTTTCGTGACCGCGTTCGGGGAATGAGGTTAAGGTAACGTTAAATCGAATGCAGGAAAAACATTCGGAGATTCAACGAGTTGACGCTTGTTGTTCGCATGATTATGGTACCGCGTCGACGCATTCGTCACACGCGGGGGAAGGCCACATGACGGATTCGCACCACGACGCCGTGCGTCGCGAGAATCTCGAGCGTGCGCGCGCCAACGGCGCACAAGGCACCTCGCCGCTCGCCATCGCGCATCCGTTCAACGGTCGCTGGACCCGCCGCCATTGGGCGCATGCAAGCCTGTTCGCGACCATCGGCGCCTTGCTGGCAGCGATCGTGCCGGGCTTTTCCAGTGCACTGGAAGCCACACCCAACACCCAACGCACCACCCTGTCGCTGGCCTTGCCGCAGCTGCGCCTGACCCGCGCGGACAAGGACCATTGGCAATCGGTCACGCTCAAGCAGGGCCAGACCCTCAGCGCGGTGTTCGATGAGCTCGGCATCCCCTACAGCCAGCTCGAAAAGGTCATGCAGCACCCGAAGATCAAGCCCGCATTGCGAAAGCTGCGGCCGGGTACCGCGCTCAGCTTCAACCTGCCCAGCGACGGCAGCGTGCGGGCGATGCGCATCGAGGCCGCACCGGGCATCGGCGACGAACCGGTGGAACTGGAATTCGACGGCGATGCCCTGCGCGAGCGCTCGGTGCCGCAGGAAATCACCACCCGCACCGTGGTGCTGAGCGGCGAAGTCGGCAAGTCGCTGTTCGCCTCCGCGCGCAAACTGGGGCTGGGCAGCGCGCAGTTGAACCAGCTGACCGACGAGATGTTCAAGTACGACATCGACTTCGATTCCGACCTGGACGAGGACGATCGCTTCAGCGTGGTGGTCGACCAGACCTGGAAGAACGGCCAACTGGCGAGCACCGGCCCGGTGCTGGCGGCCACCTTCACCATGGACGGCAATCTCAAGAGCGCGTTCCGGCACTTGCGCAATGGCAAGCCGGAATACTTCACCCCGGATGGACGTTCGCTCAAGCGCGCCTTCATCCGCATGCCGATTCCGTACGCGCGCCTGAGCTCCGGCTTCGGCGGGCGCAAGCATCCGGTGCTGGGCCGTTTCCGCATGCACAAGGGCGTGGACTACGCCGCCGGCACCGGAACCCCGATCCAGGCCGCCGGCGACGCGCGGGTGGAGCTGGTGGGCTGGAAGGGCGGCTACGGCCGCACGGTGATCCTCAACCACGGCGGCGGACGCACCACCCTGTATGGACACATGTCGCGCTTCGCCGGGATCAAGCCGGGCCAGCGCGTGTCGCAGGGCACGGTGATCGGTTACGTCGGCAGCACCGGCCTGGCCACCGGCCCGCACCTGCACTACGAATTCCGCGTCAACGGCGTGCACATGAACCCGCTGAAGATGACCCTGCCGCCGCCGGAACCGCTCAGCGGTGGCGCCCTGGTCGCCTTCAAGAGCGAGACCCGCCGCGCCCTGGACAAGATCCGCGAGGTCGAGGACGTGGTGTTCCAGCTCGACGACGGCAGTCGCGTGGCCAGCACCGCCAAGACCGGCAGCCGCAAGAAGGGTTGATCGCCTGCGCGGCGCGGCGATACTGCATCGCATGCCAAACCTGCAACCTGCGCGACTCTTCCTTGGCCTGATTTCCGGCACCAGCGCCGACGGCATCGATGCCGCGCTGGTGCGTTTCGCCGACGACACCCCGCATGCGCGGTCCGAACTGGTGTTCGGCCGTACCTATGCGTGGGATCCGATGCTGCGGGCATGGCTGGTGGCGCTGGGCCAGCAATCGGCGCAACTGACCCTGGACGAGGTCGGCGAGCTCGACGTGCGCATCGGCCGCGCGTTCGCGAACGCGGCGAATGCGGCGATCGCCGACAGCGGCATCGATCGTGGCGAACTGGCCGCGATCGGCTCCCACGGGCAAACCCTGCGGCATCGTGCGCATGGCGACGTGCCCTACACCCTGCAGCTTGGCGACCCGTCGAGCATCGCCGAGCGCTGCGGCGTGGCGGTGGTGGCGGACTTCCGTCGTCGCGACGTGGCCGCCGGCGGGCATGGCGCGCCGCTGGTGCCGGCCTTCCACGCCGCCACCCTGCACGACGCCGGCGAAGATCGCGCCGTGCTCAACCTGGGCGGCATCGCCAACTTCACCCTGCTGCCCGCGCACGGTGCGGTGCGGGGTTTCGACACCGGCCCCGCGAACGGGCTGATGGATGCCTGGTGCCTGCGCCACACCGGCCACGGCTTCGATGCCGGTGGCGCGTTCGCGGCATCGGGGCAGGTCGACGATGGCCTGCTGGCCCGGCTGCTGGACGAACCGTGGTTCGCGTTGCCGCCACCGAAATCGACCGGGCGCGACCAGTTCCACCTGGACTGGGTGGCCTCTAAACTGGCCGGCGATGAATCCGCGGCCGACGTGCAGGCGACCCTGCTCGCGCTGACCGTGCGCACCGTCGCCGACGCGCTGCGGGCCAGCCAGCCGGAGACACGTCGGCTGATCGCCTGTGGCGGTGGCGTGCACAACCCCGCGCTGATGGTGGCATTGGCAAATGCGATGCCGGGCATCCATGTCGAATCCAGCGCCGCGCACGGGCTGGATCCGGACAGCGTGGAAGCGATGGCGTTCGCGTGGCTGGCCCGGGAAACGCTGGCCAACCGGCCGGGTAACCTGCCGGCGGTGACTGGCGCCGCCGGGCCACGCGTGCTGGGCGGGATCTACCCGCCCTGACTCAGTCGCGCCGGACGACGCGGCCGATCATCCCGAACGCCGAGTCCGGCACTTTCTCGATCTGGGTGATCGCTTCGGACAGTGCGACCTGCTCGCGGGTGTTGAGCAGGTGCTTGCGCACCCGGTCCTCGATCGCATCCACGCCGATCGCCAGGGCTTCGGAGGCAACGGTATCGAGCGTAAGCCCCTGCAACTCGGCCAGCCGGCGCAGGCGTTCGTCGAGCTTGGGGCGGATGTTGTGCCCGGTGAGATCGGTCATGACAGGGGAATCCTTGCTTGCGCGGGGGAACGCACGCCCGTTCTAACCCGGCGGACCGCGCCCGGGCAAGTCCGGCGGGGCGTCGGCACGGATCCGCCTGGCCAGCAGCAGGCACAGCAACAGCGCCGGAATACCGGTCAGTGCCGTGCCCAGGAAGAACAGCGCGTAGCCGCCGACCTGCCCGTGGCCCGCCTGCAGGGTCTCCACGGCGACACCCGAAAACCCCTTCAGCACCTTGCCCAGCAGCGCATAGAACGAACTGAGCAGCGCGTATTGCGTCGCGGTGTAACCGACGCTGGTCAGGCTGGACATGTAGGCGACCAGCGCCGTCCCGGCGAAACCCGTGGAAAACCCGTCGATGAACATCGCCGCGGCGAACACGCCGGGATCGCCATTCGCATAGGCCACCCAGGTGAAGGCCGCATTCGAACCCGGGCCGAGGATGGCGCCGGCCAGCAGCGTCGGCACGAAGCCAAAGCGCACCGCGCTGATCCCGGCGGCGGCGATGCCGAGCACGGACGCCACCAGCCCGAGCGAAGCCCGCACTTCGCCGACGAATTCCTTGCTGATGCCGATGTCCGCATAGAACGGGTTGTTCATCGGCCCCATCACGAAGTCCGGCAGCCGGTACAGGCTGATCGCCGCGAGCATCAGCAGCGCCCATTTGCCGTGGGTGCGGAAAAACGACAGGAACGGCCCGAGGATGGCGTCGAACAGCCCGGACAGGGTCCACAACGGTTCATGCCCGGCGATGCCCGGCGCGTGCGAGGCCGCCGGCTCGCGCGCGAGGAACAGCGCGGCGAGGACTCCGATGCCCATCAGCAAGGCCATCACCCAGTACGACGGCGCCCAGCCGATGTAGGTGGCCAGGATCAGGATCAGCGCATCGGTCACCAGCAGCGCGGCGCGATAGCCGATCTGGGTCCCGGAGGTCAGCAGGCCCAGTTCCTCGGTGTTGTCGGCGATCTCGATGCGCCAGGCATCGATCACGATGTCCTGGGTGGCGGAGGCGAACGCGGCCATCAGCGCCAGCGCACCGAACACCACCAGGCCGCCTTCCGGCTGCACGATGGCCATGCCGGCAAGCCCCGCCGCGACGATGCCCTGCGACAGCAGCATCCAGCCACGGCGGCGCCCAAGCCTGCCCAGCAGCGGCACGTCGGTCTTGTCGATGATCGGCGCCCACAGGAACTTCAGCGTGTACGCCAGTCCGACCCAGGACAGGAAGCCGATCGCCGACAGCTCGCTGCCGCCCTCGCGCATCCAGTAGCCCATGGTGTTGCCGACCAGGTACAGCGGCAGGCCGGACGAAAAGCCGAGCAGCAGCATCGCCAGCACCTTCGGCCTGTGCAGCGCGCGCAGGACATCGCCGGTGGTGGTCTTGCGCGACGTCGCGCCTGCGCTCACCCGGCGTACTCCACCAGGCACGGGGCGTGGTCGGAGAAGCGCGGTTCCGGGTAGATTTCGGCGGCCACCACGGTCGATGCGATGCCGGGCGTGGCGATCTGGTAGTCGATCCGCCAGCCCACGTTGTTGGCGCGCGCCGCGCCGCGCTGCGACCACCACGAATATTCGACGGCATCGGGCTTGGCGACCCGGAACGCGTCCTTCCAGCCGTGCTCGGGACGCGCGACCAGGCCATCGTGGCAATCGTCGGCGATCATTCCGCTGAGCCAGGCGCGTTCATGCGGCAGGCAGCCGGAATTCTTCTGGTTGCCGCTCCAGTTCCTGATGTCATTGCGGGCGCGCACGATGTTCCAGTCGCCGCAGAGGACGTACTCGCGGCCGCTGGCCAGCCATTGGTCCATGATCGGCTTCAGCCAGGCCATCACCTCTTCCTTGAAGCCCTGGCGCAGTTCGCCGGAACTGCCCGACGGGATATAGAACGAGACCACGCTGAGGTTGCCGAAGCGCGCCTCGATGTAACGCCCTTCATCGTCGAACGGGGGCCACCCGAGCGACGTGCGCACCTCGTCCGGCTCGCGCCTGCTGTAGATCGCCACGCCGCTGTAGCCCTTCTTGGTCGATGCGTCCTTGAACCAGGCCTTGTATCCGGCCGGACGGAACACGGCATCGGACAACTGGTGCTCCTGCGCCTTGGTTTCTTGCAGGCACAGCACGTCGACATCCTGTTTGCCGAACCAGTCGAAGAAGCCCTTGCTGGCCGCCGAGCGCAGGCCGTTGGCATTGAAACTGAGGATGCGCATGCGGCAGTCCGGCGAAAGCGATGGCCGAGGGTAGCCGATGCGCCACGCCGCGCAAGCCCCGCGACGGCATGCCGCACGCGTGGGAGAATCGGCGCATGGATCCCGCACATGACGACCACCGTACCCGCTTCCTGCAACTCGCCCTGCGCGCCGACGCGCTGCGCTTCGGCGAGTTCACCCTCAAGTCCGGGCGCACCAGTCCGTACTTCTTCAATGCCGGGCGCTTCGACTCCGGTGCCGCGCTTGCCGAACTGGCCGGCTGCTATGCCGATGCCGTGGACGCTGCCGGGCTGGGGTTCGAGCTGCTGTTCGGCCCGGCCTACAAGGGCATCCCGCTGGCCACCGCGCTGGCCTGTGAGTACGCCCGCCGCGGCCGCGACCTGCCGCTGGCGTTCAACCGCAAGGAAGCCAAGGCGCATGGCGAGGGCGGCAGCCTGATCGGCGCTGCACTGGCCGGCAAGCGGGTGTTGATCGTGGACGACGTGATCACCGCCGGCACCGCGATCCGCGAGGCGCTGGACATCATCGCGGCGGCTGGCGGCATCGCGGCCGGCATCGTCATCGCCCTGGATCGGCAGGAGCGGGTGCGGGAAGAGGTGGCGCAATCCGCCGCGCAGGCGGTGGCGACGGAACACGGGATCCCGGTGATCGCCGTGGCCGGATTGTCCGACCTGCTTGAATTCGCCGGCGAAAGCGCCGACCTTGTACGCCAACGCGATGCCCTGCTCGCCTACCGCGCGCGCTACGGCATCGCATGACCGCCACGCTTCAGGACTGCCACAGGGGGCTGTCATGACGCATTTCCGCCGCGCCACGCTCGCCATGACCGTCCTGCTCCTGCTGGGCGCGGGCATCGCGTCCGCACAGACCAAACCGTCCACCGAAAAGAAGATCTATTGCTGGAATGAAGGCGGTCGCAAGGTCTGCGGCGATGCACTGCCGGCCTCCGCGGCCAACAGCGCGCGCACCGAGATCAGCACGCGCAGCGGCATGACCACCGGCCGGGTGGATCGCGCCCTGACAGGCAGCGAACGCAGCGCCGCCGAACAGGCGGCCGAACTCGCCCGCCTGCAGGCCGAGGCGCTGGCACTGCAGCAGCGCCGCGACCTGGCGATGGTCGAGTCGTACATGACCGAAGCCGACCTGCGCCGCGCCTATGGCGAGCGCACCGCGCTGCTCGACGAGACCCTCAAGGCCAGCAGGCTGGGCCTGTCCAACCTTCGCCTGAGCCTGCTGGCGCTGCTGCGCCAGGCTGGCGACCAGGAACTGGCTGGGCCGGTCAACCCGCGCCTGGGCACATCGATCCGCGAGCAGCACGGCGAGTTGCTGCGCCAGCAGCAGATCCTGGTCACCCAGCAGCAGGATCGTGCCGCACTGGAAAGCGACCTGCAGGACTCGCTGCGCCGCTACCGCGACCTCAAGCGCAGCGACGCTCCTGCCGACCCGGCAACGACACCCGCAGCGACCGTGCCAGCAGCGGGCTGAGCCCGCCGCTGCCGTTCGTCAGAACGGCAGCTTCAAATCCGGCTGCACCTGCAGCAGTTGCTCGCGGAAGGCCTGCTGGATGCGTGCCATGGCCGCGTTGGTATCGGCATCGAAACGCATCACCAGGATCGGCGTGGTGTTGGACGCACGCACCAGGCCCCAGCCGTCCGGCCAGTCCACGCGCAGCCCGTCCAGGGTCGACAGACGCGCGCCCTCGAACCTCGCCACCAGCTTGAACCGGTCGACGAAGGCATGCGGCTCGCCATCCGGGGCTTCGACCTTCAGCTCCGGGGTGGAAATGCCGTCGGGCAGGGTGGCGAACAGGTCTTCGGGCGACATCCCGCTGGCGTCCAGGATCTCCAGCAGGCGCGCCGCGGCGTAGATGCCGTCGTCGAACCCGAACCAGCGCTCGGCGAAGAAGAAATGGCCGCTCATCTCGCCGGCCAGCTCGGCCTCGGTTTCGCGCATCTTCGCCTTGATCAGCGAATGCCCGGTCTTCCACATCAGCGGGCTGCCGCCGTGGCGCAGGATCTGGGTCGGCAGCCGGCCGGTGCACTTCACGTCGTACACGATCACCGCGCCCGGGTTGCGTTCCAGCACGTCAGCGGCGAACAGCATCAACAGGCGATCCGGGAAGATGTACTTGCCGGACTTGCTGACCACGCCCAGGCGGTCGCCATCGCCGTCGAAGGC
This sequence comes from Thermomonas sp., assembly GCF_041919455.1. Classification (GTDB taxonomy): domain Bacteria; phylum Pseudomonadota; class Gammaproteobacteria; order Xanthomonadales; family Xanthomonadaceae; genus Thermomonas. The sequence continues at coordinate 8,848 of NZ_JAYRTQ010000030.1, forward strand.
GATGCCGAGGTCGGCGTCGAGGCGCTGGACCATCTGTACCAGCGCTTCCAGGTTGTGCGGTTCGCTGGGATCCGGATGGTGGTTGGGGAAGGTGCCGTCGATGTCGCAGAACAGCGGGGTGACGTCGGCGCCGATCGCCTCCAGCACGCGCGGACCCAGAGTGCCGGCCACGCCGTTGCCGGCATCGACCACCACCTTCAAGGGTTGGCCGACCTGGATGTCGCCGGCGATCCGGTGCACGTAGTCCTCGCCGATGTCGCGCTCGCTCAGCGTGCCCGGCAACTTGGTCTCGAGCAGGCGGTCCTCGGCGATCCGCGCGTGCAGGTCGAGGATGGCGTCGCCGGACAGGGTCTCGCCGCCGACCACGATCTTGAAGCCGTTGTAGTCGGGCGGGTTGTGGCTGCCGGTGATCGACACGCCGCAGCCGGTGCGCAGGTGGTAGCAGCCGAAGTACACCACCGGCGTCGGCACCATGCCCAGGTCGATGACATTGCGGCCGGCCTTGCGCAGGCCGGCGATCAGCCCTTCGGACAATTCCGGACCGGACAAACGGCCATCGCGGCCGATCACGATCTCGTCCAGGCCCTGGTCGAACATGAGTGAGCCGACGGCCTGGCCGATCAGCTCGGCCACGCTGGCATCCAGGGTCTTCCCCATCACGCCGCGGATGTCGTAGGCGCGGAAGATGCCACGGTCGATCGCGACCTGCACCCCATCGCCCTTGCTGTCCTCGGCCACTTTTTCGCGCACCACCGGCTCGGGGGGCGGCTGGTCGCGCTGGATATCGGCCAGCGTGGGTTCGGCCTCCTCCGCGGCGTTGCTGCGCAGGCCAAGCAGGCGCGGGCGCACGATCACCCACAACCAGGCCGACAGCAGCACCAGGATCGCACCCAGGCCGACCGCCGACATGCCGCCGAGCTGGAACGGAGTGGCAGCCGCATCGGGGGCCGACGCGGCGATGCGCAGGTCGCTGTCCGGCACCTTGGCGGCCAGCGCTTCGGCCGAATTGCCGAGACTTGTATCGCCGCGCTCCAGCACGTTGCGGCTGCCCTGGCGCAACGCCAGGTAGGTATAGGCGGGCACCGTTGGTGCCTCGACTCCGTTGGCCAACTTGGCCAGCGGGAGTTCCACGTAGGCGACCATCGAGCCGCGCCCGCCCGCGACCGGAACCGCCAACGCCAGGCGCTGGGTACCGGCGGACTTGACCACGCGCGCCACCGGCTTGCCTTCCGACAACGCGGCTTCGCAGGTGGCCAGTGCACCGAATCCGGTGCGCGGCAAGCCGGCATATGCCTCGGTCAGGTCGGCCGGCCACAGTTCGGCACGCTGCAGCTCCGGCCAACTCTGGCGCAGCAGGCGCAGGGCCGCGGCGCTGTCGCCGGTCGCCAGCGCGGCCTTGACCCGATCGGCGCCCAACCGCTGCACCAGCCGGCCGCGTTCGTCGTTGAGGGTGCGCCGCGCTGCCATCACCGCATCGTCGCGGGCCACCTGCAGGCCCGATTGACGGGCATCGTCGCGAATGCGCAGCGCACCGCTGACCAGGCACCAGATGCCGAGCAAGGCGAGCAACGCGACCAGCAGCGGCAGCGCTCTCGCCGCCTGTGCCGGATCCAGCTTCAGCTTGCCCTTCTCTTCGCCGTCGTCCTTGCCACGACCGCCGATTCCGAACACACCCATCTCGATCCCCCGTCAACGCACGCCGGTATGGCCGAATCCGCCCTCGCCGCGCGCGCTCTCCTTGAAAGTATCCACCACCTGCAATGCCGCGCGCACGATCGGCAGCAGGACCAGCTGGGCGATGCGGTCGCCGGGGGAGATCGTGTACGCCGCATCGCCCCGGTTCCAGGTGCTGATCATCAGCGGCCCCTGGTAGTCGGCATCGATCAGGCCGGTGCCGTTGCCCAGCACGATGCCGTGTTTGTGGCCCAACCCGGAACGCGGCAGGATCACTGCGCACAGTCCCGGGGCTCCGATGTGGATGGCCAGCCCGGACGGGATCAACGCAGTCTCGCCCGGTGCCAGCAGCAGCGGCGCATCGAGCGCGGCGCGCAGGTCCAGCCCCGCACTATGCTCGGTCGCGTAGGCCGGCAACGTCCATTCATCGCCGAAACGCGGATCCAGCAACTTCACCTGCAGGGCCTGCGTCATCAGCCTGCGCTCCGCGCCGACAGGCATTCGGCCACGATGTCGAGCAACTCGCCGGCCAATGCGGTCTTCGATGCCGGGCCCAGCGCGCGTTCGCCGTCGCGGTCGATCACCAGCAGCGCGTTGTCGTCGCTCTCGAACCCGCCACCGGCGATCCCGACCCGGTTCGCGCAGATCAGGTCTACGCCCTTGCGCTCCAGCTTGCCGCGCGCGTAGCCGGCGACGTTGTCGGTCTCGGCGGCGAAGCCGACCACCAGGCGCGGGCGCGCCGCATGCGCGGCGACCTCGGCCAGGATGTCGCGGGTCTTCACCAACTCCAGCACCAGGGTGTCCTGGCCAGGCTGCTTCTTCAGCTTGTTCGCCGATGCCGCGCGCGGCGTGAAGTCGGCCACCGCCGCCGCGCCGATGTAGAGGTCGCAGGGCAGCGCGCCGATCACCGCATCGTGCATCTGCGCCGCACTGCGCACGTCGACGCGGCGCACGCCGGGTGGCGTGGCGATATGCACCGGCCCGGCCACCAGCACCACCTCTGCGCCGCGTTCGGCCGCCACCGCGGCGATCGCGAACCCCATCTTGCCGCTGCTGCGATTGCCGAGGAAGCGCACCGGATCGATGTCTTCATAGGTCGGGCCGGCACTGACCAGCAAGCGCACGCCCGCCAGCATCGCGCTCATCGCGCGACTCCCATTGCCGCCACGATCGCCGCGGGTTCGGTCATCCGGCCCGGGCCGGATTCGCCCTCGGCCAGCGGACCGTCGTCCGGTCCGATCACCAGCACGCCGCGGTCGCGCAGCAAAGCAACATTCGCCTGCGTGGCGGGGTGCCGCCACATCCGGTGGTTCATCGCCGGGGCGATCGCCAGCGGGGCCTCGGTGGCCAGGCACAGGGTGCTGACCAGGTCATCGGCGATGCCGTGGGCGAGCTTGGCGATGGTGTTGGCGGTGGCCGGCGCCACGATCACCTGCTGCGCCCAGCCGGCCAGTTCCAGGTGGCCCATCGCGGCCTCGGCCGTTTCGTCCCACAACGACATGCGCACCGTGAGGTGCGACAGGGCCTGGAAGGTCTGCGCAGTGACGAAGCGCCGGGCGTTGTCGGTCATCGCCACCTGCACGTCGGCACCGGCATCGCGTAACCGGCGCAGCAACTCGGCAGCCTTGTAGGCGGCGATCCCGCCGCAGACGCAGAGGAGGACGCGGTGCGTATCGGGGGTTGTAGGCGGCGCCTGCATCCGGCCGGTTTCCTGACCACGTGACGGGCGACCAGCTTACCCGATGGTCGATGCTGCACCGATGCCGCATCGCGATGCATCGATGCACGCTGGCCGCATGCACATCCGTGACTGGCCCGAAGGCGAACGCCCCCGCGAAAAACTGCTGGCCCACGGCGCCGGCAGCCTGTCCGACGCCGAACTGCTGGCGATCTTCCTCGGCTCCGGCACCGCTGGCCGCGACGCGGTGGCCAGCGCACGCGACCTGCTGGCCGGTAACGGCGGCCTGCGCGCACTGCTCGATCGCGAGCCGAAGGCGATGACCCGGCTGCGCGGGATCGGCCCGGCGCGCGCCTGCGCGCTGGCCGCGGCACTGGAACTGGGCCATCGCCACCTGGCCGCGCAACTGGAACGCGGCGAGATGCTGGGCGATCCGGCGGCGGCCGGGCGCTACTTCGCCCAACGCCTGCGCGGGCTGGCGCACGAAGTATTCGCTGCGCTGTTCCTCGACACGCGGCATCGCGCACTCGGCTTCGAGGAACTGTTCCGCGGCAGCATCGACGGCGCAGAAGTGCATCCGCGCGCGCTGGTCGAACGCGCGCTGGCACGCGGCGCGGCCGCGGTGATCATCGGCCATAACCACCCCAGCGGGAATCCGGAACCCAGCGCCGCCGACCGCGCGGTCACCGCGCGCATCAAGCAGGCACTGGGCCTGGTCGACATCCGCCTGCTCGACCACTTCGTGATCGGCGACGGCCCGCCGCTGTCGATGGCGGCGCGGGGGCTGGTGTGAAGCCCGGCCTGTCGAACTGCTACCCTCCGATGAGGTTGCAATGAACAACACCGAAAACCTGATGCTGGAACATCTCAAGCGTTTCCAGGCCGGCCAGGATCGTATCGAGCGCAAGCTCGAGGATCTGACCCGGCGCGTGGGCAACCTGGAAACGGGACAGGCCGCGATCATCCAGCACCTGGGCACGCTGGCCGCCGCCGATGCGCAACAGCAGGTCTCGATCGACGGACTGAATGCCCGGCTCGATCGCATCGAACGGCGGCTCGACCTGGCCGGCTGAACGGAGTCGTCCTCGCCGCCTCGCGTACAATGCGCAGCCATTGAAACGGCTGCCTGATCCTTCGTGAAAACCCAGCTCCGCGCCCTGATCACCGATCTGATTGAAGGGGGCCTGTCCGCCCTGCGTGCCGCCGGCACCCTGCCCGCCGACCTTGTCTCGCCCGACTTCGTGATCGAGCGACCGAAGGAGCGCGCGCACGGCGACTTCTCGACCAATGCGGCGATGCTGCTGGCCCGTGAGCTTGGCAAGCGCGGGGCGAAGACCAATCCGCGCGCGCTGGCGCAGCAGCTGGTCGACGCCTTGCCGGCATCGGACGCCATCGCCAAGGTCGAGCTCGCCGGTCCCGGCTTCATCAACATCCACCTGACGCCAGCCGCCTGGCAGCAACAGGTGCGCGACATCCATGTCGCCGCAGAAAGCTTCGGTCGCAACGCGAATGGCAACGGCAAGACGGTCGGCGTGGAATACGTGTCGGCCAATCCGACCGGCCCGCTGCATGTCGGCCACGGCCGCGCCGGGGTGATCGGCGACTGCATCGCGCGGGTGATGGCCGCCAACGGCTGGAACGTGAAGCGCGAGTTCTACTACAACGACGCCGGCGTGCAGATCGAGAACCTCGCCCGCTCCACCCAGGCGCGCGCGCAAGGCTTGAAGCCAGGGGACGAGTCCTGGCCGGCGGATGCCTACAACGGCGATTACATTGGCGATGTCGCGCAAAGCTACCTGCGCGGCGACAGCGTCGAGGTCGAAGGCCACGTGGTGACCGGCAAGGACGATGCCGGCGACCTCGATGCCATCCGCAAGTTCGCCGTCGCCTACCTGCGTCGCGAACAGAACGCGGACCTCGCGGCATTCGGCGTGTCGTTCGACCGCTACTTCCTGGAATCGTCGCTGTATGCCGACGGCAAGGTCGAGGAGACCGTGCGCGAGCTGATCGCCCACGGCCACACCTACGAGGAAGGCGGCGCGCTGTGGCTGAAGACGACGGACTTCGGCGACGACAAGGATCGCGTGATGCGCAAGTCCGATGGCACCTACACGTATTTCGTGCCGGACGTGGCCTATCACCTCAGCAAGTGGCAGCGCGGCTATGAGCGTGCGGTCACCGAACTCGGTGCCGACCACCACGGCTCGCTGGCGCGCGTGCGCGCCGGCCTGCAGGCGCTGGACTGCGGCATCCCGGCCGGCTATCCGGACTACGTGCTGCACCAGATGGTCACGGTGATGCGCGGCGGCGAGGAAGTGAAGCTGTCCAAGCGCGCCGGCTCCTACCTGACCCTGCGCGACCTGATTGAAGAGACCAGCGCCGACGCCGTGCGCTGGTTCCTGGTCGCGCGCAAGCCGGATTCGCAGCTGACCTTCGACATCGACCTGGCCCGTTCGCAGTCGAACGACAACCCGGTCTACTACGTGCAGTACGCGCACGCCCGCGTGTGCAGCCTGCTGCGCCAGGCCGGCGAAAAGGGCTATGCGCATGACGCAGCGAACGGCCATGCGTCGCTGCATCGGCTCGATGACGCCCCTGCGCAGGAGTTGATGCGCGAGCTGTCGCGGTTCCCGGAAGTGGTGGAAGCCGCCGGCAACACGCTGGAACCGCACCTGGTCGCGCAATACCTGCGCGAACTGGCGAACGCCTTCCACGGCTGGTACCACGCGTCGCCGGTACTGGTGGAGGATGCCGCGTTGCGCGATGCGCGGCTCGCGTTGGCGCTGGCCACTCGGCAAGTGCTGGCCAACGGACTCGACCTGCTCGGCGTCAGCGCCCCGGAGAAGATGTAAATGAGGATCGGGTAAATGGCAGCACGACGCGGCAAGTCGCAGGCGCGACGCAACGGTTCCAATGGACTGCCTGGCTGGGCGTGGCTGGTGATCGGCGTGCTGGTCACGCTGGCGGTGGTGCTGGCGGTGCCCCGCATCCTGAAATCCGAGGGCGGCGCCGACGGCTTCTTCCGTCCCAAGCCGAATCCGGATGCGCAGCCCGCGGCGACCAACGAAGACGGCGAGGCGATCGCCCCGGACACCGCGACCGATAGCGCGAAGCCCGAGGCCGACAAGCCGAAGCAGACCCAGTACGACTTCTACACGCTGCTGCCGGGCGAAGGCGTGCAGATGAGCGATGCCGAGCTGGCCGCCAGCGCCAAGGCGGAAGCCGAGGCACAGGCCAAGGCAGCGCAGCAGCCAGACCCGGCGACCACGGCCACGGCCGATGGCAGCCTGCCCGCACCCATCGCGGAAACGCCGGCGGCGACACCGGCGACAGCCGCCACGCCCGCCGTTGCGGCGAGCGCATCGACGACGCCTGCAGCCAGCACCGATGACACCCGTTACCTGTTGCAGGCCGGTGCCTTCGGTGCGTCCGGCGATGCGGAAACGGTCAAGGCCAAGATCGCGATGCTCGGCCTGAACGCCCGCGTTGAGTCGGCGCAGATCGGCGGCAAGACCGTCTACCGCGTGCGCATGGGGCCGTACGGCAGCGCGTCGGAACTCGCCGACGCCAAGGCCAAGCTGTCCGGCGGCGGCCTGCCGGCGATGGCGGTCAAGACCAACTGATGCGCTTCGTCGTGCTCGCCTGCGTGGCCCTGCTGGCGGGCTGCACCGGCAATGCGGGCGAGACGCTCGTGCGTGGCACGCCACCGCTGGATCGCAGTCCGGCGGCGGCACTGTCCGCGGATGATTTTGCCGCGGGCACCTTCACCGCGAGCGACGGCACGACACTTCCGTATCGCCTGCTGGCACCCGCACGGATCGAACCGGGCCGCCGCTATCCGCTGGTGGTGCAGTTCCACGGATCCGGCGCGATCGGCAACGACAACCGCGCGCAGATCGAGCTCGATTTCGCCGCGCGGGCGTGGGCGATCCCCACTATCCGCGCACGTCATCCGGCCTTCGTGCTGGTGCCGCAGTTCCCGGTGCGCAGCGCGAATTACGATGATCCGGTCGCCCCACGCAGCGCCATCGCCGCCCCCGCATTGTCGGCCGCGCTCGAACTGGTCGATGCCGTCATCGCGCAGCAGCCGGTGGATCCTGCACGCGTCTACGCCAGCGGTTTCTCGATGGGCGGTTCGGCGACATGGCTGTCGTTGCTGGCACGGCCCGATCTCTTCGCTGCGGCACTGCCGATCAGCGGCATCGCGCCCGACCGTGCACGCGCGAACGCGCTGAAGCACATCCCGATCCTCGTCCTGCATGGCGATGCCGACACCGAAAACCCGATCGACGCGGATCGCGAGATGGTCGCCGCCATTCGTGCCGTCGGCGGCAGGCAGGTCCGGATGCGCACCTATGCCGGCCTTGCGCACCTGCCACCGGGGGATCTCGTCCCCGGCGACTGGTGGCGCGACTGGCTGTTCGCGCAGCATCGCGATCCCTGAGACACTCCGACGGCACAGTGCCCGACCCGGAAGGACGCATGCCATGGCCATCGAAACCGCGCTGATCAAACCCGTCGTCGATGCGCTGATGGCGCTGCTCCAGCGCGGCGAGAAAGCCACCCTGAAGCGCAACGCCGAAGCCGCCCTGCGCGAGGCGATCCGCGAACTCCTGCTGGCCAATCCCGACGAAAACAAGGCCGAAACGCGCATCGCCATCGCCAAGGCCGCCGGCATCCTGTCCGAGGACGTGATGCTGGCCGAGGACATGCTGGAGAAGCATCGCGCCACCAGGGCGAAGACCCGCGGCAAGGCCGCGACCGGACGCAAGCGCAAGCCTGCCGTGCTGAAACCGGACGACAAACCGGTAGTGAAGAAGCCGGCCGCTGCTGCGAAGAAGGCCGCGAAGAAGCCCTGAATGCACGCGCCGCCTTAGAATCGGCGGCATGACTGGACAATCCCCACGCACCGCCCTGATCACCGGCGCCACCGCCGGCTTCGGCCGCGCCGCCGCGCGCCGCTTCGTCGACGCCGGCTGGCAGGTCATCGCCACCGGCCGCCGTGCCGAACGCCTCGATGCCCTGCGCGCCGAACTCGGCGACGCCGTGCACACCGCCTGCTTCGACATCCGCGACGAAGCCGCGATGCGCGCCGCGTTGGACGCATTGCCGGAGCGCTTCCGCGGCATCGACCTGCTGGTCAACAACGCGGGCCTGGCGCAGGGCACCAAGCCCGCGCAGCACGCACTGCTGTCCGACTGGAAGACCATGATCGACACCAATGTGACCGCGCTGGTGACGCTGACTCATGCGCTGCTGCCGCAGTTGATCGAACGCAAGGGCGCGATCATCAACATCAGCTCGGTCGCCGGCGTGTATCCCTATCCCGGCGGCAATGCCTACGGCGGCAGCAAGGCCTTCGTCAGCCATTTCAGCCAGGGCCTGCGCTCCGACCTGCACGGCACCGGCGTGCGCGTGACCACCATCGAACCCGGCATGGCCGAAACCGAATTCACCGTGGTCCGCACCCATGGCGACCAGGCCGCGTCCGACACGCTGTACACCGGCGCCAACCCGATGACCGCCGAGGACATCGCCGAATCGATTTTCTGGGTCGCCACCCTGCCGCCGCACCTCAACATCAACCGGCTGGAGTTGATGCCGACCTCGCAGTCGGTGGCCGGCTTCCAGGTCCATCGCGGTTGATGCGTGCTACCCCGCGTTCGCGGGAATGACGAGCAAGCGCGACTTGATCAGCGTTGTCCTAAAGTGCGCTCATGCGAGATGACGATTTCCATCACTGGAGCCCCCAACTTCGCCGTGCCGTGATGAAGGTGCGGCCGGAGTATTTCACCTGGGCAAGGCCAGAACGGGATCGCTACAGTGCGGCCATTCCACGGGAAGATCGGAATGCGGTTGATGCCGCCCTGCTGCGCAGCCTGTTCAAACGCGACTTCGATTCGCTGGAATCGGCCAAAAAGGCCGTCGACGAACTACCGCTCGAATGTCTCAATCGCTGGAACGAGACCCTCCTGCCGTTGACCGGGATCGGCGAAGACTGCTTTTTCCTGAACGAACACTTTGCCGATGGCAGGAGCCTTCTGGATTTCCCGACCTTGCGCGACTACGACGCGGACGATCACGCATTCCAGGAAGAACACCGCCTGAAGGACATTCCGGATTACGAACCGAAGCCCTATCGAGGCGATCTGCACTACAACTGGGCGCGACTTTTCGTCGATGGCGCTTTCACGTACGGCACCTTGTCGATGGCATCCCGTTACATCAATGCCCTCGCCAGCGAGGCTGCCAGCAACAGGCTTGACGCGCTTCTGCCGCACGAATACGTGCCCGGGCCCGAGCATCAAAAACAGGATGAGAGAGGGTATCTCCGCTGGGACATGCGCATCCAGGCTGGTGGCAAGGAGGGCGTGATCGACGAACTGCGCCATCGGCTTTGGACCTACGAATCCGAACGACTCGACGCATTGCGGGAGGAATGGGACTGCAAGGGCTTTCGCGGTGTCTACCTGCAGGAGGCAAGCGAACACGGCGAGCACAATCTGCACTTCGTGTTCACCGACAAGGAGATCCTGTCCGACATCCGCTTCCATTCATTCCTGCGCGATTGCCTCGCCGCCAAACGCGATTCAGGCGAGCTGCAGCGAGCCGTGGAAATCGAATGCGCGACAGCCATTCGTTTCATCGATGAGCAATGCGCCGAAGTGCTGCGCACCTACGACCCAAAGGTCACGCCGCTTCGCAGGCGCAAGACCGTCATGATGGCGCCGGGTGTACTCGATGCGCTGGAGTGACACAAATGTCCGACAGCCCGCGTAACTCGGGTAGAGCGGCAAACGCTCGGCTGGCTGAGGCGGCACCGTCCCGGCAACATGGCACTGAGGAAATTTTGGGTATAAAGTCCAATTTATCCAAATTGGAGATAACACCATGGCTCCTGCCCTCGCCCTCAAGTCGCTGGAAAGCCTGCCGCGCACGCCGGCCTCGGACATGAAGAAGCTGGGCTGGCGCGGGGTCATGAAGACCATCGCGCGCAGCGGCAAGGTGCTGGTCACCAATCACGACGAACCCGAGGCGGTGATCATCCCGGTCGCCGAATACAACGCCATGCTCGCCCTGCTGCGCGAGGCCGCCAGCCGCGACGAGGACGCGCTGGACGCGCTGCGCCGCAAGTTCGACGAGCGCATGGCCAGCCTGAAGGCGCCGGGCGCGGGGGAGAAGCTCAACTCGGTTTTCGACAAGCCACTTGAACTGGACGGCAGGGTCATCGCGGGTGAGAGCTTCTGAGCATGGCGCGACCACGCATCCTGGTGCTGGCCGGGGTGAATGGGGCAGGCAAGAGCTCGATCGGCGGTGACACGCTGCGCCAGGCAGGCATCACCTGGTTCAACCCCGATACCTTCACCCGGGAATTGGTCGAAGCCACCGGTAGCCCGCTGGCGGATGCCAATGTGGCCGCCTGGCAGGAAGGCCTGCGCCGGCTGGACGCCGCCATCGCCCATGGCGAGGACTACGCATTCGAGACCACGCTTGGCGGCAACACCGTCGCCACCAGACTGCGCGATGCCAGCACCAGCCACGACGTGCTGATGTGGTTCTGCGGGCTGGATTCGCCGGAGCATCACATTGCCCGCGTGCGGTTGCGGGTCAGCCAGGGCGGGCACGACATCCCCGAGGCGAAGATCCGCGAACGCTATCGCACCTCGATCGCGAACCTGGTCGCGCTGCTACCGCGCCTGTCGCGATTGCAGGTGTACGACAACAGCCGGGATGCAGCACCCGGAACGCCTGTCGGCGATCCACACCTGCTACTGCAGATGGAGGGCGGCCGCATCGCCTGGCCCACCGACGCGGACACCTTGCGCGCTACGCCCGAGTGGGCCAAGCCGATCCTGGAAGCGGCGCTGTCGATGCAGTGACGCCCCGCCTCAGCCGCGCGACAGCACCCGCGTCCGCAAGCGCAACCCCGGCCGCTCCACCGCGTAATACAGCACCGCCGCCGCCAGCAGCGAGGCCGCGCCGTACGCCGCATAGGCCACGATGCCACGGCCTTCCAGCCACTCGCCCCACTGGGCCTGCACCACGCCGTACATCGGCTTGTGCACCAGGTAGAGGCTGAACGAGATCGCCGCGAGCCATGCCGCGCCGGGCAGCGCGCGCTTGCCGAGCAACCCGTGCGGTTGCGCGCCGGCGAACACCAGCATTGCCAGTGCCAGCGACAGCACCGGCCAGCCGATGCTGTTGCCGAGCAGGCCGGTGCGTTCGCGGAACAGCCAGAACGCCAGCGCGAGCACCGCTACGGCGAGCAACGCGGCGACATTCGCGTGCTTCGCCATGCGCGTCCACGACTCGGGGCGACAGGCCTGCCAGGTCGCCAGCATCACCCCCATCAACAGACCGTCGAGGCGGTTCCACGTCGGGTAGTAGATGTCCTCGACGAACCACGCGCGCGGCGGCTGCAATGCATCGAAGTGCAGCCACGCACCGGTGCGGATGGCGATGCCGCCGAGCAGCACCACGATGCAGGCGATCCAGAATTTCACTGCCGACGGCTTGCGCGCCATCAGCAACGCCAGCGCCGGGAACAGCAGGTAGAAATGTTCCTCCACGCACAGCGACCAGGCATGCGAGAACGCCGCGTTGGTCGCGTAGTCGATGTCGAGATTCACGAAGAACAACGCGAACTTCCACCACGGCTCCATGCCCGGCGCCTCGCGGAACCCGGGCCAGACCAGGTACACCGCAAGCACCACCCAGAACGCCGGCAGGATGCGGAACGCACGTTTGACGTAGAACGCGCGCAATGATGGCGTTTCGCCGCGCGCCAGTGGCCGCAGCAACTGACCGCCGATCAGGAACCCGCTGAGCACGAAGAACAGGTCCACGCCCATCCAGCCGTAGCGCTCCAGCCAGCGCCAGTCCTCGCCCAAGCCGCCGACGATGAAGCTGTGGAACTGCATCGTCCACAACACCGCGATCGCGCGCAGCAGGTCGAGTCCCGGCAAGCGGGTCGGCATCGCCGACCCCGCGCTCACTGCGGGGTGTCGTCGAGGTAGGTGTACGCGGTCAGCCCGCGTTCCAGCGCCTCGTTCAGGCGATCCGCTTCGGCCTTGCTCAGCTCGGTGGCGGCACCGACCAGGGCCTTGTAGCGGCGGCGCAAGTCGTCGAGTTTGTAGCCCACGTAATCCAGCATCACGTCGGTGGTATCGCCGCGGCGCTGCTGGACGATGCGATGGCCATCGCCGTCGCAGCGCACTTCGATGGCGTCGGTGTCGCCGAACAGGTTGTGGATGTCGCCGAGGATTTCCTGGTACGCGCCGACCAGGAAGAAGCCCAGCCGGTAGCTTTCGCCCTTGCGCAGTTCGTGCAGCGGCAGCGAGGAATCCAGGTCCTCGTTCTCGACATAGGTGTCGATCTTGCCGTCGGAGTCGCAGGTGAGGTCGGCGATGATGCCGCGCCGCTTGGGTTCTTCATCCAGGCGCTCGATCGGGGTGATCGGGAACACCTGGTCGATCGCCCACACGTCCGGCATCGACTCGAACACGCTGAAATTGACGAAGTACTTGTCGACCAGGCGCTCGCTGAGTTCGTCCAGCAGGTCGCGATGGCTCTTCTCGTCGTAGGTCAGGCGCGCCTTCACCGCATGCGCGATCGCGTAGAACAGGTCGTCGATGCGCGCGCGCTGGACCAGGTCGATTTGCCCGAGCGTGTACAGCGACAGGCCTTCGGCATGCGCCTGCGACGCCTCGTGGAAGACTTCGACGGCCGGACGCTGCGCCATTTCCTCGTGCAGTTCGCGCAAGTGACGCACCGGCTGCGATTCATCGTCGTGCGATTCCGGCACGCGGCCTTCCGGCGCCTGTTCGACTTCGCTCACGTTGGCCACCAGCACGGCGTGATGCGCGGTCATCGCGCGGCCGCATTCGGTGACGATGCGCGGCGGCGTGAGACCTTCGGCCTGGCAGGCCTCGGCCAGCGGCTGCACGATGCTCGACGCGTAATGGTGGATGCCGTAGTTGACCGAGTTGTAGCTGCGCGAACGCGTGCCTTCGTAGTCGATGCCGAGGCCGCCGCCCACGTCGACGTGGGTGATGTTGGCGCCGAGCCGCGACAGCTCGACGAAATAACGGGTGGCTTCGCGCATGCCCGCGGCGATGTCGCGCACGTTGGAAATCTGGCTGCCCATGTGGAAATGCAGCAGTTGCAGGCAGTCGCCCATGCCGGCGTCGCGCAACGACTTCCACAGGGTGAGCAACTGGCGCGGGTCCAGCCCGAACTTCGCCTTGTCGCCACCGCTGTTCTGCCACTTGCCGGAACCCAGCGAGGCCAGCCGCATGCGCACGCCCAGGCCCGGCCTGACGCCCAGCGCGGCGGCTTCTTCCAATGCAATTTCCAGCTCGGACGGTTTCTCGATGACGATGAAGGTCTGCAGGCCCAGCTTGCGGCCGATCAGCGCCAGGCGGATGTATTCGCGGTCCTTGTAGCCGTTGCAGACGATCAGCCCGCCCGGCCGCGACAGCGCCAGCACGGCCATCAGTTCCGGCTTGCTGCCCGCTTCCAGGCCGAAGCCCTCGCCATGGTGGCTCGCCAGGGTGCCGGCCACCGCCTGGTGCTGGTTGACCTTGATCGGATACACCGCGGTGTAGCCGCCGGCGTACTCCCAATCCTTGCGCGCCTGCGCGAATGCGGCCTGCAGCTTGCCCAGGCGATCGCCGAGGATGTCCGGGAAGCGCACCAGCACCGGCAGGTTGCCGCCCTGCGCCAACGAGGCATCCACCACGTCGGGCAGCGCGATCACCGGGCCATTCGCGCCCTTCGGCCGCACCACGATGCGGCCCTTGTCGTCCACGTCGAAATAGCCGTCGGACCAGTGCGGAATCGAGTAGGTCTTGCGGGCCAGGTCGGGCGACCAGTCGGTCATGTCGGGAACACCAACGGCAGGGGGATCGGCATTGTATGACCTGCGGTCACGGCGGTAACGCCCGCTCCGTGACAACGTGCCCATTACAATGGGCACCCCGCCTCATTCCACGGAACCGCCGCGATGACCGAACCGACCTGGTTGCACGAGCACTTCGACAAGGCCGGCTCGTCGATCGGCTTCCGCGTGACCCGCAAGCTGGACGAAGTGCAATCGCCGTTCCAGCACATCGAGATCTACGAGTCGACCGACTGGGGCAACGTCATGCTGATCGACGGCGCGATGATGCTGACCACCCGCGACAACTTCCTCTACCACGAGATGATGTCGCACCCGGCGC
>NZ_JAYRTQ010000031.1:0-22916 GCF_041919455.1 Thermomonas sp.
ACAACAAGATCAAGGTCATCAAGCGAATGGCCTACGGCTTCCGCGACGACGCCTACTTCTTCCTGAAGATCCGGGCCGCCTTCCCCGGACTTGGGTGAAGAACCGAAAATTCGCGGACAGCGCGTGTTCCCCGATGGGTCGGGTCGGGCATGGGGCACGTCATGGATGCGGGTTGGAGCCTGAAGATCGCGGCGTGCCTGTTGGCCGTCCTGTTGTCGGCCTGCAGCCACAGCGACTTCGACCCGCCGGAACGCAGCGGTCCGATCGGCCTGGTCGATACCGGCAGTGGCAAGCAGGCCTGGTTGGCGACCATCCAGGAAGAGCAGCGCTCCCGGCATGTGGGTCGCGGCAGCCGCCGGTCGGGTAGCTGGATCACCGAGCATTACTACCACCTGCGCCTTCAGGGCCACGATCCCGCCAGCGCGCAGCGCCTGTGGTTGAAAGAGCTGAAGGTGCTGCGCGACAAGGAGGGCGGGAGGAATGCGGAGGTCCGCATCCTCGGCCAGCAGGGCGACGTCGTCTGGGTGTGGGTGCACGACCAGGTGTTGGCGCTGTCCGCGCGCGATGGCTCGCTGGTGGCGGATCGGTCCACCCTCGAACAGGCGAATCCGGATCTCAAGGGCCTGGTCCCGGCCGAGTTGAAGTTCCATACCTTCATCGGCGCGTTGGTGATCACCCTGGCCGATGCGCGGCGCATGCGCATCGACGTCCCCGGCTTTCGCGCCACGCCGTACCAGGTCGCCGACGAGCGGCAATTCAGCTACGCCGTCAGCCTGGGCACCACGTGGAATGGTGGTTACGAGACGCGCGATTTCGGGGTGCGCCACGGCCGCTTCGGCAGCGACTGGATCGGCCTGCTCAGCGAGCGCGAGGCGCGCGACGCGGAGGACGACACGTCCGGCGACCACTACGCCGATTCCGCCGACATCGATGACGAGGGCGAACTGGCCAGGCGCACGTTCTGGCGGGTGGCAGGCACGGCCTGGAGCGACGACTTCCTGGTCTACGGCGGCCGCAAGGGCGTGCAGGGTTACTGCGAGGACAGGGCGGAAAGCACCGCGCGCGACGACGACAGCAACGCCTTCCTGCGCGCCGCCGCGGACGGCAACCTGGACGACTACAGCAACGGCGCGCGCGCCACCGCACCTGCGACCCATCGGCAGCGCATCCGCGAGTGCGTGGAGACCTTCGATGCGGACAAGTTCAAGCGGATCACCAGGCTGGCACCCGTCGCCGGTTCAGGTGCATGGTTGCAGGGTCGCCTGCTCAAGGCAGAGGCGGATCCCGGCGCGCCGCAGTGGACGCAGCGCGGCATGCGCGTGAAGCCGGCGGTGCGCGCGCCGCTGCGGCTGAGCGGCCCGGATGGCGTGCTGGTGCTGCATCGCACGCGCATGGATGCGCAGGGCAGGCTGGCGTTGTCTCGCGTGGATGGCACCTTTGCGCGCACCCTGTGGACAGCGGTATTGCCATACGACGCCCTGACCAACCGTTGGCACACCGGCTCGCACCTGCTGCTCAACGGCAACTGGAGCGAGATACGCGAGGGCGTCACCACGCGCCACGAAGCATTGCTCTCGCTGAACCTCGCGGATGGCCGCTGGCAGGCGTGGGACATCGGTGGCGATGCCATGCTGGCGCATGCAAAGGCAGGCGACTGAATCCGGTTGCATCACCGTTGCCCGCACGCAGGAAGGCCCCGCATCGCGGGGCCTTCCTGTTTCAGGCGGTGCCACCGGTTGCGATCACCAGAAGCTGTATTCCAGCAGCAGGGTGTAGGCGCGGCCGCGCGGATCGGCGATGCGCGGTTCCCATGCGGCGCCGGCCGCGAAGTCGTTCTTGTGCGCGGTGAACGGCGGGTCCTTGTCGGTCAGGTTCTTGATGCCAAAGCTGACTTTCACCTTGTCGATGCCGGTCCAGGTCAGGTTGTAGTTGTAGGTGGTATAGCCGTTGACCCGCGGCTTCCAGCCAGCCGGGATGTAGCTGCCATTGGCCACGCTCGTTGGTGGCTCATCGTAGTAACCATCGCGGTGCAGCTGGCTGAGGTTGTGCGACCAGTCGCCGCGGGTGTAGCCGAAATTCAGGGTGTGCTTCCAGCGGATTGGCAGACTGAAATATTGCACGTACTTTCCGACCAGATTGTCGGTGTAGGGCAGCGATTCCAGCGGTTTGGTCTTGAACAGCGTGATCAGGCTGCCGTTGAGGTTGATGTTCCAGCGACCGCCGGCCACTTCGCCGTTGAGGTTGGCGTCGAGTTCCACGCCGCGCATCAGGCTGCCGCCGGAATTGATGAAGCGGCGATCAATCGCGGTGACCTCGCCAGAGGCGTCACGAATCCAGTTGCCCTGGAACAGATCGTAGTACTGAACCAGAATGTCGCGGGGCGCGGCGCGGATGGTGTTCAATCGCTCGATTTCCCACCAGTCAAGCGCGATGTTGAATTGCGACATTGGCGAGTACACCAGGCCGAAGCTCTTCTGCTCCGACTCTTCTGGTGCGAGATTGGAGTTACCGCCAAACAGCTCGACAGGACGATCGAGCGGTTCGCACCCAGGCACAGAGGGATTGGCGATACCGCTTGGGCAACTCGCGGGATCCGGTACGTTGCCGGTGAACTGGATTTCGCTGATGCCATTGAACAACTGATTGAAGTTCGGCACCTTGAAACCGGTGCTGTAGGCGCCGCGGAACAGCAGCGACTCGAACGGCTGGTACTTGAACGAGACCTTCGGGTTGGTGGTGCCGCCGAAGCCGCTGTAGTCATCGTGGCGGCCGGCCAGGTTGATGTCGAAATTCTTGAACACCGGCAACTGGAATTCGAGGTAAACCGCCTTGATGTCGCGGCTGACATCGCTCAGCGCATTGGCATCGTCGAAGGGGGCGTTGAATACCGCGCGCTTGTCGGCGCGCTGGTCGCCGGCGAAGCGGAATTCCTCGCGGCGCAGGTCGATGCCGGCCGCCATCGCGATGTTGCCGCCGGGCAGGCGGAAAAAGCCGAGGTCGCCGGTGATGGAAGCGTCGAACGAGGTCACTAGCGATTCGCCACCATAAAGTTTCACGCCGGCTGCGGATGCGGCGTCCAGCGCAGCCATCGCCTCCGCCGACTGTTCCTGGCCTGCCGGCAGGAACGGATTGAGCAGGCCGCTGCCGAGGACTTGCTTGAACGCGTCTGTGTAGTGGAAGCCTGTGCCAAGAATGGATTCAGACTTGCTGGAGCCGTGGGTGAGAGCCAGGTCGTAGCTCCAACTACCGAGCAGTCCGCCGATGCCGGCGACGAAGCGGTAGGAATCGGTAGTGGTCTCGATCTCGCGCGGACCGCAGGCCATACAGCGCCAGCGATAGGTGATCGGTGTGCCCCGCGGGGCTAGCTGACCCGCACCGAAGTAGGCGGCGAGTGCGTCGTACACCCCGTCGTAAGTGGTCTGGGTGATCGCATTACGCGGATACCAGGTAGTCGGGCCTAGTGCAGTGGCTGCGGTGGAAGTGCTGGACGTGATCTGGTTCGGCTCGAAGCTCTTGGACACCTCCACCTTGGAGGCGGTCAGCTCGACGTAGGCCTCGTGTGCGGCGCTCACGCGGAATGTCGCGCGGCCGATGAAGTCCACGCTGTCCTGCGGCTGGATGATCACCGCCGCCGCCGGATAGTCCCAGGAACAGGCATAGCGCGATGCCGGGTAGCCCCACATTTTGTAGTCCAGAGGTCCCATGTTCTCGCCATACGATTCGCACCCTGCGGCACCTGGCAGCCCGAGGATGTTCATGCGGGTTTGCCTTGGGCCGCCGGCAGGATCGTTCAAACCAGCGCCGATCAAACTGCCGGTGTTGTTCACTACGGTCGCAAACGGAGAGCCATGGGTATCCGGCGATAGCCCGCGATCTGCCTGGAAGGCGTTGGAGAAATCACGGTCATGCCCGCGCAGGATGGTGTTGCGCTTCACGCTGACCGTGCCGAACGCGTTCCAGCCGTCCTTTTCCAGGTCGCCGGTGCCGAACAGGAGGCTGCCGCGCTGGATGTTGCCGCCACCGGCCTCGGTGTAGTCGACGAAGGCCGAGACCTGCGCGCCCTGGAAGTCGCGCCGGGTGATGAAGTTGATCACGCCGCCGATGGCGTCGGTGCCGTAGATCGCCGATGCACCATCGCGCAGCACTTCGACGCGTTCGATCGCGGCGAACGGGATCGCATTCAAGTCGACTGCGCGGCCCTTGAGGCCATGCGTCGCCACGCGGCGCCCGTTCAACAGCACCAGCGTCGCGTCGGCGCCCTGGCCGCGCAGGTTGGCGCCGGACACGCCGTTGTTGCCGCGCTGGTCCTCGTGGACGATGCCGGCGTTGCTGGACAGGTTGTCGGAGCCGTTGCCGGCGACGTTGAGCTGCATCAGCAATTGTTCTGCTGAGGTGATGCCGGCCGCGTCGATCTGCTCCTTGGTGAAGGAGGTGATCGGCATCGCGTCTTCCACGTCCGCGCGCTTGATGCGCGAACCGGTGGCGGTGACCTGGTCGAGCGTCTTCATCGCCTGCGTGGAGGTCGACGGACTCGCCTCCTGCGCGTGGACGGCGACGGGGGCGGCCAGCGCCACCAGCAGGGCGGCGCAAAGACGATGGACAACGGGCGTGGCGTTGGCAGGCATGCAGGATTCCCCGGTTGGCGTTGCGAACCGGCGACCCTGTCTTCTTGTGTGCCAGTGGCGTCCCATCCCCGGGACGGCACGCAGGGTCACCGCGTCACCGGACTGTAACGTCTCCGGTGCGCGGTGTCTGCCATCGCGGCTCAGACCGCGAGCGGCTCGCTGAACGCTTCGGGTTCGTCCTTGAAGTCGCCGATCGGGATGCAACTGCAGAACACGTTCTTGTCGCCATGGACGTTGTCCACGCGCGCGACCGGCGGCCAGTACTTCTGCTGCTTGAGCGTGGCCAGCGGGAACACCGCCAGCTCGCGGCTGTAAACGTGCGTCCATTCCGCGGCGGCGGCCTGGGTCGCGGTATGCGGCGCGTGCTTGAGCGGGTTGTCCTCGCGGTCCAGCTCGCCGCGCTCGACCATGCGGATCTCTTCGCGGATCTGGATCATCGCGTCGATGAAGCGGTCGAGCTCGTGCAGGGATTCGCTCTCGGTCGGCTCGACCATCAGCGTGCCGGCGACCGGGAAGCTCAGCGTCGGCGCGTGGAAGCCGAAGTCGATCAGGCGCTTGGCCACGTCCTCGGCGCTGATCCCGGTGGCGTCCTTGATCGGTCGCAGGTCGAGGATGCATTCGTGCGCCACCAGCCCGTTACGGCCGGTGTACAGCGTGGGGTAGTGCGCGGCCAGCCGCGTGGCCAGGTAGTTGGCATTGAGCATCGCGACCTGGGTCGCCTTGCGCAGGCCGTCGGCGCCCATCATCGCGATGTACATCCAGCTGATCGGCAGGATGCTGGCGCTGCCGTAGGTGGCGGCACTGACCAGCGCGCCGTTGCCGACGCCCTCGGTGCGGAAGCCGTCGGCCTGCACCGGCTTGGGCAGGAACGGCGCAAGGTGCGCCTTCACCGCGCACGGGCCCACGCCGGGACCGCCGCCGCCATGCGGGATGCAGAACGTCTTGTGCAGGTTGAGGTGGGACACGTCCGAACCCCACTTGCCGGGCTTGGCCACGCCGACCAGCGCATTCATGTTGGCGCCATCGGTGTACACCTGCCCGCCGTGGGCATGGATGATGTCGCAGATCTCGACCACGTCCTCCTCGAACACGCCATGGGTGGACGGGTAGGTCATCATGATCGCGGCGAGGTTGGCCGAATGCTTCTCCGCGGCGCGGCGGATGTCCTCGACATCGACGTTGCCGTTCGCATCGCACTTGGTCACGACCACTTTCATGCCGCACATCTGCGCCGATGCGGGGTTGGTGCCGTGCGCGGATTCCGGGATCAGGCAGATGTCGCGATGCGCCTCGTTGCGCGACGCGTGGTACGCGCGGATCGCCAGCAGGCCCGCGTATTCGCCCTGCGCGCCGGAGTTCGGTTGCAGGCTGACCGCGTCGTAGCCGGTGCATTCCACCAGCATCGCTTCCAGCCCGTCGATCAGATCCGCGTAACCCGCGGTCTGCGCGGCCGGCGCCAGCGGATGGAGGTTGCCGAATTCGGGCCAGGTGACCGGGATCATTTCCGCCGTCGCGTTGAGCTTCATCGTGCAGCTGCCCAGCGGGATCATGGTGCGATCCATCGCCAGGTCCTTGTCGGCGAGCGAGCGCATGTAGCGCAGCATCTCGTGCTCG
This sequence comes from Thermomonas sp., assembly GCF_041919455.1. GTDB lineage: Bacteria > Pseudomonadota > Gammaproteobacteria > Xanthomonadales > Xanthomonadaceae > Thermomonas. The sequence continues at coordinate 6,240 of NZ_JAYRTQ010000031.1, forward strand.
CTGTGGTGGCTGTTGAACACCGGGTGGGTGAGGAACTTCGACGTGCGCGCGAGTTCCGCCGGGATCAGCGACGGCGCGGATGCATCGAGCGCATCGATCGAGGGCAGGGCGGCATCGTCGGTCGAGAAAATGCGCCACAGCAGTTCGAGGTCGGCGCGGGTGGTGGTTTCGTCCAGCGAAATGCACAGCGAGCCGTTGCCACGTGTGCGCAGGTTGGCGCGATGCGAGCGGGCGCGTTCGGCGATCGCAGCGTTGCGTTCGCCGGCATCGATGCACAACGTGTCGAACGCGGTCGCATGCACGGTGGCGTGGCCGAGTTCGCGCAGGCCCGCGGCCAGGATCGCGGTCAGCCGCGCGACGCGCGAGGCGATGCGGGCCAGGCCGTCCGGGCCGTGGTAGACCGCGTACATCGAGGCCATCACCGCCAGCAGCACTTGCGCGGTGCAGATGTTCGACGTGGCCTTCTCGCGACGGATGTGCTGCTCGCGGGTCTGCAGGGTCAGGCGATACGCGGGCTTGCCTTCGGCGTCGATGGAGACGCCGATCAGGCGGCCCGGCATCGAGCGCTTGTACGCATCGCGGCAGGCCATGAATGCGGCATGCGGACCACCGAACCCGAACGGCACGCCGAAGCGCTGGGTATTGCCGACGACGATGTCGGCGCCCATCTCGCCCGGCGGCTTGAGCAGCGCCAGCGCGAGCAGGTCGGTGGCGACCACGAACAGCGCATGGTGCGAATGGATCATGTCGGCATCGCGATCCCATTCCGCGATCCAGCCGCTCGACGCCGGGTATTGCACCAGCACGCCGAAGTAATCGCCGGCGGCGAGCTTCTGGTGGAAGGCATCGGTCGAACGCACGATCTCGACGACGAGGCCCAGCGGCTCGGCGCGGGACTGCAGCAGCTCGATCGTTTGCGGATGCGTATCGCCGGCGACCAGGAAGGTGTTCGACTTCGATTTCGCCGAACGCTTGGCCAGGGTCATCGCCTCGGCGGCGGCGGTGGCTTCATCGAGCAGCGAGGCATTGGCGATCTCCATGCCGGTCAGGTCGGCGCACATCTGCTGGAAGTTGATCAGCGCTTCCATGCGGCCCTGCGAGATTTCCGCCTGGTAGGGCGTGTACGCGGTGTACCAGGCCGGGTTCTCCAGGATGTTGCGCAGGATGACGTTCGGCGTGTGCGTGCCGTAATAGCCCTGGCCGATGAAGCTGCGGAACACCTGGTTCTTGGTGGCGATGGCGCGGATCTTCGCCAGCGCCTCGACCTCGGTCAGGCTGCCCGGCAAGGCCAGTGGCGCGGTCGACTTGATCGATGCCGGCACGATGGCATCGGTCAGCGCCTCCAGCGAGTCGTGGCCAACCACCCGCAGCATCGCCGCGACCTCGGCGTCGTTGGGGCCGATGTGGCGTTCGATGAAGGCGTCGTGGTGCTCGAGCGAGCGAAGCGAGGGCTGGGTCATGGCGAGGGACTCGGGCAGATGGCGGAGAGGGTGGAGGTCAATCCCTGCCCATGCGCTTGCAGGCGCATGGGCGCTCGCAGGCTCGCAGCTGGCGCTGCTCGAAAGCCCTGCTCGCCCCGCTCTGTCCTTTCGCCTGAGAGTTTGAACCGGCGCGGCCCGGGGAGGGAGGCGACGCAGGTCTTGCCCCTTCGGCGCCGGCCACGCATCGTCGATGCTGCCGATCTCTCCAGAGTGTGGTCACACGGCGGTCTCTGGCCTGAGCGATTCCGGGCGGTTGCGCCTTCGGCAGCGCGGCAGGCCGCAAGGCCCACGCGCTTCTCCCACCGTGCGGCGCAAGTATACAACCGCGGCGGCTTGACCGGTCCGCGACGGCGGCTGCGTAGGATGCAACGATGACCGAGCCCGTGCGTCCCTCCAATTGTCGGCTGGCCCTGATCCTCGGCGGGCTGGCGATGTTCGGGCCGTTCTCGATCGACACCATCTTCCCGGCCTTCCCGCAGATCGGCGAGCAGTTGGGTGCGGACAAGGTGGGGATGCAGCAGACCATCAGCGTCTACCTGCTGGCCTACGCGGCGATGAGCCTGGTGCACGGCCCGTTGTCGGATGCGCTTGGCCGGCGGCCGGTGATCCTTGCGGGGCTGGTGGTGTTCACGATTGCCTCGGTGGGCTGCGCGCTGTCGACCTCGCTGCCGATGCTGCTGTGGTTCCGCGCGCTGCAGGGGTTCAGCGCAGGCGTCGGCCTGATCGTCGGGCGCGCGGTGATCCGCGATGTCCTGCATGGCCACGATGCGCAGCGGCTGATGAGCCAGGTCTCGATGATCTTCGGCATCGCGCCGGCAGTGGCGCCGATCATTGGTGGCTGGCTGCTGGGCTGGCAGCGCTGGCCGGGCATCTTCTGGTTCCTTGCGGCCTTCGCGATCGGGCTCATCGCCGTGGTCTGGCGCGGCTTGCCGGAAACCCATCCGGCGGAGGCGCGGCTGCCACTGGAGGCCCGGCCCTTGTTGCGCGGCTACGCGGTGATCCTGCGGCGGCCACGCTTCCTGCGCCTGACGCTGGCGGGAGCGCTGAATTTCGGCGCGCTGTTCCTGTACATCGCGTCCGCGCCGGCCTTCGTGCTCGACATGCTCCGCTTGGGCGAACGCGACTTCGGCTGGTTCTTCATCCCCATGATCACCGGCATGATGCTCGGCGCATTCGTGTCCGGGCGCGCGGCGGGGCGGATCGACGGCCAGCGCCTGGCCAACATCGGCTTCGCCTGCTGCGGCGTCGCCAGCCTGGCCAACATCGGCTACAACCTGCTGGTGGTCGACCACGCCCTGCCATGGGCAGTGTTGCCGATCAGCCTCAACGCATTCGGCATCGCGCTGGTGTTCCCGATCGTGACCCTGGCGATCCTGGACATGTATCCGCACCAGCGCGGCAGCGCGTCGTCGCTGCAGGCCTTCGTCGGCTTGTTGTTGAACGTCGTGATTGCCGGCGTGTTGTCGCCGATGCTCAGCCACGGCGGCTTGTCGCTGGCACTTGGCGCGGCATTCTTCACCATCGCCGGCTGGCTGTTCTGGCGCTGGGAAAACCTGGCGACGCGGCGCACGCTGCGGGTGCCCAAGTCGCCCGCGGGCATGGAGCCTACCGAGCTTTGAACCGGCGCATCCACAGGTACACGGGCACCCCTGCCAGCAGCAGCACCACGCCCCAGGCCAGCGCCTCGCTGCCGGCGCCGCTCAAGGCATACAGGCTGTAGACCAAGGCCAGTGTGGCGACGATGCGTCCGCCGTGTCCCGCGCCGCTGCGCAACCAGGCCGCGCTGCTGGCGGCGTAGGGCAGCAGGATGGCCGAGGTCGAAATCAGCAGGATGAAGGTGAACAACTCGACCAGCGAACGGCTGTAGCTGGCGATCACCAGCACCGTGGCCAGCACGCTGCCGACCAGGATGCCGAACGTCGGCGTGCCGTTGCGGTCGCGCCGTGCGAAGCGTTGCGGGAACAGGCCGTCAGCCGCTGCCGCCAGCGAGACCTGGCCGCAGACCATCATCCAGCCGTTGATTGCGCCGAAGGTGGAGACTGCGGCGAGCGCCGCGATGGCGATCGCCGCGCCCGGCCCCCACACGCGGCTGGCGGCTTCCGCCATCGGTGCGCCGGACTCCTTCAGCACGTCGGTGGGCACCAGGCCGATCACCACCGTGCAAGCCAGGATGGTGGCGATGCCGGCCAGCAGGGTGCCGAGCAGGGTGGCGCGCGGGATGGTGCGCTCGGGATCGCGGATCGCGCCTGCAGGCACGGTGGCGACTTCGAGTCCGCACAGCGCCCACATGGTGAGGATCACCGTGGTGTTGGCGACCGTCGGCAGCGACTGCCCGCTGGGGTTGAAGGGCACGTAGTTGCCGGCATCGACGAACCACAGCGCGACGATGCCGAACAGCAGCAAGGGCAGCAGCTTCAATGCGGTCACCACCACCTGCAAGCGCCCGGCCTGGCGCAGTCCGACCACGTTGACGGTCGTGCAGATCCACAGGGCGACCAGTGCGCAGGACGCGGCGCGCACCGGTGTCGCGGTCAGCGCAGGGAAGATCGCGCCAATGCTGCCGGCGAAGGCCACCGCGATCGCGGCCATGCCCGACCAGATCGAGATCCAGTAACTCCATGCGATGCCGAAGCCGGCAACATCGCCGAACGAGCGACGCACGTAGGCATAGGGCCCGCCCGTGCAGGGCCAGTGCACCGCCAGCTTGGCGAAGGTCGCTGCCAGCAGCAGTGCGCCGCACAACGCGATGGCCCAGCCGACCAGGCTTGCGGCGCCGTAGGGCGCGAGTGCTGCGGGCAGCAGGAACACGCCGCTGCCGATCATGCTGCCGACGACCAATGCGGTGGCCATCCACAGGCCGAGCGGTCGGCCTTCTGCTTCGTTCCCCGGGTTGATGTTGGTCGCTTGCGACTCGGACATGCGTGGTTCCCGGTTGGCGTGTGGTGGCGATCAGGCGTCGGTGGGCGATGCGTGCCGATAGGCCGCGCGGAGCATCTCATGGAAATGGTGCACGCCCGATTCGCGCAACGGATTCAGGCGACCCGGCACGTAACTGCCGGAGGCGAAGCCGCGCTGCACGTCCTCGCAGATGCCCAGGTCCTCATGCTGCACTTCGTCGCTGAAGGACAGGTCGGCATCGCGCTTCGCCTTGCCGGCGTCGCTGTCGTCGGGCGCGTAGTAGCTGTCGAACAGCACACGGCAGCGGTCAACGCCGAGCGGGATCACCGTGTTGGTCTGCATGCGCCCCGGCAGGATGTTGAGCATCGTGTTCGGCCATAACCAGTAGTACAGCGCGTCGCCATTGCCGTACAGCGAGGCATCACTTTCCAGCGGGCTCCACTGCAGCGAATGCCAGCGCTCCAGCTCGGTGCGGTAGCTGCGGTAGTCGAGCAATCGGTTGAGGCCCGGGTGCACGTGCGGGACGTGGTAGCCCTCCAGATAATTGTCGACGTACACCTTCCAGTTGCAGGCGATGTCGTAACTGGCGCGATGGTGGTTGCCGTAGTGTTCCAGACCGCGATCGCCGCCGAGGCGCGCATCGATGCCGGCGACGAAGGCGTCGAAGTCGGGCGCGCGTGCGGCATTCACGGCAGCGAACACCAGGCCCTGCCAGACCCGCACTGCGAGTTGCGGCAGGCGGATGTCGGCGACATCGAAGGCCTCCACGCCGTTCATCTCGGGTGCCGCGCGCAACTGGCCTTCCAGGGTGTAGGTCCAGCCGTGGTAGCGGCAACGCAGGGACTTCGCGGCCAATCCGTCGCATTGCGCGATCGGCCCGGCGCGATGCCGGCAGACACTGTGGAATACCCGGATCACCCCATCCGCGCCGCGTACCGCGAGGATCGGCAAGCCGGCGAGGTCGGCGATGACGTGGTCGCCGCTGCCGCGCAACTGCGAGACATGCGCGACCAGTTGCCAGGCGGCATCGAAGATCGACGCGCGGTCGCGCGCTGCCATCGCGGCATCGACGTAGTAGTGCGCCGGCAATGCGGTGGCGGTGGCGAGGTCTTGCGGGGCGAGTTCGGCGGGCTGGTCCATCGGCGCAGTATCACCCCGCGGGACGCTCGAACAGAAGGGCGGGATCCACCGCTGGCCAGCAGGCCGCGAGTGGATCCGGTGCGGCATCCGCGATCTATTCCGCTTCCATGACCCGTGCCGTGCTGCCCACGCGCACGGTGACGGATTGGGCAGGATCGATCGAGCCGTCCTTGTGCATGCGAACGACCATGTAGTTGCCCGTCGGCACGCGGCGGATCTGGTACTCGCCATCCTTGTCGATCTTCAGCTCGCGCCTGAATCCGGTATCGACGCCCGTGATGGTCACGGTATCGCCAGCGGCGGCCTCGCTGGCGATGTTGCCGCCGCTGGATTGGGCCTGGGCCGCGAAGGGAAGGGAACTGGCCAGGAACAAAGTGGCGAAAGCGAGCTTGGCGATGCGCGGCATGGAGAGGCAGGGTGGCGTGGAAGTAACCCGGAAATTGCATGAAGGCCGGGTTGCCGGGCAAGTGACTTTCGGCATGCAGGCGTACGCGCTTTCCCATGAGCAAGAAGGCCGGCATCGTGCCGGCCTTCACGTCGCAATGCGGTCGCTTTCACGCGGGCGTGGTGGCGACCGTCGCCGCTGCGGCACCCCCGGACGGATTCCAGCCGCAGGCGCTGCCTGCGTTCTGCTGCTTCAGCCAACCCTGCAGCGGCGCGAAGTACTCGAGCACGGCGCTGGCATCCATCTTCTCGCCGCCGGTGATTTCCTTCATGGTTTTCGGCCACGGCTGGCTCGCGCCCTTGGAGAGCATCGCCCAGTATTTCTCGCCGGCGGCCTTGCTGCCGTAGAAACTGCATTCGTACAGCGGGCCCTTGTGGCCGGCCGTATCGCACAGCGCCTTGTAGAACTGGAACTGCAGCACGTGCGACAGGAAATAGCGCGTATACGGCGTATTGCCGGGCACGTGGTATTTCGCGCCGGCATCGAAGAACTCCTCGCCGCGCGCGGTGACCGGGGCCACGCCCTGGTACTTCGCCTTCAGCTCCCACCATGCCTTGTTGTAGGCGTCGGGCTTGATCGAGCCATCGAACACGCCCCAGCGCCAGCGATCGATCATCAGGCCGAACGGCAGGAACGACACCTTGGCCAGCGCCATCCGCATCTGCGCGTTGACCAGCGCTTCCTGGCTCTGCTGCTGTTCGCCGACCAGACCAACCGAGGCCAGGTACTTCGGCGTCATCGCCAGCACGATGGTGTCGCCGATCGCCTCGTGGAAGCCATCGTGCGCGCCGGCCTGGAATACCGGCGGCTGGCTGTTGTAGGCCAGGTCGTAATAGATGTGGCCGAGCTCGTGGTAGATCGTGGTGAGTTCTTCCTCGTTCGGCTTGATGCACATCTTGGTGCGCACGTCGCCGGCCATGTTCATGTCCCAGGCGCTTGCATGGCAGACCACGTCGCGATCGAGCGGCTGGATGAATTGCGATTTCTCCCAATAGCTGTCCGGCAGCTTGGGCATGCCCAGCGACACGTAGAAATCCTGCGCACGCACGGTCATCGCCTTGGCGGTGGCGAGCTCGGCGGCGCGCTGCGCCGTGAACGTGCTTTCGGCCTCGCTGGCACCCGGGTTGCCGGGCTTGTCGAGTTCGAGCGCCAGGTTGTCCTGGGCGAGCTTCTGCAACGCCGAGTTCACGTCCAGGCTCCCGGCGCCCGGATATGGCTGCATGAGGTCCCAGAGGTTGCCCCAGTCCTGCTGCCAGAGGTTGCCCATCAGGTGCGCCGGCAGCATCCCGCCGGCGACCTGTCCCTTGTCCTTGCCGTAGGTGGCGTCGAGCTTGCCGCGCGCGTAGCAATGCAGTTGCTCGTACAACGGCTTGACCTGGTCCCACAAGCGGTCGCTTTCGGCGGCGAGTTCGGCGGGGCTCATGTCGTAGCCGGAGCGCCACATCTCGCCGGCGTCGGCGAACCCCATCTCCTTCGCGCCGGTATTCACCAGTTCGGCGAAACGGATGTAATCCTTGCGCATCGGCTGGCTGATCGTGTGCCAGCCCTGCCACGCCTCCAGTTGCGCGTCGTAGTCGCGATTTTTCGCCAACACCTCGCTCAACTGGCCGATGTCGCGGCAGTTCGTCGCCTCGCCGGCGCCGGTGCAGTACTTGCCGGCGCCGTAGGTGCCTTCCATGCGGGTGGCGATCCGGGTGAGTTCCTGCAGCAGCGCGGGATCCTTGGGCGCCGGCATCGCGGTCATCAGCTTGATCAGCTTGATCGCGCGCGCGGTCTCCGGTGAGAGTTGCTGTCCCTCGAAGCGCCTGGCCTGTGCGATCCAGGCATTGAGCTGGGTCAGCCAGCGCTCGTTCGCCTTTGCCGCCAGCATTTCGCTGTCGCCGTTGATGTAGGTATTCGACAGCCATTGCGCCGAATTCAGTTCGGCGCTGATCGCGCGGAACTCGATGTTGACCCGGGCCACGAATTCGTCGGCGGTTTCGCCCGCGGGTGCAGCCGCAGGCGCACCCGGTGCCGCGCTGGGCGGCGTGGGTTCGCGCTTGCAGCCGGTGATGGCGAGTGAGCCGGCGACGGCAAGGGCAAGCAGGGCGATGCGTGGCTTCACGGGGCGTTCCTCGGCGGCGCTGGCGCGCTGGAGGGGCAAGGCTAGACCGCGCTTGCTGGCCGCCGCAAGTGAAGTGCCCGGGTACTCGCAGTGTGCTTCCCGACTCGGCAAGCGCGGGTCGGCAACCCCGCTTGGACTCGAAATGCCCTGCGCAGGGTTGCCCACCCCGCGCTTGCCTACTCGCGACGTGTCAGCAGCAGCTCGCGGCTTTCGCTGATGAGCCCGTGCGCCTGCAACCACGCCCATGCGTCTTCGGCATCGCCGTCGACGTAGGCACGCGCGGAACCCAGCCGGAACGTGTAACCCCACGCGTCCATGTCGGCGAGCACGCGGTCGCGGCCCACGCCGGGCAGGGCATCGCCCAGCAATCCCTGCAGCACGCAAACCGCGTCTTCCTCGGGAATCGAGTCGGTGGCGTCGGTGTGCACCGCGGCACGGCGATCCGGCGGCAGCACGATCAGGTGGCCGGCTTCGTGCAGCAGCGAATGCACGGGGGTGTCGCCGCGTGCGTAGACGGTGTGCCCGATGATCCCGGCCTCGCGCTCGCCCCAGTAGCTGCCGGGGATCGGCGCGCCGTCGGCGACGCGCTGCAACGACAATCCGAAGCGATGCAGCAGGGCGGCTGCATCGTCGAAAGCAATGTCGGCGAGGGTGAGGACCTCTGTCATTCCGGGCGTCACGAAGAACCTGCTTTGAGCGGAGCCGATGAAGAAGCAGGTCCTTCGCCGCGCCCGGGACGACGGCAGGGCCGTCAGGCGCTTGCGCGTGCGTCCGGCAGCGATACCGAGATGTCGAGCACGTCGTGGTCGCCGTCCTTGACCACGTCGACCTTGACCGCGTCGACATCCACGTTCACGTACTTGCGGATCACTTCCAGGATCTCGCGGCGCATCAGCGGCAGGTAATCCGGCGCGCCCTGCGAGCTGCGTTCCTGCGCGATGATGATCTGCAGGCGGTTCTTCGCGGTGATCGCGGTGGTTTTCTTGGGCTTGAGGAAATCGAAGATCGACATGCGTCAGCCCCCGAACAACTTGCTGAAGAAGCCCTTCTTCTCCAGCTGGGTGAAGCGCATCGGGCGCTGTTCGCCGAGCAGGCGCGCGACCGCGTCGTCGTAGGCCTGGCCGGCGTTGGACTCGGCATCCATGATCACCGGCTCGCCCTTGTTGGACGCATTCAGCACGTCGCCGGATTCCGGCACCACGCCGATCGTCTTCAGACCCAGCACTTCCTCGACGTCGGTGATCGACAGCATCTCGCCGTTCTCGACGCGCTGCGGGCTGTAGCGGGTGAGCAGCAGGTAGGCGGTGACTTCGCCTTCGCCGGTCTCGGCGCGGCGGGTCTTGCTGGCCAGCAGGCCCAGGATGCGGTCGGAGTCGCGCACCGACGACACTTCCGGGTTCACCACCACCACCGCCTTGTCGGCGAAGTACATCGCCAGGAACGCACCCTTCTCGATGCCGGCGGGCGAGTCGCAGACGATGTAGTCGAAGCCGTCGTCGGCCAGGTCCTTGAGCACCTTCTCCACGCCTTCCTTGGTCAGCGCGTCCTTGTCGCGGGTCTGCGACGCGGCCAGCACGAACAGGCTGTCGTAGCGCTTGTCCTTGATCAGGGCCTGCTTGAGCGACGCCTCGCCGTGGACGACGTTGACGAAGTCGTACACCACGCGGCGCTCGCAGCCCATGATCAGGTCGAGGTTGCGCAGGCCGACGTCGAAGTCGATGACCGCGACCTTCTTGCCGCGGCGGGCGATGCCGGTGGCGATGCTGGCGCTGCTGGTGGTCTTGCCCACTCCGCCCTTGCCCGAGGTGACTACGATGATTTCCGCCAAGTTGGCTTTCTCCGGTTTCTTGCCGTCATTCCCGCGGGGGCGGTCATGCAGCTCTTGTTTTGTGAAACCGGGCAAGCCCGGCCTGTTTCTCGCAGCAATCAGTCGAGTGCCGCGAGCTTGAGTTGTCCCTTTTCCAGCCAGACCTGCACGGGCTTGCCGCGCAACTCCGCCGGGATGTCTTCCAGCACCTTGTAGTGCCCGGCCACCGCGACCAGCTCCGCGTGGAACTCGCGGCAGAAGATGCGGGCCTCTTCGTTGCCCTGCGCGCCGGCAAGCGCGCGGCCGCGCAAGGCGCCGTAGATGTGGATCGAGCCGTCGGCGATCGCCTCTGCGCCGGTACCGACCGCGCTCAGCACGGTGAGGTCGCGGTTCTCGGCATACACCTGCTGGCCGGAGCGGACCGGCGTGGTCTGCATCAGGCCGGGGCCGGCGGAGGTCGCCTGTTTCGTGGCTGCAGGCGCGGATGGAGTCTTTGCCGGAGCCGGCTCGACGGCCGCCGGAGCGGTTGTCGGCACCTGTGTCGTGGCCGGTTCGTACTGCGCGCGAAACTTGGCCAGCAAGGGCAGGCCGAGTTGCTGCGACAGCGCCTCGATTTCCCTGGTGCCATAGGCCAGCGCGACCGGCAGCACGCCAGCGTCGCGCAAGCCATCGACCAGCGTGCGGGCTTCATCGACTGCAGGCACCTGGCTCAAGCCGCCGAAATCCAGCACGACCGCGGCGCGCGCGAACATGTTGGGCGCGCGCTGCACGCGCTCGCGCATTTCCGCGGCCAGTTGCGCCACGTCCAGCGTGCGCACGCGCAGGTTGGCGATGCCGACCTGGCCGAACTTCAACTCGCCTGCCTGGGCGTAATCGACCACCGCGCTCACGCGCCGGTTCCGGTCGGACGCGGCGGCTGCGCCATCGCACGCGGCTGCTGCAGCCACGGTTCGTCGGGCAGGGCGTCGCCGTAGGTGTCGCGCACCCAGGCATAGCTGCACAGGCCCTTCATCAGCATCGCCGCGCGGATGTCGTGGCCGGCCATCACGTGCTGGCCGACTTCGCGGAAGCCGAAGCTGCCGTGGAACAGCAAGGCGTGGTCGTTGCCCTGCTGCAGGAAGACTTCGCAGGCCAGCTGCGGGTAGCGCAATTCGGCGTAGCTCTGCGCATCGGCATACAGCGCGCGGCCCACGCCGCCGCCACGGCGACGGCTGGCCACGGCGACGCGGTCGATGTAGAAGAAATCCGGATGGTGTGCGCCGAACCAGGCGAAGTTGCTGCTGTCGTGTTGCGCCTGCGCGCCGAAGCCGATCAGGAACCCCGCCATTGCGCCGTCGCGCTCGGCCACGCGGAAGTATTCGGCGCGGTCGAACAGATGGCGAAGCCTGGCGGCATCGAGGGGGAGGATCGCAGGGCCCGCGGCGTTGTTGAGGGCGAGGACGGAATCCAGCTCGTGCTCGCGCACGTCGCGGATGGCGATCGACATTCCTTGGCTCCGGATCGGGTTGCAGCGGGTGACCAGCAGGTGCCGGCATCGGCCCGAATTATCGCATGGGCCGCCAGTCGCGGCCATGACCTTCGGTGCACGCACGCAGCGGGGCGAGGCGGTATAAGAGCGCATGCTCGCCCGAATCTCGCACACCCGCCTGCTGCGTTACGCCGGCCTGTTCACCTGGGCGATGGTCGGCCTGCCGCTGGTCTACTCGTGGGTCGGGCCACTGCTGGGCACGGCCGGCGACGAGGAACTCGCGCTGCGCCCGATGCCGTGGCAGGGCTGGATCGCCTACTTTGCGTTCGGGCTGAGTTATGCATGGCTGACCCGAGGCCTGGGCAGCCGTGCCCGCACTGTCGGCGACTACATCCTGCTGGTGCTGCTGACCCTGGCCGCGTTGGCGGTGAGCTACTTCAACGGCTCGGGCTTGGGAAGTGTCCTGCTGATGGTGGCCGCCTGCGTGCTGCCCTGGCTGCTGCCGCTGCCACTGGGCGCGGCCTGGTTGCTGGCCAGCCAGCTGGCGGTGGCCCCGGTGTTCATCCGCTGGCTGGGGTTCCCGCCGCTGGAAGCGTTCATGCAATCGGTGCTCTATGCCGGCTTTTCCGGATTCGTCTTCATCACCAGCCTTGTGGCGCTGCAGCAAATGCAGGCACGTGAGGACCAGCGTCGCCTGAACGCGGAATTGCGCGCCACCCGCGCGCTGCTGGCCGACAGTGCCCGGGTCAACGAACGCACGCGCATCTCGCGCGAGCTGCATGACTTGCTCGGCCACCATCTGACCGCGCTCAGTCTCAACCTGGAAGTCGCCAGCCACATCACCGAGGGCCAGGCGCAGGAGCATGTGCGCCAGGCGCAGACCCTGGCCAAGCTGCTGCTCACCGACGTGCGCGAGGCGGTCAGCCAACTGCGCGAGAGCGGGGCGATCGACCTCGGTGCCGCGCTGCGCCCGCTGGCCGAGAATGTCCCGAAGCTCGCCATCGAGATGGATATCGAGCAACCCTTGACGGTGGACGATCCCGAGCGTGCGCACATCCTGCTGCGGTGCGCGCAGGAGGCGATCACCAACGTGGTTCGCCATGCCGGCGCCAGCCGCCTGTGGCTGAGTGCCCGACGCGACGGTCCCGACGTGATCCTGCAGGTGCGGGACGATGGCCGCGGCAGCGACCAGGTCCAGCCGGGCAATGGCCTGCGTGGCCTGCAGGAACGCCTGCGCCAGCAGGACGGCCGGCTGGAGATCGCCACCCGCCGCGGCCACGGGTTCCAACTCACCATGACCTTGCCGGTGGCGCCGAATGCGGCGACTGGCTTGCCCCAAGGAGTCGCTGCATGACCCATCCTGCCCCGAGCAATGCCGCCCCGATCCGTGTCTTCCTGGTCGACGACCAGACCCTGGTGCGCCAGGGCATCCGTTCCCTGCTGGCCCTGGCGGAGGGCATCGAGGTGGTGGCCGAGGCCGCCGACGGTCGCCAGGCGGTGGAACAGATCCCGCAGGTCGGGCCGAACGTGGTGCTGATGGACATGCGGATGCCGGTGATGTCCGGCCTGGAGGCCCTGCAGGCGATGAGCCGCTCCGGCACCCTGCCGCCCACGATCATCCTGACCACCTTCGACGACGATGCGCTGGTGCTGGCCGGGATCAAGGCCGGGGCCAAGGGCTACCTGCTCAAGGATGTCTCGCTGGAGCAATTGGTCAGCGCCATCCAGGCGGTGGCGGCGGGCGGGTCGCTGGTGCAGCCGGCGGTCACCCAGCGCCTGCTGTCCGGGCTGGAACACATGCGCAACGAGTTCGTCAGCCTGGATCGCCCGGATCCGCTCACCGACCGCGAGACCGAGATCCTGCGGCTGATGGCTAGCGGCTTCTCCAACAAGGAGATCGCCAATTCGCTGGGTGTCGCCGAGGGCACCATCAAGAACCACGTGTCCAACATCCTGTCCAAGCTCGGCGTTCGTGACCGTACACGCGCGGTACTGAAGGCCTTCGAGCTGCAACTGGTCTGATACAGGATGCCCGGCCCGGTGCAGCGCACCGGGCGCTCACGGCCGCGCGCGCCGATGGCGCGCAAGCTGCGGCCCTTCGCCCTGTCCAAGCTCGGCGTGCGCGACCGCACCCGCGCGGTGCTCAAGGCGTTCGAGTTGCAACTGGTCTGATCGACAGGATGCCCGGCCCGGTGCAGCGCACCGGGCGCTCACGGCCGTTCGCGCCGGCGGCGCGAAAGCCACGGCCGCTCGCCCTGTCCAAGCTCGGCGTTCGTGACCGTACACGCGCGGTACTGAAGGCCTTCGAGCTGCAACTGGTCTGATCGACAGGATGTCCGGCCTGGTGCAGCGAGCCGGGGCTGGCGGCTGCGCGTGTGAAGGGTGCAGGCAGTCGCGTTTCCGGGCTGCCAGCGCTCGCCCACTCCCGCAACGGTTTGATACGATGGCGAGTCTGCGCGGCTGCATGCCGCGAGCGGCCTTCCCGGAGAGACCTGAATGACCCGTTTGCTCGAGATCCTGATTTCCCTCGCGATCGTGGCGGGGCTGTTCCTGGTGGTGGCGCTGGTGCTGCCGTCCTCGCGCCACCTGGTCGAGAAGGTCGAGACCAACCGCAAGCTCACCATCGCATTCGACAGCCTGAACAGCCTGCGCCGCTTCAAGGACTGGAACCCGCTGGTGCTGCGCGACCCGCGCGTGCAGATGACCCTGTCCGGCCCGGACAGCGGCGTCGGCGCCCGCCTCGACTACGTGTCGAAGGAAGAAGGCCTGGGCAAGGGTTCCTGGGAAATCACCGAGAGCGTGTCGCGCGAGAAGGTCAGCTTCAAGATCGATAACGAAGAGCGCGGCACCAACAAGCGCACCTCCTTCAGCTTCAAGCCGACCGGCCGCAACAACCGCAACGTCGAGATCACCCAGAGCTACAGCGTCGACTACGGTTGGAACCTGCTCGGCCGCTACGCCGGCATGTACGTCAGCCGCCACATCGGCGACGACATGAAGCTGGGCCTCTCGCGCATCGTCGGCATGCTGGCAGCGGTGCCGAACGTCGATTACGCCGTGTCCGGCAGCAAGATGACCGGCCTGAAGGTCGCCGACCGCCCGGTCGAGGACCTGCTGTTCGTCAATGCCGGCAACGTCGAGCGCGGCAACTCGCAGATCCAGGCCTCGATCACCGCCAATGCCGAGTGGCTGAAGCGGGTGATGGAGGCCAACGGCCTGGAAGCCGTGGGCCCGCTGCGCATCATCAGCACCGAACTCGGCCGCGAAACCTACAACTTCGACGTGGCCCAGGCCGTGCGCAAGAAGGACGGCAGCGCGGTCGGCAAGCCGAGCCTGCAGGGTCCGGTTCAGCACGTGCAGAACCCGGCTGCCAAGGTCGCCACCGCGGCCTACACCGGTTACATGGCCGAACTCGACAACGTCCGCAACGCGCTGCGCGCCTGGGCACTGACCAATGGCCACGAAGTGGTCGATCGTCCGTACGAGAGTTACAAGGCGGGCGTGGCCGAGGCCTTCACCGAGAATGGTCAGTTCGACGTCTACTGGACGCTGAAGACCAAGTGATCCGCGCGGTCCGATCGGACCCCGGACGTTGCACCCGTCGACGCCGCGAATTGTCGCGGCGTTCGCATTTCCGGGATTGGCAGCAAGGGAGGCAGGATGTCCGGCGACGCTGATCCACGGCTTCCGTTGCAGGTCCGCGCACGGCGGTGGCTCGGCGCCGTCGGCAGCACGCTGGCGGGCCTGGCGGTGGCATTGGCGGCCTACGCCGCGCATGCTGCCGACGGTGAAGCGCAGGCACGCCTCGCGCAGGCCGCAGCCTTCGCCTTCGGTCATGGCCTGGCATTGGCCGCGCTCGCGCCACTGGCGCAACGACGCAGCGGGTTGGTCGCACTGCTGGCGATCTTGCTGGGCGTGCTGCTGTTTTCCGGCAGTGTTGCGGGAGCGGCGCTGTGGGGCCTGCCGACCACGTTGGCACCGTTCGGCGGGATGTTGATGATCGGCGGCTGGTTGCTGCATGGCCTGGACCGCTGGCGCGGTTGAGCCCTGGTGCGGTGACGCATGCCGATTCAGGTGGCGGTTGAACTTCGGGATGCGACGCCAGTCACACTGCGCCACCACGCGCAACGCGCCATGACGGGGATGACATGCGGAAGACGATGCTGGCGACGACGATCCTGATGGCGGCGCTGGCTGCGCCGGTGCATGCGCAAGTCGCCGAGGCGCCAGCGGATACGCCCGCCATCCCGCAGCAGGCGACGGTCGGTGCCGACGGCATCCGCACCGAGGCGACGGTGATCGTCGACGGCACGCAACCGGGGCCCGGCCTCTGGCTGGTGCGCAAGGGCGGCAACGACCTGTGGATCCTAGGCACGCTCAACCCGCTGCCGGCGCGCATGCAGTGGCAGTCGAAGCAGGTCGAGCAGGTCATCGCCAATGCGCAGGAAGTGATCCGCACGCCGTATGTGTCGATGAAGGTCGATACCGGCTGGTTCAAGGGACTCATGCTGCTCCCGTCGATGCTCGGCGCCCGCAAGAACCCGGATGGCAAGCGCCTGCAGGAGGTGGTTTCACCGCAGTCCTACGCGCGCTGGAAGACGCTGAAGGCGCGCTACATCGGCAACGATGGCGGGGTCGAGAAGTGGCGCCCGCTGTTTGCCGCGCAGGAGCTGTATCAGGAGGCGATGAAGAAGTCCGGACTGGACAACTCGAAGTCGGTCTGGCCCGTCATCAACAAGGCGATCGAGACCCATCACCCGAACGTGACGGTGGTGAAGGAGGAGATCGTGGTCAAGGATCCGAAGCCGTTGCTGAAGGAATGGTCGAAGACCACGCTCGACGACCTCGCCTGCTTCGACAACACGATGACCCGCATCGAGACCGATCTCGACGCCATGCGCGCGCGCGCGAACGCGTGGGCCACCGGCGACATGGCGGCATTGCAGTCGCTGCCGCCTGCCTACCAGTGGGAAGCATGCAGCAGCGCGATTACCGAAGCCGGCATCGGCAGGCGGCTCGGCTTCGGCGATGCCAACCAGAAGGTGCGCGCCAAGTGGATGGCCGCCGCCGAGGCCGCGCTCGACAAGAATTCGGTGACCTTCGCCACCGTCGACATGAAGGACCTGCTCGGCGCGAACGGCTTCCTGGCCAAGCTCAAGGCCAAGGGCTACACGGTGCTGGCGCCGGACGAGTGAGCCGGCGGCGCTTGTAGGAGCAACTGTCTTGAGCCTAAGCGGCTAGCGTTCTCCATTCGGAGCCATCGCGAAGCATGGCGTTGAGCCGGATCAGGAGCACCCGCATGCACGCCACGAGTGCGACCTTGGCGCACTTCCC
>NZ_JAYRTQ010000032.1:0-22455 GCF_041919455.1 Thermomonas sp.
TGACCCGTCAGGCGCCAACTCCACAACCAGCCAGCGACGCGCGCCACGAGCCTCGTGCCGCCAGCCCGATACTCGATAACCCGTCCAGCCACCAAGCTGAGCAATACAATCCACGTCGGCCACGGCCTGCCCCAATTTGTAGTCTCGACAACCACAAGTTAGCCGGGTCGGCCGTGTGCCTCTCCCTCAGATGGGAGAAGAACCGAAAAAAAGGCCGGCATTGCCGGCCCTTCGCTACCACCCTCACTCCAACCCTCTCCCGCCAGCCGGAGAGGGAGTGATGGATCAATCCTCGACCAGCATCTTGCGCGGGAGCTTGCCCGGGCGCTGCGCCGCGTTGTAGACGAACGAGGCGACGATCGCGGAGGCCTGCTTGAGGTCGTCGGCCACCGCATGGTCCTGCACGTCCAGGTGGGTGTGGTGGACGTGGCTGAAGTAGTCCAGCTGGTCCTGCACGAACTGGAAGCCGGGGATGCCGACGCGGTCGAAGCTGACGTGGTCGGTGCTGCCGGTGTTGCGCTGGGTGACGATGGTCGCGCCGACATCGTTCCAAGGCTTCAGCCAGTCCTCGAAGATCGGCGCGATCGCCAGGTTTTCCTGGGCGTAGATGCCGCGGATCTTGCCGCTGCCGTTGTCCAGGTTGAAGTACGCGGTGATCTTCTCGTAGTCGCCGGTCCTGACCAGCTTGCCCTTGTTGGTGCGGAACGCCGCCGGGATCGCCTTCTGCGCCGGGTCGGTGGGTTCCGGGTACGCGGCGAAGTGCTTGGCCACGTAGGCCTGCGAGCCGATCAGGCCCTGCTCCTCGCCGGTCCACAGGGCGACGCGGATCGTGCGGTTGGGACGCGCGCCGACCGCCTTGAGGATGCGCACGGCCTCCATCATCACCGCCACGCCGGCACCGTTGTCGTTGGCGCCGGAACCGGTGTGCCACGAGTCCATGTGCGCGCCGAGCATCACCACTTCATTCTTGTTCGGGCCGGTGCCGGGGATCTCGGCGATGGTGTTGTAGCCCGGCTTGTTGGCGTCATCGAGGAAGCGCGCATCCACGTTCACGCGCAGCTTCACCGCCTCCTTGCGATCGATCGCGCGCATCACCGTGTTGTAGTGCTCGGCCATCATCACCAGCGCCGGCACGCCGACCGACTCGCCGGCCTTGCGCGAACCGCCGCCCATGACCCGGACGATGCCGTCGTTCCAGCTGCTGATCGACATCGTGGCGACCACGCCTTCGTCGATCAGGAACTGGTTGAGCAGCGGGCCGAATTCCTGGCGCTCGCGGAACTGCGCCAGCATCGCCGCGTCGCGGCTGCGCTCGGTCGGCAGCGGATACGACAGCAGTTCTTCCAGGCTGTCGTGGTCGTGGCGGCTGAAGTCGGACTTCTCATTGGGCTTGTACGGGCGCAGTTCGTCGATGAACAGCACCTTGCCCTTGAGCTTGCCCTTCCACTTCTCCAGGTCGCCCTTGTTCTGCAGCTTGGCGTAGATCGCCTCGCCCTCGACCGGGCCGGCGGTGCCCGGCGTCCACGCCTTTGGCAGCGCGTGCAGCGGCATGATGCGCGGGCTCAGCATCTCCACGCCGGCGTCATCGAACGACCAGCCGCGGCCGATGTCCTCGACGGCTTCGTCGTGCACGTTGGACAGGCCCCACTCGGTGAACTTGGAACGGGTCCAGCGATTGGCTTCCGCCATCGACGGCGAATTGGTCAGGCGCGGACCGATCTCGTCGGTCAGGTGGTTCAGGGTGGCCATCACCTGCGAGCGATTGAACGCCTCGGCGCGGATGCGCCCGGTCATGTCCAGGTCCACCTTCTCTTGCGCCCCGGCCACGCCGGCCACAAGCAACGCCGTCACCAACATCAATCGCTTCATCGCCATCCCCATGGTTGCAAACAAACCGTGGAGTCTAGTAAGCCCACGCGCGGCGGGCGTGGGCCATCGGTCATGCCCGCGCCAGGGCCGCCCGCGATCCGTGATCGGTCGCACGCTCCAGCCGGGCGCGCAGGACCGTGGGGAAATACTGCGCCGACCAGTCGCGGTCGTTGGCCACCTGCGCCTGTGTGCGACTGGCCTCCAGCGCATCGACGTCGAGTTCGGCGATCGCCCAGGTGTCGCGCCCACGCGTCTGCACCAGCATGCCGTCGCTGGGCAGGCCCACGTCCATCGGTGCGATCAGCGCGGCCTCGCCTGTATTCGTGTCCAGCGCCGGGCTCCACGGCGCCTCGCCCGCCGTCACCGCCTGGGCCACGAAGCAGCGGTTTTCCAGCGCGCGCGCCAGGCAGCCCACCCGCACGCGGGTCGCGCCGGCATCGGTATCCGTGCAACTGGGCACCAGCAGCAGGCGCGCGCCGGCCTCGCACTGCGCACGCACCGGCAGCGGGAATTCGCTGTCGTAGCAGACCGCGATGCCCGCGCGCACCCCGCCGGCATCGAACACCTTCAGCGCGTCGCCGGAATCGATCAGTCCGGTGCGCTTCTCGAAACCGGTGAGCCGCAGCTTGTCCTGCCACAGATGACCACCGTCCGCGGCGAAGAAATCGCTGCGGTTGCGATAACGCCCGCCTCCCGTCTCCAGCAGGAAACTGCCGGCCACGATCCCGATGCCGAGCTCACGCGCCAATCCGGCATACAACGCCAACCAGGCTTCGCGCAGCGGCTGGAGCGCCGCCAGTGACGCCTGCAATTCGCCGCGGGTCGCATCGTCGAACAGCGCCGCCAGTTCCAGCGACAGATATTCCGGCAACACCGCGAGTTGCGCGCCGCGTGCCTTCGCTTCGCCCAGCAGCGATTCCTGCTTAGCCGCGAATCCGGCGAAATCGCGCGGTTCGCCGACCGGGTACTTGCATGCCGCGACTTTCATGATGCGTCCTCGTCAACAACGTCCAGTGGCCTCAGCCAGAACGTCAGGGGATGGTCGATGTCGCCGATGCCGGTTTCGTTCCAGTGCAGGCGCATGGTCATGCCCGGCTGGCGCACGTAGCCGCGCTTGCTCCAGAACGCTTCGTTGCCGCGATGGTCGACGGGACGACGCGGATCGCGTTCGTCGCGATCCACCGCCGCGAATGCGGTCCACGCGAAGCCGCCCAGCGCGCGCGCATGCGCCTCGCGCGCATCGAAGAGCGCATGGCCGATACCGCGACGACGGTACGCCGGCAACAACACCGACTCGCCGCAATAGAACACCTTCGCCACGTCGATGCCGCGCGTGAGGAACGGCGCCTGGAACTCCGTGCTGTCCTGCGCCAGCGGAATGCCGGTGCTCGCGCCGACAACG
This sequence comes from Thermomonas sp., assembly GCF_041919455.1. Lineage (GTDB taxonomy): Bacteria > Pseudomonadota > Gammaproteobacteria > Xanthomonadales > Xanthomonadaceae > Thermomonas. Next base: position 3,272 of record NZ_JAYRTQ010000032.1, read on the forward strand.
TCATCGCCATCACGCGCAAGCACCACGATGCTGTTCGTCGATTGGGCATAGGCATCCAGATACTCACGTTCGTAGGCGGCATCGCCGTCGTAGAGGTAAGGCCAGTCGCGGAACACCGCGATGCGCAGTGCCGCGACCGCGTCCAGGTGCGGCAGCAGCGCCGCACCGGACAGGCATTCCAATGTGATCGCATCGTCCATGACGGGATTCTAGGCCGTGGCCCGTGCGTCGACATCGGCATCAAGATCGACGATGGCCGGCGTCGGCGAACGCGCCGCCACCTGGTACCAGTCGACCTTGCGCGTGGCGATCATCACCGCGGCCAGGATCGCGAACAGCAGGCCCGAGCCCAGCACCAGCGCGTTGTCCTCCGAGAGCAGCAATCCATAGAGCGCGGCATACAGCAGGCCGAGCATCGCCGCAAAGCCAATCCCGCGCGCGCGGCTGCGCAACACATGCGCCAGGTAGAACCCGAGCAGGCCGATGCAGGCAACACTCGCCGCGACGTAGGCGATGCCGAAGGCGATGTGCTCGGACGGGCCAAGCAGCAGGAGGAAGAAGATCGCCAGCGCCAGTCCGACCAGCAGGTACTGGATCGGGTGGATCGGCAACTGGCGGATGGTCTCGAACATGAAGAAGCCGACGAAGGTCAGCAGCACGAACAGCAGGCCGTACTTGCTGGCGCGGTCGAGCTTGGAATACAGGTCCACCGGCTCCACCAGCGACAAGCCGATCGCGTCCAGCGCCTGCTTGCCGTCGACGTTGCCGCCCTCGCGATACTGCGCCTGCGCATTGCTGGCCAGCGAGGACACTTCCCATTCCGCCTTGAAGCCGTTGCCGTCGATGCGTGGTGCGCGCGGCAGGAAGTCACCATTGAACTGCGGATGCGGCCAGGCCGATGCCAGCGCGATGCGGTTGCTGTCCGCCAGCGGCGCGATGCGCAGCGCCTCGGTGCCGCGCAGGGCGAAGCCGAATTGCAGCGGGAAGGCCAGCCGCCCGTCGACGATCGCACCCTCCGGCAGCAGGGCATGCACGCCGGCTTCGTTGCGACCCTGCTGGCCCTGCAGCACCGGCAGCGCGGTCGCACCCATTTTCAAGGTCGGCGTACCGGTGAGGCCGCGCACGTCGGCGATCCCGATGTCCAGCCACGGCGTGCCCAGGGTGCGCGGACGCGCCGGGTCGGCGTCGGGGATGCGTGCATCGAAGGTGGCGGCCAGCGTGCCCTGCAACTCGTAGACCCGCACCTGGTGCAGGCCGCGCTTGCGGATCGACGGCAACAGCTTGCCCTCCAGCGCCAGGGTCTTCGGGAAATACAGCCAGCGCCCTTCGACCACGGTCTGGCGCGTGCGCGGCACGCCCTGCGCGTCGGGTTCCACCACCTCGACCTGCTCGCTGTACGGCACCACCAGCACCGGCCCGGCCATGCCCTGTGCACGCGCATAACTCTGCGCCACCGCCTCCACCGCTTCCTGCCGATAGGCCTGGCGCTCGTTGATGGTGCCGCGGACCATCGTCAACGGCACCAGGATCGCCAGTGTCAGCACCACCACCATCACCGCCTTGAATGCCAATCGCATCGCCCCGCTCCATCCATGTCCGAAGTGGCATGCAGGTTCGCGTCGGCATTCGATGCCACGATGGGCGGACGATGAAGCGAGGGTGAGGCGACTCAGCCGATCGGCAACATCACCGTGGCCATTGCGCCGCCGGCCTCGCGATTTTCCAGCCGCGCCTGGCCACCATGCAGTTGCGCGATCTCGGCGACGAAGTTCAGCCCGAGTCCGCTGCTGCGGTTGCCGCCTTCCGGGCGTGGTAGCGAATAGAAGCGATCGAATACGCGCTCCAGCGCGTAGTCTGGAATCCCGGGCCCACGATCGGCGACCTCGATCGAGAGCGCATCGCCCCGGACCTGCAGCCGCACCTCGACCATGCCATCGGCGGGCGAGAAATCGATCGCGTTGTCGACCAGGTTGGCCAGCATCCGCCGCAGCAGGAACGGATCGCCCGGCAGCAGCGGCATTCCATTGTCGGCATCCACCTCGACACGCACCCGCCGAGCCTGCGCATGCGATGCCGCGTCGTCCACGACTTCGCGCGCCAGCGTCGCCATGTCCACCGCTTCCGGCCGCTCGATGCGCTGGCGGTGCTCGACCTCGGCCAGGGCCAGCAGCTTGTCGACCATCGTCGCCATGCGCCGGCTCTGGCTGCCGATGCTGGCGGCAAAGCGTGCGCGGTCTGCGTCCGGCAGCGGTGCTTCCAGCAGCTCGGCGGCGGCACGGATCGCCGCCAGCGGACTCTTCAACTCGTGGGTCAGGCTGTGCACGTACTGCTCGACGTACTGCTTGCCGTCCAGTTGCCGGCGCATGCTCTCCAGCGCGCGGCCAAGGTCGGCGAACTCGCCGGCCGGCTTCTCGATGCCGCGTGCCGGCAGGCTGGCGCGCTGCCCCGCCGACACCGCATCCGCATACCGGCGCAGCCCCGCCAGTTGCCGCGACAACCACCACGCCACCAGCAGGCCTACCAGCAAGGCGCTGCCCAGCAACACCCAGCCCCAGCGCAGGATCACGTCCTGGCTGCGCTCGATGAAGGGCTGGATGCTGCGGTTCGGCTTGGACACCGTGAGCACGCCGGCGATGCGGCCCTGGCCGTCGCGGATCGGCGCAGCCACGTACATCACCGAACTCATCTCGTCGTTCGGGTCATCACGGGTGGACCGCGCGCCGTACTCGCCGCGCAAGGTGCGGTGCACGTCGTTCCAGCGCGAGTTGTCCCGGCCTAGGTCGTGGCCTGCGGAGTCGTAGACCACGATCCCGCGCGCATCGGTCACGGTGATCCGGTAGCTGGGCGCGTGCTTGGGCTGGCCCCAGATCCTGGCGCCGATCTCGCGCTGGCCCATCGACCGGATCCGCCCGGCGAACTGGCCCTGGTTGATGCGCCCGGCCAGCAGGTCGTCGCTGGCCAGTTCCGCGAGCACGTTGGCGGTATCGGCCAGGGTGTCTTCCATCGCCTGGCGCACGCCGGGCTTGACCTGCTGCACGAAGACGTTGACCAGCAACAGCGCGGCCACCGCCACGATCAGGAAATACCCCAGCAGGACGCGCAGGCCGATCTTCATGGCGCTGCCCGCACGAGGTCAGTCGACATCGATCGAGTAACCCAGGCCGCGATGGGTGCGGATCGGGTCGCGGGCGGGATCCAGCGCGCGCAACTTGGCGCGCAGGGTCTTCACATGGGTGTCGACGGTGCGCTCGCCGCTTTCCAGCGCGTCTTCCCAGGCGCGATCGAGCAACTGCGCGCGGCTCAGGATCGCCCCCGGCCGACGCAGCAGCTCATGCAGCAGCGCGTGCTCATAGCGGGTCATGTCCAGCCAGTGGCCGGCGTAGCGGATGCGATGGGCCACGGCATCCACCTCGAACCGGCCCCGGCGCTGGGTCTCGCCGCCCTCGTGCCGGCGCAGCCGCGCGCGCACCCGCGCCACCAGCTCACGCGGGGAAAAGGGTTTCGCCATATAGTCGTCCGCGCCCAATTCCAACCCGAGCACACGGTCGATCTCGTCGTTGCGCGCGGTCAGGAACACCACGGGCACTGCGCTGGTGGTGCGCAACTCGCGGCAGACCTCGAATCCGCTGCGGTCCGGCAGGCCGACGTCGAGGATCACCAGGTCGACGCCGCCCTGCTTCAGTCGTGGCAGCACGCTGCCGCCCAGCAGGACATGTTCGGCGGTGAAGCCCTCCGCACGCAGCGCATACAGCACTGTGTCGGCGATGGCGGTTTCGTCTTCGGCCAGCAGGATGGTCGGCATGCGCGGCATCGTAGCCCGCGGAAATGGGGTCAGAGTGAAGTTTCCCGTGCACTGCTCTGGAAACGAACAAGGATGCTTGGCGGGAAATTCACTCTGACCCCATTTCCCCCACAATGCACGGATGAATTATCGCCACGCCTTCCACGCCGGCAACCACGCGGATGTGCTCAAGCACGTCGTCCTGCTGGCGCTGTGCGATGCCCTGACCGCGAAGCCCGCGCCCTGCTTCGCCCTGGACACCCATGGCGGACGCGGCCTGTACAAGCTCGATGGCGAATCCGCACAGAAGACCGGCGAAGCCCAGGACGGCATCGCCCGGTTGGTCGCGGAAAGCCCGCGCGACCCGGCGGTCCAGCGCTACCTCACCGCCGTGCGCGCCTGCAGGCAGGCGCATGGCAGCCACGCCTATCCCGGATCGCCGTGGCTGCTCGCACACGCACTGCGCGAACAGGACCACATCGCCGCCTGCGAGTTGCTGCCGGAAGAAGCAGCAGTCCTCTCCGACAACTTCGCCCGCGACCCGCGCGTGTCCGTGCATGCGCGCGACGGTTACGCGGCGATCAAGGCGATGCTGCCGCCGAAGCACGGCGCCACCCGGTTCGCCCGCGGACTGGTGCTCATCGACCCGCCGTATGAAGCGCAACTAGACGAATTCGACATCGCCATCAAGGCCCTGCGCGAAGGCCTGTCGCGCTGGCCGCAGGGCATGTTCGCCCTGTGGTACCCGATCAAGCAGGGCCGCGTCCTGCAGGCGTTCCAGCGCAAGGCGGCCGCCATCGACGCCAAATCCGCCCTGCTGCTGGAACTGCTGGTGCGGCCCGACGATTCCCCGCTGCGGATGAACGGCAGCGGCATGCTGATCCTCAACGCGCCGTGGCAGTTCGACGTGGCCATGCGGCCTGCGTTGGCCGCGCTGCAGGCGGCGCTGGGCGAGGCCGGGGCGTCATCGCGGGTGGCATGGCTGAAAAGCCCCGCGTGAAAGGTTAGGAAAAGGGGACGGAGGGAATTAAGCTCGCTTAATTCCCTCCGTCCCCTTTTCATATGCCCTCCAGCTTCTTCGCCCTGTTCGACGACATCGCCACCCTGCTCGACGACGTCTCGGTGATGACCAAGGTCGCCACCAAGAAGACCGCCGGCGTGCTGGGCGACGACCTCGCCCTCAACGCGCAGCAGGTCAGCGGGATCAACGCCGACCGCGAATTGCCGGTGGTCTGGGCGGTGGCCAAGGGCTCAATGGTCAACAAGGTGATCCTGGTGCCGGCGGCGCTGGGCGTGGCCGCACTGGAGGCGTGGCTGCGCGGCCAGGGCTACAACGTGCCGCTGATCACCCCGCTGCTCATGATCGGCGGCGCCTTCCTGTGCTACGAGGGCGTCGAGAAACTCGCGCACAAGTTCCTGCACAAGCCGCAGGAGGACGAGCAGCACCACGCCGAGCTGGTGGATGCCGTCAACGACGAATCGGTCGACATGGTCGCGTTCGAGAAGGACAAGATCAAAGGCGCGATCCGCACCGATTTCATCTTGTCCGCCGAGATCATCGTGATTTCGCTCGGTACCGTGGCCACCCAGCCTTTCATGAAGCAATTCGCGGTGCTGGTGGCGATCTCGCTGATCATGACCGTGGGCGTGTACGGCCTGGTCGGCGGCATCGTCAAGCTGGACGACCTCGGCCTGCGGCTGGCCCGAGAGGGCGCCGGCAAGCTGCGCACCGCGATCGGCCGCGGCATCCTGGCCTTCGCCCCGAAGCTGATGAAGTTCCTCTCGGTCGCCGGCACCGCGGCGATGTTCCTGGTCGGCGGCGGCATCCTGGTCCACGGCGTCCCCGCCCTGCACCACTTGGCCGAGGCCGCCCGCGCCGTCCCGCCGGGCTGGCTGTGGGAGAACCTGTACAACGCGGTGGTCGGCATCATCGCCGGCGCGCTGGTGCTGGCTGCGGTGGCCGGGATCGCCCGCCTGCGCGGCAAACCGGCCGCGGCGGCCCACTGACAGGACCCGCCGCGACACGTCCCGGACATGCGCCATTCATTTTCTTAACCCGGTTGCAGGGATGATGCCGGCATGGCCGCCCGCAACCGCATGCCCCCGTGGCACGAAAAAATCCACCTCGCCAATGGTCGCGAGGTCCTGGTCCGCCCGATTCGCCCCGAAGACGCCGTGCCGCTGCGCGCCGGCTTCGTGCTGCTGGAGCCGGATGAGGTGCGCCAGCGCTTCCTGCATCCGATGAAGGAACTGGGCGTGGAGCAGGCCGAACGCCTGACCCGTCCCGACCCGCGCCGCGAGTTCGCCCTGGTCGCCGCCGAACCCCTGCCGCCCGGCGAAGCCCTGGTCGGCGCGGTCGCCCGCATCGCCATCGACGACAACGGCCGCGACGCCGAATTCGCGATCCTGGTCAGCCACTACATCAACGGCATGGGCCTTGGGCGGCATCTCATGCGCCGGCTGGTGCGCTGGGCCAAGGGCCGCAAGGTGCTGCGTATCTATGGCGAGGTGCTGGAAAGCAACCTGCCGATGCAGGCGCTCGCGGCCTCGCTCGGCTTCCAGCGCGAATACCCCGGCGACCCGGGCATGGTGCGGATGGTGCTGGACCTGCCGCCGCCCAAGCCGAAGGCGCCACCGCCGCTGCCGGGCGTGATCACCCCGGGCCGCTGACCCGAGCGGCTAAACTCCCCGGCTGTTTTCCTCAATCAGGACACTCTAGCGCTGGCGCACCGCGTCCGGCGCCAGTCGCCTTTTTCGCATGCCCGATCCCGCCTCGCCGCTGTCGTTTCCCGTCCCCCTGCCCAAATCCGGCCAGTCGCGTGCCTGGTGGCGTGCGCCCGCGTCCGGGACCGCCTTGGCCTGCGCGATCGCCGCCGCCGCGCGCCGCCATCCCGGCCCGCTGCTGGTGGTTGCCCGCGACAACCACGCTGCGCACCAGTTGGAAGCCGACCTGCGCCTGCTGGCCGCCGGCGAGGACGGCCTGCCCGTGCTCGGCTTCCCCGACTGGGAGACCCTGCCCTACGACCGCTTCAGCCCGCATCCCGACATCGTCAGCCAGCGCCTGGCCACGCTGGCGAAACTGCCCGACCTCGCCCGCGGCATCGTGGTGGTGCCGGTCGCCACCCTGATGCAGCGGCTGGCTCCGCTGGGCCACGTACTGGGCAACCGCTTCGACCTGCGCAGCGGCCAACGCCTCGACCTCGATGCCGAAAAACGCCGCCTGGAATCCGCCGGCTACCGCAACGTCCCGCAGGTGCAGGACCCCGGCGATTTCGCCGTGCGCGGCGGCCTGCTCGATGTCTATCCGATGGGCAGCGACGCGCCGTTCCGGCTGGAATTGCTCGACGACGAGATCGACACGATCCGGGTATTCGACCCGGAATCGCAGCGTTCGCTGGAGCGGATCGACCGCATCGAACTGCTGCCCGGCCGCGAGGTCCCGCTGGACGATGCGCGCGTGCAACTCGCACTGGATGCGCTGCGCGAACGCTTCGACATCGACACTCGCCGCAGCGCACTGGTGCAGGACCTGAAGGCCGGGGTTGCGCCGGCCGGCATCGAGTACTACCTGCCGCTGTTCTTCGAGAAGCCGCGCGGCGCCGGATCCAGCACCGCGACGCTGTTCGACTACCTCGCCGACGGCATGCTGCCGCTGCTCTGCGACGGCGTCGGCGAGGCCGCCGAGCACGCCTGGCAGCAGATCGGCCAGCGCTACGAGCAACTGCGCCACGATGTCGAACGGCCGCTGCTGCCGCCTGCCGACCTGTGGCTCGCGCCGGATGCACTGCGCGAGATCCTCAACCGCGGCGACCGCATCGAAGTCTGCCCCCCCGCGCACCCACGCCACGCCGATGCACAGCCGCTACCGGTGCAACCCGCGCCTGCCTTGCCGCTGGCGGCCAAGGACCACGCCCCCGCGCAGGCACTACGCGATTTCCTCGGCAGCTATCCGGGCCGCGTGCTGGTCGCCGCGGATTCGCCGGGTCGGCGCGAGGCCTTGCGGGAAGTGCTGGAGGCGGCGGGACTGTCGCCCACGGTGCTGCCGGGCTGGCATGAGTTCGCCACCCACGATGCGCGCTTCACGCTCGCCGTCGCCGCCTTCGACGACGGCTTCGCCCTCGCTGACCCCGCGCTCTGCGTGCTCACCGAACGCCAGTTGTTCCCCGAGCGCGCCTCGCAGCCGCGCCGCCGCAAGCGCGCCGGGCGCGAACCCGAAGCGATCATCCGCGACCTCGGCGAGCTCTCGCTGGGCGCGCCGATCGTGCACGAGGACCACGGCGTCGGTCGCTATCGCGGACTGGTGGCCATGGACATCGGCGGCATGCCCGGCGAATTCCTCGACATCGAATACGCCAAGGGCGATCGCCTGTACGTGCCAGTCGCGCAACTCGACCGCATCAGCCGCTATTCCGGCGCCAACCCGGACACCGCGCCGCTGCACAACCTGGGCGGCGAACAATGGGCGAAGGCCAAGAAGAAGGCCGCCGAGAAGGTCCGCGACGTCGCCGCCGAACTGCTGGAGATCCAGGCCCGTCGCCACGCGCGCAAGGGCCTGGCGATCGACGTCGACCGGGCGATGTACGAACCGTTCGCCGCCACCTTCCCGTTCGAGGAGACCCCGGACCAGCACGCCGCCATCGAAGCCGTGATCCGCGATCTCGCCTCCTCGCAGCCGATGGACCGGGTGGTCTGCGGCGATGTCGGCTTCGGCAAGACCGAGGTCGCGGTGCGCGCGGCCTTCGTCGCCGCGACCGGCGGCAAGCAGGTCGCGGTGCTGGTGCCGACCACGCTGCTGGCCGAGCAGCATTACCGCAACTTCCGCGACCGCTTCGCCGACTGGCCGCTGAAGGTCGAAGTGCTGTCGCGCTTCAAGTCGAAGAAAGAAATCGACGCCGAGCTGCAGAAGCTCGCCGAAGGCAAGCTCGACGTGATCGTCGGCACCCATCGCCTGCTGCAGCCGGACGTGAGGTTCAAGGACCTCGGCCTGGTGATCGTAGACGAGGAACAACGCTTCGGCGTGCGCCAGAAGGAAGCGCTGAAGGCGCTGCGCGCCAACGTGCACCTGCTCACCCTGACCGCCACGCCGATCCCGCGCACGCTCAACATGGCGATGGCCGGCCTGCGCGACCTGTCGATCATCGCCACCCCGCCGGCCAATCGCCTGGCGGTGCAAACTTTCGTCCACGCCTGGGACGATGCGCTGCTGCGCGAGGCCTTCCAGCGCGAACTCGCGCGCGGCGGCCAGGTGTATTTCCTGCACAACGACGTCGAGAGCATCGGCCGCATGCACGACCAGTTGCAGGCTCTGGTGCCGGAGGCGCGCATCGGCATCGCCCATGGGCAGATGCCGGAACGCGAACTGGAGCGGGTAATGCTGGACTTCCACAAGCAGCGCTTCAACGTGCTGCTGTGCACGACCATCATCGAATCCGGCATCGACATCCCCAACGCCAACACCATCGTCATCCACCGCGCCGACAAGTTCGGCCTGGCCCAATTGCACCAGTTGCGCGGCCGTGTCGGTCGTTCGCACCACCGCGCGTATGCCTACCTCACGATCCCGGACCAGCGCAGCATCACCAGCGACGCGAAGAAGCGGCTGGAAGCGATCGCCTCGATGGATGAACTCGGCGCCGGCTTCACCCTGGCGACGCACGACCTGGAAATCCGCGGCGCCGGCGAACTGCTGGGCGAAGGCCAGAGCGGGCAGATGGCCGAAATCGGCTTCAGCCTTTACACCGAGTTGCTGGAACGCGCGGTCAAGTCGATCAAACAGGGCAAGCTGCCCGATGTCGATGGCGACAGCCGCCACGGCGCCGACGTCGACCTGCACGTCCCCGCGCTGATCCCCGACGACTACCTGCCCGATCCGCACGCACGCCTGACCCTCTACAAGCGCATCAGCGCCGCCCGCGACGCCGATGCCCTGCGCGAATTGCAGGTCGAAATGATCGACCGCTTCGGCCTGCTCACCGATCCCACCAGGCACCTGTTCGCGACCGCTGAGTTGAAGCTCGATGCCACCCGCCTCGGCATTCGCAAGCTCGACCTCGGCGGGACGGGTGGCCGCCTGCAGTTCGTCGAGAAGCCCAACGTCGACCCGATGGCGGTCATCCGCCTGATCCAGGGCCAGCCGAAGCACTACCGGATGGACGGCCCGGACAAACTGCGCATCACCCTGGACCTGCCGGATGCCACGACACGTTTCAATGCGGCACGTGGCCTGTTGACGGCACTGGCGCCGGGCTAGCCGTATGCTCTGCCGCATGACTCGATTCCTTGCCTGCATCGCACTGGCGCTCACGCTTGCCGGCTGCGCCGTGACCGCGCCTCGCACCGCGGACACCGCTGCCGTCACCTTCATCGTGGTCCGCCACGCCGAAAAGGTCGATGCCAGCCGCGACCCCGACCTGAGCCCTGCTGGCCATGCGCGCGCGCAGGCGCTGGCCGCCTCCCTCGGCGAGCGTGAACTCGCCGCCGCCTACGCCACCGAGTTCAAGCGCACCTCGCAAACACTGGCGCCCAGTGCGGAAGCACGCGGCATGGCGATCACCCCGTATCCCGCCGGGCAGCCCGCGACCGAATTCGCCGCACGGCTGCGAGCTAGGCATCCGCGTGGCGCCGTGCTGATCGCCGGCCACAGCAACACCGTGCCGGATATCGTCGCCGCGCTCTGTGCCTGCACGACCGCACCGATCCCGGACCACGAATATGATCGCCTGAGCATCATCCGCATCGGAGCCGATGGTCGCGCACGGCTGGACGTCACCCGCTACGGCGCAGCATCGCCCGCACCGTGACCGACGCCATCCCGGACTGGACCGGCGATGTCGCCGCCCTGCGTGCCGTGCAGGCCGACCTCGCGCAGCGTGTCGTCCTCCGCGACGATTTCGCCAGGCCGCTGCGCACCATCGCCGGCTTCGACGTCGGCTTCGAGGACGATGGCGCCACCACCCGCGCCGCTGCCGTCCTGCTCGATGCGGACACGCTCGAGGTCATTGACCAGCAGGTTGCGCGCCTGCCCACGCGCATGCCGTACATCCCCGGCTTCCTCAGCTTCCGCGAACTCCCCGCGCTGCTCGAGGCACTGGCGATGCTCCAGGCTGCGCCGGACCTCGCATTCATCGACGGCCACGGCATCGCCCATCCGCGCCGGCTCGGCATCGCCGCGCATTTCGGCGTCGACACCGGCCTGCCCAGCATCGGCGTGGCCAAGAAGATCCTCACCGGCGAAGCGCGCATGGCCCTGCACGAGATGCGCGGCGCCTTTACCCCGCTGCGCAGCGGCAAGGAGCAGATCGGCTGGCTCCTGCGCAGCAAGCCCGGTTGCCTGCCGCTGATCGTGTCGCCCGGCCACCGCGTCGCGATGCCCTCCGCACCGGAACTGGTGATGCGCTATGTCGGCAAATACCGCTTGCCGGAACCCACCCGCCTCGCCGACCGCTTGGCCTCGCGCCGCGGCCCGCGCATGCGCGATGTCGGATCCCCCGATCTGTTCGCTGGCGATGACGGCTAGGCTCGCGCCGCATTCATGCCGTCAACGCTAGGCTGCGGCAATCCCCTCCAGGAATTGCCGCCATGCCACGCATCGTCGCCGCCCTTCTGCTGGGCAGCCTGCTCGGCGCTTGCGCCTATTCGTACAACGTCGGCGTGAAGGCCGTGGATGGCAGCACCGTTGCCTTGATGCCGGGGCAATCGGCGACCTTGGCGGATGGCCTGTTGCGCTACATCCGCCTGTCCAGCGACTCACGCTGCAAGCCCGGCGTGCAATGCGTCTGGGCCGGCGATGCGGTGATCGAGCTGCAGTGGATACCGACCCGCGGCGCTCCTCGTGCACTCAACCTGCATCTCAATCCGCAGGCAGGGCCGACTTCGGCCAAGCTCGACACGCGCGACGTCACCTTCACCCACCTCGGCCATCCAGCGCCGCAGGCCAGCCTGCGCATCGATCGCCGCACCACGCCATGACATCGCGCATTCGCGTCAGAAGCGATCCAGCGGACTGACCGTCCCTCGCACCGGCTGGTGCACATGGGTGTAGATCATCGTCGTGTCCAGGTGGCGATGCCCCAGCAACTGCTGGATCGTGCGGATGTCGACACCCTGCGCCAGCAAGTGCGTCGCGAACGAATGCCGCAGCACATGCAATGACGCCTGCTTGTGGCAACCGGTGATGCGCAACGCCTCGTGGAACGCCTCCTGCACCGTCGAGGGCGACAGATGCCAGCGCAGGCGACGACCGCTTCCCGGGCATGGCCGCACCGCGCTGGACGCGAACAGGAACTGCCAGCCGAACGCCCGCGATGCCGACGGATACTTCCGCTCCAGCGCGCCCGGCAACGGCGCATGGCCATCGCCCCGCGCCAGGTCCCGCTTGTGCAAGGCCAGGCGCCACAGTGCCAAGCGGTGCATCGAATCCCGCACGCGCCCGGGAAGGATCGCCACCCGATCCTTCGCGCCCTTGCCCGCCCGCACGGTGATCGTGCCCGCGCGGAAATCCACGTCCTTCACCCGCAACGCCAGCGCCTCGCCGACGCGCATGCCCGAGCCATAGAGCAACGCCGCCACCAGCCGCGGCATCCCGTGCATCGCATTGAGGATCGCCCGCACCTGCTCCACCGCCAGCACCACTGGCACCCGCGCCGGTCGCCGCATCGTGCGCAAGCCCTCCAACCGACCCACCTCGCGACCCAGTACCTGCCGGAACAGGAACAGCACGCCGTGCAAGGCCTGCAGATGCGTACTCGCCGCCACCCGCTCCACCGCGGCCAGATGGTCGAGGAAGCGCACCACCCCGGCCGTCTCCAGCGGCTGCCCGCCGAGGAAGTCCATGAGCCGCCGGGCCCAATATCGGTAGGCCGCCTCCGTGCTCCTGCTCAGGTGCCGTCGCCGACACGCCAATCCCACCTGCTCCAACACCTCATCCCGCGATCCAGCTTCCGCCGCTTGGCTACCCCATCACCGTCGCACCTCCGTGCTGTGAAAGACACCAGCCTACGCCGGTCCCGACGGCTCAGCGATCCAGCGGACTGCGCACCGCGTTGGGACCGCGGTTGAGCACGTGCGTGTAGATCTGCGTCGTCGCCACGTCCTTGTGCCCCAGCAATTCCTGGATCGTTCGGATGTCGTAACCCGCCTCCAGCAAATGGGTCGCGAAGGAATGCCGCAGCGTGTGCGCCGTCACCGGCTTGTCGATCGCCGCCCGGTTCCGCGCCTGCTTGAGCGCCCGCGACACGAACTCCGCATCGACGTGATGCCGGCGCTCGGTATCGTCGCGCGGATCCAGCGAACGATTCCGCGCTGGGAAGACGTACTGCCAGGCGAACTCACGCGGACCGTTGATGTACTTGCGCGCCAAGGCATGCGGCAACCACACCGCCCCGAACCCTGCCGCCAGGTCGCTCGCATGCAGGATGCGCGCGCGTTCGACCTCCAACTGCAGGGGTTCCACCAGGCTGCGCGGCAACACCGTGCGCCGATCCTTCCCGCCCTTGCCATCCCGCACGGTGATCTCCCCCCGCGCGAAATCGACATCCTTGACCCGCAAGCGCAAGCATTCCATCAGGCGCATCCCGGTTCCGTACAGCACGCTGGCCAGCAACCAGGCCCGACCATCCAGTTGCGCCAGCAGCAAGCGCACTTCTTCACCGGCCAACACCACCGGCAGCTTGCGCGCCCGCTTCGCACGCACCACGTCCTCCATCCAGTCCATGCGCGCCCGCAGGACATCGCGGTACAGGAACAACAGCGCCGACAAGGCCTGGTTCTGCGTCGACGACGCGACCTGTCCTTCCACCGCCAATCGCGTGAGGAACGCTTCGACCTCACGCTGCCCCATGTCCGCCGGATGCCGCAATCGATTCGCCAAGATGAACCGCTTGATCCACCCCAGATATACCCCCTCGGTTCTGACGCTGTAGTGCCGAGCCCGCAACACGCGGCGAACGTCTTCGACCAGCGCCGATATCCTGGCCAACTGCGACTCATCACCCTCCCAATTCGGCTCACCCACAACACCGGGATATTTCGGGGTTTCAACGACATAAAGCATATGACCGCACCCGTGCTGGATTTGCACCCCATGCTGCACACCAACCCTCGTGCACTCATTCAGTAAAAAACTGTTTGTTAGGTAAGATTTCCCCTCAGCCTGATCAAACACAAATGAACAAACAGCACTATGCTGCCCGTTCGCAAGCTACTAGGCGTTAGGCCCAGATATGGCTTTTAGCGAATTCGAGACAAAGAGATTTGAGAAGGTCGTTGACTCCTTCATCCAAAAGCATCGGCCACCACCGCATATCCGGCCAAAATTGGACCTAGCCTTCCGGATTTCCGGCCAAAGTATCGAGATATTTGAGATTCGTCCGCGCTGGCGTGGGGAACCAGGCGAGACAACAGAGCATCCGGTAGCAAAGACAACCTACGTCAGGGCGCAAGACTGTTGGAAGATCTACTGGCAACGTGCAGACCTTAAGTGGCATATCTACCCTGAAGCACCCAGAGTTCGTTCAGTCGAACGATTCTTAGCTCTCGTTGCTGAGGACAAGCACGCATGCTTTTTTGGTTAAGGGCTGGGCCTAACAATTCGTTCAAGCCGAGACCGCTTCGCGGCTCGGCTTAAATGGTAGCGTTTACCATCACGCCAAGCCGCGCAGCGGCCCGGCTTAACTCAGGCGTTAGATGGCAATGAAAATTCTCGCTCTCATAGCAAGAGAAAAATCACAAAGCCAACAGCCAGAACAAGACCTGTCGCTGCGCAGATTACCCCAACAAGATTTGCTCCACCCGGAGTCATTCTTCCAGTAATCAAAATCCTCGTTCGAGCGATTCCACTCTTCATGAGTTATGCCTCTTAGTAGCGCACATCTCCACGCCCTCGCAGGAGATGAACACTGGAGGCACGGCTACGGAGAGGATAGTCAACATCCCCGCAACCGGCCAAAGACCAGTCGACCTACCCCACGGTTGCGCGTGAATGTGGAGTGGTCGGCAGGTCTTCGGACTCACGGATCAACTACTCGGCAAACAGCCTTTCATATCCGTTACCGTTGCGGGGCAGTTCCGGGCTCAAACCGGATTCCCTTTTCAGCCCAGACAGGCCTATCAGGCGTGTCGGGCACCGACAGTTTCAACATATTGATGCTCCCAAGGCGTGTCAAGCCCGGTTGCCATCTAACAATTCGTTCAAGCCGAGCCCGCTTCGCGGCCTCGGCAGAGCGTCGTAGGATTGTCACTCTGCCGTGGCCGCAAATCGGCCCGGCTTAACTCAGGCGTTAGGTCTCAATGAAGCCTCTAGCGACTTTGTACAGCGCGACCATTTCGGCAACGCTAGCGATATGCAGCGCCACCGGCTGTGCGAACACTCCTGCAGTTGGTGAATCAGTAGGCATCACCGCCGTAGCCGAGTTCGTTCCAACGCCTGTTGGATGCGGAGTGATATTTATCGGGACACCCGTGACGTTTCGCGTCGTGTCCGGCCCGTCACCACTCAAGGGTGAACTGATCCAGGCTGTCGTCCCATGCCTTGATTTCTATCCAGAGTTCTACGCCGCAGGCGTCACTTACCAGCTCCAGCTTACGCAGAAGAATCTCTACAAGATTGAGGTCTGGCCGGATCTACTGACGGCGCCCAACGAGTTCTTCCTAAAATCAGCAACCAACTTGGCAACCGGCGACAAGAATACGTGGGCCGACCCAGTCACACGCCGAGGGTACTAGCTCGGGTTCAAAGAGTTGAGACCTAACAATTCGTTCAAGCCGAGCCCGCTTCGCGGCCTCGGCAGAGCAACGTAACATTGTCACTCTGCCGTGGCCGCGCAGCGGCCCGGCTTAACTCAGGCGTTAGATCTCAATTGGAGTAACCGGTGACCGAAGAAAAATCAGAGGCGGACTGCCCGCTTTGCGCCAGCCCTGCGCAAAACTTCTACACCAGTCGCAAGGACCGCAAGCGTTATGAGTGCCAGGCTTGCATTCACCCGTTTCTAATTGGTCGCAAGGCGGAAAACATCCTGAGGGCTGAGTTCGCGGCCTCATCTCGCTCTGCTTTCTGCGAACGCGTAAGGGACACTCCAGACGGCTACATTGCAGACATCTATTGCCCGCCCTCCATTCCCAATGACACTGCAGAGGCAAGAGTCGTACTGGACTTCATACTAAAGAACGGATCAGTGGACTGAGATCTAACAATTCGTTCAAGCCGAGACCGCTTCGCGGCCTCGGCAAATGGCCGCTACCATTCAGCCACTTGCCGCTGCCGCTGCGCGGTCCGGCTTAACTCAGGCGTTAGGTGTCACATGAGGCGTCATCAGCATCTTGAAAGACTTTTTGCAACAACCGCATCTCTGCTGCTTCCAACCACCGCAATCGCCTCTGACTACTCGGGCTTCATTTATTTCTTTGCGGGGATCGCTGTAGTTCTGACACTCTTCATTGGGGTTGTTGCTTACTTCGCAACGAGAAACGTTAAGAGTGTCATCCTTCGTTCAATCGTTTGGGGCACTTTGATTGCGCTCGTTGTAACCCCTGCCAATCTGGGGGGAAGCGGCACTTCCGCTGGCCCGCCGATCTTTGATCTCGTGATCTTTGCATTCAGCGGAGATCCGGCGTACGCAGTTGGTTCATTGAAGGCGCTAGCCATATCTGCACCCTTGTCTTCGTTGCTCGTTGCAATGTTGCTCTGGGGGCGTCCAAAGCCCAGCGGCAGGTAGTTCACGGCGAGACACCTAACAATTCGTTCAAGCCGAGCCCGCTTCGCGGCCTCGGCAGAGCGCCGTAAGATTGTCACTCAGCCGTGGCCGCAAATCGGGCCGGCTTAACTCAGGCGTTAGGCGCTTAGATGCAAGAGCCACAGACCTGCTATCTATGCTCTCTCGTGATCGAGGACGACTCTTCGCGTGATCATGTACCTCCCAAGCAGCTTTACGTTCGCTCTGTAAGGCAAGCTCATGCACCGAACCTATTCACGCTTCCGACTCATGGTGAATGCAACAAGTCCTTCCAGCATGACGAAGACTATTTCGTAAACTCGCTCGCTCCATTTGCAGCGGGCTCTTACGCGGGAAATTCGCTGCTCGCAGACATCGGTCGAAAATTCCAGTCGGGTCAGAAAGTTGGACTCGTAAAGACTGTGCTTACTGAGTTCGAGCAAACGCCCTCAGGCCTTCAGCTCCCACCCGGCTTGATAGCAAAGCGAATTGACCCATCACGCATACGACGAGTTCTTTGGAAAATAATCCGCGGGCTCTACTTCAAAGAACACGGGAAGATTCTTTCCCCTGATGTGAGGGTGGGAATCGAGATCTTCCCGCCAGATCGTGAGCCCACCAAACTTTTTCAAGATGCTTTAGGGCCGCTGGAGTCGCGTGGCCAGTACCAGGGTGTTTTTGACTACAAATATTTTCGTGACACTGATCAGAGCAATCTTGAGTACTGGGGTTTGCTGTTCTGGGATCGCCTGATCATCACCGCTCTCTTCAAACCCAATGAAGAGCACGCGCCTAACAATTCGTTCAAGCCGACACCGCTTCGCGGCGTCGGCAAAGCCTCGTAAGATTGTGGCCTTGCCGCCGCCGCAAATCGGTGCGGCTTAACTCAGGCGTTAGGCCCCATGAAGCATGTGTTCTCGCTTGCCTGCCTTCTACTCACCTCGTGCCAAGTTGCAGCTGTTCGCACTCTCGGCCCCGCGCGTCTAGAAATCGCACAAGACCTCACCGCAACAAGTCCAGGCCGCATTTACGCCGTTGACGGCCATCCCGCACCAGATGGGCCGCTCCTCGTGGCACCCGGCGCGTTGAAAATAGAATTTGAGTGCCCAGGACAAGTGACTGTTGACGGCAACAGGTCATTCGTCGCCGCACTGCAAAGCGGCAAGCGATATGAGTTCTACTGCAGTAATTCGGCGCCTCATGTCCGTGAACTACCACAACAGGCTGGGGCCTAACAATTCGTTCAAGCCGAGACCGCTTCGCGGCTCGGCTTAGTGCGGTAACGTGTACCACACCGCCGTGCCGCGCAGCGGTCCGGCTTAACTCAGGCGTTAGCCCCCATGAACCACGATCACGTCGCACTGGTGAGACAAGCAATTCCTCTTTGGTATGCCCATGTCGCGTGGGGAAAAGAGTTGCTGATTCGTACATTCAACTTGGCTGACGCCTCGGACATTCTGAGTCCCGCGCATCGCCGTTTCCAGGCCATCCCGAATACCTGCTGGTTCGTCAGACCGCATGGAATTGGCGTGCACATCTTCAAGACGCCAGAAGTGGGTGGCATTGACTTTGACTTTGATAAGCCGGACCCGGATGAGTGGCGTTTAGCGCTTTTTATCCAGCGTCAGGTCAATGATGGGCAACTGTCGTATCTCGCCTACCGAGAACTTGTAGATGACCAAGAACTATTGAACCAAGCAGTTGCGACCGCCCTCGCTGGGGGCTAACAATTCGTTCAAGCCGAGCCCGCTTCGCGGCCTCGTGCAAGCTCTGGTAATTTTCACTTGCCCAAGGCCGCAAAGCGGCCCGGCTTAACTCAGGCGTTAGGTGTGCAGTGAAGAAAATCGCCGACGAGCGCACTAGCGAGCACTACGAGAAGCTCTTGAAGGAGAACCAACGACTCCACGAGCGGATCGTCACGCTGGAAGTTGAGATTGACTCAGTTAAGTCAAAGAACGCTGCGATTATGAAAGAAATCGACAAGCGGGCGCACGGCCTATATTTGGCTCAGATCGCACGCATCAAACAAATCTCAGAACGCGCTTTGAGCGACCATGAGGGCGGGCAACAAGATCATGGCTCGCACACCTAACAATTCGTTCAAGCCGAGTCCGCTTCGCGGCCTCGGCGCAGTGTCGTAACCTGTACACCACGCCGTGGCCGCTGCGCTGCCCGGCTTAACTCAGGCGTTAGATTGAGTTGGCGCGAGGCTCTTAAAATTTTCTCGCAAAAGCGGTTTAGGCAATGGTGAAGGGCTAGGAACCGCCTTCGCAGGCCAATCTCCTGGTCTTGCTCACGGGCCGTCCTCGTCAAGCTGCGGCGGCCCTGCCTTCACTGGCAGCGTGTCGGTTCATAGGCCAATCTCAATCTAACAATTCGTTCAAGCCGAGTCCGCTTCGCGGCCTCGGCAGAGCATCGTAAGATGCTGTCTCTGCCGTGGCCGCTCCGCTCCCCGGCTTAACTCAGGCGTTAGGTCTGCAATAGATCATCGCAACTGAAAACGCAGTTCATTGCGACTTGTAGCGTCAGGCTCCATGCGGTTCGCAGCACGGCGTTGCCGCCCTGCTCCCAACGTCCGCAAACGGCTGCGCCGATTGCCTGGGAGCAAAATCCCGACGGTGCGAGCAACTTGAAGCGATCATGCGCATGTGGATTGGCAGCTTTGGCTCTTCGCCGCGTATTTTTTGGTGCTCTGA
>NZ_JAYRTQ010000033.1:0-17008 GCF_041919455.1 Thermomonas sp.
AACCCGTCCAGCCACCAAGCTGAGCAATACAATCCACGTCGGCCACGGCCGGCCCCAATTTGTAGTCTCGACAACCACAAGTTAGCCGGGTCGGCCGTGTGCCTCTCCCTCAGATGGGAGAAGAACCAAACTTCGGGCCACGATCCCCGCCAAGTCCACAAGGAACCCCCCATGGCATTCACCACCACGGCCTCCGGCCTGCAGTTCGAAGACACCGTCGTCGGCACCGGCACCGAGGCCAGGCCCGGCGTCAACGTCACCGTGCATTACACCGGCTGGCTGTTCGAGAACGGCGAGCAGGGCGAGAAGTTCGACTCCAGCAAGGATCGCGGCGAGCCCTTCATCTTCCCGCTCGGCAGCGGCATGGTCATCAAGGGTTGGGACGAAGGCGTGCAGGGCATGAAGGAAGGAGGCCAGCGCACCCTGATCATCCCGGCCAGCCTCGGCTACGGCGCGCGCGGCGCGGGTGGCGTGATCCCGCCGAATGCCACCCTGAAGTTCGACGTGGAACTGCTGGGCGCCTGAGGCGGTCGCCGGCGCGCGTCACACCTGCCGGATTGCCGGCGCTGCTGCGCATGCGATCAAGACGACTCAGCCGTCCTCGCCTGGCGCCGCCGCGGGCAGCGCCGGGAACTGCGCGGTCATGCGCGCGCCAGGCATCATGCCCCAGCGGATGCCGATGCGGCGCAGGCGTGCTTCCACTGCCTGCAGCGAATCGTCGGGAGTCGCAGCGACGATGGCGTCATGACGCTCGGCCCATGTGCCTGCGAGGACGAACACGTTGCCGGCACGGGCCTGGATGTTCGGCATTTCCGCTTCCAGCGCATCGAGCTCGGCTTCGATCGCATCGTTGGCGTTGCCGTGCTGCACGAAACTGTCCATGTCGGATCCCCCTCGATTGGTGCGGAGCGTGGCCCATTCGAGGTGGAGCTGCCGTGATCATGGCGTCGAGGTGTCGTGAACAAGGCGTGCTTGCGACGCCTGCAATCGCCGGCAACCCGCATCAGCCGGGTCAGCGCAGGCGCAAGCGCGTGGTGACCGCGCAATGGTCGCTCAAGGGGTCGGCGGGGAACGTCTTCTCGTCGAAGTCGAGCTGGTCGGCGGTGGCGCGGCGGTCCAGCACGATGTAGTCGATGAAATCCTTGTAGCGCGGATTGCAGCGCGCCGATTGGTCGCCGGAGGCGCGCGCCAGATCGGCGTTGGCCGGCGCGGCATCGTCCCATTCCTTCCACACCGCATCACCGGGCATCACCAGGCGGCGGTTGAAGTCGCCGAGCACCGCGAAGCGAAGCGCTTCCGAGGCACGCGCGTCGATCCAGCGCTCCATCGCCGGCACCTGCTCGAACAGCGCCGCGCAGGCCTCGTTCCGGTCGCCGGCGCTGCAGCCCGCCTTGAGGTGCACCGACAGCAGGCGCATCGGCTTGCCGCCGGTGGGGCGGACGATCACGTCCACGCCGGAACGCAGGTCGGGATTGCCAGCCTGGAGGTCGGTGACATCGGGCTGGCGATCGAAGGACAGGCCCTTGCGGATCGCGAAGCCGGTGCGCTGCGCATTGATGGTCAAGCCCGGGCGGCCGCCGCATGCGCCGTTGCGACCGCTGCCGATCCGCGCCTCGATCACCACGCTGTAGCGCGACGGATCGAACACGCGCTCGGCCGCGGCGCGCGATTCGACTTCCTGGAACGCGATGACATCGGCGGCCAGGGCGTCCACGTAATCGCGCATCGCGGCGTAGTCGGCATCGGTTCGCGGACGGCAACCCGAGCCATCGCGCTCGGCGAGGTGTTCCATGTTCCAACTGGCCAGGGTCAGCGTCGATGGCGCGGGTGACGGCGTGTCGCGGTTGGCGACGCCGGTGCAGGAGGCGGTGAACAGGCAGAGCGAGGCGAGCAGGGCGTGCTGTTTCATGCGTGTTGTGGACCAAGTGAGGTGGCGGCGCGCGGTCGTGGCCGGCGGCGCATGTGAGGTAGCGGGGCGTGAATCGCACATCCGCAGCCTGCGTGCAGAAGCTGCGGACACCACGCGCTTGTCAGTGCGGCTTGCTCGGTGCCGGTGGTCGGATCCCGGTGTACTGGGTGGTGGCGATGCGCCATTCGCCGTTGATCAGGCGGAACTGGAATTGCACGCGCATCGCGATCGCGCGGGGACCATCGGGCGATGGCATGCGGATGGTTTCGCGGGCGATCAATGTGGCGGCATCGTCATCCACGCGGACCTGCACGTCGTCCAGGACGGCGTCGATCGGTGTCGAGCCGGCCGCCGCCCTGGATTTTGCTTCGGCCGAATAGAAGCCGATGACCTCGTCGCGGGTATCGACATCGCCGACCGGCGACACCTCCAGGTAGTCCGCTGCCAGCAGGCCTTCCAGCGCGGGCTGGTCGGAGGCCAGTTGCGCGGCCACCAACGCGTTCGCGCGCTGCAGCAACACGGCGTCGGCGCGGTCGTCGGCCATCGCGATGGCGGGTGCGAGCAGGCACAGCAGGACGGCATGACGGGGCAGTGCGCGCATGGCGGCGTTCCGATCGTGGGATGCCTGCATGCTGCCGCGCCGGCATGGGCCTGCCACAGTGCGCAAGGTCATATACATTGGCTGCCACGCACGTGCGGTTGATCCCGTTTCCCGATTCCTTCCTGACCCGGAGCAGCACGATGGCCAACCCGCAACCGATGCTCGGACCGGTGATCGCGCTGGTCGCGTGGACGGCGGTGATGTGGGGCTGGATGTACGCCACGCGGATCCCGGCGATCCTGCGCCTGCGCATCCGCCTGGACGGCAACCTGCCGCGCGGCGAACAGATGGCCACGCTGCCGCCACGGGTGCGCTGGAAAGCGGACAACTACAACCACCTGTTCGAGCAGCCGCTCCTGTTCTACGCGACCGCATTGAGCCTGGCCCTGCTCGGCGATGCGTCCGCCGCGTCGCTTGCGCTGGCCTGGGGCTATGTCGCGCTGCGCGTCGTCCACAGCCTGTGGCAGGCGCTGGTCAACCGCATCCCGGTGCGCTTCGCATTGTTCGCGCTGTCGTCGCTGGTGCTGTTCGCGCTGGTCGTGCGCGCGGCGCTGCAAATCTTCTGAAACCCCACGGAATCCATTCGCATGTTCAACCACATCATGGTCGGCAGCAACGACCTGGCGCGTTCCGAAGCCTTCTACAACGCCGTGCTCGGCGTGCTGGGCGCGGGCCCGCCGCTGCGCAACCAGTCGCCGAGCGGGCACATGCGGCTGTTCTACCGCCACGAGGGCAACACCTTCTGCGTGGCCGAGCCGATCGATGGCGAACCGGCGACCTGCGCCAACGGCGCGACCATCGGCTTCAAGTGCAGTTCGCCGGAGCAGGCGAAGCACTTCCACGATGTCGCGGTGGCGGCCGGCGGCACCTCGATCGAAGACCCGCCCGGTTTGCGCACCAGTACCCTGGGCAGCCTGTACCTGGCCTACGTGCGCGATCCCGACGGCAACAAGCTGTGCGCGCTGTATCGGCCCAGGTAAACCGCGCAAACAAAAACCCCGGACGTCGCCGCCCGGGGTTCCTGGTGCCACTTGCGTGGCGCCTGCGTCGGGCAGGACTTACTCGGCCTGCACTTCTTCGGCCTGCAGGCCCTTCTGGCCCTGCGCAACCTTGAACGACACCTTCTGGCCTTCCTGCAGGGACTTGAAGCCCGAGCCCTGGATGGAACGGAAGTGGACGAACAGGTCATCACCGCTCTGCGGGGTGATGAAGCCGAAGCCCTTGGCGTCGTTGAACCACTTGACGGTACCGGTCTGACGATCGGACATGGTGTTACTCCTTGGAAACAGTGAAAAGGAAACGGCCCGCGAAATGCGGTGCCGGACTGTCGAGCAAGGGGTAACGCGAAGCGATGGAGCGGATCGTCTGGAAAGGTCGTTGCAGACCCTGGAACCTGTTGATCAACACGCATCGGAGCCACGATGTACCGTGATCCCGCTTTGAACAGTGCGCGCACCGTACCGCAATTCGGGCGGCATATCGACCGCTTTCGTGAACGGCAAGGCAGAACCCCGGCCTGCAGCACGCAGGAAAACGGCTGAAACCCGCGCCGTGGGCGCGATCGCGCGGTTCAGCCTGGCGACTTCTTCCGACACGCCGCCACGAAACCATTGAGCGCAGGCAGGACCTCGGGCGCATGGAGGGGCTGGTACAGGCCCACCAAGGGCGCGCTGTGCCCGCCTTCCGCCAGCAGGCGCAGGGTCACCGGCACCCCTGCGCGTTCGAGTCGCGCGGCGAACAGGCGGCTGTCCTCGGCTTCCACGACCTTGTCGCCTACGGCGTGGATCAACAGGAAGGGCGGTTCGTCGCCATCGACGAAGTGGATCGGTTGCGCGTCGGGCCATTGCGCGGGGTCGCCGAAGACCGGTACCAGATCGCCGGTGATTGCGAAATCCAGTGGCCCCGACAGCGCAATGGCACCTGCGAGATCCGCGGGTTTCATGCCGTGCGCGGCGAGGTAGCGCTTGTCGGTGGCCAGCAAGGCCGCGATCTGCGCGCCCGCGGAATGCCCGGCCACGAACAGGCAGCGTGGATCGCCGCCCCAGTCCGCGGCATGCGCGCGCGCCCAAGCGACCGCACTGGCACCGTCTTCGATGAAGCCGGGGAATATCGTTTGCGGGTACGTGCGGTAGTCGGCGACCAGCACCAGCAGGCCCTGGTTGGCCAGTCGGCGGCCGACGAAGCGGTAGTCCTCGCGCGCGCCGCCCTGCCAGCTGCCGCCGTAGAAGAACACCACCACCGGGACGTCGCCGGTCGCATTCGCCGGGCGATAGACGTCGATGCCATGGCGCTCGCCGGGTGCGTAGGCCGCGCTGGCATCGGCCGGCGGTTGCCCGCGGTTGGCGACGGTGAAGGCCACGCGCAGGCAGCCGCTGGCCAGCAGCGCGCCGGCCGCCAGCAGGAGTGTGCCGAGCCAGTGGCGTGGCCGCAGGAAAGGACGGGTCGATGTCATGGATCGTGTTTACGCGAGGCCGCGTGAAACGGATGCGGTGGCGCGCTCAGGCAGCGAAGAAGGCGGCGAATGCCTGCACAGTGCGTTCGATGCCGTCGTCGTCCACGTCGAGGTGGGTCACCAGGCGCAGCGTGGGCAGATAGCCGATGCTGATGCGGATGCCGGCATCGCGCAGGTGCGCGTCCAGCGCGCGCAGCCGATCGGCGGGTACGTCGATGAACACCATGTTGGTGTGCTGGCCGAGCAGGTCGATGCCGGTGATGCCGCGCAGGCCTTCCGCGAGGCGCGCCGCGCGGTCATGGTCCTGTTGCAGTCGCGCGACGTGGTGGTCGAGCGCGTGCAGGCCGGCCGCGGCCAGGATCCCGGCCTGCCGCCAGCCGCCACCGCAGACCTTGCGCCAGCGCCGTGCCTTGTCGACCAGCGCATGCGAGCCCACCAGCACCGAACCCACCGGTGCGCCGAGGCCCTTGGATAGGCAGATCGAGACCGTATCGAAATGCCGCGCGATCTCCCTTGCCGGCACCTTGCAGGCCACCGCGGCGTTGAACAGGCGCGCGCCGTCCAGGTGCATGCCGAGTCCGTGCGTCCGCGCCAGGTCGTGCGCGTCGCGCAGGTACTCCAGCGGCAACGGGCGGCCATGCCAGGTGTTCTCAAGCGCCAGCAAACGCGTGCGCGCGAAATGCGGATCCACCGGCTTCACTACAGCGGCGATGCGCTCCAGCGGCAGCGTGCCGTCCTCGGCATGCACGACCGGCTGCGGCTGGATCGAACCCAGCACCGCCGCACCGCCGCCCTCGAACTTGTAGGTGTGCGCCTCCGTGCCGACGATGTATTCGTCGCCGCGTTCGCAATGCGCCAGCAAGGCGAGCAGGTTGCACTGGGTACCGGTGGGCACGAACAGACCGGCGTCGAAGCCGAGGTCATCGGCCAGTCGATCCTGCAGTGCATTGACCGTTGGGTCTTCGCCATAGACGTCGTCGCCGACTTCCGCCGCCAGCATCGCCGCGCGCATCGCGGCGGTGGGCCGGGTGACGGTGTCGCTGCGCAGGTCGATCGCGTGCATGGCGTTCCTCGGGGCGGCGGCTGGCGGGTGACCATAATCGAAAAGACAGGGGGGGCGCGCAGGCAAGCCTCGCCGGCATGCTTCCCGCGGTGCGTTCTTTGCGTATCGATTGCAGCTCGTCACGCGCGGCCGTGCGTTCGTCCCGGCCACGCCACGCGCCTGCTTGTGCATGGCGCGTTGCCCGCCTACGTTGCGGCGGCGGTGCCTTGCAGGCCGCCAACCGGACGGGGAGAAGATGGATGATCGGAGCATTGAAGCACGGTGCGGCCATCGCGCTGCTGGTGTTGGCCGGCTGCGGCGGCAGCGCGGGTTCGGACTCGCGCGAACTCACCGCGCAGGACTGCCGCGCGTACTACGAGCACACCTATCGGCTGGACGGCATGGATGCCGCGCAGGTGCTGGGCGAGGCGCAACTGGCCAAGGATTCGCAGACCTGCGCGGATACCGGCATGGTCACCAGGCGCCACTACGACTGCGCGATGGCGGCCACGTCCGTCAGCGAATTGCAGGGCTGCGGCGCGCCCAATACCTGACCGGCGATTGCGCAGGGCGACGGGTCGATCGAGGCCTCGTCGCCGATGCGTGGCCTGCACGCGCGCGGGGATCAGGCGCGTCGACGCGCCAGCCGGCGCTGGTTGCGCACGGCGGTGTTGCGGGTTGGCCGCAAGGCCGCATTGCCCACGCCGATCCACAGCGCGGCCACGTCGTTGCAGGCGGTCATCCAGCCGGCTGGCGTCCACGCGGCGGGCCGCGCGCCGATCATCAGCATCCTGGCCGGCAACAGCGCCAGTTCGATGCCGGCTGCCTGCATGCCCTGGCTGGCGGCGTCGAGTTTTTCGGCGGTCATGCGCCGCGCTTCCGACTGGTGCCAGGGCGACAGCAGCGTGGCGGGATCGGAAAACGCCTGCACGCGCGCGGCGATCACGCTGGCCGCAGCGGCGCCCGTTGCATGCAGCAGGGCGGTTGCGGCGCGGGTTTCGCGGCGGGATGACATGGCGGACTCCGGGAGAGCGTCGGGCAGGCACGATGCAGGATGTCGCATGAAGGGCCCGTGCAGCCGCGGCGTGGCGGCATCCCAGGCTTCACCCCCCGCCCACGCAGCATCCGCAAAGGTGCGCGTCCCACCGTGGAGCGTCATCGCATGATCCGTCCCTTGCTGCTCGCCCTTGCGCTGGCCTGCGCGCCTGCCTCCGCGCAGCAGGCCGCGTTGCCCAATACCTCCGTGCAGGCGCTGGACCTGCAGCGCTATGCCGGCCAATGGCACGAAGTCGCACGCCTGCCGATGTTCTTCCAGCGCAATTGCGTCGCCAATGTCACCGCGACCTACACCCTGCGCGTGGACGGCAGGATCGGCGTGCGCAATGCCTGCGACGACAAGGACGGCGAGACGATGGTGTCGGACGGCATCGCGCGTCCGGTCGCGGGGCAGCCGGGGCAACTTGAAGTGCGCTTCGCCCCGGACTGGCTGGCCTGGGCACCGATGACCTGGGCCGACTACTGGGTGGTGGAGCTAAATCCCGACTACCAGTGGGCAGTGGTCGGCGGGCCGAGCCGCAAGTACCTGTGGGTGCTGTCGCGCACGCCGACGATGCCACGCGTGCAGTTCGACGCCATCCGCGAGCGCGCGTTGCGCCGTGGCTATCCGGTCGATCGCCTGCTGATCTCGCCGAATGGCGTCAGCAGCGATTGACGCGCATGCTCGATAGCCAGGACATCGAATGCCCGTATTGCGGCGAGGTGATCAGCCTGCTGCTGGACACCAGTGCGGGATCGCAGCGCTACATCGAGGACTGTCACGTCTGCTGCCGTCCGATCACGGTCGTGCTCGACGTGGATGAAGACGGCGATCCATGGGTGCGAGTGCAATCCGAAGAAGACGCCTGAGGCGTTCGCGCGGGATTCGCGGCCGAGGCAGGGCCGGTATGCTGCGGCATCGTCCGCCTCCGAGTCCCTCATGCGCGCCTGCCTGACTGCGTTCCTGCTGTTAGCCATCGCATGCTCGCCCGCGGCATCGGCAGGCGATGGCTTCGCCTGGCCGGAAGGTCGCAAGGCGGCGGTCAGCCTGGCTTACGACGATGCACTGGACTCGCAGCTCGACACCGCGATTCCCGCGCTCGACCGACACGGACTGAAAGGCAGCTTCTACCTGATCCTCTCTGCGGAAACGGTGCGCACGCGCCTGGCCGATTGGCGCGCGGCCGCGGCCAATGGCCACGAACTCGGCAACCACAGCCTGTTCCATCAATGTTCGGGAAAGGGTCCAGAGCGCAGTTGGGTCGCGCCGCAACGCAACCTGGACACCACCACGGTGGCGCAGATGCGCGACCAGGTCGAACTGGCCAGCACCATGCTGCAGGCCATCGACGGGCGCAGCGCGCGCACCTACACCGCGCCCTGCGGCGAGGTGGCGGCGATGGATGGCAGTTACCTGGGCGCAGTCGCGCCGCTGTTCGTCGGCATCAAGCTGGTCGGTGGTGCGGTGGTCGACGACATGGCGATGCTGGATCCGGCCGCGGTGCCGGTTGCGGCGCCGGTGGGCATGAGCGGCGCGCAATTGATCGCGCTGGTCGAAGAAGCAGGTCGCAAGGGCACGATGGCCAACTTCACCTTCCATGGCATCGGCGGCGACCATCTGCAGGTGTCGGCGCAGGCGCACGAAGAATTGCTGGCTTACCTCGCCAAGCATCGCGATGACTACTGGACCGCACCCTTCGTCGACATCATGGGCTGGGTGCGCCAGCAGCAAGCGAAACGCAGCGACTGACGCGCGCTGGCTCAGGCCAGCGCCTGTTCCAGTGGCCACAGATCCCGCGCCTCGCGCGGGCGCACGACGCGGGCGAGCTCGCGGCCGTCGCGCAACAGCACCAGCGTCGGCCACAGCTTGACCTGGTAGGCGCGGCCCAGCGGACGGCCGCGACCGTCCTCGATGCGCAGGTGCTCGATGTCGGCATGCGCATCGCGCCAGGCATCCACGGCGGAGCGCGCGGCGATGCAATGGCCGCACCAGTCGGTGCCGAAATCGAGCAAGACCAGGCCCGGCATCGCGGCGATGCTGGCTGGCGAGCGGGTGAGGTCGCGGTAGGCAAGATGGCGCGAGGTCATGGCCGCACGTCGTGCTTGTATCGCTGTGGCCGGATCGTAGTCGGCATGGTCGTCCCGTCCGTGGAAGGTGATGCCATCGTCCCGATGCAGGCCGAAACCGCGAGTGAAATCCGGGCTTCCGCGTGCGGCGAGTCATGCCGACTTCATGATCGCGAACACGCCGCCATCAGTTCTCCGGCGAAGCATCACCTGGCGATGCGGATGCCGCATCCGTCGCCAGCAGCTTGGTGATTCGCGCCGTCATGTAGGCGTGGAACGGGTTGTAGCTGAGCCGCTCCAGGCTGGCCTGCGGCACCACCAGCGTGTTGCGCTCGCCGCGCAGGGCGATCGCGCCGAGTTGCAGCGGATGGCCCTCGCGCGGGATGCGGCCGTACAGCGCATCGTCCTCGGCGAAGGGCAGGGCGATGTGCGAGAGCGAGAACACATCGGCGGGATAGCCGATGCCGAGCGGCTGCATCGTCTGCGAATCTGCATGCGCAAGGCGGGTGCGCGCGACCGCGGCGGCATCGTCGAGCGAGGTCGTGCCCACCATCGTCACCGCGTGCGCATGCGCGGGGCCGTGCAGCAGTGCATCGGCCCATGCGGTGGTGGCGGGCACCTGCAGCGGTTGCAGCAGGCGATTGCGGTTGACGTCGAACAGCACCAGTTCGTTGCGATCCGCGGCGAGCTTGTCGAACAGCAACCGGTCGACCGCCGACGCCTCCACGGTGTCGTCGACCACCGACTGGAAGGCGAGGATCGGCGGCATGCCGGACAGGCGGCCATCGGCGGCCAGCGCGTCCAGCCCGTCCTGCAGGTCGGCGGTGACCAGGTAGGACTCGCGCGCGGCATGCACCGGGAACGAGTTGTACTTGAACGGGTTGTATTCGGGCAGCACCTCCGACCACGCCGCACGCGCGTAACGCGGCAGCACGGCGGGCAGGCCTGCGAGTCCCGCATAGCGTGCGAACGCGGTGACCTTGACCATCGGCGACAGCAGTACCAGTTGGCCGGTGTCTGCGGGCTTGCCGGCGCGCAGGCGGTCGACTTCGTGCAGCAGCGCGAGCGCCGCGCCATTCGAATAACCGACCAGGTGCACGGGCATGCGTCCATTCGCGCGACGGCCCGCTTCCGCCATCGCCATCGCCACCGTGGCTTGCCATTGCGATTTTTCCGCACGCACCAGTGCGCCCGGCACGGTGCCGTGCCCGGGCATGCGCGGCACGATGGCGATGTAGCCCGCGGCGTTGTACAGCATGGCCAGCCGCAACATGCTGTAGGGTGCGTCGGTCAGGCCGTGAACCAGCACGGCGACACCGCGTGGCGCCGCGCCTGGTTCCAGCACGAACGAGCGGTTCCAGTCACGCTCGAAGCGTTCCGGTGAACTGAGGCTGCCGGCGGTGTAGCGATTCAGCGGATGCGCGTCTTCCGGCGTCATGTCGGCATCGAGTTCGGCGCGGACGCGCGCGAACAGCTGGTTTTCAGCGGCGAGGTACGCCTGCCAATCGCCACGCAGGATCTGCGATGCGGACGGTTCTTTCGCGGACAAGGTATGCCACGGCTGCAGCGGCGATGCCTTGGCGGCCTGCCACGCACGCAGCGCCAGCAGCACGATGGCGATGCACGCCACCACCACGACCAGTCGCAGCAGGCGGCCTGCGCTTGCGGGCAGCCAATGCCGGCGGGTTGGCGTGGCGTCGGTCCGGTTCGAACTCATGCGCAGGGAGTCCACGATGCAGGCATGCCCCGCATGATGCGTGCAAATCGCGCGTTTCGGGCCTGCCTGCGCCACGCGCTATCCTTGTGCATCGAAACGAATTGGCCCATTCCCATGCCGCGCATCTTCCTGTCCCTCGCCCTGCTCGCCGCCATCGGCCTGGCCCATGCCGGCGAGCCTGCCCGCTTCGGCAAGCCGTTGCCGGCCACTGCCCCGGTCGCGGTGGCCGATGCCGTCGCCGCGTTCGACCAGCACGCGGGCAAGCCGCAACGTTTCAGCGGCCGCATCGTCGAGGTCTGCCAGGCCGAGGGCTGCTGGATGGTGCTGGAGGACAACGGCCAGACCGCGCGGGTGATGTTCAAGGACCACGCCTTCCTGATCCCGAAGGACAGCAGCGGCCGCGCCCAGGTCGGCGGCGTGCTCTCGCGCAAGGAACTCACGCCGGAACAGGTCGCGCATCTCGAAGAGGACGGCAAGGGCTTGAAGGTGTCGCCGGTCGAGTACCGCATCCTGGCCGATGGCCTGGAAATCGAAGCCGCACCGAAGTCGTGATGGCCATGTCCGAACTGCCGCCCTGCCCGCAATGCGCGTCGACCTACACCTACGAGGACGGCACCCAGTACGTCTGCCCCGAGTGCGGCCACGAATGGTCGCCGGCGCAGGCCGAGGCCGCCGATGAGGCGAAGGTGGTGCGCGACGCGGTCGGCAACCTGCTGCAGGACGGCGACACCGTCACCGTGATCAAGGACCTCAAGCTCAAGGGCTCGTCGCTGGTGGTGAAGGTGGGGACCAAGGTGCGCAACATCCGCCTGGTCGACGGCGACCACGACATCGACTGCAAGGTCGACGGCATCGGCCAGATGGGCCTGAAATCGGAATTCGTGAAGAAGGCCTGAGATCGCGGCACGGCGCCTTCCGGCACATGCGCGACCCGGCGCGTCGCGCGACGCTCACGGCATGAAACGACTCGCCTGCCTCGCCCTGCTGTTGTCCGCCAGCCTGCCGTGCGTCGCGCAACAGGTCGCCGATCGCGAATTCGCACCGGCGGTGTCGCCACCGGCGTTCGTTGAAGGCAAGGGCCCGGTGGTCTGCCTGGACGAGGCGCATTACAACTTCCACACGCTCGACGGGCGTTTCCATGCGTTCGGCGCGCTGCTGCGCCGCGATGGTTACGTGGTCACGCCGAACCGCGTTGCCTTCGATGCGACGAGCCTCTCCGCCTGCGCGGTGCTGGTCATCGCCAACGCGCAACCGAGCGACGCGGACTGGAACGACTATCCGACGCCCACGCCGTCCGCCTTCGCGCCGACGGAGGTCGCCGCGGTCCGCGACTGGGTGCAGGGCGGTGGCCGGCTGTTGCTGATCGCCGACCACATGCCGCTGGCCGGTGCGGCGCTGGCGCTGGCGGCCGCGTTCGATGTCGAGTTCACCGACGGCTTCGCCTTCGCCGGCGTGGACAACGAGGCCAAGGCCAAGCCCACGCTGTTCCGGCTCGACGACGGCACGCTGAGCGACCACGCGATCCTGCGCGGACGCAACGCGAGCGAAGCGATCTCGCAACTGCGCTCGTTCACCGGGCAGGCGTTCCGTGCGCCGGGCGCGCAGCCGCTGATGGTGTTGCCGGCCGGTTTCGTCTCCTTGCATCCGGCGAAGGCGTGGGCCTTCGATGACGCCACCCCGCGGGTCGAGGTGGGCGGCTGGCTGCAGGGCGCCGTGAAGGACGCGGGCAAGGGCCGCGCGGCGTTCTTCGGCGAGGCGGCGATGTTCACCGCGCAATCGGCCGGTGCGGAACGACGCCCGATGGGCATGAATGCACCGGGTGCCGAACAGAACGCGCAGTTCGTGTTGAACCTGCTGCACTGGCTGGCGGAACCATCGTTGCCAGCCACGCAGTAGCGCTGCCCGGTCAGATCACCAGCGCCGCGTGCAGTGGTGCGTCGCCATCCCAGCGTGCGCGTCCGTTGAGAAAACCGAGTTCGATCAACATCGACACGCCGACGACCTGGACGTTCAGCTGCTTCGCCAGGCCATGCGCGGCCAACAGGGTGCCGCCGGTGGCCAGCACGTCATCCGCCAGCAGCACGCGGGCACCAGGTGGCAAGGCGTCCGCCTGCACCTGCAATGCGTCCTCGCCGTATTCCAGCGCATACGCCTGGGTGAACACCCGGCCCGGCAGCTTGCCCGGCTTGCGCAGCGGGACGATGCCGGCGCCCAGCGCGCGCGCCAGCGGCGTGCCGATCAGGAAGCCACGCGCTTCCATCGCCAGTACGGCGTCGATGCGCATGCCATGCCATGGCGCGGCCAACGCCTCGATCGCGTCGTCGAAGGCTGTCGCATCGGCGAGCACCGGCATGATGTCCTTGAACACGATGCCCGGCTTGGGGAAGTCGGGGACATCGCGGATCAGTCGGGTCCAGTGGGCGTGGGTCATGGCGTTGGCATCGGAAGCGGTCCGACATGATGCCGCGCGCCGCCGACGCCGCAAACACGAAGGGGACGGCAAGCCGTCCCCTTGGTCGAACCCGAAAAGCGTAGTCCGTTCTCGCGCCGTCGCGAGCGATGGCAGGCGGTCCGTGGCGGAGCGCAGGAAGCGCAGTGTATGTGCGGATACATGAGCATTCCGAGCACCGCACGCGGGCCGCCTGTCGAGCGCAGCAGGCGCGTGGGCGGATTACAGACCCAACACGCTCTCCGCGCTGGTGTAGGCCAGGCCGTGCGCCTCGGCGACCGGCTCGCAGGTGAGCTTGCCTTCGCAGACGTTGAGGCCTTCGCGCAGGTGCGGATCCTGCTCCAGCGCCTTGCGCCAGCCCTTGTCGGCCAGGGCCAGGGTGAACGGCAGGGTGACGCTGTTGAGCGCGAAGGTGGAGGTGCGCGCGACCGCGCCCGGCATGTTGGCCACGCAGTAGTGCACCACGCCGTCGACCACGTAGGTCGGGTCGGCATGCGTGGTCGCATGCGAGGTCTCCACGCAGCCGCCCTGGTCGATGGCGACGTCGACGATCACCGAGCCCGGCTTCATCGTCTTCAGCATGTCGCGGGTGACCAGCTTCGGCGCGGCCGCGCCCGGCACCAGCACGGTGCCGATCAGCAGGTCGGCGCGACGCACCAGCTCCTCGATCGCCGAACGGGTCGAGAACACGGTCGAGATCGAGGTGCCGAACTGGCTGGCCAGGCGCTTCAGCGCATCGGCCGAGCGGTCGACCACGGTGACCTGCGCGCCCATGCCCACGGCGATCGTCGCCGCGTGGGTGCCGGACACGCCACCACCGAGGATCACCACTTCCGCCGCCGGCACGCCGGGAACGCCGCCCAGCAACACGCCGCGGCCGCCCTGCGCCTTCTCCAGCGCATGCGCGCCGACCTGCGGGGCCAGGCGGCCGGCGACTTCCGACATCGGGGTCAGCAGCGGCAGCGAGCCGTTCGCCGCAGTGACTGTTTCATAGGCGATGCAGACCGCGCCGGACTCGATCAGGTCCCTGGTCTGCGGCGCATCGGGGGCGAGGTGCAGGTAGGTGAACAGGATCTGGCCCGGGCGCAGCTTCTTGCGCTCATCGGCCTGCGGTTCCTTCACCTTCACGATCATGTCGGCGCTGGCGAAGATTTCGTCGGCGGTCTCGATGATGGTGGCACCGGCGGCGATGTAGTCGTCGTCGGTCAGGCCGGCGCCCAGGCCCGCGCCCTTCTGCACGAGGACTTCGTGGCCGTGGTGGACCAGCTCCAGCACCGACGACGGGACCAGGCCGACACGGTATTCGTGGTTCTTGATTTCCTTCGGTACGCCGACGCGCATGTGCAGTCCCTCTCCCGTGGGCGGCGTCGGCGAACCCGGCGCCTGAAGGACGGCAGTATGCGCGCGGGATCGTGCATTTAATCGCTGAATTCGTTGCGATGAATACGTGGTTGTCGCATTGTTCGCGAATCACAAGCCTGATCGTCGAATCATATGCGTGCCAACGACATTCCCCTCGATGACCGTGATCGCGCCATCCTCCGCGAGCTGCAGGCGAACGGCCGGTTGACCAACCTGGAGCTCGCGCAGCGCATCAACCTGTCGCCCTCGGCTTGCCTGCGCCGGGTCAAGTTGCTGGAGGAATCCGGGCTGATCGCGCGCTACGTGATGCTGCTGGACGAGAAACTCGCCGGCCTGCCCGGCACCGCCTTCGTGCTGGTCACCCTGGACCAGCAGGGGCGCGCGGCACTCGACGCGTTCGAGGCCGCGATCAACCGGCATCCCGAAGTCACCGAATGCTGCCTGCTGGCCGGCACTGCCGACTACATGGTGCGCGTGGCCTACGCCGATTCGGTGGACTTCGAGCGCATCCACACCGAGATCCTCACCCAGCTGCCCGGCGTAGTCCGCGTGCAGTCCACGCTGGCGTTGCGCACGGTGAAGAAGACCACGGCGCTGCCGGTCTGACGTCGCCCCGGCGGTTCCTGCACGGGCGGTGCCTACAATCGCCGGCATGCGCCATCCGCTCGCCACCGCTGCCTGCCTTGTCCTGATGACGACTGTCGTTGGCGACGCGCAGGCGCGCACGGTCTACCGTTGCGTGCGCGATGCCACGGTCAGCCTGTCCACCGCGCCGGAACCGGGCAGCAAGTGCGAGGCGAAGACGCTCGACGACAACGCCGCGATGCTGCCCAACCTGTGGGGCGAACTCGGTGTCTTCAGCGGCACCCTGTACGAGTGGAAGGCAGCGGACGGCCGCATGGTCTACACCACCCGGCGCATGCCGGGCGCGACGCCGTACCTGAAGTTCACCGTGGAGACGCCGAAGGGGTCGCCCGCGCATGAAGGCCTGGGCCAGTTGGGCAAGCCACGGCTCGACGCGCATGCGCAGGCCTTCCGCAAGGCGGCGAAGGCGCGCAAGGTCGATGATGCGTTCCTGCGCGCGATCGCCCATGCGGAAAGTGGTTTCGACGAGAAGGCGGTGTCCCCGAAGGGCGCGCAGGGACTGATGCAGTTGATGCCCGACGTGCAGCGCGACTACGGCGTGCTGGATCCGTTCGATCCCGCGCAATCCATCGATGCCGCCGCACGGCACCTGCGCGCATTGCTCGCCCGGTACAAGGGCGACTACGCATTGGCCGCGGCGGCGTACAACGCCGGCATCGGCACGATCACCAGATACCGCGGCATTCCGCCGTATGCGGAGACAATCGCCTACGTGGCGAAAGTGCAGGCCCTGCACGCGCGTTATCGCACGGCGATGAAATTGCCGCCGCTGGATCATCCGCTGCGCGCGGCGCAATGACCGGGCCAGCCCTTGCTGGTTGAATGCGCCGCGCGACTAGCGCGTCTTCTTGCCTGCGTGGTTAAGCAAATGTTGGCGTTCATGTTGGGTCGTGGAACGCGTTCAGACGCGGCCCGTAAGGTGCACATCGTGAGTTGCGGGATGCGTTGGCCCTGTCAGCGGCGCGTCCCGCAATCGCAACCTGAAGATCCGTTTTGATCCCCCGCAGAACGAGGAGGCAATTCATGCAGAAGACCACCAAGCGCAACCGCAACACCCTCGCGATCCTGTCGTTCGCCCTGGCATCGGCCTTCGCCGCGCCGGCGGCCTTCGCCCAGAGCGCACCAACGGCCACGCAGGATCCCGCCGCGCAACCGGCACCGCAACAGCAAGCCACCGAAGCGGCACCGCAGGCGGCACCCGCGCAGAAGACGTGGGCGGAGCTCGATGCCAACGGCAACGGTTCGCTGAGCGCCAGCGAGGCCGCGCCCATCGACAGCCTGACCAAGGTCTTCGCCAAGGCCGACAAGGACGGCAACGGCGAACTGACCGCAGACGAATACAAGTCCTGGCTGGCCGCCAATGGCGGCGGCAAGCCCAAGGCCGGGCAGGGCTGATCCCGGTCGCCGGATAACAACAAGAAAGGTTGTGGCACGAAGGGCGGCCTTGGCCGCCCTTCGGTTTTTTTCGACGACAGTTGGCGGCGCAAGCCGCCTATCGTTTGCGTGCCGGTAGACTGCAGGCATGGACACGCAACCCGCTGGCGGCATCGGACTGGTCGGCTTCGATGCCGACGACACCCTCTGGCGCAGCCAGGATTATTTGGTTCTTCACCCAAGTCCGGGGAAGGCAGCCCGGATCTTGAGGAAGAAGTAGGCGTCGTCGCGGAAGCCGTAGGCCATGCGCTTGATGACCTTGATCTTGTTGTTGATGCCTTCGACCAGGTTGGTG
>NZ_JAYRTQ010000034.1:0-16650 GCF_041919455.1 Thermomonas sp.
CACCGGCCTGGTCGAGGGCATCAACAACCGGATCAAGGTCATCAAGCGCATCGCCTACGGCTACCGCGACGACGCCTACTTCTTCCTCAAGATCCGAGCCGCATTCCCCGGAGTTGGGAGAAGAACCAAAAAAAAACGCCGCCCTTGCAGGCGGCGTCGTCATCCACGACGTGCTCCGGAAACCGGAGCAGGGAATTGTTCGCAACTCAGTTCTGGACGAAACCGATCTTGACCATTTCCGCGTTCTTGGCCGAAGCCAGGACCTTGGCCAGGACGCCATAGTCGGCATCGTCGCTGGTTTCGATCTCCAGCGTCGGCTGGTTGGTCGGGTCGCGTTCGACTTCGGTTCTCATCATCGTCTGCAGCGCATTCACCGGTGTCGGGGTGTTGTTCCAGAACACCTGCCCCGCGGCATCGATGCGCAAGCTGATCGGATCCGGCGGATCCTTCGGCTGCGGCGGTGGGTTGAGCGTCTTCTGCGGCAGGTCGACATCGACCGGCACCGACTGGATCGGCATGGTCACCATGAAGATGATCAGCAGCACCAGCATCACGTCCACCAAGGGCGTGACGTTGATGTCGGCCATCGCGCCGCCGCCGGAATTACTCGCAAATGCCATGGCGGATCTCCTTACTGGCCTTTCTTCGGCGGGGTCGTGATGAAGCCGACCTTGCGCATGCCCTGGGCCTGCGCCACCTTCACCACGTCGTTGACCAGCCGGTACTTGGTGGTCTTGTCGGCGCGGATGTTGATGACCGGCTGCGGATCCCTCTGCGCCTCGACCGAGAGCTTGCTCTCGATCAGCTGGCGGGTCGACGGCTCATCGTTCCAGAACAGCTCGCCGCGTTCGGTGACCGCGATCGTGACCGGCGGGACCTTGTCCCTTTCCGGCTTCTGGTCGAGCGTGGCCTCCGGCAGCTGCACCTTGACCTTATGGTTCATCAGCGGAGTGGTGATCATGAAGATGATCAGCAGCACCAACATCACGTCCACGAGGGGCGTGACGTTGATTTCGGCCATCGGGCCGCCGCTGTCGTTACCGGAACTGAAGGCCATCGTGGTGCTCCGTCAGGACGCGCGTTCGATCAACGCTTGCCGGCCACTTCGCCGACGCGCGAGCCGGTGGCGAAGAAGTCGTGCAGGTCGTGGGCGAAGGTGTCGAACTGGCTGTTGGTCACGCGGTTCAGGCGCACGAAGAAGTTGTACGCAAGCACCGCCGGGATCGCCACGAACAGACCGATGGCGGTCATGATCAGGGCTTCACCGACCGGACCGGCCACCGCGGAGATCGAGGCGTCGCCCGAAGCACCGATCTTGATCAGCGCGCGGTAGATGCCCCACACGGTGCCGAGCAGGCCGACGAACGGCGCGGTCGAACCGACGGTGGCCAGCACGGTCAAGCCGTTCTCGAGGCCCGAGGATTCGCGGGTCACGGCCTGGCGCAGGGCGCGGTCGACGAACTCGGAGCGGTTCAGCGACTCGGCGAGGCGCGAACCGTCGTGGCGCTGGTGGTGCGCGGCGGCCTGGGCGGCATCGAGGGCGATCTTGGAGAACGGCTCGGACTTCGGCTGCTCTTCCATGAAACGGATCGCATCCTGCGCGTTCGGGGTTTCCCAGAACGTGCCGACCACGTTTTCGCCGCGGCCACGCAGGCGCATGTTCTTGAGGAAGTTGATGATGATCCAGTACCAGGACATCAACGACATCACCATCAGGGTGACGAAGACGACCCAGCCGACGAAGTCGAGTTGCTGGATGAGGTGGTCGAAGCCCATCTGCTGCAGCGCGGCGGCGTTGTTGCCTCCGGCGGCGGCAGGTGCGGCAGCAGTCGTTTCTTGCAACATACGCTTACCTTTGGATGTCGTGGATGGGGTTTTGCGAAAGGGACTACGTCAACGCTGGAACTGGAACGGGTGGAGCCTGGAAATCAGTTGAGCTTGAATTCAACGGGAACGCGCACGCGGCTGGCGATCTTCTTGCCATCACGCACTTCCGGATTGAAACGCCAGCGGCGGGCGGCCTTGACCGCCTCGCGGTCGAGGTTGCGGTTGCCGCTGGAACGCTCCACTTCCACGTCCAGCACGCCGCCATTGGCATCGATGCTGACGATCAGGACGGTGGTGCCCTGGATGTTCCGACGCTGTTCTTCGCGAGGATAGGCGGGCGGATTCATCGCGCGCGACGAGGCATCCACGCTGGAGCCGATATCCGGAACCGAGCTGGGCGGAGCAGGCGGCGACGGCGGCGGCGCCTGCACGTCCATCGGGCTCGGATCGTTGAACACGACCGGCGGATCTTCAGGCGGCGGCGGCACCGGGCTCGCCCGTGGCGGCGACAGGGTTTTCGGCGGAGTCAGCGGCTTGGGCTGGTCCGGCGGCGGCGGCGGTGGCGGTGGCGGCGGCGGCGGCGGCTCGATGAACGTCACCGCGACCACGTCCTCGTCCTCGACATCCTGGGCCGGCGGCGAGATCGGCGCCAGCAGGAGCAGCAGGGCTGCCGCGTGCAGGGCGATCGCGAAGCTGATGCCGGCGATGCGCGGCCAGCTCAAACCGCCTTCGCGGTCTTCTTTCTTCTCGGTGTTGGCGAGATCTTGCGTCATGCGCACGGCTCTGGAGGTGGGAAACCCCGGTCTGGCGGACCGGGGCGACAACGTGCGGCACCCGGGCCGCATGAACCATCTAGTCTATACCAATCGGCTGCGCTTGTTCCAAGCCCCGGTGATGTGCAGGCCCGATTTCTGCGCACCCTGTCTCAGCGCGAGAGGATGCCCCGCGCGTCGTCCGGCTTCTTGACGCCCTTGTCCAGCGCCTTCTGTGCGGCAGCCTTGGCTTCAGCCTTCTTGCCACTGTACTCGAGGACCTTGGCCAGGTTGAGGTAGGCCTCGCCATCGGCAGCCATGGGGGCGGCTTTCCCGTACAGATCGATCGCAAGCGGGATCTTGTCGTCGGCATAGGCGTTCTGGGCCAGGATCTGGTAGTCGCGCGCCAGGTCCGGACCCGGTTGCAGCACGCCGCTGCTCATGCCGGCATCGATCACCTTCTTGGTGTCTTCCCAGCGCGAGGCATTCATGTAACCGATGTACAAGGCGCGCAGCTCGCGCGACTCGGTGAGCATGCCGCGCTTGTACGCATCCTCGAGCAACGCATTGGCCTGGTCCTGCTTGTCCGCGTTTTGCAGGGCCGCAACGGCGTTCATCAGGATCCGCTTGTCGCCCGGGTTCTTCGCGATGAGCTCCTTGTAGATCGCCGCCGCCTCGTCGTGGCGTTCCAGGTTGGCCAGGATGCCGGCGCGGAAGGACTGGTGCTCGGGCTTTTCCGACTTGGATTCCGCCAGGAAGCGATCCACCGTCGCCAGCGCATCGGTGTACTTCTCCAGGCCGAACTGGATCACCGCCAGGTTGTACATGGTGGTGTAGTGGCTGTCGTTGTCGAGGCCGTTCGCGTCCACGGCCTTGCGGAAGTAATCGGCGGCCTTCGCCTGGTCGTCCTGGTCGGCGGCCGCGTTGGCGGCCAGCGAATAGGCAAACGACTTGTCATAGGCGTTCGCCGAGGGCATGGCCACGATTTCCTCCGCCCTTGCGACCACCCCGGCCATGTCCCGCTTCTCGAACAGTTCCTGCAGGCCCTGCAGGTTCTTGATCATCTTGCCGCTGGACTTGGCATCGGGCTGGGTGCGGGTTGCGTTGGGGTATGCCGCCGGCTTGTCCTCGGCCTGCTTCGCCTCTTCCTTGCCCTTGCCGAGCTCCGCCATGCGTTCGGCCCGTTGCTGGCGCATGGTCTTGGTCCCGGTGGTCGCGGTCGGATCCTGCTGCGCATTCGCGGCGGGCGCCAGCAGGGCAAGTGCAAGCGCCGCGGCGATGGACGTGGCGAGCGGGCGGCGGAAAGTCGGCTTCATGGCAAACCTCGAACGAGAAAGGGGCTGCGGGATGCGGCAGGGGTCGCACCGTAGCAGAAGGTCCGGCGCTTGAACCGTGCCGGAATGATGCGCCAGCGGCGCGCTAGATCATTGGCAACGCGGGGCCTGGCCGGAGCGGCGCGCGGCCTGCATGGCCGGCAACAGGGCGTCTGCCCGAGACTCCAGCTCGCGCAGGCGTGACGCCGGATCCGGGTGGGTGGACAGCCATTGCGGGGAACGCGCGCCGCCGGCCGCCGACATGTTCCGCCAGAGTTCCACCGCACCGCGCGGGTCGAAGCCGGCCCGGGCCATGATGTCCTGGCCCACCACGTCGGCCTCGGTTTCCTGCGCACGCGAATTGGGCAGCAGGAACCCGGCCTGGGCGAGCACGCTGCCACCCTGGGTGGCCAGCTGGCCATAGTCGCCCGCCAACGCGCCGAGCAACTGCACCGCCCCCGCCGCGCCCAATTGGCGGGTGATGCGCTCGTCATGGTGGCGCGCGATCACGTGGCCGATCTCGTGCGCGACCACCCCCGCCAGCTGGTCCTGGTTCTTCGCAACCTTGAAGATGCCGGTGTAGATGCCGACCTTTCCGCCCGGCAACGCCCAGGCATTGGCCTCGTCGTTCTCGAACAGCGCGTACTCCCAGCGCTGCTGGTTCCACGGTGCGGGCAGCTGGCGGGCGACCGCATTGACCACGCAGCCCACGTAGGCCACCTGGCGGGCATCCCGCGATTGCGGCGTCTTCTGCTTGGCCTCGGCGAGTGCCTGTTCGCCCAGCTGGTTCAATTGCTGCTGCGAGACCCCGCCGACGTACTGGGTGCGCCCGGTCGGCGAGGTGGTGGTCGCGCACGCCGCCACCAGGGCAGTGGCCAGCAAACCGGTCAGGAGCGTCTTCGTCTTCATGGCCATCGATCCGGGTGAGATGCGCCCGTTGTAGGCAGGCGCGCCTGAAAATCGCGTCAAGGCTCCGCCCGCCCGAGCTCAGACGTCGAGATTGGAGACCTTGAGCGCGTTGTCCTCGATGAATTCCCGGCGCGGCTCGACCACATCGCCCATCAGGGTGCTGAAGATCGCATCCGCAGCGACCGCATCCTCGATCCGCACCTGCAGCAGGCGGCGGGTGTCCGGGTTCACCGTGGTGTCCCACAGCTGTTCCGGGTTCATCTCGCCCA
Source organism: Thermomonas sp. (assembly GCF_041919455.1). Lineage (GTDB taxonomy): Bacteria > Pseudomonadota > Gammaproteobacteria > Xanthomonadales > Xanthomonadaceae > Thermomonas. The sequence goes on from NZ_JAYRTQ010000034.1 coordinate 5,071, forward strand.
GGCCCTTGAAGCGCTGGATCTGGCGGCCCTTCTTGGCCTCGTCGAGCAGCCAGGCCTGCGCCTCGGCGAAACTGCCGATCGCCTGCGCGCGGCTGCCACGCACGATCTGCGCACCGTCGCGAACCAGGCCGTGCAGCAGCGCCGCGGCCTCGCGCAGCGGCTTCAGTTCGCCGTGCTCGAAGATCGACAACGGCAGCACCTGGGTCAGTTCCTCGCCCATGTGCCGACGGATGACCAGCAGCACCGCGGGGCGTGTCTCGTTGGCCGGTTGCAGTTGCAGCGCGTAGCGCGGCTTGCCCAGTCCACCGCGATTGAGCCTGGCCGCCAGCGCCTCGAGTTCGCGGGCGTCATCGGTGTGCGCAGCCAGCGAGGCCGCATCCAGCGGGGTGAAGTCGATCAGCGACTCCAGCACGATCGGGTCGAAGCGATGGGCATTGCGGGCGATCGCCTCGCGGGCGCGGGCGAACACCAGCAGCAGCGACTCCAGTGCAGCGCCGTCGATCGCCGGCTCATTCGCGGCAGGAATCAACTGCGCGCCGTCCACGGCGTTGTTGGCGAGATAGGCATCCAGCGCCGCATCGTCCTTCAGGTACAGCTCGTTCTTGCCCTGCTTGATCTTGTACAGCGGCGGCAGGCCGATGTAGACGTGGCCGCGCTCGATCAGCTCCGGCATCTGCCGGTAGAAGAAGGTCAGCAACAAAGTGCGGATGTGGCTGCCGTCGACGTCGGCGTCGGTCATCAGGATGATGCGGTGGTAGCGCAGCTTGTCCGGGTTGTACTCGTCCTTGCCGATGCCGGTACCCAGCGCGGTGATCAGCGTGCCGACCTCGGCGCTGGCCAGCATCCGGTCGAAACGCGCGCGCTCGACGTTGAGGATCTTGCCCTTCAGCGGCAGGATCGCCTGGGTCTTGCGATTGCGGCCCTGCTTGGCCGAGCCACCCGCCGAGTCGCCCTCGACGATGAACAGTTCCGACAGCGCAGGATCCTTCTCCTGGCAGTCGGCCAGCTTGCCGGGCAGGCCCGCGATGTCCAGCGCGCCCTTGCGGCGGGTGAGGTCGCGGGCCTTGCGTGCGGCCTCGCGGGCACGGGCGGCATCGACGATCTTGCCGGCGATCGCCCTCGCCTCGTTGGGGTTTTCCTGGAGGAATTCCTCGAGCTTCGCGGCGAATACGGCGTCGACCACCGCACGTACCGGCTCGGTGACCAGCTTTTCCTTGGTCTGCGAGGAAAACCCCGGATCCGGCACCTTGACCGAGAGCACCGCGATCATGCCCTCGCGCATGTCGTCGCCGGACAGGGCCACCTTGGCCTGCTTGGCGATGCCGCTCTGCTCGATATAACGCGTCAGGGTGCGGGTCAGCGCGGCGCGGAAGCCGGTCAGGTGGGTACCGCCGTCTTTCTGCGGAATGTTGTTGGTGAAGCAGTACATCGTTTCCTGGTAGGAATCGCTCCACTGCACGGCACAATCGACGACGATGTCGTCCTGTTCGCCGCTGATCGAGATCACTTTGGGATGCAGCGGGGTTTTCAGCTGAGCCAGGTGCTCGACGAAGCTGCGGATCCCGCCTTCGTACTGGAAGACGTCGTGCTTGCCGTCCAGGCGCTCGTCGACCAATTCGATCCTGACGCCGGAATTGAGGAAGCTCAGCTCGCGCAGGCGGCGGGCCAGAATGTCGTAGTGGAATTCGACGTTGTCGTTGAATGCCACCGCCGACGGCCAGAAGCGGACTTCCGTGCCACGCCTGTCGGATGCTTCCAGCTGCTTGAGCGGATACACCGGCGCGCCGTGGCGGTATTCCTGCTGGAAGTGATAGCCGTCGCGCCAGATGTCGAGCAGCAGCCTCTCCGACAGCGCGTTGACCACCGAGACGCCGACGCCATGCAGGCCACCGGACACCTTGTAGCTGTTGTCGTCGAACTTGCCGCCGGCGTGCAGCACGGTCATCACCACTTCGGCGGCGGAGATGTCGCGGCCCTGCTTCTCGCTTTCCTTGGCGTGCCGACCGACCGGGATGCCGCGGCCGTTGTCCCAGACCGAGACCGAGCCGTCGTCGTGGATGGTCACCAGCACCGCATCGGCGTGGCCGGCCAGTGCCTCGTCCACGCCGTTGTCGACGACCTCGAACACCATGTGGTGCAGGCCGGATCCGTCGTTGACGTTGCCGATGTACATGCCCGGACGCTTGCGGACGGCTTCCAGCCCTTCCAGCGCGGTAATGCTGTTGGCGTCGTAGTTCCCGGGATTGGCGGGCGCCTTGGCGGCGGGGGATTCGGGCAGCTGGCCCGGAGTTTCTTCGTTCTGCGACATCGACGCGTTCTGCTCCTGCGGCACGCCTGGCGGCGCGCCGAGACACATTAGCTATAGGAACGTGGAGTATAGCAATCGCGGGATTCGACCGCCCTGCCGGGCTATCACACCACGGCTCGGATCTCCCCATGTTCCACGTGGAACGTCGTGTGCCGATCCGCCAGCGAGGCCAAGGCGGGAATCGACTCGGTTCCTGTCATGAAGACCTGCGCCCGGCTTTCCACCAGCACTTGCAGCACCCGCCGCTGGTGGTGTCGATCCAGTTCCGAGGCGAGGTCGTCCAGTTGAAGCACCGGCCAATGGCCCGCATGCGTTGCAAGATGCGACGCCTGCGCCAGCAACAGCACCAGTGCGGCCAACTTGGCCTGTCCGCGTGACAGGCCATCACGACCCGGCAGATCGCGGAACTCGAGCTTGAGGTCGGCGCGATGCGGGCCAACGGTGGTGTGCCCCTGCGCCAGGTCGCGTTCGCGGGCCAGCAGCAGCGCGTCGGCGAGGCCCAGCTCCTGCCGGCGCCAACCGGGCTGCAGGGACAGGGTGGCAGCACCGGCAGCGGGCAGGATCTCCGCCAACAGGGTATCGACATGCGCCTGCAGGCGCGCCACATAGGCCTCGCGCTGCAAGGTGATCGACTCGCCGGCCAGTGCCAGTTCGTGTTCCCAGGCGTCCAGCTGGCCATCGGCACGCCCCTGCCGGAGCAAGGCATTGCGCTGCTTGTGGGCGCGGGCATGGCGACGCCACAGCGAGAGGAAATCGCCGCCGGCGTCGCTACGTTCCACGTGGAACAATCCCCAGTCCAGGTAGCGACGGCGCACCTCGCTGCTACCGTGGATGAGAGCGTGGCTGCCGGGTTCGAACGTGATCACGGCCAGTGCTTCGCACAACTCGCCAAGCTGGCCGACGTGGTTTCCGTCCAGGCGGGCTTCCCATGCGCTGCCGGAATGCCGCAGCCCGCCACGCCGACTAGGTTGACCAGGCTGTTCCCACTCCAGGAAGACCTGCAGTGCCGGTTCACCGCTGCGCACCAGTCCGTCGCGGATGCGGCCTCGGAAACTGCGGCCATGCGCCATCAGATGCATGGCTTCGAGCAGGCTGGTCTTGCCGCTGCCGTTGTCGCCGATGAGCAGGTTGAACCCTGGCCCGGGCTGCAAGTCGACATTGACCAGGCGCCGCAATCCTTGCACCTGGACTCGGCGGATCAGCACGGCAGGTCTCGGGACGAACGCAAACGATGACGCCCGGACTGGGCCGGGCGTCGTGTGTGGTGTTCCACGTGGAACACGTGCAGGTGCGGTGAGAGACCCGGCATCCGGTCAGAGCCGCAGCGGCATCACCACATGGCGGGCGTGCTGGTGTTCGGCGCCACGCACCAGGGCGGAGGAATTGGCATCACGCAGCAGCAGCAGGATGTGCTCGTCGCGCAGGGCGCCGAGGGCGTCCAGCAGGTAGTTGACGTTGAAGCCGATCGCCAGGCCATCGACGCGGGTGTCGGCTTCCAGTTCTTCCTGCGCTTCTTCCTGCTCGGGATTGTGCGCGCTGATCTTGAGCAGGCCGGGCGAGACCTCGACGCGCACGCCGCGGTACTTCTCGTTGGACAGGATCGAGGCGCGTTGCAGGGCCGCACGCAGCGCCTCGCGATCGACCTTGACCTCGCGGTCGGCACCGATCGGAATCACCGCTTCGTAATCCGGGAACTTGCCGTCGATGAGCTTGCTGGTGAAGGTCACGTCGTCGCGCTTGACCCGGATGTGGCCCTTGCCGAGTTCCAGGTCGAGCGTGCGGTCGCCGCCTTCCAGCAGGCGCTGCAATTCCTGCACGCCCTTGCGCGGGACGATGATCTGGCGCTTGTTGCCGCTGCCGGCATCCAGTGCGGTTTCGCACAGGGCCAGGCGGTGGCCGTCGGTGGCGACGCAGCGCAGGGTGGCGTCGCGCAGGTCGAACAACAGGCCGTTGAGGTAGTAACGGACGTCCTGCTGGGCCATCGCGAACGCCGTGCGTTCAATGAGTTCCTTCAAGCCGGCTTCGGGCACATTGACCCGTTCGGTGGCCTCGAATTCGTCGATCGACGGGAAATCGTTGGCCGGCAGGCTGGCCAGGCTGAAACGGCTGCGCCCGGCCTGCACGGTGATCTTGTCCCCTTGCTGGGTGACGGTGACCTTGCTGCCGTCGGGCAGGGCACGCACGATTTCGAACAGCTTGCGCGCGGGGATAGTGGTTTCGCCATCCTGGGCATCATCAACCGCAGTCCGCGCGACCATCTCCACCTCGAGGTCGGTGCCGGTCAGCGAGAGCTGGCCCTCGCGCACCTTGACCAGCAGGTTCGCCAGTACCGGCAGGGTCTGCCGGCGCTCGACCACGTTCACCACCTGCGCCAACGGCTTGAGCAGGACTTCGCGTTGCAGGGAAAACCGCATGTGAACCCCTTGCCCTTTATGCGTTCTGGGACGGCCCGATCGCTCGGAACCGCTCTTGAAGATCTATGGATAAAACTTGAAAGCAGGTGGTGCTGGTAGAGCGAAAATCGGTGGTTAACTGTTTCAAGTTGTTGAATAATAAAGGAATTATTCGAAATTGAATGCCGGGAAAAACGAACCGGAAGTCCGGGAAAAGCTGTGGATAAGCAGGGCGGGTCAACGACGGCACCGGGTTATCCACAACTTGTCCCGCGGTCGCCCACCGGGTTTGCGACAGGGCGTTACTCACTGAGCTTGCGGATCAGCTTGTCCCAGTCCTCGTGCAGCTTGCCGTCGCTTTCCATCAGGTGGCGGATCTGCCGACAGGCATGCAGCACGGTGGTGTGGTCACGACCGTCGAACGCCACGCCGATCTCCGGCAGGCTGTGCTCGGTCAGTTCCTTGGCCAGCGCCATCGCGACCTGCCGTGGACGTGCCAGCGAACGGGTCCGCTTCTTGCCCAGCATCTCCCTCAACTGCAACCCGTAGTAGTCTGCCACGGCCTTCTGGATGTTGGCGATGCTGATCGCCTGCTGCTGCGCGCGCCACAGGTCGCGCAGGGTTTCCTGGGCGAATTCCATGGTCACCGGGCGGCCGAGCAGGCCGGCCTGCGCGGTCAGCTTGTTGATCGCGCCCTCCAGCTCGCGCACGTTGCTGCGCATCTTCTTGGCGATCAGCTGGGCGACGTCATCCGGTACCAGTGCACCGCGTTCGCGCGCCTTGCTCAGGACGATCTGCGCGCGGGTCTCGAAGTCCGGCGGATCGATCGCCACCGACAGGCCCCAGCCCAGCCGCGATTTCAGCCGCGGCTCCAGCCCGTCGACCTCGCGCGGGTAGCGGTCGCAAGTCAGGATGATCTGCTGGCGGCCGTCGAACAGCGCGTTGAAGGTGTGGAAGAACTCCTCCTGGGTGCGATCCTTGCCGGCGAAGAACTGGATGTCGTCGATCAGCAGCGCGTCGATCTGCTGGAACTGGCGCTTGAACTGGTCGGCGGTCTTCTCCTGCAGGGCGCGGAAGAAGGCGTTGTAAAACTCGTTGGAGCGCAGGTAGAGGATCCGCGCGGCCGGGTTGATCCGGCGCATCTCGTTGCCGGCGGCGAACATCAGGTGAGTCTTGCCCAAGCCGGTGCCCCCGTACAGCAGCAGCGGGTTGTGCGCGCGTTCGCCGGGTTTCTGCGCGGCATGCCAGGCGGCGGCGCGGGCGAGCTGGTTGCTGCGGCCCTCGACGAAGTTGTCGAAGGTGTAATGGCTGTCGAGGTTGCCGCGGAAGGGTTCGGCAGGCGGGCTGGCGATGACGCCGGGCCTCGGCGCTGTCGGGGCGGGAACGGGATCCGCGCGGCGCAACGCGCCGATGTCCAGGGCGACGTCGGCACCGCCGAAATGCGCCGCGAGTTCGCGGATCCGCGGCAGGTAGCGGCGGTGGACCTCGTCGCGGACGAAGGCATTGGGGGCATACAGCACCAGCGCATCGTCGCGGCGGTCGGCCTGCAGCGGCTTCAGCCAGGTCAGGACATCCTCGGGCGGCAATTCGGCTTCGAGGTAACGCAGGCAGGCAGGCCAGACATCCATGGCAGGAACGATCTCGGGGGACGGCGACGACGACGGCGCCGCAGTGTCGGCGCCTGTGGATAAATCGGGAGGCCGGCAGCGTAGCATCCGTGCCGCAGGGCACCAAACCCGCACGGACAGCGGCGTTTGATGGCGGAACCCGTTGACTTGCTTCGGTTATCCCGCTAAAGTCCCGAATCTTTTCCGCCGAATAACAGCAAGCAGGCCCGCCATGGCGACCAAGCGCACCTACCAGCCCAGCAACCTCAAGCGCAAGCGCGACCACGGCTTCCGTGCCCGCATGACGACCGCCGATGGCCGCAAGATCCTGGCGCGTCGTCGCGCCAAGGGCCGTCGTCGCCTGACTGTCTGACCCTCTGGGTCGCGGATCCGGCCAGTGGCCGGATCGCCATGACAGTTCCCGTGATGCCCCCGACGCCGGTGTCCACCCAGGATGCCGGCGTCGTCGTGTCCGCGCCCCGCTTCCCGCGGACCGCGCGGGTGCGCGCCAAGGCCGAGTTCAGCGCCGTGTTCGATCGCGGGCGGCGCACCGCCGAACCACGCATGGCCCTGCACTGGCTGGCCGATGCCGCGTCTGCCCGGCTCGGCCTGGCGGTGTCGCGCAAGGTCGATCCGCATGCGGTCGGCCGCAATCGCATCAAGCGGTCGCTGCGCGAAGCCTTCCGCCATCTGCGCGGCCGGCTGCCCGGCGGTGCTTACGTCGTGGTCGCCCGCAGCGGTGCCGCGCAGGCCGATGGTGCCGCGCTTCGCGAGGCCTTCGAACGCCTGCTGCAGCGTGCCGGCGCGTTGCCGCCCCCGCCCCCGGCCGGCACAATGCCGCCCGCGACCCCCGCTCCTTCCTCCGACCAAGCCCCGCGTTGAGCGTGGCGTGAGCCAGCCTGTCCGATGACCCAGACCCGTACCTTCCTGATCCTTGCCTGGCTGATGGTGGCCACCCTGTTGTGGATGGAATGGGGCAAGGAACGCGATGCGGCCGCTGCGCCGGCCCCGGCAATCCCCACCGCCACCCAAGCGCCTGGCGCTGGGACCCCCGGCATCCCGGTCGCCAGCGTGCCCGGCGCGCCCGCCGCCACGCCGATGGTCGCCGCCACGTTGCCGGTGGTGCGCCTGCGCAACGACGTGCTGGCGCTGGAGCTCAACGGCCGCGACCTCACCCGCGCCGAGTTGCTGGACTACCCGCAGACCCGGGCGGCCGGCAGCCCGCCGGTGGTGCTGTTCGATGCCGACCCGGCGCGCTATTTCGCCGCGCACAGCGTCTGGCGCGGCAACGATGGCCGCGAACTGGTGCTGCAGCCCGACGGGACCGCCCGCGACATCGTGCTGGCCGACGGCGCGCAGGCCGTCGAGGCCCGCTTCGTCGCCACCACGCCCGCCGGTGTGCAACTCCGACGCACCTTCACCCTGCCGCGTGGCGGTTATGCGCTGCGCGTGCGCGACGAGCTGGTGAATACCGGCGCCGCCGCCTGGACCGGCGACATCGAGCGCAAGCTGGAACGCGTGCCGCCGGTGGTCAAGAGCGGCATGACCAACCCGGAGGCGTTCAGCCTCAATGGCGCGGCCTGGTGGAGTCCGGAAGAGAAGTACGAGAAGCGCAAGTACCCGGACTATGTCGACGACGGCCCGCTCGACCGCCAGGTCACCGGTGGCTGGATCGGCCTGTCGCAGCATTATTTCCTGGGTGCCTGGGTGCCGCAGAAGGACCAGGGCGCGATCTATTCGCTGGGCACGCGCGGCAACCTGTACAGCATCACCGCCCGCGGTCCGCAGGTCACCCTGGCCCCGGGCCAGCGCATCGCCAGCGACGCCACTCTCTGGGTCGGCCCGAAGCTGGCCGACCAGCTGAAGACGGTCGCCCCGGGCCTGGACCTGGCGATGGACTACGGCATCTTCACCGTGCTGTCCAAGCCGATCCACTGGCTGCTGACCCAGCTGCACAAGCTCACCCACAACTGGGGCTGGGCGATCGTGCTGCTGGTGGTCGTGATCAAGCTGCTGCTCTACCCGCTGTCCGCCGCGCAGTACAAGTCGATGGCCAAGATGCGCAAGTTCCAGCCGCGCATCGAGCAGCTCAAGGAGCGCTACGGTGACGACAAGCAGAAGTTCCAGATGGCGATGCTGGAGCTGTACAAGAAGGAGAAGATCAACCCGGCCGGCGGCTGCCTGCCGATCCTGATCCAGATGCCGGTGTTCCTGGCCCTGTACTACGTGCTGCTGGAAGGCGTGGAACTGCGCCAGGCGCCGTGGATCATGGGCTGGGTCAACGACCTCACCGCGCGCGATCCGTTCTTCATCCTGCCGATCGTCAATGGCGCGGTCATGTGGCTGACCCAGAAGATGACGCCGATGGTCGGCATGGACCCGATGCAGAAGAAGATGATGCAGATGATGCCGCTGGTGATGGCGGTGATGTTCGCCTTCTTCCCGGCCGGCCTGGTCCTGTACTGGGTGACCAACGGTGCGCTGGGCATGGCCCAGCAGTGGTGGAACACCAAGCGTTACGCCGAGGACCCGGCGAAGGCCTGACCTTCGCGCGTTCCGCCCGGAGCCCGCCTGACGGCGGGCTTCGTGTTTTCGGGCCATGCCATCATTCGCGGATGGATGAAGCCGCCGACACCATCGTCGCGATCGCCACCGCCGCGGGTGCCGGCGGGGTCGGCATCGTGCGGTTGTCGGGGCCGCGCGCGCGGGAGATCGCCCGCGCCATCACCGGACGCATGCTGAAGCCGCGCGTCGCCGTCTACGCGCGTTTCACCGATGCCGATGGCGAGGTGATCGATGACGGCATCGCCCTGCATTTCCGCGCGCGCGCCAGTTTCACCGGCGAGGACGTGGTCGAACTGCAGGGGCATGGCAGCCCGGTGCTGCTGCGCCAGCTGGTGGCGCGCTGCGTCGCCCTGGGTGCGCGCCAGGCCGTGGCCGGCGAGTTCAGCCAGCGCGCCTTCCTCAACGGCAAGCTGGACCTGGCCCAGGCCGAGGCCATCGCCGACCTGATCGCCGCCGGCGACGAACGCGCCGCCCGCGCCGCCCGGCGCTCGCTGGACGGGGTGTTCTCGCGCCGGGTCGAGCAACTGATGGCGCAGGTGCTGGCGATCCGCGTGCACGTGGAGGCAGCGATCGACTTCGCCGACGAATCGCTCGACACCCTCGGGGGCGCGGCCCTGCACGGGCAACTGCACGATGCGATCGGGCGACTGGCGCAACTGCGCCGCGAGGCCGAACGCGGCCGCAGCCTGCGCGACGGCCTGCACGTGGTCCTGGTCGGCCCGCCCAATGCCGGCAAGAGTTCGCTGCTCAATGCGCTGGCCGGCAGTGAGCGGGCGATCGTCACCGAACTCCCCGGCACCACCCGAGACCTGCTGCAGGAAGCGATCCGCATCGACGGCGTCGAACTGACCCTGGTCGATACCGCCGGCCTGCGCGAGGCCTTCGATCCGATCGAAGCCGAAGGCATCCGCCGCGCCCGCGCCGAGCTGCAGCGTGCCGACCTGGCCCTGGTGGTACTGGATGCGCGCGACCCCGCCGCCGGTCGCGCGGCGGTGATGGAGGAAGTCGCCGCGGTGCCGCGGCGGTTGTGGCTGCACAACAAGGCCGACCTGCTGGCGGCGCCCGCGCCGCTCGGCGAGGACGCACTGGCGATATCTGCGCGCACGGGGCAGGGACTGGATGCCTTGCATGCGCGCCTGTTGGCCCTGTCCGGGTCGGGCGAAGTCACCGAAGGTGCGTTCACCGCACGTGCCCGCCACGTGCAGGCGCTGGCCGAGGCGGCCGGCCATCTGGACGCGGCGGCCGCGGAACTGGAGCGCGAGCGGCTGGAGCTGGCCGCCGAGGCGCTGGCGCAGGCGCACGACAGCCTGGGCGTGATCGGCGGACGGGTGGGCGCGGATGCGCTACTTGGTCACATTTTTGCAGCATTCTGCATCGGGAAATGACGGCAAACGCTTGAATCCCCTTGACAAATGCCCCTTGCTGCCGCGTGCTATCGTCAGGTGCGTCGTGCATCACAAGGGGAGTAACACGATGTCTGCAATGAACAATCTGCGCCGCGGCCTGGTGCCGCTGGCGCTGGCCGTGGCGATCACGTGTGCGCTGGGCGCATGCAAGAAGGATGCGGCGACCGACGCCGCCGGCCCCGCCGCCGGCCAGGTCGCGCCGGCACCCACGCCGGAATCGGTGGTGTCGGCATCGGTCAGCGCGATGGCGCCGGACCAGCTGCGCAGCGAGGCCTCCAAGGCCTACGGCGAGAACCGCCTGTACGCGCCGGCCGGCAACAACGCCATGGAGTACTACCTGGCCCTGCGCGACAAGGCACCGGCGGACGCGGGGGCGTCCAGCGCGCTGACAGACCTGCTGCCGATGACCGTGATCGCCACCGAGCAGGGCATCGCCCGCGAGGACTTCGGCGAAGCCAAGCGCCTGGCGGCGTTGATCGAGAAGGCGGATGCGCAGCATCCCGCGCTGGCGCGCCTGAAGTCGGCGATCACCACCAGCGAGACCGCCTTCGCCGCACGCGCGGAGAACCAGAAGTTGACCGCCGACGAAGAAGCGAAGCGCCAGGAAGAGTTGGCGAAGAAGCGCGAGGAAGACCAGCGCAAGCAGCAGGAACTGCAGCGCCAGCAGGCTGCCGCCGCCGCGGCGGCACCGACGCCGCCGGCCCAGACCACCGCCGCCCTGGCCAATGCCGCGGCGGAAGCCGAACGCCAGCGCGAAGCCGAAGCCGAACGCCAGCGCGCGGCCGCCGCCGCAGCGGAGCAGCAGCGCCAAGCCGCCGCCGCCGCGCAACCGGCGGCGCAGCCGTCGCGTCCCGCGGCGTCTTCGGAACTGCGGGCGATCGCCCAGCCCGGTCCGCGCTATCCGCAGGCTGCGCAACGTGCCGGCGCCACCGGCTCGGTGCAGGTCGAGTTCACCGTGTCCGGCGACGGCAGCGTGGGCAATGTGCGCGTGGTCGGCTCCGACGCGCCGCGCCTGTACCAGCGCGAGTTCGAGCGCGAGGCGACGGCAGCGGTGAAGCGCTGGCGCTTCCAGCCGGTAGCCGAAGCCACCACCACGCGCCGCACGATCTCGTTCCAGCAGTAACCGGGACGGCATCGCGCAACGAAAAAGCCCGGCAATCGCCGGGCTTTTTTCAGGTTCATCACGGAAGTCCGGGGAGCGCCCACAAAAAAAGGAACGGCGGATTCGGGTGAAGATGTTTGTGCGACCAAACGTCTAAACCGAAGCCACCGTTCCCATGTCAGATAGTAAAGCTTGCCTA
>NZ_JAYRTQ010000035.1:0-14387 GCF_041919455.1 Thermomonas sp.
TAGGCAAGCTTTACTATCTGACATGGGAACGGTGGCTTCGGTTTAGACGTTTGGTCGCACAAACATCTTCACCCGAATCCGCCGTTCCTTTTTTTGTGGGCGCTCCCCGGACTTCCGTGATGAACCAAAAGAAAACCCCCGCCTCTTGCGAGGCGGGGGCCGGTTGCCACCCGGGAGGGAGGGCAATCAGAACTTGTAGCTGAACCCGACCAGCGTGGTTTTGCCGTACTCGAAGTACTTCTCCGGGCGGTTGGCCGGATCGCCATCGTTGTATGCCGCGAACGGCTCATCGCCGATATTGCTGACCTGCAGGTAAAGCGACAGGCCTTCCAGCGCGCCGCGGGTGAAGTTGTAGTTCAACTGCGCGTCCTGGACCGTCTCACCGGCGATGCTGATGGTCTGGTAGTCCGCACCGAAGCCGCGCGTCTCGCCACGGAAGGCCGAGCGCGTACGCCGGCTGTAGCGTGCCGAGAACCCGCCGCGCTCGTAATACAGCGTGGCGTTGGAGACGTACTTGGACAGGCCGCTCAGCGGCTCGACCGTACCAGGCCCGTTCGGGCGGATCGAACTGTTGGTGTCCGAGTAGGTCGCGATGATGCCAAGGCCGTTCAGCGGCGACCACAGCAGGTCGAGCGGCACGGAGGCGGTCAACTCGAGCCCGCGGATGTTCCCGCCCTCGCCATTGATCGGCTGGTTGATCTTGCCGATCATCGACGTCGGGTAATTGGTCTGGCCCGGCAGCGGCGGCGGCAACGGGAAGCCGGTGAAATCGAACTCGACCTCGCGGTTGTAGATGTAGGTCTTCAGATCCTTGTAGAACCACGCAGCACCGACGTAGCCACGGTTGCCGGCCTTGGTGCTGAAGTATTTCTCGACGGAAAGATCAAAGGCATTGGCAAGCCAGGGACGCAGGCGCGGGTTGCCGCCACCCGCCGACCACAGCCGCTCGTTGTTGATCCCCACGTCCATGCCCGCGCGCATCTGGTCCAGGCGCGGACGCGCCATCTGCCGTGCCACGGCCACGCGCGCCACCGTTTCCGGCAGGAATTCCAGGCCCAGGTTCAGGCTGGGCAGGAAGACCGAGTAGGTGACGCCGTCCGACGTGGGCGAGCCGGCCGGGTTGCCGGAGAACGTGCTGTAGCCCTCGGCTTCCTGATCGGTGCGGACGTACTGGAAGCCGACGTTGCCGCGCAGCGGCATGCTGCCCACGTCCGTATCGATGGCGGCCTTGACGTACAGCGTGGTCAGCTCCTCGCCAACAGACCAGTTCTTCGCGGCGATGTCCTGATGGAAGTTGTAGACCAGGTTGTAGGTGCCCGATGCCAGCGCCTCGTTCGCGTCGTACACGCCAAGCTGGCCGATGCCGCCGAAGTTGAAGTCCTGGATCGAGCCCGGGAACGGCGCGGTGACGCCGAAGCGGCCCGCCGAACAATTGGTGAGGCAGAGCTTGGCCTCGATCGAACTCTTGTGCTTGGTGCGCTTGGTGTAGTTGGCGCCGAAATCGAGTTCGCTGATGAAGCCGTCGGTGAAGCTGCGGATCGCGTTCAGGCGGAAGGAGCGCAGCTTGTCATCGACCCCGAAGTCCTTGAGGTAACCGTCCTGCCCCCAGCCACCGGCGTCGGTGAGGACCAGGGTGGAGGGGTTGTCGAAGGTCGTGCCCAGTACGTAGTTGTAGAACAGGCCGCTCGGGTCGAGCGTCGCGTCCAGCGTGGTGTAGCCATTGTTGCTGGAGACGCCGGCGTAGGTCTCGAGCACGCGGAACTTGCGCTTCACGTCGGACAGCGAAACGTCGGCGTTGATCAGCCAGTTCTCGCCGACCTTGAACTTGTTGTTGAAGCCGATCGAGTTCAGGCGATCGTCGATCGGGTTGCTGTCCATGCGGATCACCGGCGACACATTGTTCCAGCGGCTGCTGGTGATCGTGCCGTTGCCCGCCACGGTGTAGCCGGGCTGCAGCTGGCCGGAACCCCAGAAGGTACCGAACTCCATGCCGGTCTTGATCTCGGTCTTCTCGAACTTGGAGTAGAACCAGTCCAGCGTACCTTCGTAGACGTCGTTCGGCCGGAACTGCAGGGTCGCGGCGACACCGGTACGCTGGTGGTTGTTGTCGAACTTGTAGAGCTTGCCTCCGCCCAAGGACCGGATGTTGTCGGGAGTAGCAGGCGGGTGGTCATAACCCCATACCTCGTTCTGGTAGCCCGGCTGCGGACTGTCCATTTTCGCCACCGAAAGCATCAGCCCGACCGTATCGTCGGCGAACTGGTCGATGTAGGTGGCGCTGTAGCGGTAGCCGTTTTCCTTCTGGTCGCGGATCTTGTTCTGGTCGTAGCGCGCGCCGACGTTGACCACGCGCTTGTCGTACTCGAGCGGGCGCACGGTGCGCAGGTCGACGGTGCCCGACAGACCCTGGCCCACCAGGCCCGCATCCGGCGTCTTGTAGACCACCACCGAGCTGAGCAGCTCCGAGGGGTACTGGTCGAATTCGACACCGCGGTTGTCGCCGGTGCTGGCCTGCTCGCGGCCGTTCAAGGTCGCGGTGGAGAAGTCGCCGGCGAATCCACGGATGTTGATCTGCGCGGCACGGCCACGCTCGCGCTGCGCGGTCAGGCCGGGAAGGCGGGCGATCGAGTCGGCGATGCTGGCGTCGGGAAGCTTGCCGATGTCCTCGGCCGAGATCGTCTCGACGATCGACGTGGACGTCTGCTTGGCGTCGATGGAGCGCTCGATGGCGCCGCGGATGCCGGTCACCACGACGGTGTCGAGGTTCTTCGCATCGTCCTTCTTCTTCGCCGCCGCTTCTTGCTCGGCCTGGTCGGCCGCAGGCGCGGACTGCGCATGCGCCTGGGCTATCAACATCATCGTCGCCGAGGCCAGCGCCACGCTCAACAGGTTTCGCTTCAACTGCACCATCTTCCCCTCCAGGAATGAATGAGGTGTCGAACGGTCCCTCGCCGTCCGATCATCGTGCGAGCCGGATGGCGCTACACGAACGGCGCGATGGTAGCCGCGTCGATCCGCGACGACGCCAACCTGCATACGTATTCATGGCGATCCATCGAAAAAAAGCCGCGAAACCCGCGCCATTGCTGGCTTTCAGCATGATCGCGGCGCCCTTTAAACGCGCGTCGGCAGGCAGATCAGTGCCGATCGGCACCGATTTGTGGCAACGCAACAATGCCCAGCGCCGCAGGAACAACGGCGATGAATGCGCCGCAGATCAGCGCGCCAGCGGCACCAGTCGCACGGCGATGCCACCGCCGCCCGCGAGCCATGCGTCGAGCACGTCGCCGCGCACCACCGTGCGCTCCTCGCGCACGAAGCGGAAGCGCGCATCGCCCTTCCAGTCGGCGCCTTCGCCATCTCGATAGACTTCGGCGCGATAGCGCTTGCCGGCATCGAGGAAATCGAGCTTCAGTTGCACCGTGCGTGCGTGGCGATCGTTGATCGCGCCGATGAACCAGTCCGCACCATCGCGCTGCTTGCGTGCGATCGCGGCGTACTCGCCGACCTCGCCTGCAATCAAGTGGCTCTCGTCCCAATCCACCGCGACATCCTTGATGAAGCGGAACGCATCCGGCTGCCGGGCGTAATGTTCCGGCAGGTCGGCGGCCATCTGGATCGGGCTGTACAGCGCCACGTACAACGCCAGTTGCCTCGCCAGCGTGCTGCCGATTTCCTGCCCGTTCTTGCCGGTCAGGCTGACCACGCCGGGCGTGTAGTCCATCGGTCCGGCGAGCATGCGCGTGTAGACCAGGGTGACTTCGTGTTCCGGCGAATTCGGCGGATCGCCCCAGGCGTTGAACTCCTGCCCGCGCGCGCCTTCGCGCGAAATCCAGTTCGGATACGTGCGGCGCAGGCCGGTGTCCTTGATCGGTTCGTGCGCATTGATCGCGACGCGATGCTTCGCCGCATCCTGCACCACGCGCAGATGATGATTGCTCATCCACTGGCCTTCATGCCATTCGCGCAGCACCGGCCCCTTGGCGATGTCCTGGCGCTCGATCTGCCCGGCATCGCAGACGTAACCCGTCTTCACCGCGTCGATGCCGAGCCTGTCGAACAGCGCAAAGGCCGCGTCCATCTGCCGCTCGTAATGACTGACCGCGCATCCGGTTTCGTGATGGCCGATCAGGTGTACGCCCTTCGACGTTGCGTACGCGGCGAGACCGCGCAGGTCGTAATCCGGCGTCGGCTTGCTGAAGTCGAAGTCCCAACCATTGGCGAACCAGTCGCCATCCCAACCCACGTTCCAGCCTTCCACCAGCACGCCGCGGAAGCCGTTTTCCGCGGCGAAGTCGATGTAGCGTCTGGTGTTCGCCGTGGTCGCACCGTGCTTCGGCCCGGTCGCCCAGGTTTCCTTGTCCAGGTGCAACGACCACCACACGCCCACGTACTTGCTGGGCTTGAACCAGCTGACGTCACCGAGTTTGTTCGGTTCGTTGAGATTGAGGATCAGGTTCGACTCGACCAGATCGGCCGCCTTCGCGCCGATCTGGATCGTCCGCCATGGTGTCTGGAACGGCGTGGCACGCACGACCGCAGCGGGATCACTGCCCGGCGTGAGCGAGGCATGTAACACCTGCCCCTCGCCCTTCGCCAGGTTCATGCCGGCGTAATCCACCAGTGTCGCTTCATGCAAGGTGACGTGCAGGCCATCGTCGGCGCGCAGGGTGATGGGCGTCTGCACCACGCCGACCTGCGAGAGCGGTGTGCGGTTGTACAGGTATTCCTCGCGGTTCCATTGATAGGCAGGAATCCACCAGGCCGTCGACGGCCGTGCGACCGCGAACTCGGTCAGCTCCTGCACGATCTGCGCTTCCGCGAGCTTCGGCTGCTTCGGCACGTCGTAGCGGAAGCCGACGCCGTCGTCGAAGACCCGGAACACCATCGAAAAGCGGCGGCGATCGCGATCCTTCTCGACGAACTCGGCGCGCAATTCGTTGTAGCGGTTGCGTACGAAACGGCGCTCGCCCCACGGCTGTTCCCAGGTTTCGTCGAAGCTGCGCGACGACTGCGTTTCCATCTGCAAGTTCCGCAGCAACTGACGGTCGTTGCGCAGGATGAAGCCGAGCCGCGAATCGCCGATCACCGGCTTGCCATCGTGCAGCACGCGGTAAGCCAGGCGGCCTTCGCCATTGAGGTCGAGCTGGACGACGATGCGGCCATCGGGCGATGTGGCGTGCGCGACCTGTTCCGCATGCGCGAAGCCGGGCAAGGCCAGCGCCAGCAGGATTCCGAGTTCCAAGGTTTTCATCTCGTGTCCTTTTTCGTGTCGACCACGAACACCACCGCCGTGCGGCCCGGCACCGTGAACGTTCCATCCTTCGCGGCATAGCGCGCCTGCTTCGCGCGTGGATCCGCCGCACCATCCGCGGCCTGCACCGGGTGCAGCACATAACCCTTGCCGACTTCTTCCGGCAGCAGCAGCGATTGCGCATCCGGCGAGACGTTGAGCAGGTACAGCACGTCGCGGTAGGTGCCGGCCAGGCCATCACCATCAAGATGTCCGACGATGACCAATGGATTCTGCTTCGGCCCGACGTTGCGAAACGCCAGCCGGCGCTGCACGTCTTCCGCGCTGCGCAAGCGGTACAACAGCGTGCTGGCGCGGATGCGCAACAGGTCGCGGAAGGCATCGCGCATCCACGCGATATCGGCAGGCGACGGCCTGGCATTCGGGTTGCGCAACACCGGGCGAAGCAGCTCCCAGTCCTTGCCGTTGTCCTGCATTGGCGGCAGTCCCGCGCCGAAGCCGTTGACTGCGTAGGTCCAGTCGAGCCGGTTGAACCAGTCGCCGGAGTCGAAGCTGTTGCGGTCCAGCGACTTGCTGCGCAGCACGTCCATGCCGGCATGGAAATACGGCACGCCCTGGCTGAAGGCAACGAAGGCCGCGCCGAGCAATTGCACGCGCGTGCGCTCTTGCGCGCTGGTCGCCTGCGGCAGCTTCAATGCATGGATGTCCCACAACGTCGGGTTGTCGTGGTTCTCGACATAGTTGACGACCTCCCCGGGCTGGTTCGCGTAGCCGGCTTCCATGCCCTTGTAGTCCAGTGCCGAGAGCGGTGCGACGCGACCGTCTGCCAGCGTGGTGCGGTAGTCGCGCAAGGTGCCGGCAAGGCCAGCGCGGGCCAGGTCGGCGGCATGCAGCAGGTCACGACGCGTCGCCTTGCCACGAGCGCGCGCGTTCGGCGCATGCGCAAGACCGTTGAGCAATCCCTGCGCGAACAGGGCATCGCCACTGTCGCAGCAGCCGCCACCGCGCAGCGCATCACGGGCGCGATCGCTGAACGTGGCGATGCCGCTGCCGTTCAACATGCCCTGCGCGGCCTGCGGGAAGCGCACGCCATTGGCGACTTCGCCGAAATTCCAGCCCTCGCCGACCATCGGGACGTGGCGACCCGCAGCGGCATTCGCGGCGCGCTGCACCTCGATCATCTCCGCGCGCGGCTGGTGGCCCATCAGGTCGAAGCGGAACGAGTCGATGCGATAGTCCCGCGCCCACATCGCAACCGAATCGCGCATCAGCCGCGCCATCATCCTGTGCTCGGTCGCGGTGTTGTCGCAGCAGGTCGAGGTCTCCACCTTGCCGTTCGCATCCAGCCGCTGGTAGTAGCCGGGCACGATCCGGTCCAGCACCGAGCGCGGCGATTGCCCGGACGCGGTGGTGTGGTTGTAGACCACGTCCATGCCCACGCGCAGGCCGGCCGCATGCAGTGCCTGGACCATTGCGCGGAATTCGCGGATACGCACGGCGCCATCCGCCGCATCGCTGGCGTAGCTGCCTTCCGGCGCGTTGAAGTGGAACGGGTCATAGCCCCAGTTGAAGCAGTCGTTCGCGGCGACGGCCATCGACGCCGCTTGCTGGTCGTCGCTGTCCGGCGCAGCCTGCGGGATCACGGGTGTGACGCAACCCGACTCCGGGATCGTGGCGATGTCGAACACCGGCAGCAGGTGGATGTCGGTGATGCCCGCTTCGCCCAAGGCGCGCAGGTGGCGCATGCCGTTGCTGTCGGCATCGGTGAACGCGAGGTACTTGCCGCGATGTGCCATCGGCACGGTGTCATCGCCGATCGAGAAATCGCGAACATGCAACTCGTAGATCGCCATGTCGGTGTTGGACGCCAGCGCGGGCGGACGCGGCGCCTCGTCCCAGCCGGCCGGCTTCAGTGCGGGATCATCGAGATCGGCGATGTAGCTGCGCGCAGAATCGGTGGTGAGGCTGGTCGAGTACGGATCGGTGACGCGATTGCGGACGATGCCGGTGCCGGGCACGAAGACGTCGACCAGATAGGCGTAATAGCCGCCACGCAGGTCGTTCGGCAGGAAGCCCACCCATGTGCCATTGCCCTGCTGGACGTCCAGCGGGATCTGTTCACGTGCCTTGCGGTGGCCATCATCGTAGAGGCAGACGGCAACCGCGACTGCTGTCGGTGCCCAGATCGCGAATGCGGTTTCGCCGTCGAGCACGTCCGCACCGAGCGGCATCGCCTCCGCCGCCCTGTACAGAACATCCAACGCACCGGGCGTTTGCAGATAGGTGGCATCGAACACGTTGCCTTGCGCGTCCTCGCGCACCAGCATCACCTGCGTGCGCAACAGGTCGCGGAGCGAGCGCCTTGCCGTCTCCGGAATCAGCAATGTCGCGCCGCCGCCGGTGAACGCGAAACGTCGTTCAACCCCATCGGGCACGCCATTCGCCGCTGACAATGCAAACGACTGGCCTGCACCTTCCACCGGCTTGCCACGCTCGACGCGCAAAGCCGCGTTGCTCGACACCACCAGCCGATAGCGCGCGTCGGCAGGCTGGCCGGGCCAGCGGACCAGGGTGTCGTCCAGCCAGTAGGCGCGCGCATCGCTCGCGGCATGCACGACCGGCCGCAGGACGCGCATGGCATCGCCATCACAATCGGGCGTTGCCGCCTGCGCTTGCCCGATGCACGCAAGCAACACGGCCGCGATGCAGCGCATGCCACGCAAGGCCATGTTCAATCGAGACTGGCGAAGGCGGCGCCGCGTGGCGGGAACTGCAGTACGCCATCACGCAGTTCGGCTGCATCCACGCCCGGCACCGACAGCAATGCGATCCCCGCGGGTGGTGCCCACGTGATCGCGTCCGGCGACAGGTTGAAGGCGACCAGCAGGCGCTGGCCATCATGCTCGCGGACGAAGGCGAGGACTTGCGCAGGCGCGTCGAGGAAGCGGATCGAACCATCCACAAGCGCCGGCTGCGACTTGCGCCAGCCCAGGAACGCGCGCGCGGCATTCAGCACCGAAGACGGATCCACCGACTGCGAGTCCACGTTGCGCTCGATGTGCGCATCGGGCACCGGCAACCAGGGCTTCACGCTGCTGAAGCCGGCCTGCGCGGCATCATTCCACGGCATCGGCGTGCGACATCCGTCACGACCCTTGAAGTTCGGCCAGAACGCCTTGCCATAGGGATCCTGCAGCGCCTCATACGGCACGTCGGCTTCGGGCAGGCCGAGTTCCTCGCCCTGGTACAGGCAAACCGAACCGCGCAGCGAACAGACCAGCGCGATCAACTGCCGCGCATGCGCATCGTCGTCGCGACCATTGCCCCAGCGCGTGACCGCGCGTTGCACGTCATGGTTGGAAATCGCCCAGCACGGCCAGCCGTCCTGCAACTGCACTTCCAGTGCCTCGACCGTGCTGCGGATGTGCGCGGGCGAGCCGTCGTCGGTCAGCAACTCGAAGCTGTAGCCCATGTGCAGGCGGTGCGGCTGCACGTAGTCGCTCATCGTCGCCAGCGAATCGTCCGAGGAGATTTCGCCCAGCGCGGCGACATCGGCATAGCCGTCCATCAGCCGGCGCACGTCTTCCAGGAAGCCGAGGTTCTCCGGGCGGGTGTTGTTGTAGGTGTGGTACTGGAAGGCATACGGATTGTCGGGACTGAAGCCGCGGCCCTGCCGCAGTTCCATCGGCTTGGCCGGGTTGTCGCGCAGTTGCGCGTCGTGGAAGGGGAAGTTGATCGAATCGAGGCGGAACCCGTCCACGCCGCGATCGAGCCAGAACCGCAGGGTCTCCAGCTGCGCGGCGTAGGCCTGCGGATTGTGGAAGTTCAGTTGCGGCTGCGAGCTCAGGAAATTGTGCAGGTAGTACTGGCGCCTGCGCGGCTCCCAGGTCCAGGCCACGCCGCCGAAGATCGACAGCCAGTTGTTGGGCGGACTGCCATCGGGTTTCGCATCGGCCCACACGAACCAGTCGGCCTTCGGATTGCCGCGGTCCTGCCGGCTTTCGACGAACCACGGATGCTCGATCGAGCAATGGCTTGGCACCTGGTCGATCATCACCTTCAGGCCCCGAACGTGCGCCTCGCGCAACAGCCGGTCGAAATCCTCCAGCGTGCCGAACAGCGGATCGACGTCGCAGTAATCGGAAATGTCGTAGCCGAAGTCGTGCATCGGCGACCTGAAGAACGGCGAAATCCAGATCGCGTCGACGCCCAGCGACGCCACGTGGCCGAGGCGCGCGACGATGCCCGGCAGGTCGCCCACGCCATCGCCATCGGTGTCGAGGAAACTGCGCGGGTAGATCTGGTAGATCACCGCGCCGCGCCACCACTGCTGATCCGTCATCCCCACGTCCACCCCGCCTGCGACTGCCGCGGATCATGCCGCCTGCAGCGCGCGCCGCCGATTCGATGCGGGGTTGAATACGTTTACATGCGCGATGACCCCATGAAACATGCCGAATATGCGGCACTGCATCACGACTCGATCGATGTGCTGCAGCACACTCCGCGCACTCTTGATCGCCACGCAGACGAGGCAACGCATGCACGCAACGGGCACGTCATCCAGGCCGGCACTGTCGTTCTGGCAGATCTGGAACATGTCGTTCGGCTTCCTCGGCATCCAGTTCGGCTTCGCCCTGCAGGGCGGTTTCATGTCGCGCATCTTCCAGACATTGGGTGCGGAAAGAGACGCCTTGCCGCTGCTGTGGATCGCCGCGCCGCTGACCGGCCTGCTGGTGCAACCGGTGATCGGCTGGTTCAGCGATCGCACCTGGCATCCCGTGCTCGGACGCCGCCGCCCCTACTTCGTCATCGGCGCGATCCTGAGTTCGATCGCCCTGCTGTTCATGCCGCACTCGCCGACGCTGTGGATGGCCGTGGGCCTGCTGTGGGTGCTGGATGCCAGCATCAACATCAGCATGGAACCGTTCCGCGCGCTGGTCGCCGACAAGCTGCCGGAGCAGCAGCGCTCGTACGGCTTCGTGCTGCAGACGCTGATCATCGGCATCGGCACCTGGGTGGCGAGCAACCTGCCGTGGTTCGTGACCCTGCTCGGCGTGCCGAACGAAGCCGGCCCGGGCATCGTGCCGCCGTCGGTGAAGATCGCCTTCGCGATCGGCGCATTCGTGTTCATGGCCAGCATCCTGGTGACGGTGTTCACCACCCGCGAATACCCGCCCGACGACCTGCAGCGCTTCCGCGAGGAGAACCGCGCGCAGGGCAACCTGTTCAACGAGATCGTCAAGCACGTGGTGAACATGCCGGTGCAGATGCGCCGCCTCGGCGCGGTGCAGTTCTTCAGCTGGCTGGCGTTCTTCAGCATGTGGAGCATGGCCACGCCCGGGCTGACCGAGCACGTATTCAAGGCGCCCGCGCCCAATCCCGCCGCGTTCGACATGGCGATTCCCGCGCAGGCTGCGGCGTTCCAGTCGGCCAATGCCGCGTTCCAGGATGCCGCCGACCTGGTCGGCTCCTACATGGGCTATTACGGCCTGTCGTCGATGCTGGTCGCGCTGCTGCTCAGCTTCATCGCCGCGCGCCGGCCGCTGAACCGCAAGGCCGTCCATGCGGCCTCGCTGGTGCTTGGCGGCATCGGCTTCCTGTCGATGTGGGCCGTACCGAACCCGGCTTGGCTGATCGCGTCGTTCGCCTTGGTCGGCGTGGCCTGGGCCAGCATCCTGTCGATGCCGTATGCGCTGCTCTCAAGCTGCGTGCCGGCACCCAAGATGGGCATCTACATGGGCATCTTCAACATGTTCATCGTGATCCCGCAGATCGTCGCCGCCACCTTGCTGGGCCCCGCCTTGCGTAGTCTGTTCGACAACCGCCCGATCTTCGCGATGGCGATCAGCGGCATCAGCCTGTTGCTGGCGGCGCTCGCGCTTGCACGCGTGCAGGAACCTTCGGCTGGAGCACGCGCATGACCCGTCGCCACGTGACAACGTCGCTCGCCCTTGCCATCGCCCTCGCCATCAGTGGCTGCGCCTCGACAAAGCCGCGCGATGCGACATCGACCACCACGCCTGCGAAGGACTATTACGGCACGCTGGAACCGTTCGCTGCCAACGCGGTGTACTTCGTGCTCACCGACCGCTTCGTCAATGGCGACCCCTCCAACGACCAGCGCGAGCAGGGCAAGTCCAAGGGCGCCGCATTCTCCACCTTCGACCGTCCGGTGCCCGGGGCACCCGTCGGCAAGCACGACAACGTCGGCTACCTGGGCGGCGACTTCAAGGGAATCGCCGACCACGCGCAGTACATCCGCGACATGGGCTTCGGCGCGGTGTGGATCACGCCGATCGTCGACCAGCCGGACGAGGCCTTCACCGGGGGCGAGCCGGTCAAGTGGGAAGGGTTCTGGACCGATGGCGGGAAGACCGGCTACCACGGCTACTGGGGCGTCAACTTCTACCAGCTCGACGAGCACCTGCCTTCGCCCGGCCTGGATTTCCGTGGACTGACCGAGACGCTGCGTGCGCATGGCCTGAAGACCGTGCTGGACATCGTGGCCAACCACGGATCGCCCGCCTACACGATGCCGGTGGACCAACCGAAGTTCGGCGAACTCTACGACGCCAACGGCACGCTGGTCGCCGACCACATGAACCTGCCGCCGGAGAAGCTGGATCCGAACAACCCGCTGAACGCGTTCTACAACAGGAAGGTTGGCATCGCCCAACTTTCCGACCTCAACGAGAACGATCCGCGCCTGCTGCCCTACCTCCTCGGCGCCTACGAGCAATGGATCGACCAGGGCGCCGATGCCTTCCGCATCGACACCATCGGCTGGCTGCCGCATTCGTTCTGGCATGCGTTCTCGCAGAATATCCGTGAGAAGCGTCCCGGCTTCTTCATGTTCGGCGAAGCATTCGATTACGACGCGAAGAAAATCGCGGAACACACCTGGGCGGAGAATGCCAACGCCAGCGTGCTCGACTTCCCGCTGAAGCAGGCGCTGGCGAACCTGTTCGAGAAGCCGTCCAGCGACTTCGCCACCCTGGCGGAACCGCTGCACCTGACCGACGGACCTTACGCGAACCCGTACGAGCTGATGACGTTCTACGACAACCACGACATGCCGCGCATGAAGGCCAGCGACGATGGGTTCATCGACGCTCACAACTGGCTGTTCACCGCACGTGGCATCCCGGTGATCTATTACGGCTCGGAAATCGGCTTTGAACGCGGCACCGCCGAACACGCGGGCAACCGCAACTACTTCGGCGTCGAGCGCATCGAAGCGGCACGGACCCATCCCATCCGGGCGGCGCTCGCGCGCATCGCCAACATCCGTGCATCGACACCGGCACTGCAGCGCGGCGTGCAGGTGGACATCGAACTGCAAGGCGATCGCGCGGCGTTCTACCGCGTCCTGCAGCACGCGGGCACGCGACAGATCGCGCTGGTGCTGCTCAACAAGGGCGATGCGCCCCAGCGTTTCGAAGTCGCGACGATGCTGCAAGCCGGCGCATGGCGCTCCGCGCTGGATGGCACCACGGTCGATGTCGCCGATGGAGGCAGGCTGTCCGCCGACGTCCCGGCGCATGGCGTGCAGGTCTTCCTGCTCGATGCCGCGGTGACGCAGCCGGCGTTGCAGGCCGCGCTCGACCAGGCGATGGCCAGCGCGCGCAAGCCGCGCTGATCGGGATCAACCGCCGCTGGAGGCGCGGACTTCCAGCGTCGGCATCAGGGTGACGCTTTCGGCGGGTTCGTCGCGCACGAGCTTCAGCAGGCTGGAGACCAGCAACTCGCCGGCACCCGATGTGTCCTGCACCACCGTGGTCAACGGCGGATTGGAGAAGCGCGCCATCGGCGTGCCGTCGAAGCCGACGATGGCCACGTCGTCCGGCACGCGCAGGCCGTGCTCGGTGAGCGCGCGGATCGCACCGATCGCGATCAGGTCGCTGGCGGCGAAGATCGCGTCGAACGCGTGGCCGCGCGCGATCAGCGTGCGCGCGGCGTCGTAGCCGGATTGCTCGGAACTGTCGGCATCGACCTGCAGGGCCGGGTTCATGCGGAGTCCGGCTTCACGCAGCGCGCCATCGCAGCCGCAGTAACGGGCGAAGAATTCCGGGAAGTGGGTGGATGCATCGCCGAGGAACGCGACCTTGCGCCGCCCGCGCTCGATGAGGTGGCGCCCGACCAGTGCACCGCCCGCGGCGTTGTCGCAACCGATCGAGATGCCGGGCTGTCCCTGCAGCACCGCGCCCCAGCGCACGAAATGCGTGCCCTGCGCGACCAGGTGCGCCAGCTTGCTCTCGTAGGCGATGTAGTCGCCGTAGCCGAGCAGGATCAGGCCATCGGCCTTCATGCTGTCCTCGTAGTCGGCATGCCAGTCGTCCGACAACTGCTGGAAGGACACCAGCAGGTCATGCCCATGCTTGGCGCAGGCGCGGGTGATCGAACCGAGCATCGACAGGAAGAACGGATTGATGTGCGAGTCGTCCGGGGTCGGATCCTCGAACAGCAGCAGCGCCAGGGTGCCGGAGCGCTGGGTGCGCAGGCTGGAGGCGTGGCGATCGACCTTGTAGTTCAGCTCGCGAACCGCTTCCTCGACGCGCTTGCGGGTCTCGACGTTCACCAGCGGGCTACCGCGCAGCACGCGCGAGACCGTGGCCTGCGACACCCCGGCTCGATGGGCGATGTCCATCGAGGTGGCCTTGGTCTTCTTCCTGGCGCGGCGCGGTTCCTGCATCGCAGCAGTGTAGCAATCGCGCGCAGGACAAAAAAAAGGTTCTTCTCCCATCGGAGGGAGAGGCGCACGGCCGACCCGGTTAGTTTGCAGTTGTCGAGTCAACAAACCGGGGGTCGGCCGTGGCCGACGGGGATTGTATTGCCCAGCTGGGAGGCTGGGTGGGGTATCGGGTTGAGGCGTGGTGGCACGAGCAGCGCGGCGAGCGTCGTTGGCTGGCAGTGAAGCTGAGGCCAGCGCCTGGTGAAGTTCGTCGCTGCAGCGGCTGCGGCGAGGTCGTTGCGGCCATCCACGACCGCACGCTGCGGCGGATACGCGACCTCCCGGTGTTCGAGGATCCGGTGGAACTGGAGGTTGAGCGGCTACGCCTGGCGTGTCCGCGCTGCGGCCCGCGGTTGGAACAACTGGACTGGCTGGACCGGCACGCGCGTGTGACGCGAC
>NZ_JAYRTQ010000036.1:0-11607 GCF_041919455.1 Thermomonas sp.
GGGCTTGATCTGGTGATGGAGTGCGGGCGCCCTTGCTCCTACCCGTGCTTGCGAGCACTCCGGCCTGTCGGCGTCCCGCACTCCGCTCTCACTTCACACACTAGGGCAAATCCAAGACACAAGCGGCGTAAGCCGCGACCCATCGCAACGGACTGGTCGCGGCTCACGCCGCTCCTACGTGTGTCGGCGTCAGTTACGCCGCTCCTACACGAGCCGGGTCATGCGGTGCCTTCCGTAGGAGGGGCGTAAGCCCCGACCCGCGCCGCGCGCCTCGTGATCACCAGTGCACGCCGCGCATCAGCGAGGCGAATGCGATCTGCTCGTTGCTCGGCTGTTCGTCCTTGAGCGCCTTGCGATCGCCCTTGGCGGCGGCGGAATCCGGGAACAACTCGAACGCGGTGCTCATCACCACCTCGTAGGCCTTCGGCGCGACCGCGTTGATCAGCGCGGCGAAGATGCCCAGGCGGGTGGCGATCCGGCTCGGCTTCTCGATGATCGCCTTGACCAGCAGGTCGGCGGCTTCTTCCGGGCTGAGCGTCGGCACGCTGTCGTACATCTTGGTGGGCGCGATCATCGGTGTCTTCACCAGCGGCATGTTGATCGTGGTGAAGCTGATGCCCTTGCCCGACAGCTCGCCCTGCGCACAACGGCTGAACGCATCCAGCGCGGCCTTCGAGGCCACGTAGGCGGAAAACCGCGGCGAATTGGCCAGCACGCCGATCGAGCTGATGTTGATGACGTGGCCCTTGCGGCGCTGGGTCATGGTCGGCATGAAGCCCATGATCAGGCGGATGCTGCCGAAGTAGTTCAGCTGCATGGTGCGTTCGAAGTCGTGGAAGCGGTCGTAGCTGGCCTCGATCGAGCGGCGGATCGAACGGCCGGCATTGTTGATCAGGATGTCGACATGGCCGTGATCGGCCAGCACCTGGCTGACCAGGGCATCGCAGCTGGCCATGTCGGCCAGGTCGGCGGTGTAGGCGAAGACCTTGCCACCGGCCTTCTTCATCGCGTCGCGGGCCTTGAAAAGCTCTTCCTCGCCACGCGCCACGATGATCGTGGTCGCGCCCGCCTCGGCCACGCGCTGCGCGGTGGACAGGCCGATGCCGGACGAACCGCCGGTGATCAGCACCACCTTGCCCTTCACCTTGCCCTTGAGGCTGCGGTCGACGAACAGGTCGGGGTCGAGGTGGCGCTCCCAGTAATCCCACAGGCGCCACGCGTAGTCGTCAAGCTTGGGCACGGAGATGCCGCTGCCCTTCAGCGCTCGCTCGGTCTCGCGGTTGTCGAAGCGGGTCGGATAGGTGATGAACTTGAGGACTTCCTTCGGGATCTTGAAGTCGCGCAGCAGCATCCCGATGAAGCGCTTGATCGGCGGCAGGTTGCCAACCGCCATGCGCACCCCGCCCGGCACGAACGCGAACATGCGCGCATCGATGCGCATGGTCATCTCCGGCGCATGGCCCGCGCGGGCGAAGGTATTCAGCACCTCACCGACGCGCATCGGCTCGGGATCGGTCAGGTGGAAACAATGGCCATCGAGCTTGGGCTTGTGGGCGATGTGGTCCATCGCATCGACCACGAAATCCACCGGCACCACGTTGATCCGCCCGCCCTCGATGCCCAGCGTCGGCATCCATGGCGGCAGCATCTCGCGCAGCTTCTTGAGGAAGGTGAAGAAATAGTAGGGCCCGTCGATTTTGTCCATCTCGCCGGTCTTCGAATGGCCAACGACCATGCCCGGGCGATAGATGCGCCACTTCACGCGCTTCTCCGCGCGCACCAGGCCCTCGGAGTCGTGCTTGGTGCGCAGGTAGGGATCGTCCAGGCCCTCGGCCTCGTCGAACATGTCCTCGCGGAACACGCCCGGATACAGGCCGGCCGCGGCAATCGAGCTGGCGTGATGGAAGCACTTCACCTTCAGCGCGGCAGCCAGGTCCAGCGCATGCTGGGTCCCGTCGATGTTGGCGGCCTTCTGTTCGTCGGCGCTGGCGGTCAGGTCGTAGATCGCGGCCAGGTGGAAGAAATGCTGGATCTTCCCGGCGAGTGCACGGATCTGCGCGGCGGTCAGTCCGCAACTCGCGGCGGTCATGTCGCCCGCCACCGCGATCACCCGCTTGGGATCCCAGCCCTCCTTCTTGGCCATCGCCTCGAATTTCTTCAGCGAGGCCTTGCGCACCAGCACATGGATGCTGCCCTTGCGCTTGAGCAGGTTGCCGATCAGGAACCGTCCGATGAAGCCGGTGCCACCCGTGACGAAATAGCTCATTGCACGCCCCCTCAGGCGATTCGGCCGCCTGCTGGCGGCCCGTTGCCCGCTACGGTGCCAGAGCGATGCCGCCACGACAATTCCCCTGCGTATTGACCCCCTCCCGGTCGCATGCTCAGATGCCGGCTCCACAGAGGGGAGAACCACGATGTCCGATCTGCAAGCCCAGTTCGAACAGGCCGCCAAGGACGTGCACGCATTGGCCGAGCGCCCCGACAACGACACCCTCCTGCGCCTGTACGCGCTCTACAAGCAGGGTGCCGAAGGCGATGTCAGCGGCGCCAAGCCCGGCTTCTTCGACTTCGTCGGCACCGCCAAGTACGAGGCCTGGGCCAAGCTCAAGGGCACCGCGCAGGACGAGGCCAAGCAGAAGTACGTGGCCCTGGTGAAGAACCTGACGGCCTGACCGCGAACGGACACGGACGATGGCCCGGCAGACCCGACAGCGCATCCTCGATGCGTCGCTGATGATGTTCAACGCGCAGGGCGAGCCGAACGTCACCACCAACCACATCGCCGACGAGCTGGAGATCAGCCCGGGCAACCTGTACTACCACTTCCGCAACAAGGACGACATCATCGAGCAGTTGTTCGCCGGCTACGAGCAGCGGATGGACACCGCGCTGCTCGCGCCCAGCGGCCGCCTGCCCGGGCTGGAGGACGTCTGGCTGCAGTTGCACCTGGTGTTCGAGTGCATCTGGGACTACCGCTTCCTCTACCGCGACCTGGTCGACATCCTCAGCCGCAACCGCCGCCTGCGCATGCGCTTCGCACGGATCCTCAAGCGCGCCGACGAGCAGGCGCACACGGTGATGCGCGGACTGGTCCAGGCCGGGGTGATGCGCGCCTCCGCCGATGAGGTCGATGCCGCGTCCACCAATATCCTGGTGATCGCCACCTTCTGGATGAACTATGCCGCCGCGCGCGGCGACAAGGACGAGCGCGCCTCGATCCGCGACGGCATCGTCCAGGTGATGATGCTGATCGCGCCGTTCCTGCGTGATGCCGAACGCGTGCACCTAAATACGCTGACGCGCGCCTACATCGAGTGACCGGACGCACCCGCAATTGAAACGAAAACGCCCCTCAGTGCGGGGCGTTTTCGTTTCACCGAGAGGAGATCGGTTGGCTGGTGCTCAGCGCGCCGCCTTCTTCACTACGCGCTTGGCGGGCTTGCGGGTGGCGCGACGCAGCGTCGGCTTCTTCGCGACAGGCTTGCGGGTCTTGCGCGCGGTGCGCTTCTGCTTCGACTTCAGGCCGAGCTTGTCAAGCACCGGCGCCAGGCGGGCCTCGACGTCGCTGCTGAACTTCAGCACCTTCGGCTGCACCTGGTCGCGCACGCCTTCGATGCCGCCACGCAGGTCGGCTTCGGCGCGCTTGACCGCCTTGCGGGCATCGGCGATGGCACCTTCCGCCTTCGCAGTGGCGCGCTGGGCGGCGGCCTTCGATTCGCGGCGGGCAGCGACCAGCAGGCCGAGCGAGGCCAGCCAGACATGCCGCAGGTTGGGTTCGACGTTGGACGTCTGCTTGGTCTTGCGCGGGGCGTTCTTGCGGATCGTGGCCATGTCGGGCCTCCGTGGGGGTTGGCTATGACCACACACTGGCGCCTGCGCGTCGAGCAATCACACTAGCGCCCCCTTGCCAGCGCGCGCGCCGGGCGGGATGCTGGGCGCCACAGATCGCCACAGGGGTGGCCGCATGGCCGCGAAAAAATCCGCTTCCGGTTGGGCCGACTTCCCGCACGACGCCAAGGCATACGCCCACGAGGGCGACTCGCTGAAGAAGGCGTGGCCAAAGCTGCACGCCGGCGACTGCGAACCGTTCCCGGACAGCAAGCGCGCCGCGGCACTGCTCAAGGCCGCTGGCAAGGCCGCACCCAAGCTTGATGCCGACGCCCTGGCCAGCGCCCTGCAGGACGCCTGGCGGGCATTCCACGCCGGCGACTTCAAGGCTGCGTTCGATGCCGGCAGCGCGCTCGGTCCGATCGGTGCCTCGGTCGCGGTGAAGGCACTCGGCATCCATGCGACTTACCTGGTGGACGACGGAGCCGAACAGCTCAAGCGCTACGAACAGGCCGCGCAACTCGCCGAGGCCGCGGTCAAGGCCTTGCCCGGCGAGGCCAACAGCCACTACCGCCATGCCTTCGCGCTGGGCCGCTACAGCCAGGGCCTGTCGATCGCCAAGGCGCTGAAGATGGGCATCGCCGGCAAGGTCCGCGCCTCGCTGGAGGCCACCCTCGAACGCGAGCCCAAGCATGCCGAGGCGCATACCGCGCTGGCCCTGTACCACGCGGAGATCATCAACAAGATCGGCGCGATGATTGGCAGCCTGACCTACGGCGCAAAAGCGTCTGAGGCGGAGAAGCACATCAAGGAAGCGCTCAAGCTGACGCCCGCTTCGCCGATTGCCAACATCGAACACGGCAACTTGCTGTTGCTGCTCGACGAGAGCAAGCACGAGGACGCGGCGGCCAGCGCCTACGAGAAGGCCGCCAAGTGCAAACCGCTGGATGCGATGGAAGCGCTGGATGCGGCGTATGCGCAGGAGCAGCTCGAATAAATCCCCTGCCTTGCAGGAGCGGCGTAAGCCGCGATGGGGATTGCCGCACGTCCAATCGCGGCCTGCGCCGCACCTACGGGTCAATCAATCCGGGGCTCGGGTGACCAGCGCCGCCCCGCGCTCACCACGCAACTGCCGGAAAAACGCCACCGCGCGCTCGGGTTTGCGGGTCAGCAGGTACCAGCCCACGCACAGCAGCAGGTAGGCGGCCAGCAGCACGGGGTACGGGACATCCACCCGCATGGCGAGCGCGGCCAGCAAACCGCACGCAACCGAAAACGCGGTGAGCAGCATCGCGCCGCGGGTGGGTCCGAACCCCGCGTCCTGCATGAAGTGATGGATATGGTCGCGGCCGGCGGAGAACGGCGAGCGACCCGCCTGCAAGCGGCGCACGATCAGCACCAGGCAATCCATCACCGGGATCGGCAGCAGCCAGAGGGCAAGCACGGGATTGACCGGATGCCCGGGGTTCTGGGTCAGCCGGAATGCGGACCAGGCGATTACCAGCCCCAGTAGCGCGCTGCCGGCATTGCCCAGGAACACCTTGGCCCGCGGCCGCCACGGCAAGCGCACGTTCCACGCCAGAAACGCGGCCAGCGCCCCGCACAGCACCGACAGCCGGCTGGCCAGCACCGCATTCCCGGCATACAGGGAGGCGGCGGCCAGCATCACCAGCGCGGCCAGGCCCAGCGACCCCGCCAGGCCGTCGGCACCGTCGATCATGTTCATCGCGTTGATCAGGCCGACGGTGGCGAACACGGTGAACGGCACCGCCAGCCAGCCCAGCGACATCGGTCCCAGCCCCAGGGTGGGACCGATCTGTTCGACGCGCACCCCGCCCCAGTGGATGATGATGAGTGCGGCCAGCGCCTGCGCCAGGATGCGCCAGTACCAGCGCAGGTCATGCAGGTCGTCG
The DNA here is from genome assembly GCF_041919455.1 of Thermomonas sp. Classification (GTDB taxonomy): domain Bacteria; phylum Pseudomonadota; class Gammaproteobacteria; order Xanthomonadales; family Xanthomonadaceae; genus Thermomonas. Next base: position 5,742 of record NZ_JAYRTQ010000036.1, read on the forward strand.
TACACACCGACCACCACCAGCAGCAGGGCGGCGGCGGTGAACGCCTGCACGCTGGCGGTGCCCACCTGCATCCCGAAGAACCCCACCAGGCACCCCAGCAGGATGGCGATACCGCCGGTCACCGGTGTGGGATGCGCATGGTCTTTGCGGGTGTCGTTCGGGTGGTCCAGCAGGTTCAGCCGCGGCGCCAGCGGCTGCAGGAACAGCAACGCAACCGTGGTCAGCGCGAACGCCAACCCGGCACCTGCGAAATCGAGGCCCCTCAACACGCTTGCATCCATTCCCGCTACCGCCTCCGTCGCTGGGCGGGCATTTTACGGAACGGGGTGCGTGGATGCGATGGATTTCTTCACATGGCCAAGCCGCCCGCCATCCAGGCGCAATACCCGGTCCGCAAGCGCCAGGCTGGCCGGGCGATGGGTGATCAGGATGACGGTGCGCTGCTTCAGCACCTCGTGGCATTCGGCGATGAATTCCGCCTCGCCCTCCGGATCGAACATGGCGGTGGCCTCGTCCAGGATCAGGATCGCCGGATCCTTCAGCAACGCGCGGGCCAGCGCGACGCGCTGCTTCTGGCCACCCGACAGCCGCACGCCCTGGTCGCCGACCACCGTGTCATAGCCCTGCGGCAGCGCCGCCACGAACGCATGCGCACGCGCGGCGCGCGCGGCGGCCTCGATCTGCGCAGGCGTGGCGTCGGTGCGGCCGTAGGCGATGTTGTCGGCCACGCTCGCGTTGAACAGCATGACCTGCTGCGCCACCAGGCCCACGCCTTCGCGCAGCGCCGCCAGCCGGAACTCGCGCACGTCGATGCCGTCGATGCGCACGCTGCCGGCATCCGGTTCCAGCAGCCGCAGCAGCAGGTGCACCAGGGTGCTCTTGCCGGCGCCATTGGGCCCGGTGATGGCCACCGTCTCGCCGGCGGCGATGGTCAGGTCGAAGCCCTGCAACAGCGGCGGCCGACCGGGATAGGCGAAGTCGACCCCCTCGAAGGCAATCTCGCCGCGCACACCCTCGAATCCGCGCGTGCCGGTATCGACCTCAGGCAGCGCCCCCAGCGCGGCCAGCATCCGCTGCGCCGTGCCGCGCGCGGACTGGGTATTGCCGTACACGCGGGCCAGCTGGCTGACCGGATTGACCAGCACCAGCCCGTACAGCACGAGGCTGACCAGCTCGCCGACGCGCAATTCCTCGCTCGCCACCTGCTTGCCCGCCAAGCCCAGCAGCAACAGGACCGTACCCGCGCCGAGGACTTGCACGGCTGGCGAAATCGCGCCCTCCAGCCGCGCCCGGCGCAGGTCGATCGCGCGCACCGCTTCGGCCTGTCCGGCATAACGGCGTGCTTCCAGCGGATCGGTGGCGAAGGCCTTGATCACCGGCAGCATCGACAGGTTCTGCTCGGCCAGCGAGGCCTGGTCCGCCCAGGCCTGCATCGCCTCGTGCGAGAGCGGGCGCAGGCGCCGCCCCACCAGTTTGAGCAAGACGAACAGCAGTGGCATCAGCACGCCGATGGCGATGGCGATCGCCGGCGCCATCCGCAGCATCATGACCAGCGCGCCGACGAAGGTGAACAGCAGGGGCACCAGCGGCACCAAGGTGCCGGTCACGTAATGGCCCAGCCGATGGACATCCCCGGTCAGCAGCGCCAGCACGTCACCGTGCTGGCGCGCGTGGTGCCAGGCCAGCGGCAGCGACTGCAGGTGCGCATACACGTGGCTGCCGGCATCGGCCACCAGCCGCCCGGACACCGCCTGCAACTGGATCGAGACCAGATAGCCAATCGCCTGTTGGGCCAGGATCAGCCCGAACAGCACCCACAGCAGCGGGCCCACACCGGACCCGACCAGCAAGCGGTCGGTTAGCACCCCGCCCAGCCAAGGCTGAGCCAGGGTGGCGGCGCTTTGCACCAGCATCAACAGCAGCGCGAGGAACAGCGCCGGCAGGTGGGGACGCAGCAGACCGCGGGCCAAGCGCCACGGGTGCGCGTTCGCCTGCCCTGTCTCCCCTTCCACCTGCATAGCCGCTACCCTGTGCTCAGTTTTCGCCATCGTCGGACAGCATGACCGCTCGCCCCGCAGACGTCACCCTCGACACCATCCTGACCCGCTCCAGCGAGGTACTGTTCCAGGAAGTGGGTGGCGAAGCCGTGTTACTGGACCTGGCCAGCGAGCAGTATTTCGGGCTGGACCCGGTGGGCACCCGCATATGGGCGCTGCTCGCCGAATCCGCGCAGCTGCGAGCCGTGCATGCGCGCTTGTGCGAGGAGTTCGATGCCGATGCGGACCTCATCGCAGCCGACCTCATCACCCTGACCCAAGCGCTAGCTGGGGCGGGGTTGGTCAAGGTCGATTGATGGCACATCGCCTGCGCGCCTGGTGGGCGCTGCCGCGGAGCGACAAGGGCCGGCTGCTCTGCTGCGCAATCGGTCTTGCCTGCATCCACAGCATGCTGGCCTGCATCGGCTATGCTCGTACCCGGCGACTCGTCGAAGCGGCCACCCACCGCAATACCTACCGCCACGCAAGCCCTGCACAGGTCGAGTATGCACAGGCCCTCGCCCGAATGGCGGCCATCGCCGGCCGCCATGGTGCCGTGCAGGCCACCTGCCTGCGCCAATCGCTGCTGCTGTACGGGTGGCTGCGTCGGCAAGGTCTACAACCACAGCTCCACTTGGGCATCGCCGACCGCAACGGGCCTTTCCAGGCCCATGCCTGGGTGGAACTGGAAGGCACGCCACTGCTGTCGTTGGATACCGGGCATCGCGCATTCGCGCCGGTGTCGGCATGACCGGGGCTGTCAGCATCAATCCACGAACAGGCCTGCACGCCCTGCGCTACGCTGGCCGCACGCTGCTGTCGGCACTGCCACTACCAAGCCTGCCGCGGTCACCTACAACTGCCGCTGCGCCTGCCACACTGCATATCGCAGCACCAATCCGCGTGACCGAACTACAACCGCGCTCCGACTGGCTACACGAATGGCGGGACGGGAGCGGCGGTATCTGCCTGCAACTGGCCGCATTGCAACTGCCCGAGTGCTACTTGCTGCGCACGCCAGGCCTGTGCGATTTCCGGATCGACTGCGCGCGCGGCACCGTGGAAATAGAACACACCCCGGCAACCGACAGCGACACCCTGGAACACCTGCTGATCGACCAGGTGCTGCCCCGCCTGCTGGCCCAGCAAGGCTCACTGGTGGCACATGCCGGTTGCATCCGCATCCACCGTCGCGGCGCATTGTTCATGGGCCAGACCGGCTGGGGCAAGTCCACGCTGACCGCCCTGCTGCAAAGACATGGGCACGTCCCGATCTCGGACGACTGCGCAGTGCTCGATATCCATGATCAGCAAGTACTGGCCACCGCCACCTACCCGAGCCTGCGCTTGTTCGACGACAGCATTCGCGCAGGTTTCGACCGCGTTCCCGACGCCACGCCAGTCGCCAGCTACACCGGGAAACGCCGCATCCGTCTGGATGCGCCCCCAACGGATCAACCCACCCCTGTCAGCGCCATCTATCTGCTCAACAACCCCGCAAGGCCGATGCACGCACCCGCCATCGTCCCGTTACCCGCCGCGGTGGCCTGCATGGCGCTGATCGAGCACGGGTTCCGGCTGGACATCGCCTCGGCTGAGCGAAGCGCGCAGCAACTCCGCCATGCTGCGGCCATCACACGCTTGGTGCCCACATACGCCCTGCATTACCCACGCGATTTCGCATCGGCGGATGCCGTAGTCGAGCGGGTACTGAAGCATTTTGGTGGGCTTGATGTGGAGACGAAGGCAATTGATTGCGGTCCATAAAGATCTACGCACCCCAATGAACCAAGTCGCGGTTGTGCTGTAGCCAGTGCTCCAGTGCGACGAGTGGCGCCAACTTCCACACTGCCTCGATCGCACCTGCACGCCATTGGTCTGCCGCTTCAAGAAACCGATCTCGATCTGCATAGGGCGCTATCGCCGGCCCGCTACCACGATAATCGCGCACGATCTGGTCGAGTACAGGTCGCAATACAACCCGACTGAAATGCGAGCCTGGATGCACCTTGTCACCCCGCCATGCCACTGCATGCGGCAGATAAGGATTCATCGCCTTGCGCAGGATCCACTTGGGCCGACCATTGCGCAGGCGCAATTCAAGGGGGATCCATGCCGCGAATTCGATCAGATCGCGGTCCATGAAAGGGCAACGCATTTCCAGGCCATAGTGACGCGTACGGGCCTCAACTCGGCCAACTCCGTCGAGCGCTACTGGCCTGTCCATACTGGAGGCCGGCAGCCCTCCCACCTGCCGCGGGTAACTACGGAGCAACCGGCTCTGTTCCCGAAGGCGACCCCGCAACTGCAAGCGGCTTATGGCATCGTCGCCCACCAGTGCTTCGCGCAAAATAGCCGGTTGTTCCATCCATTCGTACATTGACCGCAGTGCACGGCGTGCGGGAAACGGCAGCACTGCCGACAGAATGACTGTTGCCTGCATTTTCGGGACTTGGGGCACAAGCCAAGGCACTCCAAGCAGACGGTCTGCCTTTCGCGCTTCCCGAAGCACATGATGATAGCGACCGCGGCGCAGCCGCTTAAGCAGCAGATCACCGTGACTGAACAGGGCATCCGCGTCCAAACCATACATCATCACGTTCACACCAGACTTCGCGGCCATGGCATTGAAGTACGGGACAAACCCGTTCAGGATGTAATCAAAACGCGGGACGCGTGCCAAAACGGCTCTAGCGGTATCGCCATGTTCTTCCAGATTGGCGACATCACATTGGATAGATGTTGCACCGGTAGCAGCGATCATTCTGTCGATAGCGAGAGTTTCAGGGTAGGAGGGATCCCCCCTATCCAAAAGCGAATAGGCTGACACACGCTCTACAGACGCCATTTCGCACGACAGGGCGAGCAGCGCGGATGAATCCAGCCCTCCACTGAACATCACCCCGACACGCGCGCCATCCGCGACGCGCTTGCTGACCGCCCGCCGCATGCGCTCTCGCAATCCTTCGATCCATCCTTCAGTGTCGTTTTCAGACAGGCTCGGACGCCGTCCAGTCGGCGACCAATATCGGCCTACTCGCAACGAATCCGCTCCAACGTGACACGCGTGAGCGGCCAGCAACCGGTCGATGCGGGGGATTTCAGGCTTGAAATGCGCCAGCTCTTCGGCATTGAGCAAAGGGTCCAGCAAGCGGCTTTCCGGAATCCGGGGGTCCAGACCAGTCCACGCAGCGAGCTCATGGGCGCTGGTGGAAAACGCGAAACTCCGGCCAGGCTCATGACGGTAGAACAACGGACGCATGCCCATTGGGTCAGTCGCGGCAAATGCCCTCCCGGCACCGAGATCACACACCACGAAAGCGAAATCACCATCTAGCCGCTCCAGCATTGCCTCGCCCCAACGCAAATAAGCCTTGGTCAGCAGGCTGGCGTCCCCTTCATCACTCGTTGGCGGCAGTCCCAGCTCGGCGCATAGCCGATCACGGTCATACAGCGTGCAATCCGCGATTGTCGCGACATTGCAATCCGTGGCAAGCCGGCAATCCATGCCCGTTCCACCCCAAGCGCCCATTGCGACTCGCTTGTCCGGGGAATGCCAGCTCCTCCCGTTGTCCGTAACATCAGGAGACATGGACGCAGGCCCCGCCCGACGTCCATCGAACCGCAGTTCCCCAATTACTCCTTGCACGCTACCTCCATGCCACCCTATTTTTACCGTCTCTTGCCATCCCGTGGCGCACATTAGGGAAGGTCTGAACAACTCCCCCGTTCTTGGCGACAATAGCGCACCGCGATTGGGACGATGATCGATGCAACTGACGTTCGGTGACGCCGAGGACCTAGGCCAACGCAAGCGCACGCGCAGGGAA
>NZ_JAYRTQ010000037.1:0-10886 GCF_041919455.1 Thermomonas sp.
TCAACAACCGGATCAAGGTCATCAAGCGCATCGCCTACGGCTACCGCGACGACGCCTACTTCTTCCTCAAGATCCGAGCCGCATTCCCCGGAGTTGGGAGATGAACCAAGAAAAAGCCCCGCCGAAGCGGGGCTTTTTCGTATCACGCGATCGCGGGGATCAGAAGCGGTACTGCATCGACACGCCGAACAGGTTGGCGTGGCCGTCGTACTCGCCGACCAGGGTCGAGGTGTTGCCGGCAGCCGCATCGACCGGCAGGTTGATCGTCGGCGAATCGATGGTGATGCGCTGGAACGCGGCATCGATCGACAGGCTCTCGCTCATGTTCCAGGTCGCACCGATCGAGTACAGCATGCGATCGTTGTCCGGCAGGCGCGGGGTGCGGTGGGTGTCGTTGGTCGGGCTTTCGTCCTGTGCAACGCCGCCGCGGATCGTGAACGCATCGCTGATGTCGAACTCGGCGCCGAGCGAGACGAAATCGGTGTCTTCCCACTCGAAGGGTTCGCTGCCGACGATGGTGCCGTTGTCGCGCTTGATGGTCACGTCCTTCAGCGAGCTCCAGCCGGTGCTCTGGTAGTCGGCCATCACGCGGAAACCGTCGGTGAAGCCATAGGAGATGCTCAGGGTGGTGATCGACGGGGTGACCAGGCGCGCGCCGCCGTCGCCGTCCTTGAAGCGCGGATCATTGCCGAGCAGCGCCGGCACGTTGGCGAAATCCAGGGTGCCTTCCAGATCGTGCTTGATCTCCGAGCGGTGGCTGAAGCCGATCGCCAGCTTGTCGTTCGGCGCGATCTGCGCACCGATGACGTAGCCCAGGCTGGCGCTGTCGCCGCTCACCTCGAACGCACCGTCCAGCTGCTGCGGCTTGAACGGAAATGCCGTGTTGAAGCAATTGGCGGGGTTGCCGGAACCGGCGCAGAGCGCGGAACCGAAGTCGATCGCCTTGCTCAGGGTCACGTCGGCGCGCTCGTAGATCAGGCCGGCGCCGATCGACACGCCGTCGGTCGCCTTGAACGCGACGGACAGGGTCAGGTCGACCACCTTCACATCGGAGGTCAGGGCGCGGTAACGACCCACCCAGCCCGGCTCGTATTCGGTCTTCAGGCCGAACGGCGCACCGACGCTGGCACCGATGGTCATGCCTTCCAGCGCGCCGTGGAGCGGAAACACCGCCGCCATGTTCGGCACCACCGTCGGGTCACCCGGGTCGCCGCCGTTGCCACCGCTCAGCGGGGCGGCGGGCGAACCGAGGACACGGCCGCTGCCGGTGAATTCGGCGGTCAGGTCGATGACGGTGATGTCGGCCTGGAAGGTGTTCTTGTCCAGGTTGGTCATCGCGGCGGGATTGAGCGAGACGTTCGAGGCGTCCTTGCCGACGAGGCTGCCGGCATTCGACTTGCCGAGGTTCTTGACGCTTTGCTCGCGAAGCTGGAAGCCGCTGGCACCAGCCTGGCCGGCGACGAGGGCGCCCAGCACGGCAAGCGCGAGCGCCGAGGCGCGGAAGCTGCGGGTATGGCTCATGGACTCTTCTCCGGAAACACGTGTGCAGTGATTGTTGTCATGTGCCGGCGGATGCTGGATGCAATGGCCTGGCAGGTCAGCGCTGCGTTTACCGGAGTTCCTGCCCAAGGCAGCCCTCCCCCGACGTACGACGCCGTATGCAGTTTAGCCGCTAACTTAACTTCCCGCTAACAAACAGCCGGGCCGGCCGTTACAGTGCCGCTCATGTTCATCGGCATCCAGACCCGCCGCCAGCGTCGGCTCCTGTGGGCGACGCCGCTCCTGTTCGCCACGTTGTGGGTGGCCTACATCGTGTCCGCGATGCGCGCACCGGCCGGCCGCATCGCCACGGCGCTCGACTGGGGCGTGCTGACCGGCGGACTCGACAGCGTGGCGGCCTGGCAAGCGGCGATGGCCGATGGCAGCGTGCTGCGGCTGGTGTCCGGCCTGTTCCTGCATGCCGACTGGATCCACCTGCTCGGCAACCTCGTGTTCCTGCTGATCTTCGGACTGCCGGCCGAACGCACGATGGGCGGGCGCCGGTTCCTGCTGCTGTTCCTGCTCGGCGGCGCGGTGGCGAACCTGGCGGCGGTACTGGCGATCGGTGCGCCTGATCGAGTGGTGATCGGGGCCAGCGGGGCGGTGTCGGCGGTGATCGGCGCCTACCTGGCCCTGTTCCCCGGTGCGCGGCTGGGGGTGGTGCTGCCGCTGGGCCTGTTCCTGGAATTCGTGCGGGTGCCGGCGTTCCTGCTGATCGGCCTGTGGGTCCTGCTGCAGGTGTTGTTCGCCTACAGCGGACCGGCGTTCGGCGCGGTCGCCTGGCCGGCGCATATCGCCGGCTTCCTGTTCGGGGTGGTGTTCGCCCTGCTGACCAAGGCGGCGATCGCCCGCCGCCTGCGTCGCAGCCGCGGCTACTGAGCCTTGGGCTTGGTCGCTGGCGGTACGGCAGGCTTGGCCGGCGCCGCTGCCACACCCGCCAGTTTCTTCAGCTCCAGCAAGGCCGCTTCGAGCGGCTTCGGGCCCGGCAGGACTTCCCCGGCATTGTCGCCTTCCATCGCCTTGCCCTCGCCGGCCAGGTGGCGGGGCAATTCCGCTTCGCTGATCGGGGCCGGGCGACGCTGGCCGCCCTCAGGATGCAGGACCACGTCGGGGACGATGCCCAGCGCCTGGATCGAATGCCCGCTCGGCGTGTAATAACGCGCCGTGGTGAGCTTGATCGAGTCGCCGTTGTCGAGCGGCAGCAGGGTCTGCACCGAACCCTTGCCGAAGGTGCGACTGCCGACCACGCGCGCGCGCTGGTTGTCGCGCAGGGCACCGGCCAGCACTTCCGCCGCGCTGGCGGACCCTGCATCGACCAGCACCACCACCGGCGCACCCTCGAGCCTGTCGCCGGGCGTTGCATCGAAGCGGCTGTCGCCGATCAGTTCGCGGCCCTTGGTGCTGACGATGCCGCCCTTGTCCAGCAATTCATCGGCGATCTGCACCGCACCGACCAGCAGGCCACCCGGGTTGCTGCGCATGTCCAGGACCAGGCCGCGCAGCGGTGCATCCTTCTGCAGGGCATCCACGGCCTTGTTGAAATCGCTGGCGGTTGCGGCCTGGAAGCTGCTGATGCGGACATAGCCGAAGCCCGGTTCCAGCATCCGCGAACGCACACTGGTGGTGCGGATGGTCTCGCGCACCAGGGTCACGTCGAACGGTTTCGACGTGCCTTCGCGGACGATGCGGACCACCACCTTGGTCCCGGCCTTGCCGCGCAGCGGCGCGGAGGCATCGCCCTCGCCCGCCACCAGCGGCTTGCCGTCGATGGCGATGATCACGTCGCGGCTGCGCAGCCCGGCGCGCTCCGCCGGACCGTCGTCGAGCGGGGCCACCACGCGCACGCCGCCTTCCGGCAACTGCTGCAATTCCAGCCCGACGCCGTCGTAGGCGCCGCTGGTGAGCTCATCGAACTCCTCCGCATCCGCCTTCTTCATGTAGGCACTGTGCGGATCCAGGTCCAGCAGCAGGCCGCGCACCGCGGACTGCATGAGTTCGCGGTCGTCGACCGGATCCACGTAGGCCTGGCGGATCGCGTTGTAGACCATGACGTAGCGGCGGATCTCGTCCAGCGGCACCTTGGCGGCGTCGGTCCTGGCCGCGTCGGGATCATCGCTGGCCAGAGGATCCTGCTCATCCTGCGCCGCCGCGGGTTGCGTGGCCGGAGGCGATGCCGGGGCGGGCGATGGCGATTGCGCGAAGGCGGGCGCAGCGACCGCGCCCAGCAGGATGGCGATGACGATGGAAAGCGGCTTGGCCCGCATGGGTGCTCCGGTTGCGCGTTGCGGTTCGATCTCCGACCGGGGGATACCGGCCGGGTTCCCCATCATGCCCGCGAACGGCGTGGCGATGCCGTGCAGGGATTCATTGCCGCGTCAGCCAACTGGCCGGGTTGACCGGGCTGCCATTGCGACGCAGTTCGAAGTACAGCGCGGGACTGTCCTGTCCACCCGACGTGCCCACGCTCGCCACCGTGTCCCCGCGCTTCACCGTGTCGCCGGCATCGCGCAGCAGGCCATCGTTGTGCGCGTACAGGCTCATGTAGCCGTTGCCGTGGTCGATGATCAGGATGTTGCCGTAGCCGGTCATCCAGTCGGCATACACCACGGTGCCGTCGGCCATCGCCTTGACCGCGGTGCCGGCGGCCGCGCCGATCAGCACGCCATCGCTGCGACGGCCATCCGGCAACTTGCCGCCGAACGACGCCAGCAGGTTGCCGGCGACCGGCCAACCCAGGCCACCCACGCGCATCGCCGGCGCGCTGGCCACCGTCGTGCGCCTGGCGGAGGGTTTCGGCTTGGGCTTGCCCGAGGCCGCGGCCTGGCGCTCGGCCTCCGCCTTGGCGCGGGCGGCATCGCGCGCCGCCTTCGCCGCCGCGGCGCGCAGGCGCGCCAGCAGGTCCTGCAAGGCCTTGGCATCGCGACCCAACGCTTTTTCGCGGCCGGCGCGATCCTGGTATTGCTGGTCGATGCCGGCCAGCAGACCTGCACGTTGGCTGCGCGCTTTCTGGAGTTCGGTCAGCTGGCCGGCCTGCGTGCGGCGCTCGCGGTCCAGCGCCTCGCGACGCGCGACGATCTCGCGCTCGAGCACGTCGATGCGCTGCAGTTCCGCCGACAGCACCCGGATCCGCTGCACCTGGCCGCGCTGCAGGTAACCCTGGTAGGTCAACGCGCGTTCGGCTTCGGCCACGCGATCCTGCGCCAGCATCGTCTTCAATGGCGCTTCGCTGCCGGCGAATTGCGCAGCGCGCAGCAGGCGCGCGAGCTCGGCCTTCTTCGCGCCCAGGTCGCCGGCATGCCGTGCACGTTCGGCCTGCAGGCGCTGCAGGTCCGCACCATCGCGCTGGAGGGTCGCCTGGGTCTTCTGCAGCGACCGCTGCACGCCGCCGACCTGCTCGTCGGCCTCGCGCAGCTTGCGGCTGGCATCGCCGCGCTCGCCCTCCAGCTTGCGACGCTCGGCGGCGACCTGCTTCAACTCGCTGCGCACGCCCTGCAGGCGGCGTTCGGCGTCATTGCGATCCTGCGCATGCGCAACGCCGGCGAGCATCGCCAAAGCACAGCACAACGCAATGGCGCGCAGTCGATGCATCAGGCCGGCAGCAACAGGCTCTGGCCGCTCATGTCGACGGGCTGCGGCAGGCCCAGCAGGTCGAGCAGGGTCGGGGCGACGTCGCGCAGTGCACCGCCACCGCGCAGCGCGACATCGCGACTCCCCACGTAGACCAGCGGCACCGGCCCGACCGTGTGTGCGGTATGCGGCTGGCCGGTCTCGGGATCACGCATCATTTCCAGGTTGCCGTGGTCGGCCGTGATGATCAGCGCGCCGCCCGCATCGCGCACCGCCTGCGCAACCCGGCCGATGGCGATGTCGACCGCCTGCGCCGCGGCGATCGCCGCGGACAGGATGCCGCTGTGGCCGACCATGTCCGGATTGGCGATGTTGCAGACGATCGCGTCGAAGTGGCCGGAGCCGATCGCGGCCACCAGCTTGTCGGTCAGTTCCGGGCAGCTCATTTCCGGCTGCAGGTCGTAGGTGGCGACCTGCGGGCTGGGCACCAGGATGCGTTCCTCGCCGGCGAACAGGTCTTCGCGACCGCCGCTGAAGAAGAAGGTGACGTGCGCGTATTTCTCGGTCTCGGCGATGCGCAGTTGCGCAAGGCCGGCATCGGCCACGATTTCGCCGAAGGTGTGGCGCAGGTCGTCGGGCGCGAAGGCGAGCGATGCAGGCAGCTTCGCGTCGTATTCGCTCAAGCAGACGAAGCGCGACAACGCGGGGCGGCGCGCGACGAAGCCGTCGAAACCAGGCTCGATGAAGGCCGCGGTGAGCTGGCGCGCACGGTCGGCGCGGAAATTCATGAACACCACCGCGTCGCCATCGCGCATCGACTGCGCGTTGTCCAGGATCGTCGGAGTGACGAACTCGTCGTTCTCGCCGCGGGCGTAGGCGGCCTGCAACGCCGACAGCGCATTCTCCTCGTAGTGCTCGCCGTCGGCTTCCACGATCGCATCCCAGCCACGTCGCACGCGGTCCCAGCGCTTGTCGCGATCCATCGCGTAGTAGCGACCACCGATCGTGGCGATGTGCGCATTGCCAAGTCGCGCGCAGAGCGCCTGCAAGGCAATGAGGCTGGCCTCGGCCGAGCGCGGTGGCGTGTCGCGACCGTCCAGGAACGCATGCACCGCGACCCGCGGCACGCCCGCGCGATGCGCGAGCTCGAGCATCGCGAAGATGTGCGCCTCGTGGCTGTGCACGCCGCCCGGCGAGAGCAGGCCCATCACGTGCAGGGTGCCGTCGTTGGCGATGGCATCCCGGCAAGCCGCATTCAATTCGGCATTGGCGAAGAAGCTGCCGTCCTCGATCGCGGCATCCACCCGGGTCAGGTCCTGGTAGACGATCCGGCCGGCGCCCAGGTTCATGTGGCCAACCTCGGAATTGCCCATCTGCCCGTCCGGCAGGCCGACGTGGCGGCCTTCGGTATGCACCAGCGTATGCGGGCAGGTTGCCAGCAGCCGGTGCCAATTGGGCAGGTCGGCCTGCGCCAGTGCGTTGTCCTCGACCTCCTCGCGGTGGCCCCAACCATCCAGGATCAGCAGCATCACGGGCTTGGGACGGGCGGGGGCGGTAGCGGGCACGATCGGTTCCTGTGTGTGGGAGGCCCGCGCAGCGGGGGTTCGATGATTGTAGCGGTGTCTAAACCCTCGGCCGGCCCACTGCATCAGAGCCTGTACAACCACTGGAGTCCCGCATGAAACGCTCCCTGCTCTTCGTTGCCCTGCTCGCCCTCTCCAGCGTCGCCTCGGCGGCTGGCCACGACGGCCCCGGCCGCGACATCGACAAGGTCAACGGCAGCATCACCGCCAGCGCCGGCGAAGCCTACGGCGACCTCAGCACCGTCAACGGCGGCATCGACCTGGAACGCGGCGCGCGCGTGGGCGACGTGGAAACCGTGAATGGCGGCATCGAGGCCGCGGGCGACGTGGGTGCGCGTTCGGTTTCGACCGTCAACGGCGCGATCCGCTTCGGCAAGCAGGCCCGCATCGACGGCGACGTGGAAACGGTCAACGGCGGGATCTTCATCGATCGCGGCGGCAACGTGCGCGACGACGTCAGCACGGTGAACGGCGCGATCGGCCTGGTCGACACCGACCTCGGCGGCGGCATCGAAACCGTGAATGGCGATGTCACCGTGGGCGTGGGTTCGCACGTCAAGGGCGGCATCCACGTGGAGAAGCCGAGCGGCAACGGCATGCAGTGGGGCAAGCAGCGGATCCCGCGCATCGTGATCGGCCCGAATGCGGTGGTCGATGGCCCGCTGGTATTCGAACGCGACGTGGTCTTGTATGTGCACAACACCGCCCGCACCGGCAGCGTGCGCGGCGCCACCCCGACGTCCTACAGCACCGCAACCCCGCCGCAGGACTGACCGCCGCGACGCGGCTAGAATCGCGGGACAGCCGACAAGGAGTCCCGCGATGCGCGCCACCACGCTTTCCCTCGCCCTGCTGGCGCTGTGCGCCTGCACGCCACGCGGCGACCAGCAGGCCGCCGCCGATGCCACCGCCGACGCAACACCGGCCGCCGCCGACGCGGCCACCGGCAACCACGCATTCAACGACGCGATCGATGCCGGTGACTTCGCCGAGCACGTGAAGCAACTCGCCTCCGATGAATTCGGCGGCCGTGGCCCGGGCACTCCGGGCGAACAAAAGACCGTCGAATACATCAAGGCGCAGTTCGCCCGCATCGGCCTGCAGCCGGGCAACGGCAGCGACTGGTTCCAGACCGTGCCGATGGTGGAAACCACCGCCGACGAGGCCTCGGCCTCGATGGTCGCCACGGTCGGCGGCGCGGCTCAGATGCTGAAGTTCGGCACCGACATGGTGATCGGCACCCGCACTGGCAAGCCGCAGGTCGACATCAAGGACAGCCAACTGGTGTTCATCGGCTACGGCGTGGATGCGCCGGAGCAGAAGTGGAACGACTACGCCGGCGTCGACGTCAAGGGCAAGACCGTGGTGATGCTGGTCAACGATCCCGGCTTCCACGCAGGCGACACCAAGCTGTTCGACGGCAAGCGGATGACGTACTACGGGCGCTGGACCTACAAGTTCGAGGAAGCCGCGCGCAAGGGCGCCGCCGCCGCGCTGATCATCCACGACACCGAGGGTGCGTCCTACGGCTGGGACGTGGTGAAGAATTCCTGGTCCGGCCCGCAATACGACCTGCCGGCCAAGGACGACCCCGCACCGCGCGTGCCGGCACAGGGCTGGATCACCGGCGAGGCCGCCACCGCATTGTTCAAGGCGGCCGGCCAGGACCTGGGCAAGCTGCGCGCCGCCGCCAACAAGCGCGGCTTCAAGCCGGTACCGCTCGACGCCACCCTGTCGCTGGGGTTCAAGAGCACCTCGGTGGAAAAATCCTCGCGCAACGTGGTCGGCCTGTTGCCCGGCAGCGAAACCCCCGACGAGGCGATCGTCTACATGGCGCACTGGGACCACCTCGGCACGCATGAGGGCGAGACCGGGGACAACATCTACAACGGTGCCGTGGACAATGCGACCGGTGTCGCCGCGATCATCGAAATCGCCGAGGCCTTCCGCAAGGCCAAGGTGCCACCAAAGCGCTCGATCCTGTTCCTGGCCGTCACGCTGGAGGAATCCGGACTGCTTGGCTCGAAGTACTACGTGGCACACCCGGTCATTCCGCTCGACAAGACCGTGGCCGTGTTCAACCTCGATGCGCTGTCGCCGGTCGGCAAGGCCCGCGACATCACCGTGGTCGGCAAGGGCAGCTCGCAACTGGAAGACCTGCTGAAGCCGCTGCTGGATGCGCAGAAGCGCAAGCCGGTCGGCGAGAGCAATACCGCCGCCGGCTACTACTTCCGCTCCGACCACTTCAACTTCGCCAAGGCGGGCGTGCCGGCGCTGTACATCGACAGCGGCACCGACCTGCTGGATGGCGGCCAGGCCGCGGGCGACGCGGCAGGCAAGGACTACACCGATCACCGCTACCACAAGGCCGGCGACCACTTCGACGCCGCGACCTGGAAGCTGGACGGCATCGTCCAGGACCTCGACGTGGTGGCCACGATGGGCACCACCCTGGGGAACGATGGCCAGTGGCCGAACTGGTACGCGGGCAATCCGTTCAAGGCCGCACGCGACGCGATGCGTCCCGCAGCACCAACGAGCACACCGCCTGCCAAGAAATAAGGTTGTCGACATCGCCGGTGCCGCGGGGCGCCGGCGATACAAGGATCGGCTAGGCTGGCGGCCTTCATTCGTGCCCGGGGAGGGCCGCCATGTCCATCGCTTACTGGTGCATCCTGATCGCCGCCGTCCTGCCGTTCATCTGGGTCGGCTTCGCCAAGAGCGGCGCGCCCGGCTACAACAACAAGGATCCACGCGGCTGGGTCGCCAAGCAGGACGGCTACCGCGTCCGCAACGCCTATAACGCCCACCTCAACGCCTTCGAGGCATTCCCGACCTTCGCCGCAGGCGTGCTGATGGCGCAGTTCGCCGGCGTCGACCCGGACCACGTCAACCTGCTGGCCGTCGCCTTCATCGGCTTCCGCGTGCTGCACGGCGTGTTCTACCTGGCGGCGGCGGCCCTCATGCGCAGCCTGGTGTGGATCGGAGGCTTCGCCTGCGCGATCGGATTGATGGCGCTGGCGGCGTTGAAGCTCGGCGCGGTCTGACACGACCACGTCTTGGTGGTGCACGTCGCAAGGGCGTGGCTGCTGGTAGCGGCAGCAACTGCCGTCATCGGCATCGCCGCTTACGCTGCGTGGCGGATGCATCGACAGCCGCAGTCCGCCACGTCGCCATCAGCGACCCGCGTGATCCACGGAATCCCGATCGGGGCTGTCGTCATCGACACCCCGCATTACAGGATCCATTCCAGCGCGTCCGCCGACCATGCCGCTGAAGTCGGCCAAGCGCTCGAATCGCTGCACGCAGCCTATGCGGCTCTGTTCCCGATCGCCACGGACCCCGGGCGACTCCCGGTCATCCTGTACCGCGATCGCGCCGAATTCTCCCGCAACAACCGCAGCAGCCCCTGGGCCGAGGCTTACTACCTCGATCCCGCCTGCTACGCCTATTTCGATGCCGCGGCCCGCAACCCCCATCACTGGGCGATGCATGAAGCCGTGCACCAACTCGCCCGCAAGGCGTCCGGATTCAAGCGCAACCGCTGGATCGACGAAGGGCTGGCCAGTTACTTCTCCGCAAGCCGGCGTGTCGATGGACGACTCCAGCCCGGCAACATCGATTCCACCGCCTACCCGGCCTGGTGGTTGGCGGATGCGGCCGGCAAACGCAAGATGCCCATCCCGCTCGAGGTGCTGCTTTCTAACGGCAGCGGTCCCGCCGTGGATACCCATTTCAACCAGTATTACCTGAGTGCATGGAGCCTCACCCACTTTCTCCTGCACCGCGACAATGGCCGCCATGCCAGTGCATACCGTGCATTCCTTGAAGCCGGTGCCGACCGAAATGCCTTCCTCCGCCACATCGGCCCGATCGAAACCATCGAATCGCAATGGATCCAGTATTTCAGGCGGCAAGCCCAAGAGGCGACTAAGCGGCAGCTTGAAGACACCCCGACCATCAGCATTGGCGATTAACTTCACGCTGACCGATGACGCCCCCGCAGCATTCTCGCGCACGCCATTTAGTTCCGAATGTTCCGCTGATTTTCTTTAGGTCAAAGAAAAACTCCGCAGCGAGGGCTGCGGGGTTTTGGGCAAAGACCCTGGCGATCCCCAAGAGGGGACCGAGGTGACCTGTTGCGGGTCGCGGCGGCGCCGCGCACCGCAACGCGATAGGCGGAGTATTGGCCATTCA
>NZ_JAYRTQ010000038.1:0-10028 GCF_041919455.1 Thermomonas sp.
TTCCGCGGTTCGCGCAAGTCGACCCCGTTCGCCGCGCAGGTCGCCGCCGAGAAGGCCGGCAAGGCCGCGCTCGATTACGGCGTGAAGTCGCTGGAAGTGCGCATCAAGGGCCCGGGCCCGGGGCGCGAGTCGGCCGTGCGTTCGTTGAACAACGTGGGCTACAAGATCATCAACATCATCGACGTGACGCCAATCCCGCACAACGGGTGCCGTCCGCCGAAGAAGCGTCGCGTCTGACGCCGGGGAGCATTAGAAAATGGCTCGTTATATCGGTCCCACCTGTAAGCTCGCCCGTCGCGAAGGCGCCGACCTCGGCCTGAAGTCGCCGGCCCGCGCGCTCGATTCCAAGTGCAAGCTGGAGCAGAAGCCCGGCCAGCACGGCGCCACCATGACCCGCAAGGGCAAGCTGTCCGACTACGCCACCCAGCTGCGCGAGAAGCAGAAGGTCAAGCGCATCTACGGCCTGCTGGAACGCCAGTTCCGCAACTACTACAAGAAGGCCGCGACCAAGAAGGGCAACACCGGCGAGAACCTCCTGCAGCTGCTGGAGACCCGCCTGGACAACGTCGTCTACCGCATGGGCTTCGCCATCACCCGCCCGGCCGCGCGCCAGCTGGTGTCGCACCGCGGCATCACCGTGAACGGCAAGCCGGTCAACCTCCCGTCGTATGCGGTCAAGGCCGGCGACGCGATCGCCCTGTCCGAGAAGGCCGCGCGCCAGCTCCGGGTCAAGGAATCGCTGACCGTCGCCCAGCAGATGGACCTGTCGCCGTCGTGGGTCGAGGTCGATGCCAACAAGTTCGCCGGCGTGTTCAAGGCCGTGCCTGCGCGTGGCGACCTGCCCAGCGACATCAACGAAGCGCTGATCGTCGAGCTGTACTCGAAGTAAGCCATTGCCACCGGCCTGCGCCACGCGCGCAGGCCAGCAGGAGACACCACGAATGACGGTTACCGCCACCCAAGTGCTGCGTCCGCGCGGCCCGCAGATCGAGCGCATCACCGACAACCGCGCCAAGGTCGTGATCGAGCCGCTGGAACGCGGTTACGGCCACACCCTCGGCAACGCGCTGCGTCGTGTGCTGCTGTCCTCGATCCCGGGTTTCGCCATCACCGAAGTCGAGATCGACGGCGTGCTGCACGAGTACACCACGGTCGAAGGCCTGCAGGAAGACGTGCTCGAAGTCCTGCTGAACCTGAAGGATGTCGCCATCCGCATGCACAGCGGAGACTCCGACACCCTGGAGCTGAAGAAGCAGGGGCCGGGCCTGGTCACCGCCGGCGACATCAAGACTAGCCACAACGTCGAGGTGCTGAACCCCGGCCACGTGATCGCCAACCTGACCAAGGACGTGGCGCTGAACATGCGCCTCACCATCAGCCGCGGCTTCGGCTACCAGCCGGCCGCCGCCCGCCGCCGCCCGGACGAGGAAACCCGCGCGATCGGCAAGCTGATGCTGGACGCGTCGTTCTCGCCGGTCCGCCGCGTCGCCTACGCGGTGGAAGCCGCGCGCGTCGAACAGCGCACCGACCTCGACAAGCTGGTGCTGGACATCGAGACCAACGGCACCATCGACGCCGAGGAGGCCGTGCGCACCGCCGCCGACATCCTCAGCGACCAGCTGTCGGTGTTCGGTGACTTCACCCACCGCGACCGCGGTGCCCCGAAGCAGGCCGCCAGCGGCGTGGATCCGGTGCTGCTGCGCCCGATCGACGACTTGGAACTCACCGTGCGTTCGGCGAACTGCCTGAAGGCCGAGAGCATCTACTACATCGGCGACCTGATCCAGAAGACCGAAGTCGAGCTGCTCAAGACCCCGAACCTGGGCAAGAAGTCGCTCACCGAGATCAAGGAAGTGCTGGCCCAGCGTGGCCTGTCGCTTGGCATGAAGCTCGAGAACTGGCCGCCGGCCGGCGTCGCCTCGCACGGGATGATGGGGTAAGAGCGCGCGCTTTGGCGATGCCATCCGGCATCGCCAGCGCGCTCGAACGCCCGAAGGCTACGCCTGAGGGCCGGGGCAGCAAACGCGGCGAGAGCCGCGGCTCCCGCTCAAGAGATTCGGCAGCACCGCACCACGCACTACCCAGCCGACGAACAAGACGTTCGCGGCATGCCCGGCAAGGGACGCCGGCACGGACCACCCGCAGTCCACCCGCCCGGAACAACGAGCACACGCCAGGATGGCGACAGCGAAATCCAGCGCCCCAACATTCTTTCGTAAGGAACCTTTCCCATGCGTCACCAGAAATCCGGCCGCAAGTTCAACCGCACCAGCGCCCACCGCGGCGCGATGTTCTCGAACATGGCGGCCTCGCTGTTCAAGAACGAACTGATCCGCACCACCCTGCCGAAGGCCAAGGAACTGCGCCGCGTCGCCGAGCCGCTGATCACCCTGGCCAAGACCGATGGCGTGGCCAACCGCCGCCTGGCGTTCTCGCGCCTGCGCGACAAGGAAGCCGTGGGCACGCTGTTCACCGTGCTGGGCCCGCGCTACGCGCAGCGTCCGGGTGGTTACCTGCGCATCCTCAAGTGCGGCTTCCGCGCCGGCGACAACGCGCCGATGGCGTACGTCGAACTGGTGGATCGCCCGCAGGCTGCTGCCGAGTAATCGGAAGCGTCAACGGCTGCATCGAAAGACCCCGGGACTTCCGGGGTTTTTCGTTTTCGGGCGTCTGGACGATAATCGGCGGACCCCCACGCAAGGCAGGCGCATGAATCCGTTCCGCTGGTCGTTCCGCAGTCAGTTCCTGCTCGGATTCGCCATCTGCGCCGCGCTGCTCGGCTACGCGCTCTATGTGCAGTTCCAGCTCGGCATCGACCCGTGCCCGTTCTGCATCTTCCAGCGCATCGCCTTCGCCACGCTCGGCGTCGTGTTCCTGATCGGTGGCCTGCATGCGCCGCGGGCGCCGGGTGGACGCAAGGTTTGGTCGTTGCTCGCATTGGTTGCTGCCACCGTCGGCGCCGGGTACTCAGGACGTCATTCCTGGGTGCAGTTGAACCCGCCGGCCATGCCCAGCTGCGGCCCGGGTTGGAACTTCATCGTCGAGCAGAACTCCTGGTTGGGCGCGGCACGCAAAGTGCTGCTGGCCACCGGCGATTGCAGCGCGATCGATTGGAAGTTCCTCGGATTGAGCATGCCGATGTGGTGCTTCGTGTTCTTCGTGGCGCTGGGACTGGGCGCGTTGTATGCCGGTTTCAAACGTCGACATCACCATAGGTTCCACCGGTAACGGTTGCAGCACCACGGCATGCGGCGGATGATGCAGCGCATCATCCCTGCATCGGTCTGCGTCATGTCGTCCGTCACACCGCTTCCCGTCACGCCCGCCTCCCACGCCACACCATGGGCGCCGGACAGCTGGCGCGCGAAGCCGGCCTTGCAATTGCCGCAGTACCCGGATGCCGCGGCGCTCGCGGCCGCGCAGGACGAGTTGCGTGCGTTGCCGCCGCTGGTGACGTCGTGGGAAATCCTGACGCTCAAGCAGCAACTGGCCGAGGCCCAGGAAGGCAAGCGCTTCCTGCTGCAGGGCGGCGATTGCGCCGAGACCTTCGCCGAGTGCAATTCCGAGGTCATCTCCAACCGCCTGAAGGTGCTGTTGCAGATGAGCCTGGTGCTGGTGCACGGCTTGAAGCTGCCGGTGGTGCGCGTGGGTCGCTTCGCCGGCCAGTACGCCAAGCCGCGTTCGGCCGACCTGGAAACCAAGGGCGACATCACCCTGCCGAGCTACCGCGGCGACATGGTCAATGGCCCGGAGTTCACAAGCGAAGCGCGCATCCCCGATCCGCGCCGGATGATCAAGGCGCATGCGCGTTCGGCGATGACGATGAACTTCGTGCGTTCGCTGATCGATGGCGGCTTCGCCGACCTGCACCACCCGGAATACTGGGGCCTGGGCTGGGTCAGCCAGTCGCCGCATGCCACCGAGTACCAGAAGATGGTCGCCAGCATCGGCGATGCCGTGCGCTTCATGGAGACCTTGGCCGGCGGGCAGATGCACAACCTCAACCGGGTCGATTTCTACACCTCGCACGAAGCGCTGTTGCTGCCGTACGAGGAAGCGCAGACGCGCCAGGTGCCGCGCCAGCCGGGCTGGTTCAACCTGAGCACGCACTTCCCCTGGATCGGCATGCGCACCGCCGCGCTGGACGGCGCGCACACCGAATACTTCCGCGGCATCCGCAACCCGATCGCGGTCAAGGTCGGGCCCTCGGTGACGCCGGACCAGTTGCTGCGCCTGATCGACGTGCTGAATCCCGAGAACGAACCGGGGCGCCTCGGCCTGATCCATCGCATGGGCGCCGAACACATCGCGACCAAGCTGCCGACCTTGCTCGATGCGGTGAAGCGCGAAGGCCGGCGGGTGCTGTGGATCTGCGATGCCATGCATGGCAACACCGAATCGACCAGCAACGGCTACAAGACGCGCCGTTTCGCCAACATCCGCAGCGAGATCGAGCAGGCATTCGACCTGCACGCAGCCGCGGGCACGAAGCTCGGTGGCGTGCACCTGGAGCTGACCGGCGAGAACGTGACCGAATGCCTGGGCGGTGCGCGCGATCTCACCGAGATCGACCTGCAGCGCGCCTACCGCACTACGGTGGATCCGCGCCTGAACTACGAGCAGGCGCTGGAGATCGCGATGCTGATCGTGCGCAAGCGCGGACCGATCGCGAACGCCTGACTGGCCGGGCGGGTCACTCCGCCTTGCCGACCTCGATACTGGCCGGGAAGCGCGGCGGCTTGCGCGCCTTGCTGGCCTGTTCGTAGGCATAGGCCAGCTCGATCAACCGCCCTTCGCTCCATGCCGTGCCCATGAACGCGATGCCGACCGGCAGGCCGTGCACGTCGCCCATCGGCACGGTGATGCTGGGGTAGCGCGCGACCGCGGCCGCGCCGTAACCGGCGCCGGTGAAATGGTCGGCGTTGACCGGATCGGTGGGCCATGCCGGTGACATCGCCGGTGCGACCAGTGCATCGAGGTGTTGCGCCTTCAGGGCCGCATCGATGCCCTGCGGGCCGGCGAGCTTGCGTGCCTTGTCGCGCGCGGCGATGTAGGCGGCGTCGGTAAGCGGACCCTTCACATTGGCCTGCTCGAAGATCTCCTGCGCGAAGAAGGGCATCGAGGTCGCCGCATTGGCCTTGTTGAATGCGATCAGGGCATCCAGCGACGGATACGGTGCGCCGCCGCTCGCCAGGTAGCGATTGAGGCCATCCTTGAATTCGTACAGCAGGACCTCGAATTCGTCCTTGCCCCATTGCCCCAGGGTCGGGATCTCCGCATCGACCACGGTCGCGCCGGCGGCTTTCATCGCGGCGATGGCGCGCTCGAACGCGGCATCGGTATCCGGCTGGTAGCCCATCAACTTGCGGACCACGCCGATGCGGGCGCCTTTCAGTGCATCCGCCTTCAAGTGCGTGGTGTAGTCGATCGCGGCATCAGCTGCGCGTTCCTTCGTCGCGGCATCGGCTTCGTCGGCAGCGGCGATTGCGTTGAGCAGGGCGGCGGCATCGGCCACGCTGCGGGTCATCGGCCCGGCGGTGTCCTGAGATGCGGAGATCGGAATGATGCCGCTGCGGCTGACCAGCCCGACGGTCGGCTTGAGCCCGACCAATCCGGCAACGGCCGACGGGCAAAGGATGCTGCCGTCGGTCTCGGTGCCGATGCCGACCGTGGCCAGATTGGCGGCGATGGCGCTGCCGGTGCCGGCGCTGGAACCGCAGGGATTGCGGTCGAGCGCGTACGGATTCCTGGTCTGCCCGCCGCGCCCGCTCCAGCCGGACGTCGACCGCGTGGAGCGGAAATTGGCCCATTCGCTGAGGTTGGTCTTGCCCAGGATCACCGCGCCAGCCTCGCGCAGTTTCGCGACAATGAAGGCGTCGGTCTTCGGTTTGTGCGAGGCCAGCGCGAGCGAGCCCGCGGAATTCACCATCGGCACGGCATCGATGTTGTCCTTCAGCAGCACCGGAATTC
Source organism: Thermomonas sp. (assembly GCF_041919455.1). Classification (GTDB taxonomy): domain Bacteria; phylum Pseudomonadota; class Gammaproteobacteria; order Xanthomonadales; family Xanthomonadaceae; genus Thermomonas. Next base: position 5,971 of record NZ_JAYRTQ010000038.1, read on the forward strand.
CGTGCAGTGGCCCGCGCAACTTGCCGGCCTTGCGTTCGGCATCGAGTGCGTCGGCATCCTTCAGCGCATCGGGATTGGTCTCGATGACAGCGTTGAGGGTGGGGCCTGCATCGTCGATGGCGGCGATGCGGTCCAGGTAGGCTTGCGTCAGCGATTTGCTGGTCAGCGAGCCATCGCCCATCTGCTTCTGCAGCGAGGCGATGTCGGCTTCCTCGAACGCGAACGCAGCGGGTGCCTGCGCAACGGCAGGCGTTTTCGCATCGACGGCAGCAGGCGAGTGCGATGCGGGCTGGCAGGCAACGAGCAGCGAGAGCGAGGTCGCGAGGGCGAGGCGGCGCATCGGCATGGTTCCGGACGAGGATGCGCAAGCATCGCCGCTGCCGACCCGGGGTTCAACTCAACGGCGACGCTTGCGCAGATCGCGTGCGAGCACCCACACCACCAGCAGGTTGATCGCCACCACCACGGCTTCCAGCCAGTGCCGATGGGTCGCCAGCGCATAGACGTCGAACGGCAGGTACAGCGCCGCGGACACGCAGCCCAGCCACGAGGCCCACGCCTTCGCTCGCCACAGGCCCCAGCCCTCGATCAGGTGGACGATGCCGTACAACGCCGCGACCGCCGCGGCCAGGTGCACGGCATCGGGATTGATCGCGTGGGCCAGCCACGCCATCGCGCCATGGTGCGGATCCAGTTGGAAGCGCGCGATCAAGGCATCGACCCAGCGTTGCAGCGGGGCGGGACCGAGCAGTTCCAGGCCGCTGGCGGCGAGCAGAGCCAGCGACCCTTTCACCGCCTCGACCACGGCAATGACATGCAGGCCTGGGTGCGCATGCGGGTCGGGGTTGTAGTCCTGCTGGGTCATGCGTCCGTTGCGGTGCTGGCCAGCGGCCACGATGCAAGCGAGATGTAGGCGCCGGGAACAGTGCGCAAGAGATGCACGCGGTCGATTTGCAGCGGACTCGCGAGAAACCCGGTGTCGGGCAGGGCGGGCTGCTGTGCGCCGCGCGGCAGGTAGGCGAGGGTGAGATGCGCGGTCTGCGCACGTTCCTTCGCCAAGCCGCAGTCCTGCATCGTCGCTTCGAGCTGCTTCAGCAGAGTCTTGAGCGCATCCGACGCCTCGATCTTCGCGACCAGCACCTTCGCGTGCGGCCAGTACTGCGCGCCGACGATGGTTGCATCGGATGCATGCGTCGATGCTGCGAGATCGATCATCGCAGCATCGATGCGCGTGCGTTGCGCGTCGTCGATGGATTCGCCGAGATAGCGCAGGGTCATGTGCCACTGCGCCGGGCTGCGCCAGTCGTGGCGCGGCGCATCCGCCGGCAGTGCCACGCAGATGCGGTGTTGCAGGTCAGCCAACGCGGCCTGCGTGGCCGCGCCTGGCATCCAGCCGAGGAACACACTCATCGCGTGTTCCCCGTCGTGCTTACGCCGAGCGCGAAGCGCGCTTGCGGTCGCTTTCGGTCAGGAACTTCTTGCGCAGGCGGATTTCCTTCGGGGTGACTTCCACCAGCTCGTCGTCCTCGATGAAGTCCAGTGCCTGCTCCAGCGTGTACTTGATCGCCGGGCTCAGCTGGATCGCATCGTCCTTGCCGGAGGCGCGCATGTTGGTCAGCGGCTTCGGCTTGATGGCATTGACGGTGAGGTCGTTGTCCTTGGAGTGAATGCCGACCAGTTGGCCTTCGTACACGTTGTCGCCTTCGGCGGCGAACAGCTTGCCGCGTTCCTGCAGCGGCCCGAGCGAGTAGGCCGGGGTGGTGCCGGCGGCGTTGGCGATCATCACGCCGTTCTGGCGTTTTGCGATCGCACCGGTTTCCTTCGGGCCGTAATGGTCGAACACATGGAACAGCAGGCCCGAACCCTGGGTCAGGGTGCGGAACTCGTTCTGGAAACCGATCAGGCCGCGCGCCGGGATCATGTAGTCCAGGCGCACACGGCCCTTGCCGTCGGATTCCATGTTCTTCAGTGCGCCCTTGCGGGTGCCCAGCTTCTCCATCACGCCGCCCTGGTGCACTTCCTCGATGTCGACCACCAGCTGCTCGACCGGCTCCATCTGCTGGCCGTCGATGTTCTTGATGATCACTTCCGGGCGCGACACGGCGAGTTCGAAGCCTTCGCGGCGCATGTTCTCGATCAGCACCGACAGGTGCAGCTCGCCGCGGCCGGAGACCAGGAACTTGTCCGGGTCGGAACCTTCCTCGACCTTCAGCGCCACGTTGTGCAGGGTTTCGCGCTCCAGGCGCTCGCGCAGCTGGCGGCTGGTCAGGAACTTGCCACCGCTCATGTCCTTGTTGCCGGCGAACGGCGAATTGTTCACCTGGAAGGTCATGCTGATGGTCGGCTCGTCCACGGTCAGCGCGGGCAGCGCCTCCGGCGCGTCGAGTGCGCACACGGTGTCGGAGATCGAGAGGTCGGCGACGCCGGAGATGGCAACGATGTCGCCCGCACCGGCTTCTTCGGTTTCGATGCGCTCCAGGCCCATGAAGCCGAGCACCTGCAGGACCTTGCCCTGGCGCTTCTTGCCTTCGCGGTCGACCACGCTGACCGGCATGTTGCGACGCACCTTGCCGCGCTGGATGCGGCCGATGCCGATCAGGCCGACGAAGTTGCTGTAATCCAGCTGGCTGATGCGCATCTGGAACGGACCGTCGAGGTCGACCTGCGGCGGCGCGACGTGCTGCATGATCGCTTCGTACAGCGGGGTCATGTCGCCTTCGCGGGCGCTGTCGTCCAGGCTCGCGTAGCCGTGCAGGGCAGAGGCGTAGACGATCGGGAAGTCGAGCTGCTCGTTGGTCGCGCCGAGCTTGTCGAACAGGTCGAACACCTGGTCGATCACCCAGTCCGGGCGGGCACCCGGACGATCGATCTTGTTGACCACCACGATCGGCTTGAAGCCCATCGCGAACGCCTTCTGGGTGACGAAGCGCGTCTGCGGCATCGGGCCGTCCATCGCGTCGACCAGGATCAGCACCGAATCGACCATCGACAACACGCGCTCGACCTCGCCACCGAAGTCGGCGTGGCCCGGGGTGTCGACGATGTTGATGCGGTTGCCCTGCCAGGTGATGGCAGTGTTCTTGGCCAGGATCGTGATGCCACGTTCCTTTTCCTGGTCGTTGCTGTCCATCGCGCGCTCGGCCAGCACCGTGCGTTCGTTGAGCGTGCCGGACTGCTTGAGCAGGCAGTCGACCAGGGTGGTCTTGCCATGGTCGACGTGGGCGACGATGGCGATGTTGCGGAGGCGTTCGACGGAGGAATTGGATTCGGACATGGGGAATGCGCGCCGCTTGCGGTTCAGGCCGGGCACGAAGGTCAGGAAGGGAAGCCGGGTATTATAGCCGGCCCAAGCGCCCAGCGCCGAACCCAGACCGAAAGGATCCCCAATGTCCCTGATCGCCACCTTCGACACCGACCGCGGCCCCATCCGGGTCGAGCTGTTCGCCGACAAGGCCCCGCTGACCGTCGCCAACTTCGTCAACCTGGCCAAGCGCGGGTTCTACGACAACCTGAATTTCCACCGCGTGATCCCGGACTTCATGATCCAGGGCGGCTGCCCCGAGGGTTCTGGCCGCGGCGGCCCCGGCTACCGCTTCGAGGACGAGACCAACAATGGCGTGAAGCACGATCGCGGCGTGCTGTCGATGGCCAATGCCGGCCCGAACACCAATGGCAGCCAGTTCTTCATCACCCATATCAAGACCGACTGGCTGGACGGCAAGCACACTGTGTTCGGCAAGGTGCTGCAGGGCCTGGACGTGGTCGATGCGGTCAAGCAGGGCGACAAGATCAAGTCGGTGAAGATCGAAGGCGACACCGATGCCGTGCTGGCCGCGAAGGCCGACAAGGTTGCGGAGTGGAACAAGATCCTCGCCGCCTGACCGGTTGGCGAAACGGGTGAGAAAAAAGGCGGCTTCGGCCGCCTTTTTTGTGGTTCATCACGGATTACCGGGGAAGGCGGCTTTGATCTTCAGGAAGAAGTACTCGCTGTCGCGGTAGCCGTAGGCCATGCGCTTGATCACCTTGATCTTGTTGTTGATGCCTTCCAGTTGCCCGGT
>NZ_JAYRTQ010000039.1:0-9881 GCF_041919455.1 Thermomonas sp.
TCACCCGCGCATGCACCTCCGGCGTGACCACCGGTGCCGGCGAGTAGGCGCCCATGCCGCCGGTGTTCGGGCCGGTGTCGCCGTCGCCCACCCGCTTGTGGTCTTGCGAGGTCGCCATCGGCAGTGCCGTGTGGCCGTCCACCATCGAGATGAAGCTGGCCTCCTCGCCATCGAGGAATTCCTCGATGACCACGCGCGCGCCGGCATCGCCGAAGGCGTTGCCGGACAGCATGTCGCGCACCGCGGCTTCGGCCTCCTCCAGCGTCATCGCCACGATCACGCCCTTGCCGGCGGCCAGGCCGTCGGCCTTGATGACGATGGGCGCGCCTTTCTCGCGAATGTAGGCGAGCGCGGCATCGACCTCGGTATGCACTTCGTAGAACGCGGTCGGGATGCCGTGGCGCTGCAGGAACGCCTTCGCGTAGGCCTTGCTGCCTTCCAGCTGCGCGGCGGCGGCGGTCGGCCCGAAGATGCGATGACCGGCGGCGCGGAAGCGATCGACCACGCCCGCGACCAGCGGCACTTCCGGGCCGACCACGGTCAGCGCGATGCCTTCGCGTTCGACCAGCGCGAGCAGGCCGTCGATGTCGATGACTTTCACGTCCGCATTCCGGCAGCGCGCTTCGGTGGCAGTACCGGCGTTGCCCGGCGCGACGATCACTTCCGACACGCGCGGCGACTGCGCGAGCTTCCACGCAAGCGCGTGTTCGCGGCCGCCGGCACCGATGACGAGAACCTTCATTGCGATGTGTTCCTTGCGCTCATGCTTCGCCCGGGCGCGTCTGCCAGAGCGTGGAATGGTCGGGGCCGCGTTCGTGCTCCGGACGGCCGTTGGAGTAGTAGTAGAGCGCCAGCGAGCGGCGGGTCACGCCGTCCGGGCAGCGCAGCGCATCCGGCATGCCGTGGTACGAGTCGCGGGTGGTGGAGAACACCACGCAGCGATTGGCGATCGGCGCGATGCGTTGCACGCAGGCCTGCATGCCGCGGTCCCACAGTTCCAGCGCGCCGCCCCAGTCGTCGTCCCAGGTCGGATTGAGGTAGAGCAGCAGGTTCAACCGACGATCCAGGCCGGTGCCCGGCAGCTTGTTGAAGTCGGCATGCACGCGCAGTTCCGCGCCGGGCAGGTATTGGTGCAGGCCGCCGCCGGTCATGTGCGGATCCGGCAGAAGGCCGGCGATCCCGGTCAGTCCTTCCAGCCAGCGCAGGAACGGTCCCGAGTTGAAGGCATGCACCAGTCCGCGCAGGGTCGGGCCGAATGCGCCTTCGTTGCTGTAGCCGAGTTTTCTGGCCTGGGCGGTGCGGCCTTGCGCGTCGACCGCGTCCGCGCGGCGCCAGTCGGTGATCTGTTCGGGGGCGGGGAACTCCGCCATCGCCTGCGCGAGCGTGCCGGCATCGAGGAAATCGTCGATGACGATGTGCGGGAACGGCGCCGCATCGGCATAGCGCGCGGCATCGGCCTCCAGGCGCGCGATGTGCTCGGGCAGCCGTTCGAGCGACATGGACTCAGTGCCGGAAGTGGCGCACGCCGGTGAACACCATCGCGATGCCGTGTTCGTCCGCCGCGGCGATCACCTCGGCATCGCGCATGGAACCGCCGGGCTGGATCACCGCCTTGATCCCGGCCTCCGCCGCGGCGTCGATGCCGTCGCGGAACGGGAAGAACGCATCGCTGGCCATCACCGAGCCCTCGACCTGCAGGTTGGCATCGTGCGCCTTGATCCCGGCGATGCGCGCGGAATACACCCGGCTCATCTGCCCGGCGCCGACGCCGATGGTGCGGCTGTCCTTCGCGTACACGATCGCATTCGACTTCACGAACTTCGCCACCTTCCAGGCGAACAGCAGGTCGCCGAACTGCGCCTCGGTCGGCGCGAGCCTGGTCACCACCTTCAGGTCGTCGCGGGTGATGACGCGATCGTCGGCGGTCTGCATCAGCATGCCCGAGCCGACCCGCTTGGTGTCGATGAAGCCGGGCGAGGCCTTCGCCATCGGGATGCGCAACACGCGCACATTGGCCTTCTTCTTCGCGTACGCCAACGCCTCGTCGTCGTAGTCGGGCGCGATCAGCACCTCGACGAACTGGCGGTCCAGGATCGCCCTGCAGGTCGCGGCATCAAGCTTCGTGTTGAACGCGAGGATGCCGCCGAACGCGCTGGTCGGGTCGGTGGCGTAGGCGAGCTCGTAGGCGTCGCCGCAGGCTGCGCCCACCGCCACGCCGCAGGGATTGGCGTGCTTGACGATCACGCAGGCCGGCACGTCGAACTGGCGCACGCATTCCCACGCGGCGTCGCTGTCGGCGATGTTGTTGTAGCTGAGTTCCTTGCCCTGCAGCTGGGTGAAGGTGGCCAGCGAACCGGGTGCCGGCCACAGGTCGCGGTAGAACGCCGCCTGCTGGTGCGGGTTCTCGCCGTAGCGCAGGTCCATCACCTTGACGAAATTGCCGTTGGCCTGCGCGGGGAACTGCGCGTGCGTGCCGTCGTCTTGCTTGGCGGACAGGAAGTTGCTGATGCAGGCATCGTAGAAGGCGACGTTGTTGAACGCAGAGACCGCGAGCGCGAAGCGTGTCTTCGCCGACAGCGTTCCATCGTTTGCATTCAATTCGTCGACGATGCCGGCGTACTGCGCCGGATCGGTCGCCACCGCGACGCGTGCGAAGTTCTTCGCTGCGCTGCGCAGCATCGCCGGGCCGCCGATGTCGATGTTCTCGATCACGTCCTCGAAGCTGCTGGACGGATCCATCGACACCTTCGCGAACGGATACAGGTTCAGCACCAGCAAGTCGATCGCGTCGATGCCGTGCTCGGCCATCACCGCATCGTCGACGCCGGCACGGCCCAGCAGGCCGCCGTGCACCTTGGGGTGCAGGGTCTTGACCCGCCCGTCCATCATTTCCGGGAAGCCGGTGTGGTCGCTGACGTCCGTCACCGCCAGGCCGGCGTCGCGCAGGGCTTTCGCGGTGCCGCCGGTGGAGAGCAGTTCCACGCCGCGTGCGGCGAGCGCGTTGGCAAGATCGAGCAGGCCGGTCTTGTCCGACACGGACAGCAGGGCGCGGCGAATGGCCACGGACGGACCTTCGGAGAGGTTGGCGGTCATGCGGGGGTCGCGCGGTGGGGAGCGCGGATTATAAGCGCGTCGTCACGCCGGCAAGGTGATCACGACGACAGCCCGTAGTCCTTGAGCTTCTTGCGCAGGGTGGCGCGATGGATGCCGAGCATGCCGGCGGCGCGGCTCTGGTTGCCATCGCAGTGGCGCAGCACTTCCGCGAACAGCGGGATCTCCAGCTCGCGCAGGGCGATGTTGTAGAGGTCGTCGGTGTCGCAGCCGTCGAGGTCGCGCAGGTAGCGGCGCACGGACGTGGCGACATGGTCGCGCAACGGCGCGCGGCTGACGTCCTGGCGGTCGGCGGTCACGTTCAAACGGGGGCCCCTCGGTGCGACCGCATCGGTTCGCTTTCGATGCGGGGGAGGGAGTCTAGCGCGATGCACGACGCAGTGTGAGTGCGTTGGCGCATTCATCGCGAAAAAATCCGCGATGCAGCGAAACCGCGCCGCCGTTCAGGCGGGCGCGATCAATCGAACCGGAAGTCGAAGGCGACCACGTTCGGCGCCGGTTCGATGATGTCGAACGCCAGTTGCGAGGCCTGGCCAGGTGCCAGCAGCGTCGACGATGGCGCATCGCCGAGGTAGTCGTGCGGCAGGAAGCGGCGCGTGCCCAAGGTGCGATTGTCCGCATCGGACAAGGTGAGGATCAGCGCCGGCCATGGCTGCGCCCAGCGCGCGTCGTTGCGGAAGCTGGCCTGTACGCGCAGCACGCCGGGGCGCTCGGGCACCGCGATGACGTCGCGCGCGAGCATCGTGAACGCGGTCGGTTCGCGCCACGGTGGGAGGCTGCATCCGATCGCATCGCATGCCGTCTCGACCACCGGTCGCAGTTGTGCAATCGCGGCCAGCGTGGCGCGTTCGCCGAAGAACAGTTGCCCTGCCAATCCAAGCGTCAGTAACGCCAGCAACCACCATTCGCCGCGGCGACGCACGGCCACGGGCGCATCGTTGAGGGCGAAGCTCGGGGTGCGGCTCATGCGCCCACCGGGTGCGTGTTGCGCACGCCATCGATGCGCATCCAGTCCTCGTCGCGTTCCACGCGCAGCGCGTCGAACCACGGCGCGAATCGCAGCAGCAAGTCGTCTTCCTGTCCGGCCAGGATCCCCGACATCGCGATGCGTCCGGAAGGCGCAGTGCGCGCGGCGAGCGTTTCCGCCAATGCATCCAGTGCCGAGGCGAGGATGTTGGCCACGACCACCGGATACGCCGCGGCGGGTTCGTCCGCGGGCATGAAGGTGTCGATGCGGACGCCGTTGCGTTCGGCGTTGTCGGCGGTGGCGATGATCGCCTGCGGGTCGTTGTCGACGCCGGTCGCACGCGCGGCGCCGAGTTTCATCGCGGCCAGCGCCAGGATGCCGCTGCCGCAGCCGAAGTCGAGCACATCGCGTCCCTGCAACCCGCCATCCGCCGCAAGTGCATCGAGCCAGCGCAGGCACAGCGCAGTGGTCGGATGGGTGCCGGAACCGAAGGCCAGGCCGGGATCCAGGCGGATGATCGCGGCATCGGCCGTCGCCTCGGCGGGCACGTCATGGTTCCACGGCACGATCCAGGTGCGCGCGCCGAACTGCATCGGCTGGAACTGGTCCATCCAGGCGCGTTCCCAGTCCTGGTCCTCCACTGTCTCGAAGCGCACCTTCGACCAGTCCAGCCCGGGATCGAAGGCTTCCATCGCTGCCAGCAGCACCAGCCCGTCGGTCTCGGCCGGGAACAGGGCGGTGATCGTCATCTCGTCCCACAGCGGGATCTCGCCCACGCCCGGTTCGAAGATCGCCTGCTCGTCGGCATCGTCCAGGTGTGCATCCTGCAGGCTCACCGCGAGCGCGCCGACGTCCTCGAGCGTGCGCTCGTAGCGGGGCTGGTCGGTTTCGCTGCAGGGCAGGGTCAGTTGCAGGTAGGGCATGGCGGCAAGTATTGGCCATCGCGGCCGCGGCGGGAATGGCCGCGCGCTCAGGCCTCGTGCAGTTCCTGTGCGTGCCGGGCCACGATCCAGGCCTGCCGGCGGCGCAGGATGCGCACCCCGCCGACCAGGTAGTTGAGGCTGAAGAGCAGGGTCAGCCCGATCAGCAGCAGGTGCCAGCCATCGTCGATGAAGGCCCGGGGATAGGCATGCACGAGCCACCAGGCCAGGCCCTGGAACGCCACTGCGGCCGGCATCATGAAGACGATGTTGACCCGCTGGTCGTGCAGGATGTCGGCCAGCAGGGCTTGTTCGTCCGCGGTGCCGAAGTCGGCGGCATGCGCGCGCACCACCCGCGTGTCGTAGGCATACAGCCCCCACACCGCCAGCGCATACAGCGTGTTGAGCGCGAACCAGCGCTCCGGGTGGGCGACCTGGCTGAGCGCTACCGCCTCCAGCAGGGTGGCACCGAAGTAGACGAAGGTGTGGCCGAACTCGAGTGGCCAGCCGATGAAGGACAGCGTGTGCACCAGCGCGCGCGACCAGAAGATCAGCACCACCAGCAGGCCGGTCAGCACGTAGGGCCACGCCTGCCATTGCAGTTGCACCAGCGGCTCGACGCTGGCGGCCGCCAGCACGCCCAGGGCCAGGCCCTGGATGATGCTGATGAGGGTCAGTTCGATGTTGACGACCGCGGCATCCAGCGCGCGCTTCGCGCTGGAGCGCGCGGAGGCCGGTGGCCCGTCCTGCACTGCGTCGCGTGCTGTGGTCTGCGGCATGGCGGCTTGCCCGGTGGCCCGTCGCCATGGTCGCCGCGCGAACGCACGGCGACAAGTCCGGCACCGATCAGCCGCCCAGGATGCCTTTCAGCAGGCCCTTCATGCCCGGCTTTTTCTGTTGCGACTCTTGCTGGCCTTCGCCTTCTTCGCTCTCCATCTGCTGCATGCCGCCGAAGTCCAGGCCGAGGATCGCGCTGGCGCTGGAACGGGCACGCAGGCGCACGCTCCATTCCGGGTTCCACGGCAGCTTGGGATCCGCCGGCTTGGGCGGGTAGGTGATCCAGCTCTCGGGGCCGTAGGCGGTCATGCTGAGCATGCCGGGCATGGTGGCCTGCTGGCCCTCCACGTTGGAGGTGCCCGCGAAGATGCCCTTGGGAATGGTGCAACTGGTCGCGGTCGAGGCCAGCAGGACCTTCTGCTTCAGCCATTTGTCGAGCTGGCCGGCGCTCAGGTTGGTATGCAGGTCCTGGCCGGCGCCGGGGACTTCCGCGCTGCTCCAGAGCGTCATCGCGTAGGAGTTTTCGCCCAGCACCTGCATGTGCATGCCGGTGATGTGGTAGCCGCGGGCGCGCTCGACCGTGGGCCAGCTCAGGCCGATCGCGTCGGTCATCTCGCCCTGCGTGCGCAACGCGAGCTTGGGCATGAAATCCGCGGTCTCCTGGACCTGGAACTGCATGGACGCGGGGATGCCGTCGCCGGTGATCCGGTGGTCGCCGGCCAGGCGCGCGCCGTTGGGTACTTGCTTGCCGTGCTTGCGATTCGGCCAGTACACCCAGCCCGGCTTGAGATCGATGTCGCGATCCTGCACCGGGATGGTCTTCGACAGGCTGCCGCTCTGCTGGAAATCGACGCCCTGCATGCTGCCCATCGGGTTGTTGGGGTCGATGCTCTTGTTGCCGCCCTTGATCGTGAAGGAGGCGACCTTCGGCTGGCCCTTGCGCACGCTGGCACCGCAGCCCCAGTACTCGGTGATCTTGACGGTCACGTCCGGGATCCTGCCGGGCGGCGTGCTGCCTTGGGTCGGCTTGGTCGGGTCGATCGGGATCAGGGTCAGCGACTTGCCGAGCTTCAGTCCGCCCGGGATCTGGTCGGCCGCCTCGATGCCCGGCTTCAGGCTGTTGTGCAGGGCAATGTCCAGGTACTGCCCGGTCATGCCGCCGGCGCGCGTGGTCGGATACGTCGGCTTGCCGGTGTCGGCACCGCCCATGCGGCGCGCCATGAAACCGCCCAGCCCCCCCATCATCCCACCCATGCCCGGCATCCCGGCCATGTTGTGGGTGAGCACGTCGATGTAGAGGTTGGTCGGCGGGTTCTTGTTCTGCTGGCTCGACGCGGGCAGGGCGACGAGCGTGGCGGCGAAGGCGAGGTACAGGGCGTGGCGGCGTTGCATGGCGGCTCCGGACGACGGGTCGATACCCACTGTAAAGCGGAAAATCGGCCCGGAAGCGGTCATGCCGCCGAGATCAGAGGATCGACAACGCCTTTTCCTTGCGCTCGGCCAGGCGCTTTTCCAGGTAATGGATGTTCTGCCCGCCCTGCGCGAAACCGCCATCCGCAAGGATGCGTTGCTGCAGCGGCACATTGGTCTTGATGCCGTCCACCACCATCTCGCTCAGCGCTACCCGCATGCGCGCGATCGCCTGCGCACGGTCGGCACCGTGGACGATCAGCTTGCCGATCATCGAGTCGTAGTTCGGCGGGACGCGGTAGCCCTCGTAGATGTGCGAATCGACGCGCACGCCGGGGCCACCCGGCGAGTGGAAATGGCTGACCAGGCCCGGCGAGGGCATGAAGGTGTCGGGGTCTTCCGCATTGATGCGGCACTCGATCGCATGGCCCTTCAACACGACATCGCTCTGCTTGATCGACAGCTTGTGGCCGGACGCGATCAACAGTTGTTCGCGGACCAGATCGATGCCGGTGACCAGTTCGGTGACCGGATGCTCCACTTGGATGCGGGTGTTCATCTCGATGAAATAGAAGCGGCCGGCTTCGTACAGGAATTCGAAGGTGCCGGCGCCGCGATAGCCGATGCGCAGGCAGGCGTCCACGCAGACCTTGCCGATCTCGGCGCGCGCTGCCTCGGTGATGCCGGGCGCGGGCGCTTCCTCGACCACCTTCTGGTGGCGGCGCTGCATCGAGCAGTCGCGCTCGCCCAGGTGGATGGCGTTGCCCTGTCCGTCGGCGAGCACCTGGATCTCCACATGCCGCGGGTTCTCCAGGAATTTCTCCATGTAGACCATGTCGTTGCCGAACGCGGCCTTGGCTTCCTGCTTGGTGGTGCTGATCGCGTTGGCCAACGCGGCCTCGGTATGCACCACGCGCATGCCGCGCCCGCCGCCACCGCCGGCGGCTTTCACGATCACCGGATAGCCGATCTCCGCGGCGATGCGGATATTGGTCGAGGTATCGTCGCCCAGCGGGCCGCCGCTGCCGGGCACGCAGGGTACGCCCGCGGCCTTCATTGCGCGGATCGCCTCGACCTTGTCGCCCATCAGGCGGATCGTGTCCGCTTTCGGCCCGATGAAGACGAAGCCGGACTGCTCGACGCGTTCCGCGAAGTCCGCGTTCTCCGACAGGAAGCCGTAGCCGGGATGGATCGCCTGCGCATCGGTGACCTCGGCGGCGGCGATGATCGAGGCCATGTTGAGGTAGCTCTCGCTGGACGGCGCCGGGCCGACGCAGACCGACTCGTCCGCCATCGCCACGTGCTTGAGGTTGCGGTCCACGGTGGAATGCACGGCGACCGTGCGGATGCCCAGCGCATGGCAGGCGCGCAGGATGCGCAGCGCGATCTCGCCGCGGTTGGCGATGACGACCTTATCGAGCATGACCGATCACCCGATCACGAACAGCGGCTGGTCGAACTCGACCGGCTGCCCGCTCTCGCACTTGATCGCCAGCACGGTGCCGGAGACGTCGGCCTCGATCGGATTGAACATCTTCATCGCCTCGATGATGCCCAGGGTCTCGCCGGCCTTGACCGCCTGGCCCACGCTGACGAACGACGGCTTGTCCGGGGACGGGCTGGCGTAGAAGGTGCCGACCATCGGCGCGCGCACCACGTGGCCGGGCGGGAGATCCGCATGCGGCTTGTGCGAGCCACCGGTGGCGGCCTCCGACGGCGAATGCATCGGCATGACCGGTGCGGGTGCGGGTGCGGCGGGCGCAGGCGCGGCGACGTGCTGCACCATCGGCGCGGTGGCCTGCATGTAGCCACCCTTGGGCACGCGCGCCAGGCGCACGGATTCCTCGCCTTCCTTGATTTCGATCTCGGCCAGGTTGGATTCTTCCAGCAGGTCGATCAGCTTCTTGATCTTGCGCAGGTCCATGGAACGGTCCTCTTGGGTCAGGCCGCGAGCCGCGCAAGCGCGGCATCGAGGGCGTAGCGATAGGAATCGGCACCGAACCCGCAGACCACGCCGACCGCCTTGTCGCTGAAATAGCTGTGCTGGCGGAAGGGCTCGCGGGTATGCGGGTTCGACAGGTGGATCTCGATGAAGGGGATGGCCACCGCGGCCAGCGCGTCGCGCAGGGCGACCGAGGTATGGGTGAAGGCGGCCGGGTTGAACAGGATGAAGGCGGTGCCGTCCAGGCGGGCGGCATGGATGCGCTCGATCAGCACGTGTTCGGCGTTCGATTGCAGGGAGTCCAATGTGTGTCCGGCCGCGTTGGCGCGGCTTGCCAGGTCGGCATCGATGTCGGCCAGGGTCGTGCGCCCATAGACCTCCGGCTCGCGGGTGCCGAGCAGGTCGAGGTTGGGGCCATGCAGGACCAGCAGCTGCGCCATCGACAAAGCATGTCCGAACGGGCACGCAGTGTCGCGCAGGCCGGCGATGCTGTCCAGTTCGGCGAACTTTCCTCGGATTACAGAATTTTAAGCGCTTGTTTGAGCGAAGGCTCTAAACTCAGGCTTGCCAGGACATCCAATGTAGGAGCGGCTTTAGCCGCGATTGGCGTGCGGGCTCGCGGCTAAAGCCGCTTGTGTCTTGGATTTGCCCTAGTGTGTGAAGTGAGAGCGGAGTGCGGGACGCCGACAGGCCGGAGTGCTCGCAAGCACGGGTAGGAGCAAGGGCGCCCGCACTCCATCACCAGATCAAGCCC
>NZ_JAYRTQ010000040.1:0-6274 GCF_041919455.1 Thermomonas sp.
CGGCACCGGCTATTCCTCGCTCGCCTACCTGCGCCGCCTGCCGATCACCACGCTGAAGATCGACAAGGCGTTCATCGACGACCTCGGCCGTCCCGGCGACAACGAGGACGCGGCGATCACCACCACGGTCATCGCGATGGCGCATTCGCTCGGCCTGCGCGTGGTCGCCGAGGGCGTCGAGACCGACGAGCAGCAACGCTTCCTGCTCCAGCACGGGTGCGACATGGTGCAGGGCTACCTGCTGTCGCGTCCGCTGAATGCGGTGGACTGCCTGCGCTTCCTGCAGGACTGGCAAGCGCAGGCGCCGGTGCGCCTTGACCCGGTCGCATCGCCTCCCTAAGGTGCCCGGATGGACAACCGCGACCTGCACGGCGAACTGCAACGGCTGCTGGTGCGCATCGACCTGCTCGCCACCCGCATGCAACGCCTGCAGGACGAGAACCGCAGCCTGCGCCAGCAGCACGAGCAGATGGCGACCGAACGCGCGCAATTGCTGGCCAAGCAGGAACAGGCACGCAGCCGTGTCGAAGCGATGATCAGCCGCCTGAAGTCGCTGGAGCAGCACACGTGAGCACGCCCGAGAACGGCAAGAGCGAACCGGTCAGCATCCGCGTGCTGGACCGCGAATACACCGTCGGCGTCACCGAGGCCGAACGCGCCAGCCTGACCTCGGCCGCGCGCATGCTCGACAGCCGCATGCGCGAATTGCGCGGCAGCAACAAGATGGTCGCCCCGGATCGGCTGGCGGTGCTGACCGCGCTCAACCTGGCGCATGAACTGCAGCAACGCGAGGCCGTTGGCCAGTCCCGCAGCGACGACGACCTGTTCAAGTTGATCGATGCCGCGAATGCCAGGCTCGATGGCTTGCTCGCGTCGAATGCGTGAAGGACTGAACCCCACGCGACCCGCCGACCGATGGCGCTTGCCAGCGACGACCTCGCGCCTATACTGATGATGTCCTCTGCCGTGAGCGACGGCGTGCGCAACATTCGCCTTGTCCCTTAATGACGACCACGGGGGCGTACTGGTTGCCGGGAGTGCAAGTCCGCCCCGAGCGGGAAGCCCGATGGCCGCCACGCGTTCCCACTTGAACCCCGGGTTCAAGGTCGTTTCGCATGCATCGCCACGGCGGAGACCCTTCTCCGCAACGCATCACCCTCCTTCGCAGCACGGTTTGCCCTTCGCGTGAGTTCCGTTCCCGACCGCGCCGTGCTGCGCCGCGAGCTCCGCCAACGCCGGCGCGACCTGCCGGCCGCCACGCGCATCGCCGCCGCCGAATCGCTGGCGAATCGCTTGCTCGCCCTGCCCTTCCTGCCGGCATCCGGCCTTGTTGCCGGTTACTGGGCGATGGACGGCGAAATCGGCCTGCATGTGTTCCAGTTGCGCCTGCCGCCTGCGCTCACCTATTGCCTGCCGTTGCTGCATGCCGATGGCAGCCTGCGCTTCGCGCCGTGGCGCGCGGGCGATCCACTGGTGACCAACCGCTTCGGCATCCCCGAACCCGACATCGATCCCGATGCCGCCTTGCCCGCCAGCGAGATGGCCATGCTGGTGCTGCCGCTGGTCGGCTTCGATGCGCAGTGCAATCGATTGGGCATGGGCGGCGGCTGGTACGATCGCAGCCTCTCGTTCCGTCGCGACACATCCGCGCCGCCCTGGCTGGTCGGTGCCGGCTTCGATGTGCAGCGTGTCGAAGTGCTGCAACACGAAGCCTGGGACGTGCCGCTGGATGCCGTGTGCAGCGAAGCCGCTACCCATCTCGCCGAGCAGGTCGCATGAGCAAGCCAAAACGCTACTGGATGATGAAGTCCGAGCCGGATGCGTTCGGCATCGACGACCTGGAACGCGTCGGCACCGAACCGTGGAACGGCGTGCGCAACTACCAGGCGCGCAACTTCATGCGCGACGGCATGCGCGAGGGCGACGGGGTGATGATCTACCACTCCAACTGCAAGGTGCCCGGCATTGCCGGCATCGCGCGCGTGGCCAGCGCCGCGTATCCGGATGAAACCCAGTTCGATGCGACGTCGAAGTACTTCGACGAGAAGGCCAGCCGCGAACAACCGCGCTGGTTCCTGGTCGACGTCGGCTTCGAACGCAAGCTCAAGCGGCTGATCCCGCTCGAGGAGATCAAGACGCACACCGACCAGCTCGGCGAAGGCTTCGCGTTGACCGCGAAAGGCAGCCGACTGTCGGTATTCCCCGTTACCTCGGCGCAATGGAAATTGCTGCTTTCACTGGAATGATGCGATGAGCGAAGCGAAACGACTGGCCGCCGTGAAGGCGATCGACTACGTCGAGGACGGCATGATCGTCGGCGTCGGCACCGGGTCGACCGTGGCCTATTTCATCGACGCGCTGGCACCATGGCGCGACCGCATCGCCGGTGCGGTCTCCAGCTCCGAGCAGAGCACCGCGCGACTGAAGTCACACGGCATCGAGGTGATCGATCTCAACAGCGCCGGCACCCTCTCGGTGTACGTGGACGGCGCCGACGAATGCGATCCGCACAAGCGCCTGATCAAGGGCGGCGGCGCCGCGCTGACCCGCGAGAAGATCATCGCCGAGGCCAGCAAGACCTTCGTCTGCATCGTCGACCCGAGCAAGCAGGTGCCGATCCTCGGCAAGTTCCCGCTGCCGGTGGAAGTGATCCCGATGGCGCGCAGCCTGGTCGCCCGCGAGATCCTCCGCCTCACCGGCGGCCAGCCGGTCTGGCGCGACGGCACGGTCACCGACAACGGCAACGTGATCCTCGACATCCACCACCTGTCGATCGTCGATCCGGTGGGCATCGAACGCGAGCTCAACCAGATTCCCGGCGTGGTCAGCGTCGGCCTGTTTGCACGCCGCCCGGCCGACGTGGTGATCGTCGGCGGCGAGCCTCCGATCGTGCTCTGAGCCAACGCATGCCGAATCCGGCGAAGCGTTTCCTCCTTGCCGCCATCCTCGCGTGCGGCCAGGCGGCGATGGCCGTCGCCGGCACACCGACCGACCCGATCATGCGTCCGCCCGTGGAGCACTTGTCGCCCGCGCTGCTTCGCGCCAAGGCAGAGTTGCGCGACGTCGTCGCGCGACGCGACATGGAGGCCTTGCTCGCGCGGGTACGCGCGGAGACAACGCTGGATTTTGGTGGCAGCGAGGGGCGGCAGGGGTTCCAGGCCATCTGGGACGTGGATGCAGAGTCGCGGCAACGTCTGTGGGCGACGCTAGAAGAGATCCTCGCCCTGCCCGGGGTGGCGCGCCGCTTCGACCACGGCGACGAATACTGCGCGCCTTACGTGTTCTGCACGAACCTGCCGGACAACGCCGATCCTTACGAAGCACTGGTGGTCCTCGGCTCGGACGTGGCCATCCGCAGCCAGCCATCGCTGGCTGGCGCGGTACTCAGGCGTGTCGATCATGTCGTGTTGGCCCGCGCAGACGATGATTCCCGCATCCCGTCAACCCCGGACTGGACACGCGTGCGCCTTGCCGATGGCGCCACCGGCTACATCAGCACCCGGTGGGTTCGCAGCCCCATCGATTTCAGGCTGACGCTGCGTGTGGACGATCGCGCAGACACCTGGTGGCTTGGCTTCCTGGTCGCCGGCGACTGAACACGGCCATCAGCCCAGCGATCAGCGCAGGTTGCGGATCGCGTTGAGCGCGATGTCGTGCCGAGCCTTCAACACGCCGGCTTCCACGCTGAAAGCCACCACGATCTCCACGCGCTGCGGCGCGCGCGTGCGAACTTGCGTCTTGAGCGTATCCTTCAATCCCGACGTCGCCTTCTCCACGACCAGGGTGAGTTGATAGTTGCCGTCCGCAAGGGGTTCCAGCACATCGACCTGGCCGGGTTTGTCGCTGCGACTCGCCAAGACGGTGGGAGGAGGACCCGCCACCCTCCCGGTGGCCGCGTAGCTCGCGGCGGCAGCGCCACTACCGCCACCTGCCAGCGCGCCCACCGACGACACGGCAGCCGACACGATGCCGCCACCCGGCAGCGCCCCACCCAGCAATGACGCGCCTTGTCCCACTGCGCCCTTGCGCAGCCCGGTGGCTTGCGCCGCATCGAGGGGCGCAAGCGTCATCGCCTGCAAATCCGCGCGGTAGCCGTCGCCGCCGGGAAACGCGACCGCGCAGGCCGCTTCGCCGCATTCGACGACAACCGAAAGCGATGCGCCCTGTGAGACCACGCTGCCCGCGGCATGCAGGCCGGCATTCACTTTCTCGCCGAAGGTCGCGCCCTGGGTCTGCTTGGGCACGGTGACATTCATCGAGATCCTGCTCGACATGCCGCCATTGATGCCGTTGATGCCACTGGCCTGGGTGCCGCCGAATGCAAGTAGCGCGGTCAAGGCGGCGGCCAGCACCGTGGTATCCATCATGCGCATCGAGCCACTCCCGTCGTGGATTGGGGTCGATGCTACGCCCGTTCTCGCGCCGCGAGACGGGCCGCGGGCACCGTGAGTGGAATCGTGAAGTTTCGCAGCGCCTCTGGAGACGCGGCGGATCGACACTGCTTGCCCAAGCGGATCCCGCCATGACCCTGCGCTGCCTGTTCGTCGACTTCGACTCGTTCTTCGCTTCGGTGGAGCAACTCGACGCGCCTCACCTGCGCGGCAAGCCGGTGGCGGTCATCCCGGTCATTGCGACCACCACCTGCTGCCTGGCCGCCAGCAAGGAAGCCAAGCGGCACGGCATCCGCACCGGCACCGGGGTGGCCGATGCGATGCGGACCTGTCCCGAGATCGCCATGCAGGTCGCCCGGCCAGCACGCTACATCGAGGTGCACCGGGAATTCATGGAGGTCATCGAGACCTGCATTCCGCATGGCAAGGCGGCCTCGGTGGACGAAGTGCCGTGTTGGCTGATCGGCCGCGAGCGCCAGCGCGGCAACGCCGAACGCATCGCCCGCGACATCCAGGGTGCCCTGCTCGAGCGCTTCGGCGATGCGCTGACCTGTTCGATCGGGATCGCACCGAACAAATTCCTCGCCAAGACCGCCTCCGAGATGGACAAGCCGAACGGCCTGGTCGTGATCGAGCAGGCGGACCTGCCGCATGCGTTGCATGGCCTCCAATTGCGCGCGCTGTGCGGGATCGGGCCATCCATGGAACAACGCCTGCGCGATGCCGGCATCCACACCGTCGAAGCGCTCTGCGCGGCATCGCGCGAGCGCCTGCGTCGTGCGTGGGGCAGCATCGAGGGCGAGCGTTTCTGGCTGCAGTTGCGCGGCTTCGAGCTGCCGGAACGGTCGACGCAGCGCGCCTCGCTTGGGCACTCGCACGTACTGGGCCCGGAGCTGCGCGACGTCGCCGGCATGCGCTCGGTATTGTTCAAGCTGTTGGCCAAGGCGGCGATGCGGCTGCGCAACGAACGGCTGCAGGCCGCCGGCATGGCGATCCGCATCCGTTTCGTCGGGATGGAACGGCGCTATGAAAAGGACCTGCGCTTCGCTCCGCTGGACGACACGCCGGCGCTGTTGCGCCTGCTGGCGGACAAGCTCTCCCCGCTGGAGCGTGCCGCCGACTCTGGCCGCTGGAATCCGAAGCGACACCCGCCTTTGTCGGTCGCGGTCACATTGCTCGAGCTGTCGGAAAGTGCAGCGCTTTCCGGCGAGTTGATGGGCGAGCGTCGTCGCGCACGCTTGGCGAGCGCGCTGCTGGACAAGGTGAACCAGAAATACGGCAACAGCGCGCTTTACCTGGGGTCGATGGGCAAGGCAGTCGCGAAAGGCGCTGCGCCGATGCGAATCCCGTTCCAGACCATTCCGGACCCCATACGCGAGGAAGAATCCGGTTTGCATGGAATCTCGCAAGCGCCTTCAACCGCCAACGACCTGCTGCAGATGCGCATGAACCAGTTCAACGTCCTGGCCGAAAAAACCCACCGCGAGCGCGAGGCCAGGCGGCATCGCCCGTCCGGTGCCGGCGGCCGGGGCATGACACGCCCGGTTCCGCCCACGCCGCAATCGTCCCTGTTCTGAAACCTTCAGGGCCTCGATGTCCGGATTCGGAGCCTTTCGATTTGGCCAGGATTATTCGCCAACTCGTGCGTGCATTTAGTACGCTTGACGGGTCGGCGCATCCCAAAACTCGCGCATCCTGGCACGCCGCCATTTAGTTCCGAATGTTCCGCTGATTTTCTTTAGGTCAAAGAAAAACCCCGCAGCGAGGGCTGCGGGGTTTTGGGCAAAGACCCTGGCGATCCCCAAGAGGGGACCGAGGTGACCTGTTGCGGGTCGCGGCGGCGCCGCGCACCGCAACGCGATAGGCGGAGTATTGGCCATTCA
>NZ_JAYRTQ010000041.1:0-3728 GCF_041919455.1 Thermomonas sp.
ACCGGGCAACTGGAAGGCATCAACAACAAGATCAAGGTGATCAAGCGCATGGCCTACGGCTACCGCGACAGCGAGTACTTCTTCCTGAAGATCAAAGCCGCCTTCCCCGGTAATCCGTGATGAACCATAAAAAAGCCCCGCAGCCAGGGGGGGACTGCGGGGCCGGTGGAAGGCAGGTTGGGGAGAACCTGCATTTCCGTGATCACACCAGGGGAGGGGTAGTGATCGGTAACAGGCATTGCACCTGTTACGCGACATATGACCACTCCGCACATGGATGGTTCGTGAAGATTCGAGTTAAAAAACTGTTGGGTTCAGGAATGATTCATTGCGATTTTCCAGAACCGCTGGAACCCGCATTCCAGAGCGGTTTCCCCGGCCGCCTGACGCCCCGTTTGGCGCACCCGGGCGCACCAGTTCAGTGCGCTTCGTCCCAATTGTCGCCGACCCCGCTATCGACCACCAGCGGCACCCGCAGTTCGGCCGCCCCTGCCATGAGCGCCGGCACCTGCGCCATCAGGGTCGGCAGGAAGTCCTCGTCGGCCTCGAACACCAGTTCGTCGTGGACCTGCAGGATCATCAGGGCGCGATCGCGGTAGTCCTCGAGCCAAGAATCCACCCGCACCATCGCGCGCTTGATGATGTCCGCCGCCGTGCCCTGCATCGGCGCGTTGATCGCGGCACGCTCGGCACCGGCACGCTGCGCGGCATTCCGCGAGTGGATGTAGTCCAGCGCAAGGCGTCGCCCGGACACGGTTTCGACATAACCGGCATCGCGCGCCTGCTGCCGCGTGCGCTCCATGAAGTCGCGCACGCCGGGATAACGGCTGAAGTACAACGCGATGTAGTCCTGCGCCTCACCTCGCGCGACGCCGAGCTGGCGGGCCAGCCCGAACGCACCCATCCCGTACATCAGGCCGAAGTTGATCGCCTTGGCGGCACGGCGTTCGTTGCCGCTGACGTCCTCGAGTGATTTTCCGAAGACTTCCGCCGCAGTCGCGCGGTGGATGTCGGCACCGCTCTCGAACGCGCGCACCAGGGCTTCGTCGCCGGACAGGTGGGCCATGATCCGCAGCTCGATCTGCGAGTAGTCGCAGGCCACGATCTTGCGCCCCGGGGGCGCGACGAACGCGGTGCGGATGCGCCGGCCGTCCTCGCTGCGGATCGGGATGTTCTGCAGGTTCGGATCGGACGACGATAGCCGCCCGGTCGCCGCGCCGGCCTGGTGGTAACTGGTGTGCACGCGGCCGGTGTCCGGATTGACCATCTCCGGCAGCTTGTCGGTGTACGTGCTGCGCAGTTTCGCCAGCCCGCGGTACTCCAGGATGATCCGCGGCAGTTCGTGCTGGTCGGCGATCGCTTCCAGCGCTTCCTCGTTGGTCGAGGGCGCGCCGCTCGGCGTCTTCACCAGTGCCGGCAGTTTCAGCTCGTCGAACAGCAGCGCACCGAGCTGTTTCGGCGAATCGAGGTTGAAGCTGCGCCCCGCCAGTTCGGTGGACTTCTGTTGCGCAGCCAGCATCCGCCGCGACAGCTCGGCGGATTGCCGGCGCAGTTCGTCGGCATCGATGCGCACGCCATTCGATTCGACCCGTTCCAGCACCGGCACCAGCGGCATTTCGATGTCGCGATAGACGGACAGCAATCCGGGCTCGGCCTGCAGCTTGGGCTGCATCACGCGATGCAGGCGCAAGGTGATGTCGGCGTCTTCCGCCGCATAGCGGGTGGCATCGTCCAGCGCGACCTGGGCAAAACCGATCTGCTTCGCGCCCTTGCCGACCACGTCCTCGTATTTGACGGTCTGGTAACCGAGGTGTCGCTGCGCCAGCGAATCCATGTCGTGGCGGGCGATGCCCGCGTTCAGCACGAAGCTCTCCAGCATCGTGTCGTCGGCATAGCCGTGCACGTCGATGCCGTGGCGGCGCAGGACATGCAGGTCGTACTTGCCGTGCTGGCCCAGCTTGCGCTTCGACGGGTCGGCCAGCAGCGGGCGCAATGCATCCAGTACAACGTCGCGCGGCAGTTGCGCGGCCACGCCCGGGGCTTCATGCGCGACCGGGATGTAGCAGGCCTTGCCCGGTTCCACGCTCAGGCTGATGCCGACCAGGTTGGCGCGCATGGCATCGAGCGAATCGGTTTCGGTATCGAAGGCGAATTCCTCGGCCGCCTGCAGCTTCTCCACCCATTCATCGAGCTGCGCGGTATCGAGGACGCACTCGTACTCGCCGGCCGCGGACAGCGCCGGATCGAGTTCCGCTTGCGATGCCGGCGCACTGGGGGCGACGAAACCGTTGCCGCGCGCGATGCCCGGCTCCTTCTCCGTCGTCGCCACGGACGCACTCGACGATGCGCCACCCTCGAGTTCCTTCAGTGCCTGGTTGAAGCCGTAGCGGGTGTACAACGCACGCAGCGCATCGACATCGCGGTCGCGCAGGTGCAGGTCGGCAGGCTCCTGCCCCAGCACCACGTCGGTCTTGATGGTGGTCAGCACGCGGTTGAGCGGCAGCCGCGGCAACGCCTCACGCAATGCCTCGCCGATCTTGCCGCCGACCTTGTCGGCGTTGGCGATCACGCCATCCAGCGAGCCGTATTCGGCCAGCCATTTCGCCGCGGTCTTCGGCCCGCATTTCGGAATGCCGGGGATGTTGTCGATCGCGTCGCCCATCAGCGCCAGGTAATCGATGATCTGGTCGGCACGCACGCCGAACTTGGCCATCACCGCCTCGTCGGAATCGAGCTTGCCGCCGCTCATGGTGTTGACCAGCACGACGTGCGGGCGCACCAGCTGGGCCATGTCCTTGTCGCCGGTCGAGACGGTCACGTCGATGCCGGCCTCGGCACCGCGCACCGCCAGCGTGCCGATCACGTCGTCGGCCTCCACGCCGTCCACGCGCACCACCGGCAGGCCGAGCGCCTCGACGATCGCCATCATCGGCTCGACCTGCGCGCGCAACTCGTCCGGCATCGGCGCGCGATTGGCCTTGTACTCCGCGTAGAGATCGTCGCGGAAGGTCCTGCCAGGCGCATCCATCACGAAGGCGATGTAGTCCGGCTTTTCCTTCAGGTGCCCGCGCAGCATGTTGACGATGCCGAACAGCGCGCCGGTCGGCTCGCCGGCCGCATTGCTCAGCGGCGGCAGCGCATGGAAGGCGCGATAGAGGTAGTTGTATCCGTCGATCAGGACGAGCTTGGCCATGCACGGATTGTAAGGCGCGTGCCACGCGGTGGTGCGCTGGCACAATGCCCGCCTGTCGCGCGAGTCCTCACGATGCAACGCTGGTTCGAATCCCGCCTCGATCCCTTTCCCGACCCGCCACCGGCGCAGCCGCCGGCGACGCTGTACGCCTTCTGCCGCCACTACACCCGCGGTGCGGAGCGCTGGCTGTTGCTGCTCACCATCAGCACCGGCCTGATCGCGCTGGCGGAAGTGGCGCTGTACGCCTACGTGGGCGCGCTGGTCGACCGGATGAATGCGGTCGGCCCGACCGCGTTCATGGCGCAGGAAGGGCCGCGGCTGGCATGGATGGCGGCGCTGGTGCTGGTCGTGTTGCCGGGTTTGGTGCTGCTGAATTCGCTGGTGCAGCACCAGACCCTGCTGGGCAACTTCCCGATGCGGATCCGCTGGAACGTGCATCGCTACCTGCTGCGGCAGTCGATGGGCTATTTCCAGGACGAGTTCGCCGGGCGCATCGCCACCAAGCTGATGCAGACCTCGCTGGCGGTGCGCGAGA